>CAZABC010000001.1:0-270834 GCA_964483405.1 uncultured Anaerolineaceae bacterium
GAGGGGCGTATGAGGCAACTCATCCGGGTTCAAGTCCCGGCCTGGGCACCACCCTTCGCCTGATCGAGCGGGCGGCGTCAGCCGCCCGCTTCGCGTTTCCGGGGGTGGTAGCGTCGCGGCGGTAGCATCGGTCCGGGCGGTTAGCTCAGCTGGTCAGAGCGCCTCGCTTACACCGAGGATGTCGGGGGTTCGAGTCCCTCACCGCCCACCACCGCGGTCCTCGGCCGACGTCAGGCTCGACGGCCCGGCGTACACTCGTCGCCATCAGCTCCGTCGTGCATGGAGGACGCCTTGCAACCCGTGCTCATCGTCGGCCTGATCGTCGTCGCGATCGTGGTCATCGTGGTCATCCTCATCTACAACGGCCTCGTCCAGCGGCGACTGCGCGTCGACGAGGCCTTCGCCCAGATCGAGGTCCAGCTCAAGCGCCGCTACGACCTCATCCCGAACCTCGTCAGCGCCGTCAAGGGCTATCTCGAGTTCGAGCAGGACACCCTGACACGGGTCACCGAGGCCCGGGCCGCCGCCATCGCCGCCGGCGCCCAGGGACCGGCCGGCCAGGCTGCCGCCGAGAACATGCTGACCGGCGCCCTGCGGTCGCTGTTCGCCGTGGTCGAGAACTACCCGACGCTCAAGGCGAACGAGAACGTCCTCAGCCTGCAGGAGCAGCTGACGACGACCGAGAACCAGATCAGCTTCTCGCGGCAGCACTACAACGCGACGGTCCGCGACTACAACACCGCGCTCCAGACGTTCCCGTCGGTCCTGATCGCCGGACCCCTCGGCTTCATCAAGCGCGAGTTCTTCGATGCCCCCGACGAGGTCGAGCAGGTCCCCGGCGTCGACCTGAGCCTCCGGGCCTAGCGACCCGCGGCGGCCCGGACGCGTCGGACGGCCGGGCCGCGCCGATCGCCGAGGGCATGGCGCGACGATGACGACCTTCTATCAGCAGCAGGCGGCCAACCGGCGGAACTCCATCCTGCTCGTCCTGGTCGTCCTTGCCCTCCTCGGCGCGCTCGGGGCGACGATCGGCTTCGTCGTCACCGCGGACCCCGCCGGGGCCGTCGCGGTGACCCTCGGGGCGGTCGTCCTCGGGGCGCTCCTGTCGGCCGGCTCGTGGTTCTCGGGTGACCGGCTCGTCCTGGCCGCGTCGCGGGCCCGGCCGGTGGATGAGGCGGCGGCCCCGCAGCTCATGAACGTCGTCCGCGAGCTGTCGCTGTCGGCCGGGATCCCGGCCCCGGCGGTCTACCTCATCGACGACACCGCGCCGAACGCGTTCGCGACCGGCCGGGACCCCGAGCACGCCTCGATCGCGGTGACGACCGGGCTCCTCGAGAAGCTCGACCGCGAGGCGCTCCAGGGGGTCATCGGGCACGAGCTGTCGCACGTCCGCAACTTCGACATCCGGTTCTCGCTCCTCGTCGGCGTGCTCGTCGGCAGCATCGCCCTCCTCGCCGACATGTACCTGCGCTACGCGTTCTGGTTCGGCGGCCGCCGCTCGAGGGGCGCGAGTCGCGACGGCGGCGGCCTCATGGCGCTCCTGGCGATCCTGTCGATCGTCCTCGCCATCCTGGCTCCGTTCATCGCCCGCATCGTCCAGCTGGCGGTCAGCCGGCAGCGCGAGTTCCTGGCCGACGCGTCGTCGGTCGAGCTGACCCGGAACCCCGTCGGGCTCGAGCGAGCGCTCGCGATCATCGCCTCGGACCGCGAGGTGCTCGAGGTCGCCAACCGGGCGACCCAGCACCTCTACTTCACCAACCCGATCAAGAAGTTCGAGGCGCGGGCCTCCGGCCTCTTCTCGACCCACCCGCCGATCGCCGAGCGCGTCGACCGGCTCCGCGAGCTCACCGGCCGTCCACCCCTCGACCCGAACCAGCTGGCCGTCCTGTCGGGCCTGGACTGACGCTCGCCGGGCCGGGTCCGGCGAGGGAGTGGCGGCGATGCCGCGACCCTGCCGGCGGCTCCGACGCCGCCCGCGCCGGCCCGCCGGCCGACGTCGCGCGACCGGCCGCGTCCTTGTCGGCCCGAGAGAGCCCGTGGTATCCTCTCGGCCGCCGACGGACGGTCCCGATCGTCCGGCGACGACGGGCCGAGATAGCTCAGTTGGTAGAGCACGCGACTGAAAATCGCGGTGTCGCCAGTTCGAATCTGGCTCTCGGCACCAGCACCGGCCGGCGCGCCGGGTCAAACGGGCGGAAGTGGCTCAGTTGGTAGAGCATCACCTTGCCAAGGTGAGGGTCGCGGGTTCGAGTCCCGTCTTCCGCTCCACTCCCTCTCCCTGGACCGCCGCTCAGGAGCGAACCTGCCGCTGCCCCTTCGTCTAGTGGTAGGACAGCGGACTTTGGATCCGAGAACCGAGGTTCGAATCCTCGAGGGGCAGCCAGCCACCCGGCGACGTGGTGAAGTGGCTTAACACGGAGGTCTGCAAAACCTCTATTCAGCGGTTCGAATCCGCTCGTCGCCTCCACTGCCAGGCATCGGACCGGCCCTTCGGGGCCGGTTCGCTCGTTCCGGGGCGGCGTACGATGCCCCAACGCCGAGGTGGCGGAACCGGCAGACGCGGCGGTCTTAAACACCGCTGGGGGCGACCCCGTGCGAGTTCGAACCTCGCCCTCGGCACCACCCGGCCACGCATCGCGCGCCACGCGAGTCGCGCGGGGCGGATCGCCGTCTCCACCGACCTCGGTCGTGGGCCAGGAGCACCCTCGCTGCTGGAATGCTGACCCGGCACGCTCGGCCGCCTCGCCGTTCCGTCGGTTCCGCAGGTCGGCCACGCGTGCTGGTCGCCCATCCGAGCGGTAAAGATGCCAGCGGTCGGGTCGCCGCTGCGCGGGACTCCGTGCCGCACCGGAGCAGCGCCCCTGACGGGCCGACCGCCCCGGCCTGGAGACGGGCCGCTGCGGGTCGGTGGGGCGGCACACGGGTCGCCGCGACGGATCCGGCACGCTGCGACGGGTCAGCGGCGGCGGAGCCCTCCGAAGAGCCCGCCGCGCTTGTCCTGGTTGGCCGGCGCCGTCGAGCCGACCGCCGCTGCGCCACCCTCGAGCGGGATGGCGGCGGCGGCCAGCCGGCGCAACGCGTCGGCAGCTGGCGAGTCCGCGGCGCCGCGGACGACCGGGTAGCCCTCGTTGACGGCCTTGAGGTAGACGAGGGCGTCGTAGGGGAGGGAACCCTCGAGCTTCGCTCCGAGCGACGACTCGACGTCGCGGGCCTTGATCAGCTCGCGGGCGAAGATGTGGTTGAGGACGAACATCGTCTTCGTGCCGATCGTGCCGGTCCGGTTCGCCATGTCGAGGAGGGCGTGGACGACCTTGAGCGACGAGATCTCGGCGACGACGGGCAGAACGATGACGTCGGCCGCGTCGAGGACCGCCAGCGCCCGCTCGTCGAGCGACGACCCGGCGTCGACGACGACGATGTCGAACGCCGCCGCCGCGCTCCTGACGATCCGCCCGACCTGCTCGCCGGTGATCATCGCGGCGTCGTCGGCGGAGGTCGGGGCCGGGATGACAAGGAGCCCCGACTCGTGGCGGGTCGCGTAGGTCCGCAGCAGCTCCGGCTCCTCGAGGGCGGTCCGGTCCCGGGCGAGGTCGCCGACGGTCGACGCCGTCCGGAGGTTGAGCTGGAGGGCGACCTGGCCGAACGGCAGGTCGAGGTCGACGAGGACGACCTGGACCCCTGGCCGGCCGGCCAGGACGACGCCGAGGTTCGTGGCGATCGTCGTCGTCCCGACCCCGCCCTTGGGCGAGTAGACGGCGACGATCCGCCGCTTCCCACCGACGACCGGGGCTCCGGCCGCCGCGACCGGCGTCAGGCTTGCCGAGCGCTGGAAGCGCAGCAGGAGCGCCTCGACGCGGGCGTCGAGCTCGCGCTCGTCGAACGGACGGGCGATGACGTCGTCCGCACCGACCTCGAGGTAGGCGATCCGCTCCTCGACGTCGTCGCTCGCGGCGATGCACAGGACCGGAACCGCGGCCAGCGCCGGCGTCGCCCGCAGCTCGCGACAGACGTCGATGCCCGTCCGCTCGCCCGCGACGGTCCCGATGACGACGAGCCCGTGGGCGGCGGCCGCACGGAACGCCTCGTCGGCGTCGGGCGCGATGGTGATGGCATGGCCGGCGGTGGCGAGCTTCGCGCCGAGCGCCTCCGCGGCGGTCGGATCCGATTCGACGAGCAGGATGTTCGTGGCGGCCACGGGTCCCCCGGGTTCGGCTGGCTGGTCGGCGAGAGGATACATCGGCGGACCGTGCTAGACTCCGCGAGCCTTTCGGCTCCGGACGGTGATCGACCGCAACCGGGGCGTTCCCCACAGGAAGGAGATGTGCGCAGCATGCGCCGATACGAGCTGATGCTGGTCCTGCGCCCGGATGCCCCGGACGACCGGACCGCCGCGGTCGTCGACCGCGCGACCCGACAGATCGCCGCCGCCGGCGGCCAGATCGTCAAGGTCGCCCCCTGGGGTCGCCGACGCCTCGCCTACCCGATCGACCGCTACCGCGAGGGCTCCTACCACATCATCCTCTTCGAGGCCCCGCCGGAGGCGATCGCCGAGCTCGAGCGGAGCCTCCTGATCACCGAGGAGGTCCTGCGCCACCTCGTCACCCGCGTCGAGCGCCCGGTCAAGCCGGCCCGCCGCGACGGCGGCGAGGGCGTCGACGAGGGCGAGGATGAGGCCGCGATCCCGCCCGCCGAGGACGAGGTCGAGGAGGAGACCGGCGAGCGCATCGACGAGTCCGAGAGCGAGGCCGCTCCCGCCGCGATCGAGTAGGGAGGGAAGCGCGATGTCCTTCTGCAAGCTCATGTTCATCGGCAACCTCGGCCGCGACCCGGAGATGCGGTACACGCCGAGCGGCCGGCCGGTCACCCAGTTCACGGTCGCGGTGAACCAGAGCACGAAGAACCAGCAGACCGGCGAGTGGACCGAGGAGACCGACTGGTTCCGGGTGAGCATCTGGGGCGACCGCGCCGAGCGCGCCGCGGAGCAGCTCCGCAAGGGCAACCGGGTCTTCGTCGAGGGCCGCTTCAAGAGCCGCGAGTACACGGGCTCCGACGGCACGACCCGGACGTCGCTCGACGTCACCGCCGACAACGTCATCAGCCTCGAGCGCCGAGAGCGCACCGAGGACGAGGCCGGCGGCTTCTCCGCGGCCCCGCCGCGCCCGGCGGCTCGGCCCGCCGAGGCCGACGCCGGCGATCTCGACGACCTGCCCTTCTGATCCCGACCCGCCACCACGAAGGACGAACGACCGATGCCCCCTGGCAAGAGCAAGCGCCGCGACGACTTCTACCGCGACCGGCGCCGCCGGAAGGTCTGCGCGTTCTGCGCCGACAAGACGGTCCAGATCGACTACAAGGAGGTCAACCGCCTCCGCCGCTACCTCTCGGAGCGGGCGAAGATCGAGCCCCGCCGTAAGACGGGCACCTGCGCCGGTCACCAGCGCGAGCTGTCGGTCGCGCTCAAGCGGGCCCGCCACGTCGCGCTCCTGCCGTACGCGCCGCAGCACCTCCGCCCCTGACGCCCGGCCCGACGACGCACCGCTCGCGGGACTGACGTGCTCGTCGCGCTCGCCATGGCCCTTGGGGGCGTCGTGGCCGGCGCCCTCGGCTCGCTCCTCGGTCTCGGTGGCGGCATCCTGCTGGTGCCGCTGCTGACGCTCGGCTTCGGGTTGCCGCTGCGCGAGGCCGTCGGCGTCAGCCTCGTCGCCGTCGTGATGACGAGCGGCGCCGCCGCGAGCGTCTATCTCGAGCGGCGGGTCGCGAACCTGCGGCTCGGCATGACCCTCGAGCTGTTCACCGCGATCGGGGCGCTCGCCGGTGGCACGGTCGCCTTCCTCCTCGACGAGCGCCTGCTCGCGGGGCTCTTCGCGATCCTGCTCGCGTACACGGCCGTGACCATGCTTCGGCGTCCGAGCGCCGCCCCGGACCCGGACGCGACCGATCCCGGGCCGTCCTCGACGAGCGACGCCTTCGTCGACGGGCTCGCGGGTCCCGGCTACGCGGTCCACTCGCTGCCGACCGGGATCGCCGGCAGCCTCTTCGCGGGGGTCGTGTCGGCGCTCCTGGGCGTCGGCGGCGGGCTGATCAAGGTCCCGGTCATGCACCTCGCGATGGGCGTCCCGCTCCGCGTCTCGACCGCCACGAGCAACCTGATGATCGGGGTGACGGCCGCGGCCGGCGCGATCGTCTACCTGCTCCAGGACGGGATCGATCCGTACGTCGCCGGGCCGACCGTCGTCGGCGTCTTCGTCGGGGCGTCGGTCGGATCGCGACTGGCCCACCGGATCGACGTCCGCTGGCTCCGGCTCCTGTTCGTCGTCGTCCTCGGCTACACGGCGATCCAGATGGGCCGCCGGGCCCTGGGGATCTGAGGCGCGAGCGCGATGGAGCACCGGATCGCCCGGATCATCACCCTCGGGACCTACCTCGGGGTCGGCCTGCTGGCGATCGGCGTCGTCCTGCTCCTGGCCGCCGGGATCTCGCCCCTCGACGCGGCGCCACCGCTCGAGCCCGGGGCGGTGCTCGAGGCGATCGCGACCCTCCAGCCCGAGGGCTTCCTGTGGCTCGGCATCGGCATCGTCATCGCGACCCCGGTCGCCCGCGTCGCGGCGGCGCTCCTCGGCTACGCCGAGGCCGGCGACCGCCGGATGGCCCTCGTCTCCGCCGCGATCCTGGCGGTGATCGGCCTCGCCGTCGTCACCGGCACGGTCGTCTGATGGAGGGTCCGCTCGGCCTCGGCGTCCTGCTCGTCTCGCTCCTCACGATCCTCCTCGGCGCCGAGCTCTTCACCAACGGGATCGAGTGGTTCGGGCGCAAGCTCGGGCTCGCCGAGGGGGCCGTCGGCTCCGTCCTCGCCGCGGTCGGGACCGCGCTCCCCGAGACGATGATCCCGATCATCGCGATCGTCTTCCTCTCCGGCGAGAGCTCGGACGAGATCGGCGTCGGGGCGATCCTCGGGGCGCCGTTCATGCTCGCGACGCTCGCGATGTTCGTGACCGGCGTCGCCGTCCTCGCGACGCGCCGCCGTCGTGGCGGCAGCGACCGGATGCGCGTCGACATCGGCGTGCTCGGCCACGACATCCGCTTCTTCGTCGTCGCCTACGCGATCGCGATCGCCGTCGCGGTCGTCCCGTCCGACCTCGCGGCGGTCCGCTGGGCGGTCGCCGCGATGCTCATCGGCATCTACGCCTGGTACGTCAAGGGGCATTTCGAGGCCGACCCCGACGTCGACGCGGCCGACCTCGCACCGCTCCGGTTCCACCGGGTCGACCGCCACGGGCGTCGACGCGACCCGACCGTGCCACGCCTTCGGGTCGTCAACCTCCAGGTGCTGTTCGCCTTGGCCTGCATCGTCGCGGGGGCGTACGCGTTCATCGGCGCGGTCGAGGGGGTCTCGTCGTCGCTCGGGGTCGACGAGGCGCTGCTCGCCCTCATCATCGCCCCGATCGCGACCGAGCTGCCCGAGAAGTTCAACAGCGTCATCTGGGTCCGGCAGGGCAAGGACACGCTGGCGATGGGCAACATCACCGGGGCGATGGTCTTCCAGAGCACCATCCCGACGGTCGTCGCGGTCCTGTTCGCCGGGAGCGCGTGGTCGGTGACGAGCGACTCGCTGCTCGCCTTCGCGTCGGCCGGGATCGCCTTCATCTCGGTCGCCGCGATCTTCATCCCGATGGCGCGGTCGCAGGCGCTCTACGGGCGGCGGCTCCTCGTCGGCGGCGTCGCCTACCTCGTCTACGTCGCGCTCGTCCTGGTCCAGCTCTCCGGCGCCATCTAGGCCCGCCGCCCCGCGGTCCCGGCCGATCGACCGGTCGGAGGTGACCGCCGGCCCCCCGCGAGCGACGGGACGGCCCTCCGGAGCGCGGCCGGGGCGCTGGTATCCTGTGGCCGATGCCCGGCCCCACGGCGGTGCGACCGACCGGGCCGCCACGACAGGAGCGCGATCCCGATGCTCACCCAGGAGCCCGCCGAGGCCCCCGCGCCCGCAGCGCCGGCGCCCGTCGACCTTGACAGCCTCATCTGCTACTTCGAGGGCGACTACGTCCCGATGCGTGACGCGAAGGTCAGCATCATGACCCACGCGTTCATGTACGGGACGGCCGTCTTCGAGGGGATCCGGGCCTACTGGAACCCCGAGCAGGGCCGGCTGTACGGGCTGTTCCTCGCCGAGCACATGGAGCGGATCCGGCGGTCCTGTCGGATCCTCCTCATGGAGCCCGTCCCCTCGACCGACGAGCTCGTCGCGATCGCCGTCGAGACCGTCCGGCGGAACGGCTTCCGCGAGGATGTCTACATCCGACCCTCGTTCTACAAGAGCACCCGGGCGATCGGCGTCCGGCTCCATCACCTCGAGCACCAGCTCTACGTCGTCAGCCTGCCGTTCGGCAACTACATCGACGTCGACCACGGCGTGCGGCTGATGTCGTCCTCGTGGCGACGCAACGCCGACGAGGCGCTGCCTGCCCGCGGCAAGATCGTCGGCGGCTACGTCAACATGGCCTTCCAGAAGTCCGAGGCGGAGCTGAACGGGTTCGACGAGTCGCTCGTGATGACCCCCGACGGGCACGCCTCGGAAGCGTCGGCTGCCAACCTCTTCGTCGTCCGAGACGGCGTCGTCCTGACCCCGCCGGTCAGCGACGACATCCTCGAGGGGATCACCCGGCGGGCGATGATGACCCTCGCGACCGACCTCGGACTGCCCGTCGAGGTGCGCTCGATCGACCGCTCGGAGCTCTACGTCGCGGACGAGGTCTTCCTCTGCGGGACCGGGGTCCAGGTGAGCCCGGTCATCGAGGTCGACCACCGCAAGGTCGGCAGCGGTGAGGTCGGCCCGATCGCCCGTGAGATCAGGACCCGCTACTTCGACGCGGTCCGCGGCCGCGACCCGCGCTACGCGTCCTGGCTGACGCCGATCGGATAGGGGTCGCCCGGGTCGGATCGGGCCGATCGGGCTTCAGGGGGCCGGCGGCGGCGTCGGCAGCGGCGTCGTCTTGCCCGTGGTGATGACGATGTCGGCCCGGGCCGCCGGGTCGGCTACCGGCGTGGCCGTCACGCCGTAGAGCGTCTCGAGGTAGGCGATCGACGCCGGGAATGTGGTCTCCGCCCCGTTGTAGGCGACGATCGACGTGACGGTCGCCGGCGGACCCTCGGGGCGCTGGCTCGGCAGCGAGACGAGGAAGCCCTGGAACTCAAGGAAGGTCGCGACGACGCGGGCCTGACCGTCGACCCCCGAGCCGTTGAGGACCCAGACCCGGGCGCCCTCGGCCGAGATCGATTCGCGCCGCGCCTCGAGGTCGGGGTCCGCGGTGAAGGCCGTCCGGACCGCCGTCCGGATCCGCTCGAGGCGGGGGACGATGACGTACCCGCGCGGGTCGCCCGACCGTCGCTCCTCGGCCCAGAAGTCGGGCGCGAAGACGTAGGAGCGGATGTCCTTGATGTCCACCCCGTCGGCGAGGGCGAGGAGCTTCGGGAGCTCCGACACCGGGATGTCGGTCCGGATCGCGGTCTTGAGGGCGTCGACGAGCTCGTCGAGCCGCGGCACGAGGCTGGCGATGTCGGTCTGCTCGCGGAGCGAAACGAGGACCCGCTGCTGGCGGGAGCCTCGATCGAAGTCGGTCGAGCTGTGGCGCGACCTGGCGTAGATGAGCGCCTCCTCGCCGGTCATGTGCTGGACGCCGGTCGGGATGTAGACGCGGCGGAGGCGGCCGTCGTCGCCGGGGTACTCGTCGTCGCTGACCGGCATCTGGACGTTGATCGTCACGCCGCCCATCGCGTCGACGACCCGCTTGAAGCCATCGAAGTTGACCTCGACGAACCAGCGGATGTCGAGGCCGTACAGCTCGCCGAGGATCGCCTTGACCCCGTTGAACCCGCGTGTCGCGTCGGTCCCCGGGTAGAGGTCGGGCCGCCGGGCCACCGCGCTGTAGAAGCCGTTGACCTTGCCGGCGTAGACCCGTCCGAAGACGTTCCGGGCCGGGCCCGGCGGGATCGGCACGTCGACCGTGTCGCGCGGCAGGCTGAACATCGCGACCCGCTTCGTCACCGGATCGATCGAGACGACGATGAGGGTGTCGGTCCGCTTGCCGGCGATCCCCTCGCGCTCGTCCGAGCCGACGAGGAGGATGTTCAGGCGCTCCTTGCCGTCCCACGGCGGCAGCGGCGAGGTGAGGGGCGCGGCCGACCCGGTCGGCGAGGGGAGCGGCGACGGCGAGGGCTCGGTGCTCGGATCGGGCTCGGTCGAGCCCGATGGGTCGGCGGAGGCGTCAGGCGACTCGTCGCAGGACGCGTCACCCTCCGCGCCGAAGACGCAGCCGACGAGCTCCATCGCCTGGAGGTCGTAGCGGGCGACGGCCACGTGGGCCCCCGACATGACGAGGCAGACCGCCGCCAGCCCGGCGATCGACGGCACCGAGTAGCGGATCCGCGGCGGGCCGAGCCGGCCGCCGCCGCTCGCCCGCCAGGCGTTCGCGAACGAGGCGAGCCGCCAGGCGTCGATCGTCGCGACGATCCGGTAGCCGAAGAAGACGACGTTGAGGAGGAAGACCGACTGGAGCACCCACGGCTGGATGACGAAGCCGAGCAGCTCGAGCCGATCCATCCGGAGGACGATCCCGCCGACGAGGGCCAGCCCGAGGACCGGGACGGCGGCCCAGGCCAGGGCCCGGGCGTAGGCGCCGACGTAGAGGTGGCCGAGACCCGGGAAGAGCAGCGACAGGAAGGCCGCGACGAACGGCGACTTGCCGCGCGCTCGCGGCTGCTGGGCGTGGTCCATCGCGGGTAGGATAGTCAGGTCCTCCGTCCGGTGTGTCCGAGGGCCTCTGACGACCCCGGTCGCCAGCCTGTGACGGCGCGGAGGCGTCCGTCGTCCCGATCCGACCCGAGGAGCGATGTTCCGTCCCGTCACCGCCAAGCCCGACCTCGTCGCGCGCGAGCACGAGATCCTCGATCTGTGGCGCGAGCGCCGGACCTTCGCGCGCCTGCGCGCACAGAACGCCGGCGGGCCCCGCTGGAGCTTCCTCGACGGGCCGATCACGGCCAACAACCCGATGGGCGTTCACCACGCCTGGGGTCGGACGTACAAGGACATCTTCCAGCGCTACCGGGCGATGCTCGGCCACGACCAGCGCTGGCAGAACGGCTTCGACTGCCAGGGCCTGTGGGTCGAGGTGAACGTCGAGCGCGACCTCGGCTTCACGAGCAAGCGCGACATCGAGGCCTACGGGATCGATCGGTTCGTGACCCTCTGCAAGCAGCGGGTCCTCGCCTATGCCGCCCGCCAGACCGAGCAGTCGATCCGCCTCGGCATGTGGATGGACTGGAACGACCCCGACGAGCTGCGGCGGCTGCACGACCTTCTCGCCGAGGACCCCGCTCAGCCGGCGACGATCGCCGGCCCCAATGGCCCGGTGAGCGACTCGGTCGAGATGCTCGTCGGCCGGCTCGGGATGCCCGACATCGGCGGGTCGTACTTCACCTTCAGCAACGAGAACAACGACCTCATCTGGGGGTTCCTCGCCGAGTGCCATCGGCGCGGCTGGCTCTACAAGGGCCACGACACGATGCCGTGGTGCCCGCGCTGCGGGACCGGCCTGTCGCAGATGGAGATGAACGAGGGCTACCAGGACCGGGAGGATCCGGGCCTGACGGTCCGCTTCCCGCTCCTCGACCGCCCCGGGGAAGCGCTGCTCGTCTGGACGACGACGCCCTGGACCCTCACCGCGAACGTCGCCGCCGCGGTCGGGCCGGCGCTGCGCTACGTCCAGGTCCGCCAGGGCGGCTCGGTGTTCTGGCTCGGCAAGGGGACCCTGTCGGCGGCGCTCCAGGGACCGTTCGAGGTCCTCGACGAGCGGCCCGGGAGCGACCTCGTCGGCTGGCGCTACGACGGACCGTACGACGACCTGCCGGCGGTCCGGGCGGCCTTCGCGGCGACCGGCTACGAGCACCGCGTCGTCGCCTGGGACGAGGTCGGCGAGGACGAGGGCACCGGGATCGTCCACATCGCCCCCGGCTGCGGCGCCGAGGACTACCAGCTGGGCCGGGCGCTCGGGCTGCCGATCGTCGCCCCGATCGACGAGGACGGCCGGTACGTCGAGGGGTTCGACTGGCTGACCGGCCGCGAGGCACCCTCGGTGGCCGAGCCGATCGTCGACGACCTCGAGCGGCGCCGCTTCTTCTATCACCTCGAGCCGTACCAGCACCGCTACCCGCACTGCTGGCGGTGCAACACGCCGCTGCTGTTCCGGCTCGTCGACGAGTGGTTCATCAGCATGGGCCCGGTCTACGACCAGCCGCGCGAGACGCTGACCCGCGAGCAGGTCGACGCGAGCCTCCGCTACCAGATCATGGAGGTCGTCGACGCGATCCGGTGGATCCCGGAATTCGGCTACGACCGCGAGCTCGACTGGCTCCGCAACATGCACGACTGGATGATCAGCAAGAAGCGCTACTGGGGGCTGGCGCTGCCGATCTACGACTGCGCGGCCTGCGGCACCGTCGAGGTCATCGGCGGCCGCGACGAGCTCCGGGCGCGGGCGGTGTCCGGCTGGGACCGGTTCGAGGGCCACACGCCCCACCGGCCCTGGGTCGACGAGGTGTCGATCGCCTGCCCCGGCTGTGGCGCCCCTGTGTCGCGGATCGCGGACGTCGGCAACCCGTGGCTCGACGCCGGCATCGTCCCGTTCTCGACGCTCCACTTCCGCGAGGACCCCGAGTACTGGCGGCAGTGGTTCCCGGCCGACTTCATCACCGAGAGCTTCCCCGGCCAGTTCCGGAACTGGTTCTACTCGATGCTCGCGATGGCGACGGTCCTCCGCCGCGAGCCGCCGTTCCTGACGATCTTCGGCTACGCCCTGGTCTTCGCCGAGGACGGCCGGCAGATGCACAAGAGCTGGGGCAACGCGATCGAGTTCGACGAGGCGGCCGACCGGATGGGCGTCGACGTCATGCGCTGGATGTTCGCCAAGGCGCGGCCGGAGGACAACATCCTCTTCGGCTGGCACGCCGCGGACGAGGCTCGGCGCGAGCTCCTCGTCCTGTGGAACGTCTTCGCCTTCTCCGTGACGTACGCCAGGCTCGCCGGTTGGACGCCGAGCGCAACCACGCCGCCGCCGGCGGAGCGACCGGCGATCGATCGCTGGATCCTGTCGCGGGCGGCGGCGACGGCGGCGGCCGCGGGGGAGCGGCTCGCCGACTACGACACGCTCCGGGCCGCCGAGACGATCTCGACCTACCTCGACGACCTCTCGACCTGGTACCTCCGGCGGACCCGCCGGCGCTGCTCGCGGAACGACGACCCGGTGGACCAGGCCGCGGCGTTCGCGACGCTCCACGCGGCGCTCGTGACCGCGGCCACCGTCCTCGCCCCGATCCTGCCGTTCCTCGCCGAGTCGCTCTACCGGGACCTCGTCGTCGCCGTCGACGCGGACGCGCCCGACAGCGTCCACCTCGTCCGCTGGCCCGCCGAGCGGCTGGCGGCCGACCGGGACGAGCGCCTCGAGCACGCGATGGCGACGGCTCGCCGGGCGGTCGAGCTGGCACGGACCCTCCGTGCCTCGGCCGGCCTCAAGATCCGCCAGCCGCTGGCGCGGATGTGGGTCGCCCTGCCCGGCGGCGACCTGCACGAGCTCGACTCGCTCCTCGACCTGATGGCCGACGAGCTGAACGTCAAGGCGATCGAGCTCATCGGCGACGAGTCGGACCTCGTCGACCGGCGGGTGAAGCCGCTCCTGCCGAGGATCGGCCGGCGGCTCGGCCCGGCGATCCCGGCGGTCATGGCCGCCGCCCGCGACGGGGCGTTCGAGCTCCGCCCCGACGGCTCGGTGACCCTCGGCGGCGTCACCCTCGCCCCGGACGAGGTCGAGATCCTGGCGACGCCCCGACCCGGCACGGCGGTCGCCCACGACGAGGGCCTCGTCGTCGTCATCGACACCGCCCTGACCGACGAGCTGCGGGCCGAGGGCGACGCGCGCGAGCTCCAGCGGGCGGTCCAGGACCTCCGTCGGGAGGCGGGCCTCGAGCTCGCCGAGCGGATCGTCCTGTGGGTCGACCCGGTGCCCGACCGACTCCGGCCGTGGCTCGACGGCGTCGCGACCGAGACGCTCGCCGACGCCGTCGAGGGCGGACCGGCACCAGCCGGCGCGGCCACCGCGACCGTCGAGCTCGAGAGCGGCACGGTCGCGATCGGCCTGCGGCGCGGCGGTCCCGGGGATCCGCCGTGACCGAGCCGTCGGGGCCTGCGGGCCGGCCCCACTGGGCGGTCTTCGTCGGGCTCGCCGCGGTCGTCGTCGTCCTCGACCAGGCGACCAAGGTCTGGCTTGCGGCGACGATCGACCCGGGCGAGACGATCGAGGTCCTCGGCGACTGGCTGCGCTTCGTCCACGGCCGCAACACCGGCGCCCTGTTCGGGCTCTTCCGGGACAGCGCGGTCCTCTTCGCCGTCGTCTCGCTCGGCGTCATCGGGATCATCGCCTGGTTCCACGCCCGGTCGACTCCGTCCCGGGCGACCTCGATCGCCCTCGGGCTGCTCCTCGGCGGCGCGATCGGCAACCTCATCGACCGGCTCCGCTTCGGCTACGTCCTCGACTGGATCGACATGGGGATCGGCGACCGGCGCTTCTACACCTACAACGTCGCCGACGCGGCGATCACGGTCGCGATCGTCTCGCTGATCGTCCTGGCGATCTTCCCCGGCGTCGGCCGGGCCATCGACGGCATCGGCCGAGCGGAGCGACCCGCCGATGCCTGAGCCGGTGGCAGCGGCCGCGGTCGAGCGGCGCACGGTCGTCGTGCCCGACGCCCCGGGGCGCCACCGGGCGGACCGCCTCGTCGCCGACGTGACGGGCCTGTCGCGCAGCTTCGTCCAGCGCCTCATCGCCGACGGCCGGCTGACCGCCGCCGGCTCGACCCTCCGGGCGAACGCCATCCTCCGGCCGGGGACGACGCTCGTCCTCGAGATCCCGCCGGCCGAGCCCGCCCACCACCTCGAGCCCGACCCGTCGATCGAGCTGCGGGTCGTCTACGAGGACGACGACCTGCTCGTCGTCGACAAGCCGGCCGGGCTCGTCGTCCACCCGGCGCCCGGTCACTGGCAGGGCACCCTCGTCAACGCCCTGCTGGCCCGGGACGACACGTTCGGCGGCATCGCCGGCGTCGCGCGGCCGGGCATCGTCCATCGACTCGACCGTGACACGAGCGGGCTGATCATGGTCGCCCGCAACGACGCCGCCCAGTCGAGCCTGATGGCCCAGCTGAAGGGGCGCCGGATCCGCAAGACGTACCTCGCCCTCGCCCACGGCTCGGTGTCGGCGGCCGTCGGCCGGGTCGAGGCGCCGATCGGGCGCGACCCGAAGGACCGCCAGCGATACGCCGTCGTGCCGGACGGTCGCGCCGCCGTGACCGGCTATCGGGTCCGCGAGCGCCTGCCCGGATGGACGCTGCTCGAGCTCGACCTCGTGACCGGGCGGACCCACCAGATCCGGGTCCACCTGGCCGCGATCGGCCACCCGGTCGCGGGCGATCCGGTCTATGGGACCGGCACCTCGCGCCGCGGGCCGGCGGGACTTTCACGGCTCTTCCTCCACGCCTGGCGGCTCGAGCTGACGTCGCCGTCGTCGGGTCGGCTCATCCGCGTCGAGGCGCCGCTGCCGGCCGACCTCGAGCGTCCGCTCGCGGCGCTCCGCGCGTCGGCGTTCGACGACGGGCCGCGCCCGGACCCGGCCCGATGAGCGGAGCACGGCACCGTGACGGCCAGGAGCGCCGCGTCGCTGGCGCCCCGGGGGCTGTCCTCGCCATCATCTCGGGGCCGTCGGGCGTCGGCAAGGACACGATCATCGAGGCCCTCCGCGCCCGTGAGCGGGACCCCGACTACCACTACGTCGTGACCTGCACGACCCGCCGACCGCGACGGGGCGAGGTCGACGGGGTCAACTACCACTTCATGACCCGCGAGGCGTTCCGGGGGCTGCGCGACGCCGGCGAGCTCCTCGAGTCGGCCGAGGTCCACGGCAACTGGTACGGCACGCCGCGGGGCGAGGTCCGGCGGGCGCTCGCGGCGGGCCACGACGTCATCCTCAAGATCGACGTCCAGGGTGCCCAGAAGGTCAAGGAGCAGGTCCCCGACGCGCTCCTCGTGTTCCTCGTCCCGCCGTCGCTGGAGGCCCTCTTCGCGCGGCTCCGCTCGCGGGCGACCGAGTCGGCCGACGAGCTCGAGGTCCGCCAGCGGAACGCCGCGGTCGAGCTCGCCCGGCAGGGCGACTACGACCATGTCGTCGTGAACGAGACCGGCCAGGTCGAGCGGACCGCCGAGCGGATCGACGAGATCCTCGCCGCCGAGAAGGCGCGCCACCCGGACCGGCGCGTCGTCGTCTAGCGGGCGATGACGCGCGGCCGCCCCGGAGCCGAGCCGCTCCCGGGCCTCCTCGAGCCGTCCGGACCGACGGGACTCCGGTTCGTCGCCGTCGCGGTCGACGCCCCCGGACCGGCCGGCGCCCGGCCGTACACCTACCACCTCCCCGACGGGCTCGCCGACGTCCGACCGGGCGAGGCCGTCCTCGTCGAGTTCGCCCGACGCCAGGCGCTCGCGATCGTCCTCGCGGTCGACGCCGCGGACCCCGGCGTCCCGACCAAGCCGATCCGTGACCGGGTCCGGTCGGACGGCCCGCTGCTGCCGGACCTGACCCTCCGGCTCGCCGCCTGGATCAGCGACCACTACCTCGCCCCACCCGCGGCGACCATCCGGGCGATGCTCCCGCCGGGGCTGCTCGAGCGGCTCGAGCTCGTGGCCGAGCTGGCTCCGACGGCCGACGTGACCGCCCCGGGACCGGCGGCGCGCGTCGACGGGGCGGCCGACCCCGCGGCGACGGCGCTGCTCGAGGCGCTGGCCGGCGGGCCACGCCGCGTCCGTGACCTGCCGTCGCCGGACGGTCGCCCGGCGACGCTCCGGCGGCTCCGGTCGCTCGCCGAGGCCGGGACGATCGCCCTCGAGTGGACGCTCGAGGCGGCGGCCGCCGGGCCCCGCTACGAGCGCTGGCTCCTGCCGACCCCGGCCGGGCTCGAGGTCGCCGCGGCGCTGGGTCGCGGCGATCGACCGCCGGGCCGACCGCTCGGCCCGCGCCAGGCCGCGGCCCTCGCCGAGCTGGCCGGGGCGGCGACGGCGACCGGCGTCCTCGCCGCCGGGCTCGCGGCCCGCCACGGGAGCGGCGTCGCGGCCGGGCTCGTCCGACGCGGCTTGGCCGCGGCCGAGACGCGGGCCCGCGAGCGTCGGCCCCTCGCCGGACGGGCGGCGGGTGAGCGCGGCGCCCGTCCGACCGCCGCCGCCCTCAGCGGGCCCCAGGCCGAGGCGGCCGCTCTCGTCGCCGCGTCGATCGCCGGCCGGGACCCGACCCCGATCCTGCTCGATGGCGTGACCGGGGGAGGGAAGACGGCCGTCTATGCGGAGGCGATCGCCGCGTCGCTGGCGGCCGGCCGGCCGGCCCTCGTTCTCGTCCCCGAGATCGCCCTGGCCCTGCCCCTCGTCGACCGGCTCCGGGCCGACCTGTCGGCCGAGGTCGCGCTCTCGCACGGCGGCCTGGGCGAGGGGGAGCGGGCCGACGAGTGGCGCCGGATCCGCGACGGCGCGGCGGACGTCGTGGTCGGGACGCGGACGGCCGTCCTCGCCCCGCTCGCGGACGTCGGGCTGGTCGTCGTCGACGAGGAGCACGAGGGCGTCTACAAGAGCGACCGGACCCCGCGCCTCCAGGCCCGCGACACCGCGATCCGGCTCGCCGAGCTCGCCGGGGCGGCGCTCGTCCTCGGCAGCGCGACCCCGGCCGTCGAGTCGGTCGGCCACGCCCGGGCCGGGCGATACCGGCGCGTCCGCCTCCCGGAGCGACCGAGCGGCCGCCCGCCGAGCGTCGAGGTGGTCGACCTCCGGGCCGAGCTCGCGGCGGGCAACCGCGGCCTCTTCTCGGAGCGGCTCGCCGGGGCGCTCGACGGGCTCGACGTCGCGGCCGGCGAGCGGGCGATCCTCGTCATCAACCGGCGGGGGAGCGCCTCGGTCGTCCTGTGCCGCGACTGCGGTCACGTCCAGGCCTGCCCGGAGTGCGCCCGGCCGCTCGTCTTCCACCAGGCGGGCTACGCCCTGCGCTGCCACCACTGCGGGACGGCCGCGCCGCTCGCCGCCCGCTGTCCGGCGTGCGGCTCGCCCCGGATCCGATACCTCGGCGGCGGCACCGAGCGGGTCGAGCGCGAGGTCCGCGACCGGTTCCCGTCCCTCCGGGTCGGCCGGCTCGACCGCGACGTCGTCGAGCGGCGCGGCGCGGCGGAGCGCATCGTCGACGCCTTCGCCGACGGCCACCTCGACGTCCTCGTCGGGACGAGCCTCGTGACGAAGGGGCTCGACATCCCGCAGGTCGCCCTCGTCGGGGTCGTGTCGGCCGACGTGGCCCTCAACCTGCCCGACGAGCGGGCGGCCGAGCGGACGTACCAGCTGCTCGTCCAGGCGGTCGGCCGCGCCGGCCGGGGCGAGGTGCCCGGGATGGCGATCGTCCAGACGTACCAGCCCGACCACCCGGCGATCCGGGCGCTCGTCGCCGGCGATGCGGACGCCTTCTACGACGCCGAGCTCGCCCTCCGGGCGCGGTTCGGGTCGCCGCCGTTCGGGCGGCTGGTGAAGCTCACGATCGGGCTCGAGGACCGGGCGGCGGCCGAGCGGGCGGCGATGGAGCGGGTCGATCAGCTCCGGTCGCTCGCGGTCGATCGCGGCGGCCGGGTGACGGTCGTCGGGCCGGCGCCGGCGTTCATCGCCCGACGGGCCGGCCGCTGGCGGTTCAACGTCGTCCTCCGCGGGGACGACCCGGTCGCGCTCCTCGGCGGCGGACCCGAGCCGCCCTGGTCCGTCGACGTCGACCCTGAATCGCTCCTGTAGCCATGGCGACGTCGACCGGCCGCCCCGTCCGTGGGACGATATCGGTCGAAGGAGGCGATGACATGGACGAGCGGAACGATGGACCGGGCACGCCCCCGGCGGATGCCGATGCGGGTGGCCCTGGAGCCGACACCGGTCCAGCCGGGGCCGATGCCGGTGCGCCGGGGGCCGACGCCGGCGCCCGGACGCGCCAGTGGCTCGACCAGCTCCAGGCGATGATCGATGGCGTCGCCAAGGAAGCCGCGCCGGTCGTCAAGCAGGTCGGCCTGAAGGCCGCGGAGCTCGCGGCCGTCGCCGGCGAGAAGGCCGGGCCGATCGCCTACCGGGCGGCCGAGATGACCGAGTCGGCCGGCAGGTCGATCGCGGAGCGCAGCCGCCAGCTGGCCGACGAGCTCCGCGGTGACGCCGGTCCGACCGGTGCCACCGGCGAGGCAGCGCCCGACGAGATCGTCGAACCGGACGCCGGAGCTGCCCCGCGAGACGAGGAGGACGGCGCCTGACCCGCCCGCCCACCGGGTCCGCCGGGGACCCTCGGCTATACTCGGCCGCATGACCGTCAAGCCGATCGTGCTCCTCGGCGACCCGCGTCTCCGGCTCAAGGGCGAGCCGGTCGACGGCTTCGGGCGCTATCTCCACGAGCTCCTCGACGACCTGACCGACACGATGCGCCACGCGCCCGGCGTCGGGCTCGCCGCGCCCCAGCTCGGCGTCGCCCTCCAGGCCTGCGTCGTCGAGGTCGACGGCCAGCTCCACGAGCTGGTGAACCCCCGGATCGTCCGCGCCTCCGGAGACGACCGCGACCTCGAGGGCTGCCTCTCGATCCCGGGCTACGTCGCCTATGTCACCCGCCGCGAGAAGGTCTGGGTGGTGGCCCAGAACCGCCACGGCCGGAAGATCAAGGTCGCCGGCGTCGGGCTCCTCGGCCGCGCGCTCCAGCATGAGCTCGACCACCTCGAGGGTAAGCTGTACATCGACTACCTCGATTCGCTCGAGGAGCTGATCGCGGTCGGCGCCGGCGAGGACGAGGCCCAGGACGCGGCGGTCCGGGAGGCGCAGGGCGCCCTCGCGTGACCGACGGGGCGGCCGCCGGACCGGGCCCCCGGCCCGACCCGCCACGGGTCGTCTTCTTCGGCTCCGGCTCGTTCGCCGTCCCGATCCTCGAGGCGCTCATGGCCGACCCGGCCGTCCTCGTCGTCGCCGTCGTGTCGACCCCGGATCGACCCGCCGGCCGGCGCGCGACGCCCGTTGCGACGCCGGTCGGCGCGCTCGCCGTCGGGCTGGGACTCCCGCTCCTGCGGCCCGAGCGGCTCCGGGAGCCGTCGGTCGTCGCCGCGATCGCCGCGCTCGACGCGGACCTCGGCGTGCTCGCCGACTACGGGCGGATCGTGCCGCCCGACCTGCTCACGGTGCCGCGCCACGGGATCCTGAACGTCCACCCGTCGATCCTGCCGCGGCACCGCGGTGCGACGCCGGTGCCGGCGACGATCCTGGCGGATGACCCCGAGGCCGGCGTCACGGTCATGGCGATGGACGCCGGTCTCGACACCGGCCCCGTCGTCGCGAGCCGGCGCTGGCCGCTGCGGGGCGACGAGACCGCCCCCGAGCTCGAGGCAGTGGCCGCCGTGGCCGGTGCCGCGCTCCTCGCCGAGACGCTCCCCGGCTGGATCGCCGGGACGATCCCCGCCGTCCCCCAGGACGAGACGCGAGCGACGCTCACCCGCCCCTTCCGGCGCGCCGATGGCCAGCTCGATCCGGCCCGGCCGGCCGCCGAGCTCGAACGCCGGGTGCGCGCCCTCCGCCCCTGGCCCGGGACGTACCTCGAGACCACCCGGGGTCGGCTCGCGGTCCACGAGGCGGCGACGGCACCGGCCGAGCCCGGCGACCGGGCCGGGCACCTCGTCGCATCCGGTGACGGTATCGCGCTCGCGACCGGTGCCGGCCGGCTCGTCCTCGGCCTGGTCCAGCCCGCCGGTGGCCGACCGATGCCGGGTCCGGCGTTCCGCCGCGGCGCGGGCCGGGCGCTCGTGGGGACCGCGGTCGCGGGACCGGGGTCCTGACCACCCGTCCGGGTGGCCGGCCGCCGGCCCTACAATCGACCCCGATGGACGCGATGGACGATGGCCGGCTCCCGGTGGTCGACGCACCGCCCCGCGACCCCCGCCCGGGGTTATCGGGCGTCCCGCTCGATGCCCTCGCGGCGTGGTTCTCCGAGCGCGGCCAGCCGACGTATCGGGCCCGCCAGGTGGCCGACATGATCTGGCGCGGGTCGGTGACGAGCGCCGCGGGCCTGCGGACGCTGCCGACCTCGCTCCGCACCGAGCTCGATGCCGCGTACCGGTTCGACACGATCGCGGCGACCGAGATCCGGCCGAGCGACGGCGGCCGGACCGACAAGGCGCTCCACACCCTCGCCGACGGCGCGCTCGTCGAGTCGGTCCTGATGCGCTACCCCGCCCGCTCCGGCGGCCGAGCCCGGCGGACCCTGTGCATCTCGAGCCAGGTCGGCTGCGCCGTGGGCTGCCCCTTCTGCGCGACGGGCGAGCTCGGTTTCGGCCGCGACCTCGAGACGGCCGAGATCCTCGATCAGGTCCGGTCGGCGGCCGGCCGGCTGTCGACGGAGGCCGTCCGGCTGACGAACGTCGTCTTCATGGGGATGGGCGAGCCGCTCCTCAACCTCGACCGGGTGCTCGAGGCGGTCGAGGCGCTGGCCGATCCGGCCCGGTTCGGGCTCGGCGCGCGCCACGTGACCGTCTCGACGTCAGGCGTGGTGCCGGGCATCCGGCGGCTGACGGCCCTCGGGCCGCAGTTCACGCTCGCGATCTCGCTCCACGCCGCCCGTGATCCGCTCCGCGACGTCCTCGTGCCGCTCAACCGCCGCTGGCCGGTCGCCGAGGTCGTCGCCGCGGCCCGCGACCACGCCCGGGTGACCGGCCGCCGGGTGACCTACGAGGTGACGCTGATCGCCGGCGTGAACGACACGCCCGCCGACGCCGAGGCGCTCGGGCGGCTGCTCCACGGCGACCTCGCCCACGTCAACCTCATCCCGATGAACCCGGTCGCGCACACCCCCTGGACGGCCTCGCCGCCGGCGGTCATCGCCGCCTTCGCCGACCGGCTCCGGGCGGCGGGCGTCGCCGTGACGGTCCGTCGCAACCGGGGCCAGGAGATCGGGGCGGCGTGCGGCCAGCTGGCCGCGGAGCGGGCCGGCGAGCCGACGGCCGAGGCGGTCGCCCGGCGACGGGCGCGCCTCGTCGACGAGAGCCGGGCGGCCCTGCGGGGCGAGCGCTCGGCCGAGACCGCGCCGGTCGGGGCGGGTGCCGGGTGAGCGGCCGGGCACAGGTCGCCGCGAGCATCCTCGACGCGGACCTGTCGAACCTCGGCCACGCGGTCCGGCGCGCGGCGGCGGCCGGCGCCGACCGGATCCACCTCGACGTGATGGATGGCCACTTCGTGCCGAACCTGACCTTCGGCGCCCGGACGATCCGCGACCTGCGGCGCCACACCCGGATCCCGTTCGACGCGCACCTGATGATCGCCGAGCCATGGCGCTATCTCGACGACTATCTCGAGGCCGGCTGCGACTCGGTCACGTTCCACGTCGAGACAGCGGCCGAGCGGGTCGAGCCGACGCTCGCCCGGATCCGGGCGGCCGGCCGGGCGGCCGGCCTCGCCCTGCGACCGGCGACGCCGCTGACCGCGCTCGAGGCGTACCGGCCGCTCCTCGACATCGTCATGGTCATGACAGTCGAGCCCGGCTTCGGCGGGCAGTCGTTCATGACCGATGTCGCCGAGGCGAAGGTGCTGGCGGCGCGCGAGCACCTCGCGCCGCGACCCGTCGGCGGTGAGGTCCACGTCGACGGCGGGGTCAACCGCGAGACGGCCGAGCGCGCCGGGGCGCTGGGCGCGGACGTGCTCGTCGTGGGATCGGCGCTGTGGGTCAAGGGCCACGACATGGCCCGCGAGATCCGGCTCGTCAAGGCGCTCGCCGACGAGGGCTTCCAGTACGGCCGGAACCATGGCGAGCCGCCACCGGCGCGAGGGCGCTGGGTCCGGGCGGCGAGCCTGCCGCGCTCGTTCGCCCGGGTCCTCGCCGACGAGATGGACGCCGTCGACGTCCCGGTCCTCGTCCTCCGGGGCGACGGCCCGCTCGATCGCGACGGCGTCCGCGAGTACGAGCTCCTCGTCCCAGCCGAGGCGGAGGCCTTCGTCGCGGACCGGTTCACGGTCCGGATCGCCGAGCTGCGAGCGGCGGCGGATGCGCCGGACGGCAGCGGGGCGGACGGCGGCGGAGCGCCGCGCGACACGGCCGGCTGACGATGCGGGCGCTCCTCCAGCGGGTGACGCGGGCCGCCGTCCGGGTCGATGGCGCGGTCGTCGGCTCGACCGGTCCGGGGCTGTGCATCCTCCTCGGCGTCGGCCGGGCCGACGACGAGGCGACGGCCGACGCGCTCGCGGGGCGGGTCGCCGGTCTGCGGATCTTCGCCGACGCCGAGGGCCGGACGAACCGCTCGCTCGTGGACACCGGCGGCGGGGCGCTCGTGGTGAGCCAGTTCACCCTCTACGCGGACACGCGGCGCGGACGTCGCCCGGGGTTCACCGATGCCGCCGACCCGGAGCCGGCGGCGGCCCTCGTCGAGCGCTTCTGCGCCGCGCTCGAGCGACTCGGGGTCACCGTGGGCCGGGGCAGGTTCGGGGCCTCGATGGCCGTCGAGCTCGTCAACGACGGACCCTTCACGATCTGGCTCGACACCGCCGAGCGCTGATCGAGGGCGATGCCGGCAATCGGCCGGGGCCGTGCGCCGGCGGATCGCCGGACGTGGAACGACCGGTCGTCGAACGACCGGTCGCGGGAGCGGCTGGCCGGCGGCGCTCGCCGGCGGATCTGACCGCGGTCAGCGGGCCGACTTGGTCGCGGTGCGGCTGCAGCGGGTGCAGACGAGGGCGCGCCTCGTCTGGCCGCCGGTCGAGACGACGCGACGCTGGAGGTTCGGCTGGTAGCGGCGATGGGCGCGGACCCGGTTCATCCCCGACGACTGCGGGTTGAAGCCGCCCATCGAGACCTTGCCGCAGATGGCGCAGGTGCGGGCCATGCGTTCCCTTTCGGATGATCGACCAAGGCGGCGCTCGGCTACCGCCGGGCGCGGCCGCGTATGATAGCAGACGAGCCCCGGCGCGGATCCCGGGGTGCCCTCGGCCCGTCTCGGGCCCGCCTGAGGAGTCGCGTCGGCGTGCCAGATCAGGCCCTGCCCGGCCGGTCCTACGTGACCCGCCGCGCCATCGTGGACGTCGTCCGGACCGCCGTCGTCGGCTCGTACGGCGTGACCGGCATCGCCGGCGACTCGCCGGTCGCCCGCGCCATCGGGCGCCTCGGGATCGGCCGGCCCGGGATCGTCGTCCGGCTCCACCGGGGCCTGGAGGTCGACCTCCGGCTGACGATCGCCTCGGGGCTGCCGGTCGCCGAGGTGGCTCGCCAGGTCGACTCGGCCGTCAGGTACATGGTCCGCCGGGCACTCGGCGTCGAGGTCCGCCGGCTGACCGTCCACGTCGGCGGGCTTCGCTACCAGCCGGCGAGCGTGCCCCCGGTCGCGGCGGATCGCGCGGAGGTCGGCAGCGCGAGCGGGGCCGTCACGGCCGAGCCGGCAGCCGAGGAGACCGACGCGGCGACGGTCGGGACCGAGCGGCAGCGCGAGGGGGCCGCCCCGGCGGGTGGCGGCTGATGGCCCGTCGGTCCGTCGACGGGGCGGCGCTCCGGAACGCCTTCCGCGGGGCGGTCGCCAACCTCGAGGCCCACGTCGAGGAGATCAACGGCCTCAACGTGTTCCCGGTCCCCGACGGCGACACCGGCAGCAACATGCTCGCGACCGTCCGGGCGGCACTCGAGGAGGCCGAGGGCGTCGAGGGCGACGCCGCCGACCGGGTCGCAGCCGCCTTCAGCTTCGGGGCGCTGATGGGCGCCCGGGGCAACTCGGGGGTCATCACCAGCCAGATCCTCCGGGGGCTCGCCGAGGGGCTGGCCGGGAAGCGTCGTTTCAACGGGCTCGACTTCGCCCACGCCCTCCGCGAGGGGTCGCGGACGGCGTACGGGGCGGTCGCCAAGCCGGTCGAGGGCACGATCCTCACGGTCATCCGCGAGTCGGCCGACGCGGCCGTCGCGCGGGCCGAACAGGTCAACGACGTCGAGGCGGTCCTGACCGCCACCGTCGACGCCGCCGAGAAGTCGGTCGCCTCGACGCCGGGCCTCCTGCCGATCCTGCGCGAGGCGGGGGTGGTGGACTCTGGCGGTCAGGGCCTGTACCGGCTGCTCCAGGGCGCCCTCCTCGCGCTCGTCGGCCGGGCCCCGGCCGGCGAGGCGCTGAGCCGGGGCACGGAGCCGGCCAAGGCGTCGACCCTCGTCGCCCGCGCCGACGAGGGGTTCGGCTACGAGACGATGTACCTCCTCCAGGCCCGGCCGGGCCTGTCCCTCGACGTCGACCGGATCCGCTACCACCTCGAGACGATCGGCGAGTCGGTCCTCGTCGCCGGCGACCCGCGGGCGGTCAAGGTCCATGTCCACAACGAGCGGCCGGACCTCGTCATCGCCTTCGGGCTCGAGCAGGGGGCGCTGTCGCGGATCAGCGTCGAGAACCTCGACAACCAGGCCCGCGACGTCCGCGAGGCCCGGGCCGCCGACTTCACCGGTGACGGGCACGGCGGCGGGCCGACGGCCTCGGGCGCCGTCATCGCACGACCGGACGCGGACGGCGGATCGGCGTCTCCGTCCGTGTCGCCGGTCGAGGTCGCCCTCGGCGTGGTCGCGGTGGCCGCCGGCGACGGCCTGCGGCAGGTCTTCGACCAGTTCCGCCTCCCCGACCAGCTGGCCGTCGTCGTCGTCCAGGGCGGACAGTCGCACAACCCGAGCACCGGCGAGCTGCTCGAGGCGATCAGGGCCATCCCGGCCCGCGAGGTCGTCATCTTGCCGAACAACCCCAACGTCGTGATGGCGGCCCGCCAGGTCGTCGAGCTGGCCGACCGTCCCTGCGTCGTCGTCCCCACCCGCAACGCGGCCGAGGGGGTCGCCGCCCTCCTCGCTCTCGACCCGACGCTCCCGGCCGCCGCGAACGTCGAGCCGATGACGGCGGCCGGCCGCGCGATCCAGTCGATCCAGGTCACCGAGGCCGTCCGCGACGCGAAGATCGGCGATCGGAAGGTGCGCAAGGGCCAGACCATCGTGCTCGATCCCGACGACGGCCTGGTCGCGGCCGACCACGACCGCTGGAAGGCGATCGCGACCGCGCTCGCGACGCTCAAGCCCGGGTACGAGCTCGTCACCCTCTACTACGGCGACGGGGCCGACCTCGACGAGGCAGAGGACGTCGCGCGGCGCGTCGGTGACGTGCTGGCCGGGGCCGAGGTCCAGCTGGTCCGCGGCGGCCAGCCGTACTACCGGTACCTGCTCGCGGCCGAGTGAGCGGACCGGCCCGGCGCTCGCCACGACGGCCCGGACCGGGGTCCCGGCCCGCGGTCGCGCTCGACCCGGTCGAGCTCCTCCGGACCCCGATCGGCGACAGCGGCCTGCCGGGGGCGCCGACGCTCCGACGGGCCGGCGCGCGGCTCGGGATCGCGACCGTCCGCGACCTCCTGTTCCACCTGCCGCGCCGCTACGACGACCTGCGCGAGCTCCGGCTGATCGGCGACCTGACCTGGGTCGCGGATGGGACGCCGGTCAGCGTTCGGGCCGCCGTCCGCGAGGTCCGCGTCGAGCCGACCTTCCGGGGACGCGTCCAGCGGACGGTCGCCCGCCTCGACGACGGAACGGGGACCATCGAGGCGGTCTGGTTCGGCCGACGGTTCATCGAGCGGCGGCTCCACGCCGGCGACGCGATCGTCCTCTCCGGCCGCCTCCGCTCGTTCAGGGGACGGCTGACGATCGACGCCCCCGACTTCCAGCCCGACGACGGCAGCGCGCTCCTCCATGCCGGCCGGATCGTGCCGGTCTACCGGCTGACCGCGGGCCTCACCGCGACCCGGCTCCGGGTCGCCATCCGGGCGGCGATCGACCGGGCTGCCCGGGCCTACCCCGAGTACCTCCCGCCGGCGCTCCTCGGCGCGGAGCGCCTGCCCGGGATCGGCGAGGCGATCGAGGCCGCCCACTTCCCGGACGGCTTCGAGCGCCGGGACGCCGCGCTCGATCGACTCGCCTTCGACGAGCTGCTCGCCCTCCAGGTCGGGATGGTCGGTCGCCGCCGGGCGCGGGGGCGAGCGGCGACGGTCGCCATCCCGTCCGACGACGCGACGGACGCTCGGGTCCGGGCGACGATCGTCGCCGCGCTCGGGCGCAGGCTCGGGCGAGCGGTCGGCCTGACCGACGACCAGGCCGCCGCGATGGCGGCGGTCCGGGCCGACATCGCGAAGACGACGCCGATGCTCCGCCTCGTCCAGGGCGACGTCGGGTCCGGCAAGACCGCCGTCGCCGCCCACGCGCTCGCCCTCGCCGCGCTGGCCGGGCGCCAGGGCGCGCTGCTGGCCCCGACCGACCTCCTCGCCCGCCAGCACGCCGTCACCCTCGGCGACCTGCTCGCCGACCTCGGGATCGGGGTGACGCTCCTGACCGGCTCGCTCTCGGCCGCCGGGCGCCGGGCGGCGGGCGAGGGGATCGCCGACGGCCGGGCGTCCGTCGTCGTCGGGACCCATGCGCTGCTCCAGGAGTCGGTGGCCTTCGCCGATCTCGGGCTCGCGGTCATCGACGAGCAGCACCGGTTCGGCGTCGAGCAGCGCGGGCTGCTCGAGGCGAAGGCCGGCGACGCCGATCCGCACGTCCTGCTCATGACCGCGACACCGATCCCGCGGACCCTCGGCCAGGTCCTCTACGCGGATCTCGACGTGTCGGACCTGCGGGCCGCGCCGTCGGGTCGGGTCGCGATCCGGACCGCGATCCGCCACCCGGCGGACCAGGAGCGGCTGTGGGACTTCGTCATCGAGGAGGGTCGGGCGGGGCGGCGGACGTTCGTCGTCGTGCCGCTCATCGAGCCCGACCTTGCCGCGGACGAGGACGCCGAGGGGGTCGATCCGATCGAGGCCGGGGCCGTGGCCGCCGAGGCCGAGGCCGTCCGGCTCCGGGCGCGGCTGGCGGACCTCCGGGTCGGGCTCGTCCATGGCCGGATGCGACCGGCCGACCGCGACGCCGAGATGGCCCGCTTCCGCGATGGCGACCTCGAGGTGCTCGTCGGGACGACCGTCGTCGAGGTCGGCGTCGACGTGCCCGAGGCGACGGTCATGGTCGTCGAGAGTGCCGACCGCTTCGGGCTTGCCCAGCTCCACCAGCTGCGCGGCCGGGTGGGGCGGGGGACCGACCGGTCGTACTGCGTCCTCGTCTCCGATGCGGCCCCGTCGACGGCGGCCTGGGAGGCGATCGTCGGCGGCGACCGGGCCGCCGAGACGACCGCCCAGGCCCGCCTCGTGACGATCGCCCGGACGCTCGACGGGTTCGAGCTCGCCGAGGCCGACTTCGCCCTGCGCCGGGAGGGCGACGTGCTCGGCCTCGCCCAGAGCGGGTTGCCCGCGCTGCGGGTCGCATCGCTCCAGCGCGAGGCCCATCGGGCGCTCGCCGTCCGGGCCCGGGCCCACGCCGAACGGCTCGTCGCCGACGACGGGTCGCTCGCCCCGGGCCATGACGCGCTCGACGCCGAGCTCCGCTCGGGCTGGCTCGCCCGCGTCTTCGCCGGCGACCCGGCGAGCGGCGCCTGAGCGCGGTCGTGGCGGACGCGGGCCGAGTCGTCGCCGGCCGGGCGCGCGGGATCCGGCTGCTCGCACCGGGCCCGGGGACCCGGCCGCTCGCCGACCGGGTGAAGCAGACGCTCTTCGCGATCCTCGAACCGGAGCTCCGGGGTGCCCGGGTCCTCGACCTGTACGCCGGCAGCGGCGCTGCCGGGATCGAGGCGCTCAGCCGGGGTGCGTCGCTGGCGGTCTTCGTCGAGCGCGATGCCGGCGCCGTACGGGTCATCGCCATGAACCTCGAGCGGACCGGTCTCGGCGCGGCCGGCCGGATCGTCCGGGCCGACGTTGCCGGCTACCTGGCCGGGCGGGCGGCGACCGACGGCCCGTTCGACATCGTCCTGCTCGACCCACCGTACGAGGACCGCGAGGGGCTCGAGCGTGCCCTCGCCAGCCTCGGTGAGGCGGCTCGGCCCGGATCGGTCCTCGCCCCGCGGGCGACGGTCGTCGCGAAGCACTTCTGGCGCGACCGCCCACCGGCCCGGGTCGGGCTGCTAGCATCGGGACGCGAGCGGCGCTTCGGGGAGACGGCGCTGACCTTCTACCGGTCGTCCGAGAGCGAGGAGTCCGAACGGTGACGGAGCGGATCGCGGTCTACCCGGGCTCGTTCGACCCGATCACGACCGGCCACCTCGACGTCATCGCACGGGCGACCGCCGTCTTCGACCGACTCGTGGTCGCCGTCCTCGAGAACCCGCGCAAGGCGCCCCGGCTGTCGACCGCGACCCGGGTCGCGGTCATCCGCGCCTCGCTCGACGAGGCCGGCGTCGGCGGCAAGGTCGAGGTCCGGGCGTTCGACGGCCTGACCGTCGACCTGTGCCGGGCCGTCGGGGCGCGCTTCGTCGTCCGCGGACTGCGGGCGATCGCCGACTTCGAGACCGAGATGCAGCTCGCCCACAACAACCGCAAGCTCGCACCCGAGGTCGACACCGTCTTCTTCATGACCGCGCTCGAGCACGCCTACGTCAGCTCGTCGCTGGCGAAGGAGATCGCCGACTTCGGCGGCGACGTCTCGGCGATGCTCCCGGCGGCGGCGCGGGCGGCGCTGGATGCATCGCCCGAAGTGCGATAATCCCGAGCAACCGAGCGCGGAGGGCCCGTCCCATCGACATCATCTTCCTGGTCGAGCGACTCGAGTCGCTCATCGCCAACGGCAAGAAGCTGCCGCTGACGAACAACGTCGTCATCGACCAGAACGCCGCGCTCGGTCTCATCGACGAGCTGCGGGTCGCCGTGCCCGAGGAGGTCCGCCAGGCCAAGCGGATCAACCAGGAGGGCGAGCGGATCATCGAGGGCGCCCACGAGGAGGGCGAGCGGATCGTCGCCCGGGCCCAGGAGCAGGCGGCGTTCCTCATCGGCGAGCGGGGTCTGACCGAGGCGGCGAAGGACGAGAGCCGCCGGATCCTCGACCGGGCCCATGCCGATGCCGACGAGATCCGGCGCGGCGCGGACGAGTACGCCGTCCAGGTCCTCATCGGCCTCGAGGACGACCTCGTCCGGACGCTCCAGAGCGTCAAGAAGGGCATCGAGATGCTCGACGAGCGACGCGCCGAGCTGACCGCCAGCAGCGAGGCCGGCGACGAGCCGGCGGGTGATGGGTCCGACCTCGAGTACGAGGACGACGAAGCCTACGAGCCCGAGCGGCGGTGACCTCGGCCGACGACCTGCGCTTCCCGGTCGCCGGCCTGCTCGCGGAACCGGCCGGCGCGACGGGCCGGATCGAGGTCGGACCGGCCACGATCGAGCTCGGTGATGACCTCGTCCTCGCGGCGCCCGCCGCCGGCGAGGCGCGGCTCGACCGGACGAACCGCGGGCTCCTCGTCCATGGCCGGGCGACGGCCACCCTCGCCGAGACGTGCAGCCGCTGTCTCCGCCCGATCGAGGTCGCCCTCGACCTCGTCATCGAGGAGGAGGTCCTGCCCTCGATCGACCTCGTCTCCGGTGCCGTGGTCGATGCGGCGGACGACCCCGACGCGCTGCGGCTGACCGATCATCACGAGCTCGACGTCGAGCCGATCCTTCGCGAGGCGATCCAGCTCGCCGCGCCGATCGCCCCGCTCTGCCGCCCGGACTGTCCGGGTCTCTGCGGCGTCTGCGGGGCGGACCTGGCCCTGCCGGGCCACCTCGACCACGTCGTCGTCGACCCTCGGCTCGAGGCGCTCGCGGCGTTCGAGGTCGACGCGGAGGCCGAAACCGACTAGACTCCGCGCTCGGTCCCCCGCGTGCGCCCGGATCGGCCGTGCGCCCGACGACCCGACACGGACGATCCTCGGCCGCGCCCGCCGGCGCGCCGAGCTCGAGGAACAAGGAGCAGGACGGACCATGGGTGTCCCGAAGCGGAAGGTCTCGCACGCGCGCCAGGGCGAGCGCCGCAGTCATCTCGCGTTGACCGCGCCGCGGCTCGTCGAGTGCTCGCACTGCCACGAGCCGAAGCTGCCCCACCGCGTCTGCCCGAACTGCGGCTGGTACAAGGGCCGGCTCGCCGTCGAGCGCAAGGCCACGGCCGACGAGAAGGCCTAGCCTCCGCCCGATCGCCCGTCGCCGATGACCGAGTCGTCCGCACCCGGAGCGCCGATCCGGGTCGCCGTCGACGTCATGGGCGGCGACCACGGCCCGGCCGAGGTCGTGCCGGGCGCCGTCGAGTACGCCCGGACCCACCCGGACGAGCGCCTGCTCCTCGTCGGCCGGGCCGAGGCGATCGCGACCAACGCCGGCGGTCCGCTCCCGCCGAACTGCACGGTCGTCCCGGCGACCGAGGTCGTCGAGATGGAGGAGCAGCCCGCCCTCGCGCTCCGCGAGAAGAAGGACAGCTCGATCATGGTCGCCGTCGACCTCGTCCGGCGGGGCGAGGCCGAGGCCGTCGTCACGGCCGGGCACACCGGAGCCGGGATGGCCGCGGCGGTCCTGCGGCTCGGCCGGCTGCCGGGCGTCGACCGGCCCGCGCTGGCCGTCCAGATGGTCACCGACAGCGGCCCGTTCGTCTTCCTCGACATCGGGGCGAACCCCGATCCGACCCCCCACAACCTGTTCCAGTTCGCCCACATGGGGGCGATCTTCTCCGAGCAGGTCCTGGGCGTCCCGTCACCGCGCGTCGCCCTCCTCTCGCTCGGCGAGGAGAAGGGCAAGGGCGACGCCCGGATCGCCGCCGCGACGGAGCTCCTCGACGCGTCGTCGCTGCGATTCGTCGGCAACGTCGAGGGCCGCGACCTCGTCCACCACCTAGCCGACGTGGTGGTCTGCGAGGCGGTCGTCGGCAATGTGACGATCAAGTTCTTCGAGGGGCTCTCGGGGTTCATCTTCGACCAGTTCCGGACGGAGTTCCGGCGCGACCTGCGGGGACGCCTGGCGTACCTCCTGCTGAAGCCCGGCCTCGACCGGATCCGGACGACCTTCGACTGGGAGCGGGTCGGCGGGGTGCCGCTGCTCGGGGTGCGCGGGACGGTCGTCATCACCCACGGTCGGGCGAAGCGGCGGATGATCGGCTACGCGGTCGAGGTCGGCGTGCGGATGGCCCGCGCCCGGGTCCCCGAGCGCATCGCCGAGCGGCTCCACGGCGCGGCCGGCGACCGGTCGGCTGCCGCGGCGGCCGGGGAGGTGGCTGGGCCATGAGCGTCTCCGGTCTCTCGGTCGGGTCGTCGGTCGTCCGCGACATGGCCCGCCTCGCCGCGGTCGAGGTGCCGGGCGTCCTGCGGGTCGGCCGCGGAGGTCCCCCGTGGCGGGGCTGGGGTCGCCGGAGCGTCGTCGCCAAGCGCCGTGGCGAGGTGGTGACCGTCCGGATCTGGGTCGTCGCCCGGCCGGGCCGGGCCCTGGGCGCCGTGACCGCCGAGGTCCGGGCCGCGGTCACGACGACGATCGAGCGACTCCTCGGCCTCGAGGTCGGATCCGTCACCGTCGTCGTCGATGGCATCGGCGGCTGACGCCGTCCGGTCGCGGCGCGCCGGCCGGCGGCTGGCGCTGGCGTCGATCTTCGAGGCGGACTTCGGCCAGCGGACCGCCGAGGCGGTCGTCGAGCGCCATCTGGCCGAGGGTGAGGCCGATCCGGCGGCGGCGGAGCTGGCCCGGGCGATCGTCGCCGCGGTGGTCGCCGACCGGGAGCGGATCGATGCCGACATCGAGCGTCTCGCCCCCCGCTACCCGGTCGTCCAGCTCGCCCGGGTGGACCGTTCGCTGCTGCGTTGCGGCATCGGCGAGGTGCTACACTGCCCGACGACCCCGGCCCGGGTGGCCATCGCCGAATGGGTCGAGCTGGCCCGCATCTACAGTGGGGAGTCGACGCGCCGACTGATGAACGGCGTCCTCGGGCGGATCGCCACCGAGTCGGGCCGTGTCGCGACCCGAGCGGTCCGCCGTCCTGCGGACGACGATCCCGGTCCCGCCAGCCCCGACCCATCCGATCGGTAACGCACTTCCACGAGGAGGGAGATCCAGGTGTCCAGCACGTACGACCGGCTCAAGAAGATCGTCGTCGAGCAGCTCGGCGTCGACGAGGCCGAGGTGGTCCCCGAGGCGTCGTTCGTCGATGACCTCAACGCCGATTCCCTCGACCTGGTCGAGCTGATCATGAGCCTGGAGGAGGAGTTCGGGACCGAGATCTCGGACGAGGACGCCGAGAAGATCCGGACCGTCCAGGACGCCGCCGACTACATCGACGAGCACCTCGCGTCCTGACCGGCGCGGCCCGAGGCCGATGGGCCCCGAGGCCGTCGTCGCCCGGATCGGGTTGCCCGTCGCCGATCCCGGGCTGATCGAGCAGGCGCTCGTCCACCGCAGCTGGCTGCACGAGCATCCCGAAGCGGCCCGCGGCCACAACGAGCGGCTCGAGTTCCTCGGCGATGCGGTCGTGAGCCTCGTCTTCTCCGAGGCGCTGTTCGCGCGCCATCCCGGCGACGACGAAGGCGTCCTTTCGGCACGCCGCGCCGCGATCGTCAGCACGACGGGTCTCGCCCGGCTCGCGGTCCACCTCGACCTCGGCGACCACCTCCGCCTCGGCGAGGGCGAGGCGCGACGGGGCGGCCGCCGCCGGCCGAGCCTGCTGGCGTCGGCGTTCGAGGCCCTCGTGGGCGCCCTCTATCTCGACCTCGGCTACGAGCGCGTCCGGGACTGGCTCGTCGAGGTCGCGGAGGCCGAGCTCATCGCTGCGGGGACCGCGGCCGCCGCGCTCAAGAGCCCCAAGAGCCACCTCCAGGAGTACACCCAGCGGCGCTCGGGCTCGCGCCCGGAGTATCGGGTCCTCGACGCGCTCGGGCCCGACCACGAGAAGCACTTCCGGATCGAGGTGGTCGTCGAGGGCGAGGTCGTCGGCGTCGGCGAGGGATCGTCGCGGCGCCGGGCCGAGACCGAGGCGGCGGCGCGCGCGCTCGAGACGCTCCGCGGGCGCTCCCGCCGCACCGACGGGACCTCGCTGCCGGCGAGCGCGGTCGGCGCGGAGGTCACCGGCTCGTGACCGCGCCCGCCCGGCTGCTCGCACTCCGGCTCCAGGGGTTCAAGTCGTTCGCCGAGAAGACGCTCGTCGAGTTCGGACCCGGGATCAGCGCGGTCGTCGGCCCGAACGGATCCGGCAAGAGCAACCTCGCCGACGCCCTCCGGTGGGCCCTCGGCGAGCAGGGTCGGGCGCTCCGGACCCGCAAGTCCGAGGATGTCATCTTCGCCGGCTCCGAGCGCCGTGCCGCGATCGGGATGGCCGACGTCTCGCTCCTGCTCGACAACGCCGATGGCCTCCTCGGGGTCGGCTACGCGACCGTCGAGCTCGGGCGCCGGCTGTATCGCTCGGGGGAGAACGACTACCTCCTCAATCGCCAGCGGGTCCGGCTGCGCGATCTCGTCGACCTGCTCGACGGCGCCCACCTCGCCGACAACGCCTTCCTGTTCATCGGCCAGGGGATGGTCGACCAGGCCCTCTCGCTCCGGCCCGAGGAGCGACGGCCGCTCTTCGAGGAGGTCGCCGGCGTCCGCCGCCACGAGCGTCGCCGGCGGCGGGCCGAGGAGCAGCTCGTCGAGGCCGAGGGCAACCTGCTTCGCGTCGAGGACATCCTCGCCGAGCTCCGCCCACAGGCGCGGCGGCTCTCGGTCCAGGCGGAGCAGCAGGCGACCCGGCGATCCGCCGGCGACGAGCTCGCGGCGGCGCTCGTGGTCTCGGCCCACGCCCGCTGGTACGAGGCCGCGGACCGGGTCGCTGTCGGAGCCGCCGCGCGCGAGCGCGCCCGGGCCGACGCCGACGCGGCGATGGCCGCGCTCGCGGCGGCCGAGGACCGGGTCGCGTCGATCGCCGCGGAGCTGGGCTCGCGGGTCGCGGTCGAGGCCGACCGCCGCGCCGTCCACGAGGCGGCCCGGGCGCGGCTGACGGCGCTCCAGCTCCGCGAGGCTCGCGTCGTCGCGGAGGCCGATGCGTCGGCCCGCGACCGGGCGCGGGTCGAGGCCGAGCGGGACGCCGCCGAGGCCGACATGGTCGCCCAGCGGCGCCTGGCAGCCCGCCCGGTCCCCGACCGCGATCACGATGCCGAGGCGGAGCTGGCGATCGCCGAGCGGGCCCTCGCCGAGGCGCTGGCCGAAGTCGCGGCCGTCCGAACGTCCAGGGCGGCCGAGGGCGAGGCTGCGCTGGCGATGCGACGCGCGGCTGCGGCCCGGCAGGCCGAGCTCGACGCCGCTCGACGACGGCGGGCCGATCTCGCCCGGCGGCTCGAGGCCGAGCGCGCCCGCGAAGCCGACCTCGTGGCGCGGCGGACCGAGCTCGAGCGTGCCGCCACCGAGGCGGCGGCGGCGCTGGCCGCGGCGACCGACGACGCCAGGGTCGCGATGGCGCTCGTCGCCGACCGCCGCGGGGCGGCCGAGACCGCCGAGGCCATCGCCCGCGAGGCCGCCGATCGACACGGCTCGGCATCGGAGGCGCTCGCCGTGGAGCGGGGCCGGCTGTCCGCGCTCGCCGGGCGGCTCGCCGAGGAGGAGGCCCGCGGCATCGCCCGCGCGGCGCGGAAGGTCGGCGGCCGCCGGATCGACGAGGACCTCGTCGTCGAGCCCGGGCTGCGGGCGGCCGTGGCCGCTGCCCTTGGGGAGTCGGCCCGTGGCTACCTCGTCGGGGGCGCGGCGGTGGCGGCGATCGCCGGCGAGCGCGGATCGCTCGTCGTGGAGGAGCGCCTCGCCGCCGGGGCGGCCGACCCGGCGGGGACGCTCCTCGCCCGGGTGACCGAGCTCGGTGGCGGCCGATTGGCCGACGCGGTCCGGCGCGATCCGGCCGGGGCCGCCCGGCGGCTGCTCGAACGGGCGGTCTGGCTACCCGACCTCGGTGCGGCGGTGTCGGTCCAGGGCGAGCTCCCGGCAGGCTGGATCGCCGTCACCCGGGACGGCAGGGCCGTCGTCGGACCGCTCGTCGTCTCGCTCGGCGCTCCCGATGCCGTCCTCGAGCGACGCGCCGAGCACGATCGGATCGCCGCGTCCATCGCCGCGGCCGAGGCGGCGCTCGCGGAGCTCGCCGCGACCCGCGACGCGGCCGCCGCCGCGCTCGTGGCCGCCCAGGGTGACCTGGCCGCAGCCCGGGCGGCCGAGGCCGCGGCGCTCGCGGCGCAGCGAGTCGCCGAGGAAGTCGAGCGGGTCGCCGGTCGCGAGCTCGAGGCGGCGCTTCGCGAGGCGGCCTGGCAGGCGGCCCAGGTGGGGCGGCTGGCCGGCGAGGTCGACCGCGCCGCCGCCGCGCTCGACGCCCTCGAGGCGGCGGACGACGCCCCGACGGAGCCCGGACCTGGATCGAGCGGCGACGACGGCCCGGCCATGGCGGCGCTGGAGGCCCGGGTCGGCGAGCTGCGTGGGCGGCGCGACCGGCTGGCGGCCCACGTCGCCGGGGTCGACACGGCCCGCCGCGACGCCGAGGCGGCGCGGGCCAGGGCCGAGGCCGCGGCCGCCGCTGCGGAGGCTCGCCTCGCCCGCGCCACGACCGAGCTGGCGGGGCTCGAGGCGAACGACCGATCCCGACGGTCCGAGCTGGAGGCGCTGACGGCCGAGCTCGCCGTCGCGACCGATGCCGAGGCGGCCGCTGCCGCGGCGCTTGACGAGCTCCGCGCCGCCGATGCGGCCGATCGCGGCCGGCTCGCCGACGCCGAGCGCGACGCCTCGGCCGCCCGCGAGCGGCTCCGTGGCGCCGACGACCGGCTGCGCGGAGCGGACGTGGGTGACCTCGAGGCACGGCTCGCCCTCGATGCGATCCGCGAGGGCGTCCTCGTCGAGCTGGCGGGGCTCGGGGAGCCGGGGCGACGCCAGCTGGCGCTCGTGACCGGGGCGCCCGACGACGAGCCGGTGGCCGCCGACGGAGCGGCGCTCGACGGAGCGGCGCCGGACGACGATGCCGCCGCCCTCGAGGCATGGCTCGAGCTGGCCGCCGTCCGCTGGGCCGCGGAGCCTCCGGCGACCGAGCCGCCGACGCCGGGCCGCCTCGCCTCGCTGCGACGCCGCTACCACGAGCTCGGCGCGGCGAACCCGTATGCCGTCGAGGAGTACGCGACGCTCAAGGCGCGCCTCGACGGCCTCGAGGCGCAGCACGCCGACCTGCGGGCCGCGATCGCCCGGACGCGGACGCTCATCGACGAGCTCGACGCGCTCATCGCCGGTCAGTTCCGGACGACGTTCGAGGCGCTCGAGGCCGCCTTCGACCGGCGGTTCGGCCAGCTCTTCGGCGGCGGGTTCGCCCGCCTCGCCCTGACCGATCCGGCCGACCTCGCCTCGACCGGGGTCGAGATCGTCGCGCGCCCGCCCGGCAAGAAGGCCCAGAACCTGGCGATGCTCAGCGGCGGCGAGCGCGCCCTCACCGCGGTCGCCCTGCTGTTCGCGATGCTCGAGGTCCGGCCCGTCCCGTTCTGCGTGCTCGACGAGGTCGATGCCGCGCTCGACGAGGCGAACGTCGGACGGTTCACCGAGGCGCTCCGCGAGCTCGCCGAGGCGACCCAGTTCATCGTCATCACCCACAACCGCGGGACGATCGAGGCCGCCGACGCCCTCTACGGCGTCACGGTCGGCGACGATTCGGTCAGCCGCGTCATCAGCCTCAGGCTCGAGGAGGCCCAGGCGCTCGCGGACCGGGCCGGTCGAGCCGACGCCGGGGCTCGGGGCTAGGAGGTCGGATGCGTTTCTGGCGGAGGAGTGACGAGCCGGCGTCGTCGCCGGAGGTCGGCGAGCCGAGCGCCGGGGCCGGGCCGACGGTAGCGGGCGATGCCTCGGCGGCGACCCGGGCCCCCGCCCCGGCCGACCCCGACCTGGCGGCCGCGCCCGCGGCGGTGTCGGCCGACACGACCGACGACGGCCCGGCGGCCGGCGACCTCATGCCCGGCGACCTCGAGCCCGGCGACCTCGACGCCGGCCTGGCGAGGACCCGGACCGGGTTGATGGCCCGGTTGCGCGGCTTCTTCGGTGGCGCGGATGGTGTCGACTGGGACGACATCGAGGAGACGCTCATCGCCGGCGACGTCGGGGGCGCCCTCGCGATGCGACTCGTGGAGCGGGCCCGCGCCCGTCGCGATCCCGGCGGCGCCGAGGCCGCCGTCCGCGCGGAGCTCGCCGCGCTGCTCGTCCCGCGTGACCCGCACTGGGCGCCGGCGCCGGCGACCGATGGCGGACCGGCGGTCGTCCTCGTCGTCGGCGTCAACGGCACCGGCAAGACGACGACGATCGGCAAGCTTGCCGCCCGCTATCGCGGTGACGGTCGGCGGGTCGTGCTCGCCGCCGCGGACACGTTCCGGGCCGCCGCCATCGAGCAGCTGACCGAGTGGGCCCGTCGCTCGGGTGCCGAGATCGTCGCCCACGCTCCCGGGGCGGACCCTGGCGCGGTCGTCTACGACGCGCTCGACGCGGCGGTCGCCCGGCGAGCCGACATCGTCATCGCGGACACGGCCGGCCGGCTTCACACGAAGGTCAACCTCATGGACGAGCTGGCCAAGGTCCGCCGCGTCATCGACAAGCGCCTGCCCGGCGCCCGGCCGGAGACGCTCTTCGTCCTCGACGCGACGACGGGCCAGAACGGCCTCGCCCAGGCCCGCGCCTTCCACGAGGCCGTCGGGCTGACCGGGATCGTGCTGACCAAGCTGGACTCGACGTCGAAGGGTGGCATCGTCTTCGCGATCGAGGATGCGCTCGGCGTGCCGGTCCGGTTCGTCGGGGTGGGGGAGCGGGTCGGCGACCTGTTGCCGTTCGACCCCGACGCCTTCGTCGCGGCCCTGTTCGCCTGAGCCTCAGCCGCCGATCGGCCCGTCGCGACCGACGTCGACGACGACCTCGGCGGGCGCGCGGGCGGTCTCGGGTCCGGCGGCGATGGGCTACACTCAGCGCCGCTCGGCACCGCCAGGATCCGTGGGCCGACCGTGACGCGACCGCCTGGTCGCCGCGATGACCCCGACCGTCAGGGAGCCTGCACCGACCCGTGTTCGACGCCCTCAGCGATCGCCTCCGCCGAACCCTCGCCGGCCTGACCGGCCGCGGCCGCGTGACCGAGGCCGATGTCGACGCCGCGATGCGCGAGATCCGGCTCGCCCTGCTCGAGGCCGACGTCGACTTCCGGGTCGTCAAGGACTTTGTCGCCCGGGTCAAGGCGCGAGCGGTCGGGGCCGAGGTCCTCGAGAGCCTGACCGCCGGCCAGCAGGTCGTGAAGATCGTCTACGACGAGCTGACCGCTCTCCTGTCCGCCGGGGACCGGACCTTCCACCTGTCGGGCAATCCGGCCGTCATCCTCCTCGCCGGCCTCCAGGGCTCGGGCAAGACGACGACCGCCGCGAAGCTCGCCCGGCACACGATCCGGCTCGGCCGGCGACCGCTCCTCGTCGCGGCCGACCCGTACCGGCCCGCCGCGGCCGACCAGCTCGAGACGCTCGGCCGGGCGCTGTCGGTGCCGGTCCATCGCGCGCCGCCCGGGACGCCGGTCGTCGAGATCGCGAGCGGGGGGATCGAGGCGGCCCGGCACCTGGTGCGCGACGTCGTCATCCTCGACACCGCCGGCCGGCTCACCGTCGACGACGCCCTGATGGCCGAGATCGCCGAGGTCGCCACGGCCGTCCGGGCCGTCGAGCGGCTGCTCGTCGTCGACGCGATGACCGGTCAGCAGGCCGTCGCCGTCGCGGGCGCCTTCCACGCGGCAGTGCCGCTCACCGGGCTCGTCCTGACCAAGGTCGACGGCGATGCACGGGGTGGCGCCGCGCTCTCGATCGGCGCGGTCACAGGCCTGCCGGTGAAGTTCATCGGGACCGGCGAGAAGACCGACGCGCTCGAGGTCTTCCATCCCGACCGCCTCGCCGGCCGGATCCTCGGCATGGGTGACGTCCTGACGCTCGTCGAGCGGGCCCAGGAGGTCGTCGACCAGCGGCAGGCGGCGCAGCTCGAGGAGAAGCTCCGGAAGGCCTCCTTCACCCTCGAGGATATGCTCGAGCAGCTCCAGCAGGTCCAGAAGATGGGCCCGATGGGCCAGGTCATGTCGATGATCCCGGGGCTGGGCGGGATGGCCAAGCAGGCCCAGGACGCCGTCGATCGCGGAGAGCTCAAGCGGGTCGAGGCGATCATCCGCTCGATGACCCCGGCCGAGCGGCGCGACCCGGGCATCCTCAACGGCTCGCGACGACGCCGGATCGCCGCCGGCGCCGGAACGTCGCTGACCGACGTCAACCGGCTGATCAAGCAGTTCACCGAGATGCAGAAGCTGATGAAGCAGCTGGCCGGACCCGGCGGGCGCCGCGCGGCGCTCGGCGGGATGATGGGCCGCCGCTGAGTCGCCGCGCTACACTCCCCCGGTTCCACCACAGGAGGTTCGCACAGCACCCATGGCAGTCCGCATCCGCCTGACCCGTGTCGGCGCGACCAAGCAGCCGACGTACCGGGTCGTCGTCGCCGACGGCCGCAGCGCCCGTGACGGGCGCGCCATCGAGACGATCGGTCACTACAACCCCCGGACCGACCCCGTCGAGTTCGTCATCGACGAGGCGAAGGCCAAGGACTGGCTGGCGAAGGGCGCCCAGCCGAGCGACACGGTCGCCCGGCTCTTCGTCAAGGCGGGCGTGCTGCCCGCCGGGAAGTAGCCCGATGGCCGCGAAGGAACTGGTCGAGTACGTCGCGAAGTCGCTGGTCGACGACCCCGACGCGGTGACCGTCGAGGTCGTCCGCGAGGCCGGCGGGACGGTCCTCGAGCTCCACGTCGCCGAGGATGACATGGGCAAGGTCATCGGCCGGAACGGCAGCGTCGCGAAGGCCCTCCGGACCCTGCTGAAGGTCGTCTCCGCGCGCGAGGGCGAAGCCGTCTCGCTGGAGATCGTCTGAACGACGAGCGGCTCGTCGTCGCCCTCGTCCGGGGCGTCCACGGGCTGCGCGGCCGCGTTCGGGTCGAGGTCCTGACCGACCATCCCGACGCCCGCTTCCGGCCCGGTGCCGTGCTCGAGCCGGAGGATGGCGGGCCGGCCCTCACCGTCCGTTTCGCCGAGCCCGTCGCCGACGGCCCCGGCTGGTGGCTCGAGTTCAGCGAGGTCGGCGACCGGGATTCCGCCGACCGGCTCCGCGACCGCTACCTGACCGCGCGCGTCGACCCGGCCGAGCTCCCGGCCGGCGAGGTCTACTGGCACGAGGTGGTCGGACGCCCCGTCGTCGACGCAGCCGGGGCGGATCTCGGCCGGGTCGTCGACATCTACCGGGTCGGTGGCGCGGAGGTCCTCGTCGTCGAGGGTCCGCTCGGCGAGCTCGACATCCCCAACGTCGCCTCGATCGTCCTCGAGTTCGCCCCGCGGAACGGCCGGATCGTCGTCGATCGCGAGTCGCTCGACCTCGATGCGGCGCCACCGCCCAAGCGCCCGCGCGGCCGGCGGACCCGGCGCGCCCACGACGCCGCCCGGCTGGCCGGTGACGACAGCGCGGCGACCGGCGGTCCCGGACCGTCCGACGGCGGGGGATCGGCCTCGTGACGCTCGAGATCGAGCTGTTGACGCTCTTCCCCGAGATGGTCGCGGCGCCGCTCGGCGCCTCGATCCCCGGCCGGATCCAGGAGCGGGGCCTCGCGACGATCCGGATCCACGACCTGCGCGAGTGGGGGCTCGGCCGGCACCGGAGCGTCGACGACACGCCGTACGGGGGCGGGGCCGGGATGGTCCTGCGGGTCGAGCCGGTCGCGGCCGCGCTCGACGCCCTCCGGCGCCCCGACAGCCTCGTCGTCCTCCTCGACCCGGCCGGCGAGGTCTTCAGCCAGGCCCGGGCCCACGACCTCGCGGGTCGGCCCCACCTCGTCTTCGTCTGCCCGCGCTACGAGGGCGTCGACGAGCGGATCCGCGGCCTCGTCGACCTCGAGCTCTCGATCGGCGACTACGTCCTCACCGGCGGCGAGCTCCCGGCCCTCGTCGTCATCGATGCCGTCCTGCGGCTCCTCCCGGGCGCCATCGACGCGGCGTCGACCGAAGAGGAGTCGTTCGCCGCCGGGCGGCTCGAGTACCCGCAGTACACCCGGCCGCTCGAGTTCCGCGGCGAGGCGATCCCCGACGTCCTCCGGAGCGGCCACCACGCCGAGGTCCGGCGCTGGCGCCAGCGCGCGTCGCTGCGGCGGACGCTCGAGCGGCGACCGGACCTGCTGGAGGCGCATCCGCCGACGGCCGATGAGGCCCGGCTCCTGGCCGAGCTCCGGGCCGAGGTCGACCCCGGGGTCGACTGAACCATCCGCCGGACCGGGCCGCCCCGAGGCCCGTGCTATACTCCGCCGTCGGCCGCGGCCCGTGGCCTCCCGATGATCGGATCGCCCGCAGCCACCGGCTGCCCAGCTAGACCAAGGACCGCCACGTGAACGTCCTCGACGAACTCGTCTCCGACCAGCTCCGTACCGACCTTCCCGAGCTTGCCTCGGGCGACACCGTCCGCGTGTCGGCGAAGGTCGTCGAGGGCAACCGCGAGCGCATCCAGGTCTTCGAGGGGACGGTCATGCGGCTCCGCGGCGGCGGGATCACCCGCTCGATCACGGTCCGCCGGCTGGCGAGTGGCGTCGGCGTCGAGCGGACATTCAAGATCCACAGCCCGCGGATCGAGAAGATCGAGGTCGTCCGCCACGGTCGTGTCCGCCGCGCGCAGCTGTACTTCCTTCGCGACCGCGTCGGCAAGGCCGCGACGCTGCGCGAGCGCCGCCAGCACGGGTGACGAGGCGCGACGGCCCGATGCCCGGACCGTCCCGCCGCCCCGCCGCTCCCGACCCCGCCGCCACGGCAACCCGGCCCGCGCGACGGGGTCCGTCGTTCTCGCCGACGACCACCGCCAGGAGCAGTGACCCGGGTCGACGCCTCCACCGTGAGCGCCTCGACCCCGACCTGTCCGAGGAACGGGCCTTCCGCGACCTCGGGCTGCGCTTCGTCGCCGGGGTCGACGAGGTCGGCCGAGGCTGCCTGGCCGGGCCCGTCGTGGCGGCCGCCGTCATCCTCCCGGAGGGCTGGGTCCCGGCCGGCCTCCGCGACTCGAAGCTGATGAAGCCCGAGGACCGTGAGCGGCTGGCGGACGAGGTCCGGACCCATGCGGTGGCGTGGGCGCTGGCCGCGGTCGAACCGGCGGTCATCGACCGGATCAACATCCTCCAGGCGACGCTCCTTGCGGCGCAGCTCGCCGCTGCCCGGCTGCCGGTCCGGCCCGACGCCCTCCTCTTCGACGGCTCGCTCGCGCTGCCGGAGGTCGGCCTGCCGCAGCGCGTCGTCGTCGACGGCGACCGCCTGTGCGCGTCGATCGCCGCCGCGTCGGTCGTGGCCAAGGTCGCCCGTGACCGGCTGATGGTCGAGCTCGACGCCGTCTACCCGGGCTACGGGCTCGCCTCGAACAAGGGCTATGCCGCGCCCGACCATCGCGCCGGGCTCGCGACGCTCGGCCTCGCCCCGGTCCACCGCCGGACGTTCGCGTCGTGCGCGGCGATCGATCAGCCGGGGTTCTGGTCCGACGAGCCGCCGACCCGCTGATCATGGCCTGATAAGCGCCGGGTGAGCGACCCCGGCGAGGATCGTGCCATGCGCACCGAGGCCCAGCGGTCGGGCGACGCGGCCGAGTCGTTCGTCGAGGCGCGGCTCACGGCCGCTGGCTGGACGATCCTCGCCCGTCGGCTTCGGGTCGGCCGGGCCGAGATCGACCTCCTCGCGACCGACCCCGGCCCGCCCCGCCGGCTGGTCGCCGTCGAGGTGCGCTGGCGCCGCCGCCCGGACCACGGTCGGCCCGAGGAGACGGTCGACCGCCGCAAGCTCGGGCTGCTCCGCGGCGCGATCGCGGCCCTCGTCGACGCCGGTCGCCTGCCGGACGGCGCCACGCTGCCGCGGTGGCCGCCGGCGATCGACCTCGTAACGGTCGAGCCGGGGCCGCGGCTGCACCACCTCCGCGACGTCAGCCTCGACTAGCGACGGTCAACCTCGAGTGGCGACGGTCAGCCGAGGAGCGGCCCGACGTCGTCGCCGACGCGGACGAGGCCCGGCCGGACGACCTCGGCGTACATCCCGAACGGGACGCCACGCGGATCGGTCATCAGCGGCCGGAACTCGGCGATCCGCTTGAGCGTGTCGAAGTCCTTCAGGCCCGACGTGGGATCGCGGGTCGTGACGACGCAGCGCGGCACCGGACCGAGGACCATGACGACGGCGGCGCCGACGCGGACCTGGCGCCCGGCCCAGGCGTCCTCCTCGAACGGCGCGCAGCCACCGAGCTCGAGATCCATCCGGAACCGCCGCGCGTCGAGGTCGGGTCGCCCGCTCCGGGTCCCGAGCTCGCGGACGGACGCCGACGAGATGAGGGTCAGGCGATGGACGTCGGAGCCGTCACCCTCGCGATCGGTGCGGACGAGCCGGACGGGCCGCCCGATGTACGCGGACAGCGCCGCGGCGAACGGCCCGTCGACGAGCCGACCGGCGACCGGCCGCCCGTAGAAGTCGGTGACCACCGGCCCGCCGAGCCCGTCGGCTCGATCGCCGATCACGCGCCCGTCGGGCAGCTCGAGCCGGAGCGTCTCCGCGGCCGGATCGAACGTCGCGACGACGCGGACGAGCGGCCCGTGACCCTCGGACGTGAAGAGCGCGCCCCGCTCGTCGACGAGGTGGAATCGGCGGTTGGCCGCGATGCCCGCCTCGGTCAGGCGCACCGCCGTGGGGTGGTGGAGCGCGGTGCCCTTGAGCGGGGTGAGGCCGATCCGTGCCAGCGTGGCCATCGACCGCCACGATACGCCAACCGGCGGGGTAGCCGTCGCGGCTGCGGCCCGCGGGGCCGCCTGCTACACTCCGCCCCGTCGCGCCACCGCGCGGCACGCCCGCCCGTGATCCGGGCGGAGCTCACACGCGGATCGCTCCCGACCGGGGCGGTGCCGCCGACGACGCAGGTCGCGGCGGTCCCCGGCGACGGCATCCGCGGCGGAACGAACCGGACAGGAGGTCATCCCGTGCCCAAGGTCTCGATGCGCCAGCTTCTGGAGGCCGGCGTCCACTTCGGCCACCAGACCCGTCGCTGGAACCCGAAGATGAAGCCGTACATCTTCGCCGAGCGCAACGGCATCCACATCATCGACCTCGCCCAGACCGCGCAGCGGCTCGAGGTCGCCCTCGACTTCGTGCGCGAGACCGTCGCCCGGGGCGACACCGTCCTGTTCGTCGGGACGAAGAAGCAGGCCCAGGAGCCGGTCGCCGAGGAGGCGACCCGCGCCGGGATGCCCTACGTGACCAAGCGCTGGCTCGGCGGGATGCTGACGAACTACGTCACGATCAAGAAGCGCGTCGGGCTGCTCGACCAGCTCGAGGCGCGCCAGCAGGCCGGCGAGTTCGAGCGGCTCCCGAAGAAGGAGGCGGCCCGCCTCCAGGAGGAGCTGACCAAGCTTCAGGCCACGCTCGGCGGCATCCGCAAGATGAAGCGCCTGCCCGGCGCGGTGTTCATCGTCGACCCCCACCGCGAGCGGATCGCCGTCAGCGAGGCGATCAAGCTCGAGCTGCCGATCGTCGGAACCGGCGACACGAACGTCGACCCGGACGAGCTCGAGTACATCATCCCGGCCAATGACGACGCGATCCGGGCGATCCGCCTGCTCTGCTCGCTCGTGGCCGACGCCTGCATCGAGGGCGCCGCCGAGCGCGGCAGCCGGGCGGCCGTCGAGGCCGAGGTCGAGGTCGAGGCGGTCCCGGCCGCCGAGCCGGAGTTCGACGCCGCGGCCTCGGAGGAGCTCGTCGCCGCCCTCGCCGGCGGCGGGGCGCTCACCTTCGAGCCCGATGCCGACGAGGAGGAGCTCCTCCCGGCGGCCCGGCCCGTCCGCGCCGAGGACGCCGCGCCGGCGACCGGCGACGAGCCGGTCTGACGCAGACCCGACCGAGAGAACCGAACCGAGCCGCGGGGCCGACCCGCGGACCAGGAGGACCCGATGGCCACGATCACGGCCGACGCCGTCAAGGAGTTGCGCGAGCGCACCGGCGCCGGGATGATGGACTGCAAGCGCGCGCTCGAGGAGACCGGCGGCGACATGGACGCCGCGGTGACGATGCTCCGCGAGCGTGGCCTGGCCGCCGCCGCGAAGCGCGCCGGCCGCGAGGCGCGCGAGGGGCTGGTCAGCAGCTACATCCACACGGGCGGCCGCGTCGGCGTCCTCATCGAGGTCAACTGCGAGACCGACTTCGTCGCCCGGACCGACGAGTTCCAGAAGCTCGTCCGCGATCTCGCGATGCAGGTCGCCGGCCTCGCCCCGCTGTACGTCGATGTCGATCGGATCCCGGAGGCCGAGCTCGAGGCGAAGCGCGCCGCGCTGCTCGCGGACGAGGAGACCCAGAAGAAGCCGGCCGAGATCCGCGAGAAGATCGTCGATGGCCAGCTCAAGAAGTGGTACAAGGAGGTCTGCCTGCTGGAGCAGGCGTTCCGCGACGAGGACCGGACGGTGCGCGACCTCATCACCGAGCGGATCGCCACGATCGGCGAGAACATCCGCGTCCGACGCTTCACCCGATACGCTCTCGGGGAGGAGCTGTGAGCGAACCGGCCCCGACCGCCCGGCCCGGCGGCGAGGGGCTGCGCTACCGGCGCATCCTGCTCAAGCTGTCGGGCGAGGCGCTGCTCGGCGATCGCCAGTACGGGGTCGACCCCGCGTTCTGCGCGTTCATCGCCGAGCAGGTGGCGACCGTCCACCGGCTCGGCGTCGAGGTCGGCATCGTGGTCGGCGGCGGTAACATCTTCCGCGGCCTGGCGGCGGCCGCCAACGGGATGGACCGGGCGACCGGCGACTACATCGGGATGCTCGCGACGGTCATGAACGGCCTCGCGCTCCAGGACGCGCTCGAGCGGGCGGGCGTGCCGACCCGGGTCATGAGCGCGATCGCGATGAACGAGGTCGCCGAGCCCTACATCCGGCGGCGGGCCGTCCGCCACCTCGAGAAGGGCCGGGTCGCGATCTTCGTCGCCGGCACCGGCAACCCCTACTTCACGACCGACACCGCGGCGGCCCTGCGGGCGGTCGAGATCCACGCCGAGGTCCTCCTTAAGGCGACCAAGGTCGACGGCGTCTACGATGCGGACCCGGTCACGACCCCCGGTGCGCGGCGGTACGCCGAGCTCGACTACGCCGACCTCCTTCGCGATCGGCTCCAGGTGCTCGACGCCGCGGCGGTGTCGCTCTGCCTGGAGAACGATCTCCCGATCGTCGTCTTCGATCTCAACCAGCCCGACAACGTGGCCCGCGTCGCCCTCGGCGAGCCGATCGGCACGCGGATCTCGTCGAACCCCGATGGAGCCGACCGATGAGCAGCGAGATCCTCGCCACCGCGGAACGGAAGATGACCCGGGCCATCGAGGTCATGGAGCGCGACCTTGCGAGCATCCGCACCGGCCGCGCCTCGACCGGCCTCGTCGAGCGGCTCCACGTCGACTACTACGGGACGTCGACGGCGCTCAACCAGCTGGCCGGCATCAGCGTCCCGGAGCCGCATCAGATCGTCATCCAGCCGTGGGACCGGAGCGTCCTCGGCGCGATCGAGAAGGCGATCATCAAGAGCGACATCGGTCTCGTCCCGAACGTGGACGGGACCGTCGTCCGGCTCAACATCCCGGCCCTCACCGAGGAGCGTCGCAAGGAGCTCGTCCGGGTCGTCCACCGCCGGATGGAGGAGGCCCGCGTCGAGATCCGCAACCTCCGCCGTGAGGCGATCGACGCCCTCAAGCGCGAGGAGCGCGACGGCGAGATCGGAGCGGACGACTCCCACAAGGAGCAGGAGGCGCTCCAGCGCCTGACCGACCGCGAGATCGCCGAGGTCGACCGCCTCGGTGCGATCAAGGAGCAGGAGGTCCTCGAGGTCTAGTGACGCGCGCACCGCTCGCCAGGCCCACCGACGCGCCACCGACCGCGCACGAGCCGGCCGCGCCGGTCGACGCGGTGGTCGCCGGCGGGGCCGACGTCGAGCTGCTCGTGCCGGCCGACGAGCTGCCGCGCCACGTGGCGATCATCATGGACGGCAACCGCCGCTGGGCCCGGCTCCGCGGCGTGCCCGAGCTCGACGGCCACGCCGCCGGGGTCGAGGCCATCCGGGCGATCCTCCGGCACGCGGTCCGCCGCGGGATCCCGGTCCTGACGCTGTACGCGTTCAGCCGCGAGAACTGGGCCCGGACCGACGTCGAGGTGGCCGGGCTGTTCGCGCTCCTCGAGGCGGCCATCCGCGACGAGACCGACGAGCTGACCGCCCAGGGCGTCCGCATCCGGATGCTCGGGCGGCTCGACGAGCTCCCGGACGAGACGCGGCGCTCGATCGGCGAGGCGATCGAGCGGACGACCGGGGGTCGCCGGCTGCAGCTCAACATCGCCTTCAACTACGCCGGGCGGACCGAGCTCGTCGACGCGTTCCGGCGCCTCGTCGCGGCCGGCATCGCCCCCGCCGAGATCGACGAGGCGGCCATCTCGGCTGCCCTCTACACGGCCGGCCTGCCGGACCCGGACCTCGTCGTCCGGACCGGTGGCGAGCAGCGCCTCTCGAACTTCCTCATCTGGCAGTCGGCGTACGCCGAGCTGTACACCTGCGAGACGCTCTGGCCGGACTTCGGTCCGGACGCGTTCGACGCGGCGATCCTCGAGTTCGCCAGCCGCACCCGCCGGTTCGGCCGCTGAGGGGGACGATGCTCCGACAACGCGCCATCAGCGCTGCCATCCTCATCCCGCCGCTCGTCGTCGTCCTGCTGCTCGGCGGCCCCTGGATCACCCTCCTCGTCGTCGCCATCGTCGGTCTCGCGGCGTCGGAGACGTTCAGCCTCCTCCGCGCGGCAGGCTACCCGGTCCTGCCGCTGCTCGGGATCGCCTTCGCGGTGGCGATGGCGCTCGCGATCGCCGTCGCTCTCGACGCGCCCGACGCGCCCGCGCTCGGCGGGGCATCGCTCCTGCTCGCGGCCGTCGGGCTGATCCTCGTCGGCGTCGGCGCGTTCGCCCGGCTCGACCCGCGCGATGGGCTGGCGGCCTGGGCGGCGACCGTCTTCGGTGCCATCTACGTCTCGCAGCTCGCATTCCTCGTCCGGCTCGGCCAGGTCGCGCCGGCGATCCCCGACGACGCGCCGCTGTCGTTCCTCGGCACCGAGCAGGCGTGGATCCTCCTCCTCGTCCTCGGGGTCTGGTCGTACGACACCGGCGCCTACCTCGTCGGCCGCCGCTGCGGGCGCCGGAAGTTCCTGTCCCACATCTCCCCGTCGAAGACGCTCGAAGGGCTCGCCGGCGGTCTCGTCGCGACGACCGTGGTCGTCACCCTCGGCCTGTGGGCGCTCGGCCAGCCGGCCTGGCACGGGCTCCTGCTCGGGCCGATCCTGGGGCTGGTCGCCCAGGCGGGCGACCTCGCCGAGTCGATGCTCAAGCGGGCGGCGGGGGCGAAGGACTCGTCGGGGCTGATCCCGGGTCACGGTGGCATCCTCGACCGCATCGATTCGTTCCTCTTCGCGGCGCCGGTCGTGACCCTGTATGCCTCGGTCATCGTCGCGCTCGGCTGAGCCGGGCGGCCCCGGCGGCGACGGTGCCCCGGGCGACGAGCGGATCGGGGTCGCGCTCCTCGGGTCGACGGGCTCGATCGGCCGCCAGGCGATCGAGGTCCTGCTCGCGCACCCCGCCCGGTTCCGGGCCGTGGCCCTCGCGACGGGTCGCGATGGAGCGACGCTCGCCGAGCAGGCCCGGGTGCTCCGGCCGCGGGCCGTCGCGCTCGCATCGGGGGCGTCGATCGAGCTCCCTGCGGGCACCGAGGCCGTCGGCGGCGCCGATGCCCTGGTGGCGCTCGCGACGCGCGACGACGTCGACCTCGTCGTCGTCGGGACCGGGGGTGTCGTCAGCCTCCGGCCGGTCCTCGCCGCGCTGAGGGCCGGCAAGGTCGTCGCCACGGCCAACAAGGAGACGCTCGTCGCCGGCGGCCACCTCGTGATGCCGCTCGCCCGGGCGCTCGCGGCCGGAGTGCCGGGCGGGCCGCTCGCGAGCCCGCTCGCCTGGCTCCGGCCGATCGACTCGGAGCACTCCGCGATCTGGCAGTGCCTCGTCGGCGAACCGATGGCGGGGATCGAGCGTCTCGTCCTCACGGCGTCCGGCGGCCCGTTCCTCGAGGCGACCCCGGACGAGCTCGCCCGGGTGACCCCCGCCCGGGCGCTCCGCCACCCGACCTGGACCATGGGCGCCAAGATCACCATCGACTCGGCGACCCTCGCGAACAAGGGACTGGAAGTGATCGAAGCCCACTGGCTCTACGATGTGGGGTACGACGCGATCGACGTCGTCGTCCACCCGCAGAGCGTCGTCCACTCCGCCGTCCGTTTCGTCGACGGCTCGGTCAAGGCCCAGCTCGGCACCCCCGACATGCGGATCCCGATCCAGTACGCGATGACCTACCCCGACCGCCACCGCTCGCCGGCGGCACCGCTCGACCTGCTCGAGGCCGGCCGCCTCGAGTTCCGCGCGCCCGACGAGGCACGCTTTCCGGCGCTCCGGATCGCCCGGGCCGCCGGCCGGACCGGATCGCGCGCGACGGCCGCGCTCATCGCCGCCGACGAGGTGGCCGTCGCCCGCTTCCTCGGGGGGTCGCTCCCGTTCACCGGGATCCCGGCCCTGCTCGAGGACGCGGTCGTCCGCCATGGCGAGGGGGCCGACCAGTCGCCCGACCTCGCGACGCTCGAGGCGATCGAGCAGGAGATCCGGACCGCCTACGCGGCCCCCGGGGGAGGGAAGGCCTGATGCCGCTCATCCAGGTGGCGATCAGCGCCGTCCTGTTCATCGCGATCCTGGCGATCCTCGTCCTGATCCACGAGATCGGCCACTTCGTCCTCGCCCGCCGGGCCGGCGTCCGGGTCCACGAGTTCGGCGTCGGCTTCCCACCGCGGGCGAAGGTCCTGCGCAACGACGGGGAGACGCTCTACACGCTCAACTGGCTGCCGATCGGCGGCTTCGTCAAGCTCGAGGGTGAGGACGGCGACTCCGACGACCCGCGCTCGTTCACCCGGGCGCCGTTCCTCGTCAAGCAGGCGATCCTCGTCGCCGGGGTCGTGATGAACCTCATCCTGGCCCTGGCGATCATGGTCACCGTCGCCTGGCTGCCCCAGCAGATCCTCGGGATCGGCATCGGCTACGTCGATCCCACGTCGCCGGCGGCGGAGGCCGGCCTGGTGCCGGGCGACGTCCTCTACTCGCTCGACGGCGAGGTCTACGACCAGTTCGATGCCGGCCGACTGCTCGAGGACCTCCGGGCGTCCGCCGGCGAGACGGTGACGATCGGGATCCAGCACGCCGATGGGGAGCAGGAAGCGCTCACGGTGACCCTCCGCACGCCCGAGGAGATCGCGCCCGACAAGGGCGCCCTGGGGGTCGGCGACTTCACCGCCGTCCTCCTCGACGAGACGTTCACCCGGACGCCCGCCGAGGCGATCGCGACCGGGGTCGAGCGGACGATCGATGCGTTCGGCCTGATCATCAACGGTCTGGCCGCGCTCATCGGGTCGATCGCGAGCGAGCCGACACAGCCGCCGCCGGTGACCGGGCCGATCGGCATCTTCGAGCAGGTGAACCTCGTCTTCTGGCAGGCCGGCATCGTCCCGACCCTCTACCTCGCCGGGCTCCTCTCGGCGAACCTCGCCCTTGTCAACATCCTGCCGTTCCCGCCGCTCGACGGGGGTCGGATGCTGATGCTCGCGATCAAGGCCGCCGTCGGGACGCGCCTGTCGGTCCGCGTCGAGCAGCTGACCTACATGGTCGGCTTCGTCTTCCTCTTCGGCTTCCTCATCTACGTGACCCTGTTCGACATCCTCCGGATCGGCGGGGTCGGCCAGTGACGTCGCCCGACGCGCTCCGGCCGCGGCGCCGGCCGACCGTCAGCGTCGACGTCGGCGGCGTCCTCGTCGGCTCGGCCCACCCGGTCGTCGTCCAGTCGATGACGAACACCGACACGGCCGACCCGGACGCGACGGCGATCCAGGTCGCCAGGCTCGCTCACGCGGGAAGCCAGCTCGTCCGGGTCACGGTCAACACCGAGACGGCGGCGGCGGCGGTCCCGGAGATGATCCGGAAGCTGCGCGACCTCGGCGTCGACGTCCCGGTCATCGGCGACTTCCACTACAACGGACACCAGCTGCTCGTGGCGTACCCCGAGACCGCCCGGCTCCTCGCCAAGTACCGGATCAACCCGGGAAACGTCGGGACGAAGCGCCACGACGAGAACTTCCAGACGATCGTCCGGGCGGCGATCGAGCACGACAAGCCGGTCCGGATCGGGGTGAACTGGGGCTCGCTCGACCAGGCGCTGCTGACCGAGCTGATGGATGCGAATGCGCGAGCCGCCGAGCCGCGCGACGCCCGCGACGTGATGATCGAGGCGATGCTCGAGTCGGCGCTCCGCTCGGCCGAGCTCGCCGAGGCCACCGGCCTGCGGCACGACCGGATCATCCTCTCGGCGAAGGTCTCGGGCGTCCGCGACCTGGTCGACACGTATCGACGGCTGGCCGCCAGGACCGACCTGCCGCTCCACCTCGGCCTGACCGAGGCCGGGATGGGCGACAAGGGCATCGTCGCCTCGACCGCCGGGCTGGCCATCCTCCTCAACGAGGGGATCGGCGACACCATCCGCGTCTCGCTCACGCCCGACCCGGGCGCACCGCGCGAGCGCGAGGTCGAGATCGCCCAGCAGGTCCTCCAGTCGATGGGCCTCCGCTCGTTCCTGCCGCAGGTCTCGGCCTGCCCCGGCTGCGGCCGGACGACCTCGACGTTCTTCCAGGAGATGGCTCGCGACATCACCGAGCACCTGAAGTCGCGGATGCCGGCCTGGCGCGAGACGCACCCCGGCGTCGAGGAGCTCAGGGTCGCCGTGATGGGCTGCGTCGTGAACGGGCCCGGCGAGAGCAAGCACGCCGACATCGGCATCTCCCTGCCGGGCACGTTCGAGGAGCCCGTGGCCCCCGTCTTCATCGACGGGAAGCTCGATCGGACGCTCCGCGGCGATGGCCTCGTCGATGAGTTCAAGGCGATCCTCGAGGCGTACGTCGAGCGGCGGTACGGGACGACCGGCTAGATCCGGCCGCGCCCGACCCGGCCGGAGCCGCGCGCCGCGCTCGTTCGTCCCGGTGGTGGCGGGTCACCGTCCCGGGTGTATACTCCGCGCGACATCGACGGCCGCCTCCGAACGTGGGTGACCCCCACGTTTCTTCATGTCGGGGGGACAGGGCGGTCGTCCGCAGTGCAGGAGGTGCGAGATGAGCCGGGACTTCGTGGCCGCCCTCCTCCAGCTCAACGCCGAGAAGCAGGTCCCGCGCGAGCAGCTCATCCGTACCGTCGAGGAGGCGATCCAGTCGGCCTACCGGCGAGTCGGCGGGGACGAGGACATCCATGTCCGGATCGACGCCGAGAGCGGCAAGATCCGCGCCTTCCGGGCCCGGACCGTCGTGAGCGAGGTCGAGGACGAGGCCGTCGAGTTCACCGTCGAGCAGGCCCGGGCGTACGACGCCGAGGCCAAGGTCGGCGACCTCGTCGAGTACGAGCAGCTCGACGCCGATGCCTTCGGCCGGATCCACGCCCAGACCGCCAAGCAGGTCGTCCTGCAGCGCCTTCGCGAGGCCGAGCGCGACGTCGTCTTCGACCAGTTCGCGAGCCGCGAGGGCGACCTGATCACCGGCACGGTCAACCGTGTCGAGCCGCGGGCGATCATCCTCGACGTCGGCAAGAACGTCGAGGCGATCCTCGCGACCTCGGAGCAGAGCCCGCTCGAGCACTACCGGATCGGCCAGAACGTCAAGGCCTACGTCCTCGAGGTCCGGCGGGCGGCCCGCGGGCCGCAGATCCTCGTCAGCCGGACCCACAAGGGCTTCGTCCGGCGGCTCTTCGAGCTCGAGGTGCCCGAGATCCACGCCGGGACGGTCGAGATCAAGGCCATCGCCCGCGAGCCCGGCAGCCGGTCCAAGGTCGCCGTGTCGTCGCGCCAGGAGGGTCTCGATCCGGTCGGAGCGACCGTCGGCCAGCGCGGCGCCCGCGTCCAGGCCGTCGTCGCCGAGCTCGGCGGCGAGAAGATCGACGTCATCCCGTGGCACGACGACCCCGCCCTGTTCGTCGCCAACGCGCTGAGCCCCGCCCAGGTCATCTCGGTCGACATCGACGAGGAGCACCGGATCGCGAACGTCGTCGTCCCCGAGCGGATGCTCTCGCTCGCGATCGGCCGCGAGGGCCAGAACGCCCGGCTCGCCGCCAGGCTCACCGGCTGGCGGATCGACATCCGCAGCGACAACCCCTCCGCCGAGCCGCGGCCACGACCCGAGGCGCGCGCCACGGCCGCCCATGCTGCGGCCGAGCCGGCCGCGCCCGAGCGCGAGGACCCGCCGGTGCCGGCCGAGGCACCGGCCGACGCCGCCCCCGCCGAGGCACCGGCCGAGGCCGCCCCCGCCGAGGCACCGGCCGACGCCGCCGCCGAAGCCGCGCCCCCGCCGAAGAAGCCCGCCCGTGTCCGCACGAAGGCCGCGGCGCCCGACGAGGAGGTGTCGTCGTAGGCGCCGCCGTCGTCGCCCTTCGCGAGCGTCCGGTCCCGACCCGGACGTGCGTCGTGTGCCGGACCGCGAGGCCGCGAGCCGAGCTCGTCCGCGTCGTCCGCGGCACCGATGGGCGGGTGACGATCGACCCGAGCGGCCGGCGCAACGGTCGCGGCGCCTACCTGTGCGTCGCCGGGCCGTGCCGGCAGGACCAGAAGACGATCGGGGCGCTCGCCAGGGCGCTCCATGCCCAACCCCCGCCGGAGCTCCTGACGGCGCTCGCGGCGGATCCCCGACCGACGACCACCGAAGGAGGCGCCCGTGGCCAGGAGTAGGAGCGGGACCCGCGGCCGCCGCGGCCCCCGCAAGCCGCCGCGACGAGACCAGGCGGCCGGTTTCTCGACCGTCGGCGTCGCCGATCCGAGGGAGCGCGGCCCGGTCGAGCTCCCGGCGACGCTGACCGTCAAGGAGCTTGCCGACCTGCTCGCCGTCAACGTCGCGGACATCATCCGCGAGCTCATCAAGAGCGGGATCTTCGCGACCATCAACCAGCTGATCGATCGCGACACCGCCGCCCTCGTCGCCGGCGAGCTCGGCTACGAGGTCGCCGAGACCGTCGCCGCGACCGCGGAGGAGGGCGAGACCGAGGGGGCGCCGTCCGAGGCGACCAAGGAGGTCCTCTTCGAGGAGGACGACCCGTCGCTCCTCCAGCCGCGCGCGCCGATCGTGACCGTCATGGGCCATGTCGACCATGGCAAGACGAGCCTCCTCGATGCGATCCGCAGCACGACCGTCGCGGCGGCCGAGCGGGGCGGCATCACCCAGCACATCGGCGCGTCCGAGGTCGTCAAGGACGGCAAGCGGATCGTCTTCCTCGACACGCCGGGCCACGAGGCATTCACGGCGATGCGGGCCCGTGGCGCCCGGGTGACCGACATCGCGATCGTCGTCGTCGCGGCCGACGACGGCGTCATGCCCCAGACGCTCGAGGCGATCAGCCACGCGAAGGCGGCCAAGGTCCCGATCATCATCGCCCTCAACAAGATCGACAAGCCCGACGCGAACCCCGACCGGGTCAAGACCGAGCTGACCGAGGCCGGCGTCGTCATCGAGGAGTACGGCGGCGACACGCCGCTCGTCGCGGTCTCGGCGAAGGCCCGCCTCGGCCTCGAGGACCTCATGGAGATGGTCCTCCTCGTCGCCGACCTCCAGGAGCTGAAGGCCAACCCGAAGCGGCCGGCCGTCGGGACGATCATCGAGGCCAAGCTCGACAAGGCCCGCGGCCCGGTCGCGACGGTCGTCGTCCAGACCGGGACGCTGCGCGTGGGCGACACGATCACCGCCGGGGTCACGATGGGCAAGGTCAAGGCCCTCGAGAGCGACGTCGGGAAGCGGATCTCGAAGGCCGGCCCCGGCAGCGCCGCGGTCGTCCTCGGGCTGTCCGACGTTCCCGAGGCCGGCGACATCCTGCGGGCCGTCGCCGACGAGAAGGAAGCCCGAGCGATGACCGAGGCGCGCCGCCTCGAGGCCGCCGCGCGCAGCGGCGAGACGAGCGGCCGGGCGACCCTGGAGGACCTCTACCGGCAGATCCAGGCCGGCCAGGCCAAGGAGCTGCGGATCATCCTCAAGTCGGACGTCGCGGGCTCGCTCGGCGCGATCACCCACGCCCTCGAGCAGCTCTCGCAGGAGGAGGTCCGGATCAACGTCCTCCACGAGGCGGCCGGCGAGGTCACCGACAACGACATCATGCTCGCCGCGGCGTCGGATGCGATCGTCGTCGGCTTCAACACCAAGGTCACCGACACCGCCCGTCGCGCCGCCGAGGTCGAGGGCGTCGACATCCGCCAGTACGACATCATCTACAAGCTCATCGACGACATCGACGCGGCCCTCAAGGGCCTCCTCGAGCCGGAGGTGGTCGAGGTCGTCGAGGGGCGGGCCGAGGTGCGCCAGCTCTTCCGAGTCGGCAAGACGACGGTCATCGCCGGCTGCTACGTGACCGAAGGCCGGATCGTCCGCGGCGGCGCCCGGGTCTGGCGCGGCGGCAAGATCATCGTCTCGGACCGGATCGACTCGCTCCGACGGTTCCGCGACGACGTCCGCGAGGTCGCGACCGGCTTCGAATGCGGCATCGGCCTCGTCGGGTTCAACGACCTTGCCGAGGGCGACATCATCGAGTGCTTCACCCAGCAGACCGTCAGCCGCATCGGCGCGGGCTGACCGGCCGTCCGGGGAGGCGTCCGTGAGCCAGCGGACCGAGCGGGTCGACGAGCTGCTGCGGGAGGAGATCGGGGACATCCTCGCCCGCGACATCGCCGACCCGCGGGTCGGCTTCGTCACCGTGACCGACGTCGAGACGACGCCCGACCTGCGCCACGCGAAGGTCTGGGTGAGCGTCATCGGGCCGGCCGCGGACCGCGCCGCGACGCTCGCGGCGCTCCGGCACGCGATGGGCTACGTCCAGCACGCGCTCGGTAGCCGGCTCCGGATCAAGCGGATCCCCTCGCTCCACGTCCATCTCGACGACACCGCCGAGCGAGGGACGAGGGTCCTCCGGCTGCTCGACCAGCTCGGGTCCGGCGAGGAGCCCGCGGCGACACCGGTCGGTGAGACGCTGCCGACGCCCGTCCGGCGCCTGGCGCGTGACGGCGATGCCGAGGAGCCCGCGCCCGTCGCCGAGCCGGACGCGCCGCGACCCCCGGGGCGGCGACCGCGACCAAAGGGGACGACCCGGGCGACGGGCCCGGGCCGCGGCGGGGCCAAGCGGCGGACGCACCGGTGAGCATCGACCTCGCCCCGTTCGCGGTCGCCGTGCCGACCACGGTCCTGGAGCGGCTCGCGGCGGCGCGGTGCGTCCTCGCGATCGGCCACGAGCACCCCGACGCGGACACGCTCGGGGCGACGCTCGCGATCTGCCTCATGGTCGAGCATCGGGGCGGCCGGGCGACGGCGGTCTGCACCGACCCGGTCCCCGAGCTCTACGGCTTCCTGCCCGGCATCGAGCGCTTCAGGACCGACCCGGACCCGGCCCTGCCGTATGACCTCGCCGTCATCTCGGACTGCGGCAGCCTCGAGCGGATCGGCGGAGTGGGTGAGCGGCACGTGGACCTGCTCGGCCGGCTGCCCCGGGTCGTCCTCGATCACCACGTCTCCAACGACGGCTCGGGTGAGGCGGACTGGATCGACCCGGGCGCAGCCGCGACCTGCGAGATGGCGACGCTCGTCGCCGACCGCCTCGGCGTTCCGCTGACCGCCGCGGACGGCGCGCTGGCGACGGCGCTGATGGCCGGGATCGTCATGGACACCGCGACGTTCGCCCACCCGAACGCCACCCCGCGGACGCTGGCCGTGTCGGCGGCGCTCGTCGAGGCCGGGGCCCCGCTCGCCGAGATCAGCCGGCGCCTCTACCGGACGAAGCCCGACGCGCAGCTGCGGCTCTTCGGCCGGGTCCTCGACCGGCTCGCCACGAGCGCGGGCGGGCTCGTCGTCCACTCGACGCTCCTCCAGGCCGACCTCGACGACACCGGCACGGGGTCGGAGCACTCCGAGGGGATCATCGACCTCCTCTCGCAGTCCGCGGCTGCCGAGGTGGCGATCCTCTTCAAGGAGCAGGGTCCGCAGACCCGGATCAGCGTCCGGACGAAGCCCGGCGGGGTCGATGCGACGGTGCTGACCGGCCGCTTCGGCGGTGGCGGCCATGCCCGGGCCGCCGGGGCGACCGTCGACGCCGCCGTCGAGGCCGCCCGCCCGCTCGTCCTCGCCGAGGCCGAGCGCCTGGCCCTCGCCGTCACCCGCTGACGGCCGATGGGACGACCCCGGAGCGGCGGGATGGACGGCATCCTCGTCGTCGACAAGCCGGTCGGCCCGACCTCCCACGACATCGTCGCCCTCGTTCGTCGCCTGTCGGCCACCCGCCGGATCGGCCACGGCGGCACGCTCGACCCGTTCGCCGGAGGCGTCCTCCCGCTCTTCCTGGGGCGGGCGACCCGTCTCGCCGAGTACCACCTCGGCCGGCCGAAGGCCTACCGGGCGACCGTCTGCTTCGGGGCGTCCTCGTCGACCGATGACCTCGACGGCGAGCGGACGCCGGTCCCCGGGCCGCCCGTCGCGCGCGAAGCGCTCGAGGCGGCGCTCGAGCGCTTCCGGGGCCGGATCGAGCAGGTCCCACCGGACTACAGCGCGGTCCAGGTGGAGGGTCGTCGGGCATACGCCATCGCCCGCTCCGGCGAAACCCCGGCGCTCGCCGCCCGGACGGTGACGATCGAGCGGCTCGACCTCGTCGAGTGGGATGCGGCGGACCCGGAGCGCCCGATCGCCGTCCTGGACGTCGCCTGCTCGGCGGGGACGTACGTGCGAGCCCTCGCCCGCGACCTCGGCGCGGCGCTCGGGAGCGGGGCCTATCTCGGGGCGCTCACACGGACCGCGAGCGGGGGGTTCACGGCTGCCGACGCCCTGCAGCTCGCCGACGTCCGGGCCGCGGCCGCCGATGGGCCGGACGGGCTCCTGCCGCTCCTTCGACCGATCGACACGGGGCTCGAGGACTGGCCGCTCGTCGTCCTGACCGACGCCGAGGTCGAGGACGTCGTCCGCGGCCGGTTCGTGCGACCCGCCGATCCCGCCGCCCGGCCGGTCGAGGGCCCGGTGCGCCTTCGCGACGGCCGTGGCCGGCTCGTCGCCCTCGCCGCCTGGCACGGACCACGGATCGCCCCGACGAAGGTCCTGGTCGACGTCCCGGCGCCGCCGCCGGTCCAGGCGCTCGAGGCCCCGGCCGCTGCGCCCGAGACTCCGGCCCCCGCGCCGGACCCCGCTCCGCTGGCCGAGGACCCCGTCGATGCCTGACCGTCCGGCGGCCGGGTCGTCGATCCGGGTCGTCCGCGGCGTCGGAGCGCTCGCTCGCGACCACGAGCGGCTCCTGTTCGCGGTCGGGGTGTTCGATGGGCTCCACCGCGGGCACCGCTACCTGCTGGCCCGGCTGCGGGCCGCCGCCCGCCGTCACGCCGCGCTGCCGGCCGTGATCACCTTCGACGCCCATCCGGACGCGATCATCCTTGGCCACGCGCCACCGCTCCTGCTCGATCCCGAGGAGCGGCTCGGCCGGCTCGCCACCGCCGGGATCGCCGTCACGGTCGTCCAGCACTTCGACGACGAGCTCCGACGGACGCCCTACGACGTCTTCGTCGGGCGGATCGCCGCCCGGACGCACCTGGCCGGCTTCCTCATGACCCCCGATGCGGCCTTCGGCCACGAGCGGCGCGGCACCCCCGAGGCGCTGGCCGAGCTCGGCCGGGACCTCGGCTATGTCGTCGACGTCGTCACCCCGTACCGGCTCGAGGACGGCCCGGTCCGCAGCGGCCGCATCCGCGAGAGCATCGCGGCGGGCGACCTCGCCGGGGCCGCCCGCCTGCTCGGCCGCGGCGTCGCGATCACCGGGACCGCGACGCCGGCCCAGTCGGTCGGGGGCGCCTGGCTGGCGGTCGTCCCGGCCCTGCCGGTCGCCCTGCCGCCCGATGGTCGCTACGCGGTGACCGTCGAGCGGCCGTGGACGGCGTCGGGGCCCGGCGGCGGTGGTCGGCGACCGGTCGGAGCGATGGTCGCCGACGGGGTGCTCCTCATCCCGCCCGGCGCGGCACGGCCGGGTCGACGGGTCCGGGTCCGGATCGACCGGTCGGCGAGCTGACGGGCGTCCGACCGATGGCCTGGACCTGTCCGCGCGTTTGCCGTGCGGGGACGGGCCTGCTACCATCCGCCGGTCATAGCAGATAGGTAGCAGTTCAGTTCGTGTCGGAGGACCGAGTGCCGCTCGCGCGGGAGACGAAGCAGCAGGTGATCAACGAGTACGCCCGGACAGAGGGCGATACCGGCTCCCCGGAAGTCCAGATCGCGATCCTCACGGAGCGCATCAAGGGGCTGACGGACCACCTCAGGCGCTTCCCCAAGGACAACCATTCGCGCCGCGGCCTCCTCAAGCTCGTCGGCCAGCGCCGCCGCCTTCTTGCCTACCTGATCAAGAAGGACAACGTGCGCTACCGAGCCGTCATCGCGCGGCTCGGGCTCCGCCGCTAGGGCCCGTCGCTCCAGGGACCCCGGACGACCTCCGGGGTCCTCGCGCATCACGGCCCCGTGGCTCAGGCCCATGAGCCCAGGTCGGTCGACCTCCGCCCGACAAGGAGGTTCGTCGCCCCGTGTCTCACGTTCTCGAGACGCAGTTCGGTGGTCGCACGCTGACCATCGAGACCGGCAAGCTCGCCCGGCTTGCCGGCGGTTCCGTCACCGTCCGCTACGGTGACACGATGGTGCTCGGCACCGCCAACCGCTCCGATCCCCGGCCGGGGCTCGACTTCTTCCCGCTGACCGTCGACTTCGAGGAGCGGATGTACGCCGCCGGGAAGATCCCGGGCGGCTTCATCAAGCGCGAGTCCCGTCCGTCGGAGGCCGCCATCCTGGCCTGCCGGCTGACCGATCGGCCGATCCGGCCGCTGTTCCCCGAGGGCTACAGGGACGACGTCCAGATCGTCATCACCGTCCTCTCGACCGACCAGGAGAACGACCCCGATATCCTCGGGACCATCGCCGCGTCGGCCGCCCTCACGATCAGCGAGATCCCGTTCCAGGGTCCGATCGCGGCGGTCCGCGTCGGGCGCATCGGCGGCAGGTTCGTCGTCAACCCGACCGTCTCGCAGCTCGCCGACTCGGAGCTCGACCTCATCGTCTCCGGGACGCGCGACGCGATCATGATGGTCGAGGCCGCGGCGAACATCCTGCCCGAGGACGTCATGGCCGAGGCCATCCTCTTCGGCCACGAGTCGCTCAAGCCGCTGATCGAGCTCCAGGACCAGCTCCGCGAGCTCGTCGGCAAGCCGAAGGTCGTCCCGTACCTCGAGCCGGGCACCGGCTCGATGCTCGACTTCGTCGCGGCCGTCGAGGCCGGGCGCGAGTTCGTCGTCGTCGACGTCGAGACGACCGGCACCGATCCCAAGATGGCCGACCTCGTCGAGATCGCCGCGGTCCGGGTCAAGGGCGGCAAGGTCACCGACCGCTGGTCGACCTTCGTCGATCCGGGCCGGCCGATCGTCGGCAACCAGATGCACGGGATCACCGACAAGGACGTCAAGGGCGCGCCGACGCCGAAGGCCGCCGCCGAGGCGTTCCTCGCCTTCGCCGGCGACGCGATCCTGGTCGGCCACTCGGTCGGCTTCGACCTCGCCTTCATCGAGGCCGCGCTCGGTGGCGGCTTCCGTTTCGAGCCGGGCCGCTACCTCGACACGCTGATCCTCGCCCGCGACGGCTATCCGGGCGGCGAGTCGTACCGGCTCGGCGACCTCGCTCGGTTCTTCGGCGTCGAGCTGACGGCCGCCCACCGGGCGCTGCCCGACGCCGAGGCGACGGCGGCCCTGCTGCTGCGGTTCGCCGCTGACCTGCCGGGCCGCATCGGTGCGCTGCGCGACGGCGTGGCCGCCGCGATCCGGGCCCAGAAGACCGGCGAGGGCGACGCGCTCCTCGAGGCCGCCCGTCGGGAGGCCCGGTTCAGCAAGGGCCTGTTCTCGCTCGTCCACAAGAAGGTCGTCCGCGAGCTCGTCCTGTCGGAGGGCGTCCGGATGGACGGCCGCGGCGTCGACGAGATCCGGCCGATCAGCGTCGAGGTCGGGCTCCTTCCGCGGGCCCACGGCTCGGGCCTCTTCACCCGCGGCCAGACCCAGGCCCTCACGGTGGCCACCCTCGGGCCGAGCTCGGACGTCCAGCGGATCGACACGATCAGCCCCGAGACCGAGAAGCGCTACCTCCACCACTACAACATGCCGCCGTACTCGACCGGCGAGAACAAGCCGATGCGCGGCCCCGGCCGGCGCGAGATCGGCCACGGCAACCTCGCCGAGCGGGCCCTCCTGCCGGTGCTCCCCGATCACGAGGAGTTCCCGTACGTGATCCGCCTCGTCAGCGAGTGCGTCACCTCGAACGGGTCGACGTCGATGGCGTCGACCTGCGGGTCCACCCTCGCCCTGATGGACGCCGGCGTGCCGATCAAGGCGCCGGTCGCCGGCGCCGCGATGGGTCTCGTCCTCGAGGCCGACGGCCGCTTCGCGGTCCTGACCGACATCCTCGGCAAGGAGGATGCCTTCGGCGACATGGACTTCAAGGTCACCGGCACCCGCGACGGCATCACCGCCCTCCAGATGGACATCAAGGTCAAGGGCATCGACGAGCGGGTGATCCGCGAAGGTCTCGCCAGGGCCCACACGGCCCGGATGACGATCCTCGAGAAGATGACCGCCGTCCTGCCCGAGGCCCGCGCCGAGATGAGCGACTTCGCGCCGCGCATCATCACCATCAAGATCAACCCCGAGAAGATCCGCGACATCATCGGCAAGGGCGGGTCCATGATCCGCAAGATCCAGGAGGAGACCGGCACCGAGATCAACGTCGAGGACGACGGCACGGTCGAGATCGCGGCCGTCTCCGGCGAGAACAGCCGCAAGGCGATCCAGTGGATCGAGAGCCTGACCCGCGAGGTCGAGGTCGGCGGCCTGTACCTCGGCAAGGTCACCCGGATCATGCCGTTCGGCTGCTTCGTCGAGATCCTCCCCGGCAAGGAGGGGCTGGTCCGGATCGGCGAGCTCGCCGACTACCATGTCCCGACCGTCGAGGACGTCGTCTCGATCGGCGACGAGATCATGGTCGTCGTCATCGAGATCGACCGCCAGGGCCGGGTCAACCTCTCGCGCAAGGCCGCGATGCAGCGCCACCTGGCCAAGGAACCCGTCTGACAGAGGGCGGTCGCAGGGCCGCCCGCCCACCCAGCGCATCGGGCGAGCCCGCCGGAGACCGGCGGGCTCGCTGCTATACTCGGCCGGTGCCCGGACCCCTCCATCAGCCTGCGGAGCCATGCCTTCCGTGACACGTGAACCGCTCTCCGTCGCCGTCGTCGGGGCGACCGGCGTCGTCGGACGGACGATGGTCAGGGCACTCCTCGAACGCGCCTTCCCGATCCGCGAGCTGCACCTGCTCGCCTCGGCTCGTTCGGCCGGCAGCCGCGTCGACGTCGGCGGCGATTCGCTCGTCGTCCGGGAGGCCACGCCCGAGGCCTTCGATGGCGTCGATCTCGCCCTGTTCTCTGCCGGCGGCGGGACGAGCCTCGCCATCGCCCCCGAGGCCGTCGCCCGGGGGACGACGGTCATCGACAACTCGTCCGCCTGGCGGATGGATCCCGCGGTCCCGCTCGTCGTCAGCCAGGTGAACCCCGACGACGGGGCTTGGCACGAAGGGATCGTCGCCAACCCGAACTGCTCCACGATGCAGCTCGTGCCGGCCCTCATGGCCCTCCGCGACACGGCCGGGCTCGAGCGGGTCGTCGTCGACACCTACCAATCGGTCTCCGGGACCGGCGGCCGGGCGATCGCCGAGCTCGACGCCCAGATCCGGGCCCACGTCGTCGGCGAGCCGAAGACCGCCACCGTCTACCCGCACCCGATCGCCTTCAACGCCCTCCCGCACATCGACGTCTTCCTCGACAACGGCTACACGAAGGAGGAGTGGAAGGTCGTCACGGAGAGCCGCAAGATCCTCCACCTGCCCGAGCTGCGGGTCTCCTGCACGGCCGTCCGCGTGCCGGTCTTCGTCAGCCACTCCGAGGCCGTCCACGTCGAGACGAGCCGGCCGATCACGCCCGACGAGGCGCGCGCGGCGTTCGCGGCCGTGCCGGGCGTCGTCGTCCGCGACGACCCGGCGGCAGCCGAGTACCCCCTCGCGACCGACGCCGCCGGCAGCGACGAGATCTTCGTCGGCCGGGTCCGCCAGGACCCGTCGGTGCCCGACGGCCGGGGGCTCGCCTTCTGGGTCGTCAGCGACAACCTCCGCAAGGGTGCGGCGACGAACGCGGTCGAGATCGCCGAGGTCCTCCACGAGCGCGGCTGGGTCCGGGCCGCGTCGCGACGAGCGGCCGGGGCCGGGGCGGGCGGCGGAGCCCGCCCGTGACCGAGGCCGAGCGGCGGGCGGCGCTCGACGCCATCGCCGAGGAGGTCCGGGCCTGCACCGCCTGCCGGCTCCACGAGGGCCGGACGAGCGCCGTCCCCGGCGAGGGGCACCCGTCGACCGAGGTCCTGTTCGTCGGCGAGGCACCGGGATTGAACGAGGACCGCCAGGGCCGCCCGTTCGTCGGGGCCGCCGGCGGGTTCCTGACCGAGCTGCTCGGGTCGATCGGCTGGGCGCGCGAGGACGTCTTCATCACCAACGTCGTGAAGTGCCGGCCGCCACAGAACCGCGACCCCGAGCCCGACGAGATCGCCGCCTGCGCGCCGTTCCTCCGACGCCAGGCGGAGGTGCTCGAGCCGGCCCTCGTCGTGACGCTCGGCCGGCACTCGATGGGCCGCTTCCTGCCCGGCGCACGGATCGGCGGGGTCCACGGCACCGCCCACCCGTCGCCGCCCGGACTCGGGACCGACGACGCGATGGTCTTCGCGATGTACCACCCGGCGGCGGCGCTCCACCAGGGCTCGCTCCGCCAGACGCTCCTCGATGACATGGCGCTCGTCCCGACGACCCTCCTCGAAGCGCGCCGGCGGCGGGCGGCGGCCACGGTCGCGGAGCCGGTGACCGAGTCCCGGGCCGCGGACGTGCCCGTCGAGGCGGCCACGCTCGGCGCGGTGCCGCCCGAGGCGACCGAGACGCCCGTCGACCCCGCGCCGCCTACGCCGATCGCGGTCGGGCCGATCGAGGCGGCGCCAGACGCGCCCGTCGATGACGCGTCGGCACCCGAGTCGCCGCCGGATCCAGCCGGCGCGCTCGTCGTGGCGATCGAGCCCGGTGAGCCCGAACCTCAGCTGACCCTCTTCTAGACGACAGGACGCAGAGCACGACCATGGCCGACCCGACCAAGCCGCTCCGGATCATCCCCCTTGGTGGGGTGGGGGAGATCGGCAAGAACATGTACGTCTTCGAGTACGACGGGTGGATCGTCGTCGTCGACTGCGGGCTGATGTTCCCCGACGAGGAGATGTTCGGCATCGACCTCGTCGTGCCCGACGTCACCTATCTCCGCGAGCGCCGCGAGCAGGTCAAGGCGTTCCTCATCACCCACGCCCACGAGGATCACGTCGGCGGGCTGCCGTACATCCTGCCCGAGTTCCCCGGCGTGCCGATCTACGCGTCGACCCTCGCCCGCGGCCTGCTCGGCAACAAGATCAAGGAGCACAAGCTCCACAACAACCCGCTGATGGCGCTCGAGCCCGGCGACGAGCTCGAGCTCGGCCCGTTCTCGGCGATGCCGTTCCGGATCGGGCACTCGATCCCGGACGCGATGGGGATCGCCCTCCGGACGCCGGTCGGCACGGTCGTCCACACCGGCGACTTCAAGTTCGACCACACGCCGGTCGACGGCAAGCTGTCCGACTTCGCGATCCTCGCCCGGCTCGGCGAGGAAGGCGTCATCTGCCTCCTGTCGGACTCCACGCGGGCGGAGAACCCCGGCTACACCCCGTCCGAGCGGACGGTCGGCGAGGCGTTCCGCGAGATCATGGAGCCGCTCGACGGCCGGGTCATCGTCGCCACGTTCGCCAGCAACATCGCCCGGGTCCAGCAGGTCCTCGACGCGGCCGCCGACATGGACCGCAAGGTCACGGTCATCGGCCGATCGATGGAGCAGAACTTCCGGATCGCGACCGATCTCGGCTACCTGACCTACGAGCCGTCCAGGATCGTGGCCAAGGACAAGATCGGGGATGTGCCCGACGGCAAGCTGGTCATCGCGACGACCGGGGCCCAGGGCGAGCCGATGGCGGGGCTCGCCCGGATGGCGAATCGCGACCATCGCTTCGTCGAGATCCAGCCCGGCGACACCGTCATCGTCTCGGCCAGCCCGATCCCCGGCAACGAGGAGTACGTGGCGCGGACGATCGACAACCTCTTCAAGGCCGGGGCGAACGTCTACTACCACACGATCAAGCGAGCCCACGTGTCCGGCCACGCGAGCCAGGAAGAGCTCAAGCTCATGCTCGGCCTGACCAAGCCGAAGTACTTCATCCCGATGCACGGCGAGTTCCGGATGCAGGTCCAGCACGGCCGCCTCGCCGTCGAGACCGGCGTCCTGCCGGAGAACGTGTTCATCATCGAGAACGGGACGCCGATCGAGATCCTGCCCGACGGGTCGGCCCGCCGCGGCCAGCCGGTGGCCGCCGGCTACGTCTTCGTCGACGGCCTGTCGGTCGGTGACGTCGGCGAGGTGGTCCTTCGCGATCGCCGGGCGCTCGCGAACGACGGGATGTTCATGATCGTCGTCACCGTCGACAAGCAGACCGGCAACGTCATCGGCCGACCCGAGATCATCACCCGCGGCTTCGTCCATGACAACGAGCAGGACCCGCTCATCGCCGAGGCGGCCGACCGGGTCCTGGCGGCGATCCGCAACCCGGGTGACCACATCAGCGAGATCGCCCTGATGAAGAGCCAGATCAAGGACGGAGTCAGTCGCTTCCTGTACGAACAGACGAAGCGACGACCGATGGTCTTCCCGGTCGTGGTGGAGGTCTAGGTGACCCGGACGACGCGATCGCGCCGGCCGGCCACCCGGACACGTCGCCGGACGACGCCGCGCGTCAGCCCCGACGTCACCCGCTCCCTCGTCGGGATCGGCCTGCTCGTCGTCGGCGCGATCACCCTCATCGCCCTGCTCCTGCCGGGGGAGGGAACGCTCACGACCTGGTGGCGGGACTTCGTCGCGCCGTGGTTCGGCACCGGCCGCTGGCTGCTGCCGTTCCTGCTCCTCGGCGCCGGGGTCTACCTCGAGCGGAGCCGTGCCCCGGGTCGCGGCTGGGGCGTGACGATCGCCTGCATCGCGATCGCCTACATCGCGATCCTCGGCATCGTCCACGTCCTCGACATCCCCGACCGGAGCGGCGGGCGGATCGGCGCGTTCGTGGGCGGGGTCCTCGCGGACCTCCTCTCGACGCCCGGCGCGATCGTCGTCCTGCTCGCCGTGGCCATCGGGGCGATCCTCATCCTGCTCGACCGAAGTCTCGGCAGCGTCGTCGCGCCGCTCGGCCGTGGGGCACGGGAGGTCGGCTCGGCCCTCAAGGCGAGCGCCGTCGCCACCGGTGGCGAAGGGCCGAGCGCGGAGCAGGGGCCGGTCACGGCCGGGCGTACGGCCAAGGGAGCGCCCAAGGGGGCCGTCTCGACGGCCGCGTCGCCTGGCCAGACCGAGGCCTTCGGCCCGGGGACCGGTGGGGTGCTCGACGAGCCTGCCCCGCGGACGGCGGCCGCCCCGATCAGCCAGACCGTCTGGGCCGGCCACGGCGGTGGCGAGGGCGGGTCGGTGACGGCCGGACCGGGGGCCGGCGTCGCGGCGGGCGCGGTCGTCGCGGCGGCGGTCGGGGTGGCCGCATCCGATGCCGGCACCGAGGCGAGCGGCAACGGACACGAGGAGGATCGGACGGGTGCCGACATCGTGATGGAGGCGCTCCACGAGATCAGCTGGACCCTCCCGGCGGTCGAGCTGCTCGAGCCGCGCGAGCCCGGCCGCAACGGCGCCGGCATCGACCACACCTGGAACATCCGCCGGATCGAGGAGAAGCTCCTGAGCTTCCAGATCCCGGCCAAGGTCGTCGCCACGAACAGCGGCCCGGTCGTGACCCAGTACGAGGTCCGGCCGGAGGCGCACGTCAAGCTGTCGCGGATCGAGGCGCTCGCCGACGACCTGGCGATGGCGCTCGCGGCGCGGACGATCCGGATCGAGGCACCGATCCCGGGCAAGGACGTCGTCGGCATCGAGATCCCCAACCAGGCGAGCGAGGTCGTCGGGTTCCGGCCGCTCATCGACGAGACCCGGATGCTCGAGTCGACGAGCCCGCTCACCTTCGCCCTCGGCCGGGACGTGTCGGGCAAGGCCTATGCGGTCGACCTCGCCAAGATGCCGCACCTGCTCGTGGCGGGGGCCACCGGCTCGGGCAAGAGCGTCTGCGTCAACGCGCTCATCACGAGCATCCTCATGCGGGCCCGACCCGACGAGGTCCGGCTCATCCTCGTCGACCTCAAGCGGGTCGAGCTCGCCCCGTACAACGGGTTGCCGCACCTGCTCCAGCACGTGATCGTCGAGGCGCACGAGGCGAAGGCCGTCCTCAACTGGGCCGTCCACGAGATGGAGGAGCGCTACAAGCGCCTCGCCGCCCGGACCGTCCGCAACGTCGGCGCCTACAACGCCCTGCCGGACCTCCCGGCCGATGAGCGGCTGCCGTACATCGTCCTGATCGTCGATGAGCTGGCCGACCTGATCATGCGCGAGGGCCGCAAGGTCGAGGACCCGATCGTCAAGATCGCCCAGAAGGCCAGGGCGGTCGGGATCCATCTCGTCCTCGCCACCCAGCGCCCGTCGGTCAACGTCGTGACCGGCCTGATCAAGGCCAACGTCCCCTCGCGGATCGCCTTCGCGATGGCCTCGATGATCGACAGCCGGACGGTCCTCGACCAGCCCGGCGCCGAGGACCTCATCGGCCGCGGGGACATGCTCTACCAGCCGGTCGACCTGCCGCGCCCGGTCCGGCTCCAGGGCGTCTTCGTGAGTGACCGCGAGGTGACCGCGGTCACCAAGGACTGGCTCGATCAGGCCGGCGGCCGGACGTACTACGACGCCGACGTCTTCAGCTACGTCGAGGCCGGCGAGGACGGCGGCGAGGGCGGCAAGTTCGCCTGGCTGGCGAAGATGGCCGAGGACGAGATGACCGTCCGGGCCGCCGAGCTCGTGACGTCGACCGGCCGGGCGAGCACCTCGATGCTCCAGACGAAGCTCAAGCTCGGCTTCGCCCGGGCGAGCCGGGTGATCGACGAGCTCGAGCGCTACGGGATCGTCGGACCGCAGGATCCCCGGAACCCTGCCTCGCCGCGCCAGGTCTACGGGCCGGACAACTGGTTCCGGAGCGTGGACGACATCGACGACGAGGGAGCGTGACCATCGTCGGGTCTCGATAGGGAGGTCCGCCCGGGACCGTCGCCGGCGGCTCCGGGGTAGACTTCTGGTCCCGATGACGACCCGCGACCACGCCCGACCCGCCGACGAGCCCGCCCGCGCGACGCCGCGGCTGACGCTGCCCCGGGTCGGCGCCCTCCGGACCGATCCCGATCGACCCACCACGGGTGGCGAGGGCGGGAACGGGACGCCGGGCGGCGAGCCGTCGCCGGGCCGACGTCCGGAGCGGCCGCGTCGTCCAGCCCCGGCCGGGTCGTCGTGGACGGCCACCCTGCCCGATCGCCTGCTGGCGGCGCGCGAGCGCAAGGGCGTCGACCTGTACCGGGCCGAGCGCGACACGAAGATCCGGGCCCACTACCTCGCGGCGCTCGAGCGGGGCGACTATCGCGAGCTGCCGGGCGCGGTCTACGTCAAGGGCTTCCTGCGCAACTATGCGACGTACCTCGGGCTCGACCCGGAGGACGTCCTCGAGCAGTGGCGGCGTGAGCGCGGGGAGGCGGCCGTGCCGTCGGCCGCGATCGCGGGACCGCAGCCGCTCGTCGCGCCACGGCCGGGGTTCACGTTCTCGCCCGGGCTCGTCGTCGCGGCGCTCCTCACCCTCGTCGTCATCGCCTTCGTCGCCTACCTCGGGGTCCAGCTCCTGCGGTTCGCCAAACCGCCGACGATCGCCGTCTCGGCGCCGGTCGAGGCGGTCCTCGAGGTCGACGAGGAGACGACGGCGTACACCTTCGCCGGCACCTCGATCCCGGGGGCGACCGTCGAGATCGCCGCGACGGGCCGTGAGCAGCCATACCGGGCGACCGCCGACGGCGCGGGCGTCTGGACACGCGAGGTCGAGCTCAGCCGCGGTCGCAACCAGTTCGTCGTCACGGCCAAGGACCCCGACACCGGCAAGGCCGCCGAGCAGCCGGTCGAGCGGGTCATCATCGTGCCGTTCCCCGAGATCGCGGCGCCGACGCTCGTCGTCGATTCGCCGACCGACGGGGCGACCTTCGAGAACGGGGCGATCCCGGTCACCGGGCGGGTGACCGACGCCGACGAGGTGACGGTCACCGCGACGTGGAACGGTCCGGAGCCCGCCCAGCCGGCGGCCAGCCCGGGGGCGAGTCCCGCGCCGAGCGTCGCCCCGAGCCCGGGCGCCAGCCCGTCGGGCCCGCCCCCGATCGTGCAGACGGTCGAGCCGGCCGCCGACGGGACGTTCTCGGTGCCGCTGGACCTCACGACCGGGGCCTGGTCGATCGTCGTCGAGGCGTCGTCGGCCCAGGGCAAGACCGTGTCGGTCAGCCGGGCGGTCACCGTCTCCTACGAGGGCGTCAACCTCGTCGTCACGATCTCGGGCGGGCGGGCCTGGTTGAAGGTCTGGGTCGACGACAAGCTCGCCGAGGGCTTCGGGGCGGGCGGCAAGGTCATCGGTGACGGCCGCTCGGTATCGTTCACCGGGACGACCTCGGTCGAGGTCCGGACCGGCAACAGCGGGGCGACCCGGTTCACCCTCAACGGTCAGGAGCTCGGGGCGCTCGGCCCGAACGGCATCCCGGAGACGTGGCGCTTCGCCCCGCCCGCGCCGCCGGAGCAGACCGATCGCCGCTGACCCCGCGATGGGCGTGGAGGACCTCGTCGAGCTGGCCGGGCGACTCCAGGCCCGTTGCATCGCCGCCGGCCTGACGGTCGCGACCGCCGAGTCCTGCAGCGGCGGCCTCGTCGCGGCGTCCATCACGGCGAACGCCGGCGCGTCGGCGTACTTCCGCGGGTCCGTCGTCGCCTATGCCGACGAGGTCAAGCGGGACCTGCTCGGCGTGCCGGCTGCCACGCTCGAGCATCACGGCGCCGTCAGCGCGCAGGTGGCCGTCGCGATGGCGGAGGGTGCGCGAGCGCGGGTCGGGTCGGATCTCGCTGTCGCGATCACCGGGATCGCCGGGCCCACCGGCGCCAGCGAGGCGAAGCCGATCGGGCTGACCTACGTCGCGGTCGCCGGCCCCGCCGGGCCGACCGTCGCCCGCCACCACTGGCCGGGGGACCGGGCGGCCAACGTGGAAGCGTCGGCGCGGGCGGCGCTCGAGGCGCTTCTCACGGCCGTCGAGACCGTTCGTGACCCGGAACGCGGCTGACGTCGGCGCCGGTCTCGCGCCCGCCCGCGCGGCGCGCCTGATCGAGCCCGGCACTCGCCTCCACGTCCTCGGTGTGGCCGGGGCCGGCGCGAGCGCGGCCGCCCTCCTCGCCCGTCACGCCGGCGCGACCGTGGATGGCTGCGATCCGGGCGGACCGTCGCCGTACACGCCACCGCTCCAGGCGGCAGGGATCGAGCTGGCCTGGGCTCACGATCCGGCGCATCTGGTCGGACCGTCGGCCCCGACCCGGGTGGCGGTGACGAAGGCGCTGACGGCGGTCGAGCCCGATCATCCCGAGCTGGTCGCCGCCCGGCGTCGCGCCATCGTCCTCGAGCCCTGGCAGCAGGTCGTGGCCGACGCGGCGGTCGGTCGCCGCCTCGTTGCCGTCGCGGGGACCCATGGCAAGAGCACGACGGCCGGATGGCTGGTCCACGCGCTGGTCACGGCCGGCGCCGACCCGTCGGCCTTCGTCGGCGCGCTCCTGCCGGGAGCGCTGACCGGCGGCATCCCGGCGACGGCGCGGTGGGGCCGCGGACCGGCGTTCGTCGTCGAGGCGGACGAGTACGCGGGCAACTTCGACCCGTATCGCCCCTCGGTGGCGGTCCTCACGAGCGCCGAGTGGGACCACCCGGACGTGTTCGCCGACCGGTCGGCGGTCGTCGCCGCCTTCGCGGCGTGGCTCCGCGCCGCGGCGACCGTGGCGGCGGAGCCGCCGATGGTCGTCGCCAACGTCGGCGATCCGGGCGTCGTCGCCGTCCTCGACGCCCTGCGCGACACGCCGATCGAGGTCATCGCCACGCGTGTCGAACCGGCCGGGACGGCCGCCGACCCGGCAGGCGAGAGCGATCGGCCCATCGCCGCCGCCGGCCTCGCGGCGCGCCACGCGACCGACGTCGGTCCCGCCACCGTGCTGGTGGCCCGGATCGTCGACGCGGGTCCCGACGGGACGGCCGTCGTGATCGAGCGTCCCGGCGCGACCGGTGTCGAGCTCCGGCTCGCGACCGCCGGGCGGCACAACGTCTCGAACGCGCTCGGCGTCGTCGGGGCGCTGGTCGCGCTCGGCATCCCGCTCGCCGGCGCGGCCCCGGCGCTCGCGGGGTTCGCCGGCGTCGGGCGACGGCTCGAGCGGAAGGGCGAGGCGGGCGGGGTCGTCGTGTACGACGACTACGGCCACCACCCGACGGCGATCCGGGAGACGCTGGCCGCGGTCCGCCAGCGCGAGCCCGGACGCCGCGTCTGGGCCGTCTACGAGCCCCTGACGTACCACCGGACGGCGGCGATGCTCGACGACTTCGCCGAGGTCCTCGCGACCGCCGACGCGGTCGCCATCGCCGACATCTGGGCCGGTCGCGACCAGGACACGACCGTCGCCTCGGCCGCGGGGCTCGCGGCGGCGGTCGCCACGCGCCGGCCGGGGATCCCGGTCGAGGCGCCCGGGTCGGTCGAGGCGACCGCCGACCGGCTCGCCGGGGCGGTCCGGCGGGGCGACGTCGTCCTCGTCATGGGCGGCGGCCACAGCTACCGGATCGGGGAGCGGCTCCTCGAGCGACTCGGGGCGAGGCCTTGACCGGCGGGCTGGACCACGCGGCCGCGGGCGACCTCCTCGACCGCCTCGCGGCGGCGCTCGTCGACTTCGACGGCGACGCCCTGGTCGAGCTGTGCACGCCCGACGCCGAGGTCTGGGAGGACCCGTTCGGGCCGCCGCTCGTCGGTCCCCTCGACCTTCGGCGCCGCCTGCTCGACGCCGCGGCGATCGGAGAACAGGTAGAGTTGACCATCGAACGCCACTGGGTCGTCGCGCCGACGATCCTCGCGGCGTGGCACGCCGGCTACGTCCACCGGCAGACCCGTGCCCGGGTCCGCTTCGCCGGGTTCCTGACCCTCGAGATCGCGGACGACGGCCGGATCCGGAAGGCCCGCACCTGGGCCGTTCGGCGCGAGTCGGCGTCGTAGGGGTCGACCGGCCCAGCAGGGAGGCAGGCGCAGGAGCGATGGCGGGAGACGTCTCCTTCGATGTCGTGAGCGACTTCGACGCCCAGGAGCTACGGAACGCGCTCGACCAGGTCCGGCGCGAGATCAGCCAGCGCTACGACTTCAAGGGCGCCCACGTCGAGCTCACCCAGGCCAAGGACGAGATCATCCTGGTGACCGACGATGAGTTCCGGGCGACGTCGGTGAAGGACCTCATCGAGACGAAGGCGGTCCGACGCGACCTGTCGCTCAAGATCTTCGACTGGGGCCCGGTCGAGCCGGCCGGCGGCAAGCTCGTCCGCCAGCGGATCGGCCTGCGGCGCGGGCTGGCCGACGACCTCGCCCGCAGGATCACCAGGCTCATCCGCGAGGAGTTCCCCAAGGTCCGCTCGCAGGTCCAGGGCGACGCCGTGCGGGTGTCCGGCAAGAGCAAGGACGACCTGCAGAAGGTCATCGCCCGTCTCCGCGAGCTCGACGAGCCCGTGCCCCTCCAGTTCGTCAACTACCGCTAGGAAGGAGGGCCCGATGCTGCCCGGCGCCCGCTACGCCCGCGCGATCATGATCGTGGTGATGGTCGTCGTCATCCTCGGCCTCGTCGCGGCGACCGTCGCGACGCCGAGCTGACGCCGATGGACGAGCTGCGCGCGAACGAGCCCGCCCAGGCCGCCGCCGACGAGACGATCGCCCCGGCCGCCGACGTGGCCATCGAGGTCGCGGACGTGGACGACGTGGCGCCGCTGGATACGGCGACCGGAACGGCAGGGGCCGCGGAAGCCGAGACCGCAGACGCCGCGGCGGACGAGGTCGCAGCGGGGGTCGCGCTCCCGGCACCGGCCGACGAGGCGGCGGCGGCCGACGCCGGGCCGGTCGAGGCGCCGGCGCTCGAAGCCACGGCGCCCGACGTCCAGCCGGTCGAGGCCGCGCCGGCAGCCGAGGCCGGCCCCGAGCGGACCGTCGGCCGCTACGTCGCCGAGGCGCTCCACAGCGCCGGTGTCCGCTGGGCGTTCACCGTGCCCGGCGAGAGCTTCCTCGGGCTGCTCGATGAGCTTCCGGCGGTCGGCATCCACGTCGTGGGTACTCGCCACGAGGGGGGCGCCGCGTTCATGGCCGAGGCCGTCGGGCAGCTGACCGGCCGGCCGACGCTGTGTCTCGCGACTCGCGCCGTCGGCGGGGCGAACCTCGCGATCGGCATCCACACCGCACGCCAGGACTCGACGCCGGTCATCGCCGTCGTCGGCCAGGTCCGGCGGGCGATGCGCGGGCGCGAGTCGTTCCAGGAGGCGGAGGTCGCCACGACCGTCGGCGGGTTCGCCCGCTGGGCCACCGAGCCGACCTCGGTCACCGAGGTCCCCGGTGCGCTCCGCGAGGCGCTCCGCCACGCCCTGGGTGGACGGCCCGGCCCCGTCGTCCTCAGCTTCGCCGAGGACCTGCTCGACGAGCCGCTCCCGGGGCCGGCGCTGCCGGTCGCGCCGCCCACGACCCATCGGGCCGACCCCGACGTCGCCCGGGCGATCCTCAAGCTCGTGGCGGCCGCCGAGCGCCCGGTCATCTTCGCCGGCGGCGGGGTCCTCCGCGCCCGCTGCTCGTCCGACCTCGTCCAGCTCGCGGAGCAGCTCCGCGTGCCGATCATCGCGGCGTGGCGCCGGGGCGACGTGGTGCCCAACGATCATCGGCTCTACCTCGGGATGACCGGCTATGGCGCGCCGGCCGTCGTCCGCGAGCGGCTCGAGGCCGCTGACGTCATCCTCGCCCTCGGGACGCGCCTCGGCGAGGTGTCGACCTTCGGCTACGCCGTCCCGCACGCCGGGCAGCGCTGGGCCCACGTCGACCTCGAACCCCGCGCCGGTGGCGCCGGGCTGCCCCGACCGGACCTCGCCCTCGCCGCCGACGCCCGATCGTTCGTCCGGGCCTCGCTCGAGCTGCTCCGCGGCGCCGTGCTCGACGCGGCGACGGTCGATGCCCGGCAGGTCACCAACGAGGCGGACCGCGCCGCCTGGGAGGCAGCCGCGGTCGTCGACGATCGCGCGTGGGCCGGCCCGGGCGTCCATCCCGGTCGCGTCGTCACGATGCTCAGGGACGTCCTGCCGGACAACGCGATCGTCACGACCGATGCGGGCAACATGGCCGGCTGGCTCGCCCGTGGCTTCCGGTTCCGGCGGCCCGGGACGTTCATCGGGCCGACGTCGGGGGCGATGGGCTACGGGCTGCCCGCCGCGATCGCGGCATCGCTCGTCCACCGCGACCGGCCGGTCGTCGCCTGGACCGGCGACGGAGGCTTCGCGATGACGATGGCCGAGCTCGAGACCGCCGTCCGGCACAAGCTCCGGCTGGTCGTCCTCGTCCTCGACAACGAGCGCTACGGCACGATCCGGATGCACCAGGACGATCGCGGCGTCGCTCGGCCGACGGCCACCGATCTCGGCCCGATCGACGTCGCGGGCGTCGCCCGGGCGCTCGGCGCGGAGGGGTACACGGTCACCGACGACGCCGGGTTCGAGCCCGCGCTGCGGGCCGCCCTCGAGGTCGGCCGGCCGGCGGTCATCCATCTTGCGCTCGACCGCCGCTGGGTCTCGGTCGACCGGCCCGCGACCGGGTGAGGCCGACCTTTCACCTCGTTCCGGCCGAGACCTGGGCCGCGGCTGCCGGACCCGGGCCATACCGGGCGGCGTCGCTGGCGACGGAGGGGTTCGTCCACTGCACCGACGGCGCGGCGAACATGCTCGCGACGGCGAACCGCCACTACCGCGACGACCCGCGCGACTTCGTCATGCTGACGCTCGACCTCGATCGCGTCGGCGCGCGCTGGTCGGTCGAGGACCCGGGCGGGATCTACCCCCACGTCTTCGGCCCGATCGACCGGGCGGCGATCCTCGCCGTGACGCCGATCCGGCGCGACCCGGATGGGGCGTTCGTCGGCCTCGACGTCTAGCGGCGCCGGCCTGATCGTCGCACCGCGCTGCCTGACTCGGAGCGGTCGGCCGGGGCCTGCGCCGGTCACGGCGCCCGGAGCAGGAAGTGCCGGTAGCCCCAGCCGGCGTGCTGCTCGGATGCCTCATCGACGACGGCGAGGCCGGTCTCGGCGAGCCAGGCGAGGACGCGCGGCCGGCCCGGGTAGTAGTGATACCCGGCGACGTCGCCCTCCACGACCTCGCCACGGACCGCCGGGGCGCCGCCCGCGAGCAGCGCCGCGTGGGCTTCGTCGATCGCGACATCGGCCATCTCCTCGACCGTGAGGTAGAGGGGCGCACCGGGGCGGACCGCCCGGCGCAGGTTCGAAAGCACGATCGGCCAGTCCTCCGGCGGGACGTTCTCCATCGCGTCGACGGTCATCGCCGCGTCCGCCGCCGCGGTCTCCGCCAGCTCCTGGAGACCGACGAGCTCGAGCCGCTCGGCGAGGCCCTTCGCCCGCGCCTGGGCGAGCATGCCCGGCGATTGGTCGATGCCGATCACCCGTCGGCCGGCGGCGACGACCGCCGCGAAGTGGACCCCGGTCCCGCAGGGCGCATCGAGGATGACCCCGCCGGGTGGCACGAGCGCGATGAGGCGATCGACCCAGCGCCGCTGGACGTCGATGGGGTAGGGGTCCGCCTCGTAGCCGGGAGCCTCGGCGTCGTACACGGCGATCGTCGCTGCCCGCCGCTCGACGAGCCAGGCCCTCCGCTCGGCGAGCCCGGTGTCCGGATCGGCCGGCGCCGCATCATCGGTGGCCCCGCCCGAGACGGCCGGCACGACGTGGACCACGGCGCCGGGGCGGACCGCCGTCTCGAGCGTCGCCGGCTGCCCGTCGACGAAGACGTTGATGTGGCGTCGTAGGCGCGGCCCGGCCTCGACGAGCCGGTCGCGCAGCCCGGGCGCCCGTCCGTCGAGCGCCCGGAGGACGGCATCGACGCTCACAGCCGCGCCGTCGACCTCCGCCCGACGCGGCAGGCCGGGGAAGAGCGCGACGAGCGACCGCGGCAGGTGGACGACGACGACGGCGGCCTGCGTGGCCTCGGGGGGCGAGAGGGGCGGCCGCCCGGGGCCGCTCACCGCGGAGCGACGGCGACCGACCAGATCGGCGGCAGGTGGTCGGCGATGAGCGACCAGGTCCGGCCCTCGTCGGCGCTCGCGTACAGCTGCCCGGTGCTCGTCCCGAAGTAGACCCCGACGGGGTCGAGCCGATCGGTGGCCATCGCCTGTCGCAGGACGCCGACGAAGGCGTCGCGCTGCGGCAGCCCGTCGCCGCCCCGGATCCAGGTGTCGCCGCCGTCGTGCGTTCGCCACACGGCGAGGCTGCCGTCGGGGACGAAGCGACCCTGCTCGGCGCCGTTGAGCGGGATCGTCCAGGCGGTCAGCCGGTCCCGCGGGTGGGCCGCCATCGGGAAGCCGAAGTCGGACGGCAGCCCGGCGCTGATCTCGTCCCAGGTCTCGCCCCCGTCGTCCGAGCGGTACACGCCGCAGTGGTTCTGCTGGTAGAGCCGTCGCCCGTCGGCGGCGGCGACGAGCCGATGGACGCACTGCCCGAACTCGGGGTACCGCTCCGGCGAGAACTCGGCCCGGACTCCCCGGTTGCGGGTCGACCAGGTCCGGCCGCCGTCGCGGCTCTCGAACGCGCCGACGGCCGAGATCCCGACCCAGGTCCGGTCGGGGTCGGCGGGGTCGGCCACGATCGAGTGGAGGATCAGCCCGCCCGCACCGGGCTGCCACGCCGAGCGCGTCGGGTGCGCGGTGAGGCCCTCGACGTGGGTCCAGGTCCGGCCGCCGTCGGTGCTCCGGAAGAGTCCCGCCGGCTCGACGCCGGCCAGGAGCGCACCGTGGGCCGGGGTCACGTTCCAGACCGCGGCGACCGTCGGTCCGTCGTCGCCGTAGGTGAGCCCCTCGCCCGAGTGGGTCCAGCTGGCGCCAAGGTCCTCGGTCCGCCAGACGACCGGCCCGTACCACGGACTGCCACCACCGGCGACGATCGCCCCGCTCGCCGGGTCGAAGGTGACGTCGTGGGTCGGCCAGCCGGCGCAGAACGGGCCCCGGAGGGTCCAGGCCCGGCGCTCGGCGTCGGCGTCGAGGAAGAAGACGCCCTTCGGCGTCCCGAGGAGGAGCATCGGCAGCTCGGGCATCTCGATCTCCAGCGGGTCCGGTCGCGGGACGGCGACCGCTCGACGCGAGGGTACCGCACCGGCCTTGACCGACGGTGGCACGATCGTCGCATCGCCCGCGCCCCGCTCGCCCGCCCGGAGGTCCGTCCCTTGGCCATCCCGAACCCGTTCCCGGCCTCGGTCATCCGGCCCCCGTCCGCGGACGCCCGCTGCACCTGCGAGCACTGGGTCCACTGCAGCTGCGCCTGCCATGCCCGCGACTGCGACCCGAGCGAGGCTGCCTGCGACCTCGAGTACCTGCCCGACGACGGTGGCCTCGCCCGGTGGGGCTGCCCGGCCTGCACGCCCGGGGCGGGGGCGCCGCACCTCCTCGGCTGCGAGCTCATCGGCTGGAACGTGCCGCTGGCTCGCTGAGGCCGCCGCCTACTCCGTCGGGGCCACCTTCGCGAGCGCCGCCTCGATGAGCGACTCGCGTCGCCGGTGGAGACCCCACTCGAGACCGGCCGGGTACCAGTGCGGCCGGAGCTGCCGCAGGATCGCCGGGTGGAGCGAGCCGAGCTCGCGTCGGGCGGTCGCCCGGGCGTCCTCGAGCGACGCCGGGTCGTGGACCCGCCGCCCGCCGCGAAAGACGGGCACGAGCAGGTCGCGCGCCGTCCAGGCGGCGTCGATCGTGTAGCGGTGGTGGCTGTCGGCGGGATCGACGATGACCCGGCTGCCCGACGTCCCGGTGAGCTCGTCGTGGATCTGGTCGGCGCGGGCCATCCCGTCGGCGTCGTAGAAGCGGCGGACGGCGAGGCGGCCCGGGACGGTGATCTTGGCGGTGTCCGCGCTCACCTTGACCGGCGTCCGCCAGCCGTCGTCGTCGCGGATCGCGGTGAGCTTGTAGACGCCGCCGAGGGCCGGCTGATCGAAGCACGTGACGAGCTTCGTCCCGACGCCCCAGAGGTCGATCCGGGCGCCCTGGGCCTGGAGCGACTCGATCGTCTCCGGATCGAGGTCGTTCGAGGCGACGATGCGGGCGTCGGCGAAGCCGGCGTCGTCGAGCATCTGGCGGGCCCGCGACGAGAGATAGGCGAGGTCTCCCGAATCGAGCCGGACCCCCGACAGCTTCTGGCCCCGCTCCCGCATCCGCCGCCCCGTCGCGATCGCCCGGCCGACGCCGTCGAGCGTGTCGAACGTGTCGACGAGCATGACGCTGTTGCCGGGCATCACCTCGGCCCAGGCGTCGAACGCGGCCTGCTCATCGTCGAACGAGAGGATCCACGAGTGGGCATGGGTCCCCCGGACCGGGATCCCGTAGAGCCGACCGGCGAGGACGTTGGAGGTCGCCGCGCAGCCGCCGAGATACGCCGACCGCGAGGCGGTCAGCGCCCCGTTCGGCCCCTGGGCGCGCCGGAGCCCGAACTCGAGGACCGGCGCACCCCCGGCCGCGAGGACGACGTGGGCGGCCATCGTCGCGGCGAGCGTCGGGTAGTTGACGAGGTTGAGCAGGGCCGACTCGAGCAGCTGGGCCTCGATCAGGGGTCCCGACACGCGGACGAGCGGCTCGTGTGGGAAGACCGCCGTGCCCTCCGGGACGGCGTCGATGTCGACGCTGAGGCGGAGCTCGGCGAGGTGGTCGAGGAAGGCGGCCTCGAACAGCGGCCGCTCGTCGTCGCCGGTCAGCGTCGCGAGGTGCGCGAGGTCGGCGGGCTCGAACCGGAACCGCTCGACGAAGTCGACGATCGCCTCGAGTCCGGCGGCGATCGTGAAGCCACCACCGAACGGGGCCCGTCGGAAGAAGAGGCTGAAGACCGCCTCGCGCTCGGCCCGGCCGAGCCTCCAGTAGCCGGCTGCCATCGTGAGCTCGTACAGGTCGGTCATCGAGGCCGGCGGGATGCGGGCGTCGGGCGGATCGGAGACGGGCATGATGCGCATGTTGACGCATCGGGCCGGGGCTGTCCGGGGCGTCGACGCTGCGCTACCGTGTCGGCAGGCCGAGCCGGTCGATCGACTCGGCGGTGAAGGGAGAGGGAACGGTCGATGGCACGAACGACGACCCCGCCACGGGAACCGCGAGCGGCCGTCTGATGGCGACGAAGTCGACGCCGATCACCGGGGCCGAGGCGACCGCCTGGATCGACGCGTACCTCGCGACGCTGCCCGAGGACCAGCGGTCCGCGCTCGAGGACCTCCGACGGACGATCGCCGCCGTGGCGCCCGAGGCGGTCGAGACGATCAGCTACGCCATGCCGGCCTTCCGCTACCACGGCCGAGGCCTCGTGTCGTACATGGCGTTCAAGGCGCACTGCTCGTTCTTCCCGATGGGCGCCTGGGACCAGTACCGCGAGCGCCTCGTCGGCTTCGCGGTCGACAAGGGCACGATCCGGTTCACCCCCGAGCGACCGCTCCCCACCGACATCGTCGAGGCGATCGTCCGCGACCGGATGGCGGCGATCGACGCGAAGCGCCGCCACTGATGGGGCAGGGGAGGATGACGAGCGGATCCGGCCGCGCCGCCAGCCTTGCGCTCGCCGTCGGGGCAAGCGTCGTCTTCGTGGCCCTGTGGATCGGCCTTGCCTGGGCCGTGGCGATCGATCCATCGATGCCCGCCGCGGCGTGGTCCTGGCTCGGGAGCCTCGAGCCCGTCGCGCAGCTCGTTGCCTGGATCGCGGTCCTGCCGCTCGCCGTCGCGCTCTGGGTATGGACCTCCTCGTTCCCGCCGATCGTCGGGATCCTCGTCGGCCTCGGGCTGGTGGCCTGGACGGCCGCGGCGGCCGGCGGCCTCTGGCGGCAGCTTCGCGCCCGCTGAGGCGTCGCAAGGCGGCGACCTGGCAGCGCGGGAGGGGCCGGTTCGACGCGTTCGGCCCAACCCGCGTACGATCGTGCGACGCTCCGGTCTTCGGGGCGGCCCCACATCGAGGCACCATGACGAAGCATTCGAAGGCCGAGCGCGAGCGGCGAGAGCGGGAATCGGTCCGGATCGCCGAGATCCAGCACGCGTGGGCGGGGAGCGTCCCTGCGCCGGTCGCCGCGAAGTTCGCGCAGGATGTCGAGGCCGCCCGGGCCCGCGGACCGCAGCCGCCGGCGCCGGACATGGCGCCCGGCACCGCCCCGCGACCACCTCGTCCGGGGCACGAGCCGAAGCCTGCCAAGGACGAGCGCGCCCCGCGGCGCCGCTACTAGGCGAGCGCCACCCCGGGCGGCGATCGCATCGATGGCCGGACCGACCTACCCCGCGTCGCCGACCGCCGACCAGGTCGACGACTACCACGGCCTGGCGGTCGCCGACCCGTACCGGCCCCTCGAAGACGCCGATGCGCCGACGACGCGCGCCTGGATCGGCGCGCAGAACGAGCTCACCGAGCGCGTCCTCGGCGGGGTCCCGACCCGGTCGGCGATCCGCGACCGGCTGGCCGCGATCTGGGACGTCCCGCGCGTGGGGGCACCGTGGCGTCGCGGTGCGCGCTGGTTCCAGTTCCGGAACAGCGGCCTGCAGGACCAGGACCTCCTCTGGACGACCAACGACCCTGATGTCGAGGGTTCGGTCCTCCTCGACCCGAACCGGCTGAGCGCGCAGGGCACGACGGCCCTGTCGGCGGTCGCGGTGGCCGAGAGCGGCGAGCTCGTTGCGGGTGCGCTGAGCGACGCCGGCTCCGACTGGCGGACCTGGCGGGTCTGGCGCGTCGCGACCGGCGAGGTCCTGCCCGACCGGGTCGAGTGGAGCAAGTTCTCGCCGGCGGCCTGGACCCACGACGACGCCGGCTTCTTCTACGGTCGCTACCCGGCGCCGCCACCGGACGCGGCCTACGACGCCCCCAACCGCGACATGGAGCTGCGCTACCACCGGCTCGGCGCCGACCCGGCCGATGACCCACTGATCTTCGCGACGCCCGACGAGCCGGAGTGGGACTTCGTGCCCGAGGTGTCGGACGACGGCCGGACGCTCGTCGTGACCATCCACCGCGGCACCGACCCCGAGAGCCGCATCTACGTCGCCGACCTCGAGGGTGGGGTCGAGGCGACCATCGTCCGACCGCTCCTCGACGCCGCCGACGCGCGCTACGAGCCGATCGCCGTGGTCGACCGGACGCTCTACCTGCTGACCGACCGCGGGGCCCCGCTCGGTCGGCTCATCGCCGTCGACATCGACGACCCGACCGCCGTGCGCGAGATCGTCGCCGAGGCCGGCGACACGCTCGAGCGCGTCTGCCTCGTCGGCGACCGGTTCGCGGCCGCCTACCTCCACGACGGCCGGGCCCGCCTGGCGATCTTCGAACGCGACGGGCGCCATGTCACGGAGGTCGACCTGCCCGGGCTCGGCGCGATCGTCGACATGGCCGGGCGGCGGGTCGACGATGCGCTGTTCCTGACGTTCATGACCTTCGGCGCGCCCTCATCGCTCCTCGCGGTCGCCATGGCGGACGGCGCGGTGCGGACCGTGCCCGGCGCGGCCCTCCCGTGGGACCCGGCGGAGCTCGTGACCGAGCAGGTCTTCGTCGCCTCCGAGGACGGAACACGGGTCCCGCTCTTCCTGTCGCACCGCCGCGATGTGCGACCCGACGGCGACGTGCCGACGCTCCTCTACGGCTACGGTGGCTTCCACATCCCGGTCGGCCCGACCTTCAAGCCCGAGTGGCTGGCCTGGATGCAGCGCGGCGGTCTGCTCGCGGTGGCGTCGTTGCGCGGGGGAGGGGAGTACGGGAAGGCCTGGCACGATGCCGGGCGGCTGGCGAACAAGCAGAACGTGTTCGACGACTTCGCGGCCTGCGCCCGCTGGCTGGCCGCCTCGGGCTGGACGCGACCCGCCCGGATCGGCATCAGTGGCCGCTCGAACGGAGGCCTGCTGGTCGGCGCGAGCATCACCCAGCACCCGGAGCTGTTCGGCGCGGCGGTGGCCGAGGTCGGGGTGATGGACATGCTCCGCTTCGACCGGTTCACCGTCGGCGCCGGCTGGACGAGCGACTACGGGTCGCCGGCCGACCCGGCGCAGTTCCGGACGCTGCTGTCGTACTCGCCGCTCCACAACATCCGCCCGGGGGTCACCTACCCGGCGACGCTTGTCACGACCGGCGACCACGACGACCGGGTCGTTCCCGGCCATTCCTTCAAGTTCGCGGCCGCCCTCCAGGCGGCCCAGTCCGGCGACGAGCCGATCCTCATCCGGATCGACACCGACGCGGGCCACGGCCTCGGCAAGCCGGTCGGGAAGCTGATCGACGAACGGGCTGACGTGCTCGCCTTCCTCGAAGCGTCGCTGGGGAGCGGTCGGGCCGGACGCTGAGAGCGGTCGCCGGGAACGGCGCACCGGCACCGAGTGCCTATGATGGTGGCGCACCGTCGTGGCCGGGGCGCTCAGGAGGATGCTGGTGGACAAGAAGGCGAAGACCCCCAAGAAGCCGAAGACCGCCAAGCCGAAGGGCTCGACGAAGACCGCCTGACGCCCGGTCCGCCCAGGGCAAGGCCGACGCGCACCCACCGGGCGTCGTCGCTCGTGCGGTTCCTGCCGACGCTCCTGCTGCTGGCCTCGTTCCCGGCCGGCATCGTCGGCTACACCCTCGGCGCGGCCGTCATGTCGGCGCTGCCGATCCCGACGGTGGCCGAGGTCGCGCTCATGCTGTTCGTGCCGCTGCTCGTCGGCGGCCTGTTCATGGTGCCGTTCCTCATCCCGTTCTTCGACCGCAAGGCCAAGCAGGATCTCGAGGCGCATCGGCGCGAGCAGTCGCTCGCCAAACGCGGCTCGCGCAAGCGACGCAGGTGAAGGCGGCGGTCCGCGACCGATACGGTCCCCCCGACGTGATGCGGGTCGTCGAGGTCGACCGGCCGGTCCCCGTCGGCGACCAGGTGCTCGTCCGGGTCGAGGCCGCATCGATCAACCGGGCCGATCTCGACCTCCTCTACCCGAAGCCCGGCTTCGCCCGCCTGTTCCTCGGCCTGCGCCGGCCGCGCGAGCGGCGCATCGGCTGCGATGTCGCGGGCGTCGTCGAGGCCGTGGGGCCGGGCGTGACCCGCTTCCGACCCGGCGAGCGGGTCTTCGGCGACCTCTACCCGTTCGGGCTCGGGTCGTTCGCCGAGTTCGCCTGCGCGCCCGAGCGGGCGTTCCTGCCGATCCCGGCCGCGCTGTCGACCGAGGCGGCGGCGACGTTGCCCCACGCGGCGGTGCTGGCCGTGCAGGGACTCCGGCTGCGCAGCGGCCGCGCCGTCGGGGCAGGCGACCGGGTGCTGATCGACGGCGGTGGTGGCAGCGTCGGCCCGTTCGCCATCCAGGTGGCGAAGGCGGCCGGGGCCGAGGTGACCGGCGTCGACGGCGCCGAGAAGCTCGAGCTGATGCGCTCGCTCGGCGCCGATCACGTCATCGACTACCGGCAGGTCGACTACACGACGACCGGCGAGCGCTACGACTGGATCCTCGACGTCGACTCGCACCACACCGTCCCGCAGGCGCGGCGAGCGCTGCGCCCGGGCGGCGTCTACGTGACGCTCGGCGGCACGACCCCGCGGCTGCTGGCGGCCCTGCTCGTCGGGCCGGTCACCTCGCTGGCGCTGGGCAAGCGGATGGGCCTGATGCTCTGGTGGCAGCCGTTCAGGGCCGAGGACGTGGCGACCCTGGTCGGGCTGATCGAGACGGGCCGGCTCGTGCCCGTCATCGACCGCACCGTCCGGCTCGACGAGGTCGTCGAGGCGCTCCGCACCGTCGACGAGGGCCGGGCGCGGGGCAAGGTCGTCGTCACGCCATGACGGGCCGAGGGATCACCGGGCCGTGCGGATCACCTGGCTGCAGGGGAGGAGGGGAGCATGACCGTTCTGGAGTGGCTGCTGGCGTCCGACCCGGCGATCCGCTGGCAGGTGCTGCGCGACCTGAGCGACGCGCCGGCCGAGGCCGTCGCCGTCGAGCGGTCGAAGGTCGCGACCGAGGGCTGGGGCGCCCGGCTGCTCGCGCTCCAGGCGCCCGATGGCCGGTGGGCCGGCCGGCCGTGGTCGCACGACTGGACGGACACGTTCCACGTCCTCGAGCTCCTGCGCCGGTTCGGCCTCGATCCGGCGAGCGAGCCGGCGCGGCGCGCTGTCGACCGCGTCCGCGGGCACGTCACCTGGCGGGACCCCGAGTTCGAGACGCCGTGGGCCGACAACCGGTTCTTCGAGGGCGAGGTCGAACCCTGCATCAACGGCAACGTCGTCGCGACGGGGTCGTACTTCGGCGTCGACATGACGCCGCTCGTCGAACGGCTCCTGGCCGAGCAGCTCCCGGATGGCGGGTGGAACTGCGAGGTCGAGAACGGCGCGACGGTGTCGTCCCTCGCCACGACCATCAACGTCCTCGAGGGCCTGCTCGAGCACGAGCGGGCGGCCGGCGACCCGGTCGCCGTGCGCGCGGCGCGCCAACGCGGCGAGGCCTACCTGCTCGAGCGCCGCCTGTTCCGCCGCAAGACGACCGGCGAGGTGATCGACCCCGACTGGCTCCGGCCCGCGTTCCCGCACTGGTACCACTACGACGTGCTCCGTGGCCTCGAGTACCTCCGCGACGCCGGCGTGGAGCCCGACGCGCGCGTCGCCGAGGCGATCGGCGTCGTCGAGACCGCACGCGACCCCGACGGCCGATGGCCGCTCCAGCGTGTCCACCCGGGCGAGACCCACGTCGAGCTCGACGACGGCGAGGGTCGCCCGAGCCGCTGGAACACGCTCCGCGCGCTGCGGGTGCTCGCCTGGTACGAGGGGCGCCGGTAGCCGCCACGCTCCGGCGGGTATCACGCGCAACGTCGCGGTGAGGGCGGGTGCGTCCCGTGCAGACCCCAGCCCCAAACATAACTCACCTTATCGGAAGTGGCCGGTCCGACCACGGACGAGGGTCCCGACCATGCTCTGCCGACGTCATTCGGCGGCGAGCTGCCGCGGGTCTCGCTTGGGTCGGACGGCGATGAGGGTGAGCGCCGACCCCATCAGCAGGATCGTGCCGAGGCCGATGCCGAAGCGCGGGCCGAGCGCGGGTTCGCCGAGCCCCGTGAAGTAGTCGATGACGAGGCCGGCCAACAGCAGGCCCATCGGGCCCGACAGCGAGTTGGCGATGTTCGCCAGGCCCATGTAGCGACCCGAGCTCGCGAGGGGGATCACCTCGGTCATGAGGGCCCAGTCGACCGAGAGATAGGCTCCGGCGCCGATGCCGAGAAGGATCATCCCGGGGATGGCGAACCAGGGCCCCGACGGGGTCGTCGGGGCGGCCGCCAGGATGGCGATCGCTGCGATCGCGAAACCGATCGCGGCCCAGACGACCGGCTTGCGGCCCACGCGGTTCGAGATCCGGGCGGCGAGCGGCGCGCTGAACACGGCCGCGACGAGGATGATCCCGAGGCCGGCGACGGCCCAGGCGCCGCGCGCGTCCGGATCGACGACGTCCATCGAGTCCTCGAGCCAGTAGAACGAGACGTTGGCGAAGATGCCGGTGCCCATGAGGAACAGGAAGCGCACCGTCGACATGAGCAGGAACGACCGCTCCCGCAGCACGTCGGTCCCCCAGGCCTCCCCCGCGATCCGCAGCCAGGAGCGGCCGTTCCTCGGCTTGCCGGTCGGACCCTCCTGGACGAAGCGGAAGGTGATGATCGCCAGGGTCAGCTCGACGAGCCCGATGAGGATCAGGGCCGGTCCCCAGAGGTTGAGCGCACCGCCGATCGCCATGACGATCGCCCCGAACATGAGGCCGACCTGGCGCATCACGCCCATCAGGCCGCTCGCGGTGCCGACCTGGGGCTCGGGAACGAGGTCCGGGACGTAGCCCTGGAACGGGCCTTGGGCGAAGTTCGAGCTGAGCTGGAGGAGGAGATAGCAGCCGACGTAGAGGGCGAGCGTCTGGGTGGTCCCGAGCGCCTGGCCGTCCCAGGTGCCGACCGCGGGCTCTGGGATGGCGAGGAGGGCGAGCCCGGCAAGGAAGATCACGTCGAACGTGGCGCCGACGATGATGTATGCCTTCCGCTTTCCCCAGCGGGTCGACGTGTAGTCGGAGAGGACGCCCGCGGTCGGCTGGACGAGGATCGCGACGAGCGCCCCGAGGGTCTCGAGGATCCCGATCGTCGTCCCCTTCGTCGCGTCGCCGACGATCAGCTGGACCTGCTTCTGGCCGAACTGCTCGTAGCCGCCCCAGATCGCCTGGATGCCGAACCAGTAGACCGAGATCGTGACGAGCTGTGCCCACGGCAGGAATGCGGTGGGGCGCGACCCCTCCCCCGCCCCGGCGCCATCTCCGACCTCGGGGGCCGAGGCCGTCGGATCGAGCGTCACCGCAGCTTCGCCCATGTCGGGGTCCTCTCCGTCACTCGCAGCGCGGGCGGCATCGTCGATGCCGGTCGTGTACCCGACGCATGGGCCCGACCATCGTTACATGGGCGCCCGGCAGGCGTTGCCGTAGTAGAGCGGCAGGTCGAAGCCGACGTGCGCCGCGATCGGGATCGCCAGCGACCCCGTGCGCCACACGATCAGGCCTGCGGCGACGCCGCCGGCGGTCATCGCCGCCCACAGGACGAGCGGAGCGCCGCCGACGTCCGGACCGGCCGCATGGGCCAGGCCGAAGACGATCGCCTGGCCGGCGATCGCGAGCGGCACGCCGGTCCGGCGGGCGGTCCAGGCCTGGAGACCGCCGCGGTAGATGATCTCCTCCATGACCCCGTTGGAGACCGCGAAGATCGTCGCCGGCAGCAGCGCGGCGGGGCCGTCGAGGTCGAGGCCGATCGGGCCGAAGAACGGCACGGCGAGGAGCGGGCCGAGGAGCAGCCCGAGCGGGCCGCAGATCGCGAACGTGGCGATGGCGACGCCGCCGATGCGGCGCGTCGGGCGGCGCAGGCCGAGCTCCCCTGCCCCGCTCTCGGTCAGCCGGACGAGCCCGGCGAGCGCACCGAGGGCGAGTGCGGCCTCGACGAGGCGGAACGTCGCGAACGGCGCCGTCGGTGACGCGCAGGTCGTGCCATCGGTCGCCCCGGGCGGCAACGGGACGAGGCCCCAGGCGAGGCTGACGGCGACGGGGATCGCCCCGGCCCACGGCATCCGCTCCTCGCGCCGCCGGAGGACGACGAAGCCGACGACGAGGATGGCGAGGACCGGGAGGCGGGCCGGCCGGATCGCCGCGGCGAGGCCGAGGAGCAGCAGCGGCGCGAGGTCGGGGATCCGTGACGCGGCAGCGACTCGCATCCCGCCCAGCGTGGCCCGACCCCGAGGGCGCGCCAAGTGCCGACCGGCCATGCTGCGCCACACACGAAAGCGCCCGAAGGAACCGCCGCTTCCGTGGTCGGTCCCGCCGATGCAAGCACCTGCGGTCCCTTCCGTCGGACCAGTGGCCCCTTCGGGCAAGACCGACTGTATCGGCCGGCGCCAGCGGCCGGGAAGGGCCTTATCCACGAGTTTCGCGATCGGAGGGCCCGAAGCGTGCCGTCCGTCCACAGCCCGTCCACGGACCGCGCGGCCGGTCGGGGCGGTCGGGGCGGTCGGGGCGCCGGGGCGCGGGTGCCCGGGAATCAGAACGCCCGAAGGAACCTCCGTCCCGACCGCCGCGCCGCTGATGCAAGCACCTGCAGCGCCGCCGTCGTTTCGATGGCCCCTTCGGGCAAGACCCAATGTACCCGGTGGCGACGGCCCGCGGCTACGCGGTTATCCACGAGTTTCGCGGTTCGTGGCCGCCGATCGGGCCCTCCGTCCACAGTCCGTCCACGAGCGAGGCGGCGCAGCGCCGGCGACCCGGTCAGCCCGGCTCGACCTCGAGCGGCCAGACTGCGCCGTCCTCGAGCACGGGCAGCCCGTCCGAGCCGATGCGGATCGTGGTCTCCCGGCCGGGATCGCCGGCGTGGACCGACCACCACGTCTCGTCGGGCCGGGCGACCCACAGCGTCGCCGGCCGAGGTTCCAGGTGCTCGTCGACGACGACCGCCGCGAGCGCCACGGGGCCGTCGCCGCCTCGGCATCGTGCGCGGAGGCCCCAGGCGAGCGCGGCGAACCCGATCGACGATCCCTCGACGAGCAGGAGGTGCCGCGGACTCCAGCCGAGCGCGAGATGGACGATGCCGGCCGGCGTCACGACGTTCCCGTGGAGCGCCGACTCGTCCGGCTCGGGGTGGAGCGTCAGGAGCCCGGCGCTCGTCGCGACCTCGAGGCGGCTCGTCCGGCCGGCAGGGTCGGTCTCGAGGACGAGCGTCCGGGCGACGGCGCCGTGGCGAACGAGGCCCTCGCGCCAGCGGCGGCCTCGACGGCCCGCCGCGACCGACCAGGTGATCGCCTCGCCGTCGGCCTGCGGCGCGTGTCCGGCGGCCCGGACGAGGTCGGCCATCGGCAGCGCGGGTCTAGTCATCGTCGGCGTCGGGGTCGGCCGTTCCCGGATCGCCGGCCTCGGCGAGCGTCCGGTCCCAGCGGGCGCCCGCCGCGCGGAGCTCACCGGCGAGCGATGGGGCGATGCGACCATGGACCCGGACGTCGCGCTCGCCGTAGTCGAGCTCGACCGTGCCGCGCTCCCGGACGCGGGCGAGCAGCTCGCCGGCCGAGTACGGCACGTGGACGTCGACGTCCTCCCAGAGCGTCGCGAGCAGCGCGGCGATCGCGCCGCGGAGCGTGTCGATCCCGTAGCCGGTGAGCGCCGAGACGAGCACCGCGCCGGCGATCGTCGGCGACGGCGCGCCCGGGTCGGCCGGCGTCCCGTCGACCAGGTCGACCTTGTTGAGGACGACCAGCCGTGGCTTCTGGCCGGCCCCGAGCTCGTCGAGGACCTCCTGGACCGTCGCCCGGTGCTCTGGCGCGTGCGGGTCGGCCGCGTCGACGACCTCGATGAGCGCGTCCGCCCGGTTGACCTCCTCGAGCGTCGCCCGGAAGGCCTCGACCAGTTGGTGCGGCAGCTTGTGGATGAAGCCGACGGTGTCGGTGACGATCGCCGTCTGGCCGTCGCCGAGCTTGACGAGTCGGCTGGTGGGGTCGAGCGTCGCGAAGAGCTTGTCCTCGGCGAAGGCGACCTCCTCGCCGACGAGGGCGTTGAGCAGGGTGCTCTTGCCGGCGTTCGTGTAGCCGACGATCGAGACGGTCGCCATCAGCCGCCGATCGCGCCCGCGGGCGGCGGTCGAGCGCTGCTGGCGGACCTGCTCGACCCGCTCCTTCATCCTCTTGATCCGCTCGCGGATGATCCGCCGGTCGGTCTCGAGCTGGGACTCGCCGGGCCCCCGGGTCCCGATGCCGCCGCCCGTCCGCGAGAGGTGGGTCCAGAGGCGGGTCAGCCGCGGCAGCTGGTACTCGAGCTGGGCGAGCTCGACCTGGAGGCGGCCCTCGTGGGTCCGAGCATGCTGGGCGAAGATGTCGAGGATGAGCCGGCTTCGGTCGATGACCTTGGCCTTGAGGAGCCCCTCGAGCGCCTTCTGCTGACCCGGCGAGAGCTCGTCGTCGGCGATCAGGACGTCGAACCCCGTCTCGTGCTTCGCGGCGACGAGCTCCTCGGCCTTGCCCTTGCCGACGTACCAGTTCGGGTCGACATGGCGGCGGTTCTGCCACTCGGCGCCGACGACCTCGGCACCGGCGGTGGCCGAGAGGTTGGCGAGCTCGGCGAGCGACTCCTCGGCGGTCCAGCCGCCGGCGTCGCCGGTGTCGACGGCGACGAGGAACGCCTTCTCGGCGGGCGGGGTGACCTCGACGGGTCCGGACCTGCGGGGCATGGCGGACAGGATACGGCGCGGTCACCATCGACGCCCGAGTCCCGGGGGCGGGCCGGGCCGGGACGCGGCGCCGCGAGCGTCAGCGGCGGGCGGGTCCCCCGAGGAACCGCTCGACCCGGGCGAGCACGGCGGGCGTCGGATCCGTGGTGGCGTCGACGACCCCCAGCGTCGGCTCGCGACGGAACCAGGTGCGCTGGCGCCGGGCGAACGCGACGTTGCGCCGCGCGTCGAGGGCGATCGCCTCGTCGAGGGTGATCTCGCCGTCGAGGTACGCCCAGGCCTCGCGGTAGCCGATCGCCGAGAAGCACGACAGCGCGGGGTCCCAGCGCTCCCGCAGGGCGCGCGCCTCCTCGACCAGCCCCGCGTCGAACTGGGCGCGGGCTCGCGCGGCGATCCGGAGCCGGTGCGCTCCCGGCTCGACCATGAGCTGGAGGCCGAGCACGGGCGCGGGATACCCGACCGGCGCCGGCAGCGGCGCGTCACCGCGGAGCGTCGCGATCTCGAGGGCCCGGACCACCCGCCGTGGATTGCGCAGGTCGGTGCGCGCGGCGCGGTCCGGAGCGAGGTCCACGAGCCGGGCGGCCAGCGCCTCCAGGCCGTCCCGCTCGAGGTCGGCCTCGAGTGCGCGCCGGACCGCCGCGTCGGACGGCAGCGCCTCCGTATCGATCCCCATCGACACGGCCCGCAGCCAGAACCCCGTGCCGCCGGCAAGGATCCCGATCCCGCCGCGCGAACCGAGCGCGGCGAGGGCCCCAAGGGCGTGGTCCCGGAACTCGGCGACGGAGTACGGCCGATCGGGGTCCACCAGGTCGATCCCGTGGTGGACGACCCGGGCCCGCTCGGCCGCGGTCGCCTTGGCCGTCCCGATGTCGAGGCCGCGGTACACCTGGCGCGAGTCGGCCGACACGATCTCGGCCGGCACGCCGCGGGCCACCAGCCACTCGGCGACCCCGATGGCGAGCCCGGTCTTGCCGGTGGCGGTCGGCCCGCCGACGACCACGAGCGGCGCGAGTCTCAGGCCGGCCTCCCTCGGAGCGCATACGGTCCGGCATGGTCGACGACCACATCGACGAGCGTCCCGACCAGCGCGGGGCGGCCGGCGAGGTGGACGAGCTTGTTCTCGCGGGTCCGGCCGGCGAGGCGGACCTCGCCCGGACCGAGCGTCCAGCGGCCGGTCGTCCCCTCCCCCGCCGGCGCGCCGCCTTCGACGGCCGTGGGATCCTCGTGGTCGTGCGCGGTCATCGGGCTGACGCGATCGACGAGGACCTCGACCGTCCGCCCGACCCAGGCACGGTTCCGCTCGAGACCGATGGCCTCCTGCCGCGCGAGGAGCTCGTTCAGGCGCCGCCGCTTCTCCCCCGCCGGGACATCGTCGTCGAGCCGGGTGGCGGGCGTGCCGGGGCGCTCGGAGTACGCTGCGGCGAAGACCTGGTCGAAGCGGACCTCGTCGAGGAGCGCAAGCGTCGCCTCGAAGGCCGCCTCTGTTTCGCCGCAGAAGCCGACGATGACGTCGGTCGAGAGGGCGATCCCTGGCACGGCCGCCCGGATCCGTCCGACGCGCTCGAGATAGTGCTCGATCGTGTACTGGCGGCCCATCCTCCGAAGGGTCGCGTCGTCGCCCGACTGGACCGGCAGGTGGAGTGCCTCGCAGACCGACGGGCAGGCGGCCATCGCCTCGACGAGGCGGTCCGACAGGTCCCACGGGTGCGAGGTGACGAAGCGGAGCCGGCCGATCGCCGGTCGCCCGTCGGGACCGCGGATGGCGTCGATCGCCCCGATGAGCTCGGCCAGGTCCGGCCGGCCCGCGCGATCCTGGCGCCGGCCGACGGCCCGGGTCGTGTCGACGTGGCCGAATCGTGGCTCGGCCGGCAGGTCGTGGCCGTAGCTGTTGACATTCTGGCCGAGGAGGGTGACCTCGCGGTAGCCGGCGGCGGCGAGCACCCCGGCCTCGGCCAGGATGTCGTCGAACGGACGGCTCCGCTCGGGGCCGCGGCTGAACGGGACGATGCAGTACGTGCAGGTCTTGTCGCAGCCGTAGACGATCGGCAGCCAGGCGCTGATCGCCGAGGCGCGGGCGACCGAGCCGGTCCCGACGGCCCCCGCTCGGGCGCGCGAGAGGTTGGTCGCGTCGGAGACGACTGCCCGGTGCACGATCGTCGTCGCGGCGGAAGCCGTCGCCGCCGGCACTGGTTCGTCCCGGCCGGCCGCGCTCGGCACCCCGGCGGACGCGAGCCCGAGCCGCTCGACGAGCTCGGGCTCCTCGTCGGGCCGCAGGAACAGGTCGACCGCCGGGAACCTGCGGCGGAGCCGGTGACGATCGGTCTCGCGGACGGCGCAGCCGGTCAGGACGACCCGGAGCGCGGGGTTCGCCGCCTTGAGCGCGGCGAGCCGGCCCTGGCGACCGACCACCTTCGCCTCGGCTGTCTCGCGGATGGCGCAGGTGTTGATGACGACGAGATCGGCGGCCTCGATCGTCGGCGCCTCGGCGCAGCCGGCCGCGAGGAGTCGCCCGGCCATCTCCTCGGAATCGCTCCGGTTCATCTGGCAGCCGAGCGTCCAGACGTGGAAGGCCGGCAGGGCCGACGTGAGCGGCAGGTACTCGGCCAGCCGGTCGTCGCGGGGCGCAGCGGGGCGGCGTGGCTCGGTCGGCGCGGGTGCGACGACGTCGATGACGGGCAGGACGCGGGACGCTCGCTGGTCGATCATCGGGGCTGGAGACGCTCGAGGAGGGTGCGGCCGACGGCCGGCGGGACCCAGAGGGCCGCGTGATGCTCGGCGTACGTGCCGGTGTCGCCATGGTAGTCGCTGCCGCCGGTCGCGAGCAGCCCGCGGCCGGCCGCGATCTCCGCCAGCCGCTCGGTCGTCTCGGCGTCGAACGCCCGATAGTGGACCTCGAGCCCGACGAGCCCACCCGTCTGGAGCTCGTCGAGGACGTCGGGATGGTCGGCGGCCTCCGCGAAGTGGGCGAGCGAGGCGATCCCCCCGGCGGCCCGGATCGCGGCGATCGCCTCGAGCGGGTCGAGCCCGTCGCGAGCCACGTAGGCCGGCCGCCCGCGCCCGAGCAGCCGGCGGAACGCGTCGTCGACCGAGGTGGCATGGCCCGCGGCGACGAGGCAGCGGGCGATCGTCGGCCGGCCGAGCGAGTCGAGGGCGCCTCGATCGAGAGCGGCGACCTGGTCGTCGATCGGCAGGCCGAGGGCCCGGAGCGCCCCGATCGCCCGCTCGAACCGGATCTGCCGGGCGTCGCGCTGGCTCGCCAGCGCCGCCTCGAACGCCTCGTCGGCGGGGTCGACGCCGTAGCCGAGGATGTGGAGCTCGCCGTCCGGACCGTCGTAGGCGCCGCGGGTGACGGCGTTGATCTCGACGCCCGGGATGAGCGTCAGCCCGGGCGGGATCGCGTCCGCCGAGCGCAGCTCGCGGACGGCGGCGAGGCTGTCGTGATCGGTGATCGAGAGGACCCGGACGCCGGCCGCCGCCGCCGCCGCGACGAGCTCGGCCGGCTCGAGGATCCCGTCCGAGCGGAGGGTGTGGGTGTGGAGGTCGACCGACGATGGCGCCGGCGGCACGGAGCGGACGAGGTCCGGATCGTGGCGCCGCCGGCCCGACGGCTCGCCGGCCACCGGTCAGACCTCGAGGAGGCGGCGCAGCCGGACGATCGCGAGGGCGCGGCCGGTCGAGGCATCGATGTCGACCTGGGTCGCGTGGAGGACGACCGGCCCCGCCCCGACCTCGAACCGCGTCGGCAAGGCGTTGATGAAGCGCGGCAGGACCGTCCTCGGCTCGAAGCCGATGACGCTGTGGACCGGGCCGGTCATCCCGAGATCGGACTGGTACGCCGTCCCCCGCGGGAGGATCCGTTCGTCGCCGGTCACGACGTGGGTGTGCGTCCCGACGACGGCGCTGACCCGGCCGTCGAGGTAGAGCCCGAGGGCGTTCTTCTCGGAGGTGATCTCGCAGTGGAAGTCGACGATGCGGACCGGCGGCAGCGGCTCCGACGCCTCGTCGAGCAGCCGATCGGCCTCGGTGAACGGGTTGTCGATGGGCTGCATGTACGTCCGGCCCTGGAGGTTGACGACCGCGATCTCCGTCCCGTCGGCGGCGTGGTAGACGCCCCAGCCCCGCCCGGGCACGTCGTGGGTGCCGTAGTTGAGCGGCCGCAGGATCCGGTCGTCGACGTCGAGGATCGGGTAGATCTCGCGCTTGTCCCAGATGTGGTTGCCCGAGGTGATGACGTCGACCCCGGCGGCGAAGAGCGGCTCCGCCGTCGAGGCCGTCAGGCCCATCCCGCCGGCGAGGTTCTCGCCGTTGGCGGTGACGAGGTCGATCCTCCGCTCGGCGCGCAGCTCGGGCAGGGCCTCCTCGACGGCGAGCCGGCCGGGCTTGCCGATGACGTCGCCGATGAGCAGGACCCGGACCGACCCCGCCGGCCGCGGGGGATCGCTGTCGGGCGGTCCTCCGAGCCGGACGCGTGCCTCGAGCCCCTGGTCGCCTATTTCGCGTACTCCACGGCCCGCGTCTCGCGGATGACCGTCACCTTGATCTGGCCAGGGTAGGTCAGCTGCTCCTCGATCTTCTTGACGATGTCGCGAGCGAGCCGGGCGGCCGTGAGGTCGTCGATCTCTTCGGGCCGGACGAGGATCCGCACCTCGCGCCCGGCCTGGACCGCGAACGAGCGCTCGACGCCGCTGAACGACTCGGCGATCGCCTGCAGCTCCTCGAGCCGCTTGATGTACGTCTCGACCGACTCGCCGCGGGCGCCGGGCCGCGACGCGCTGATCGCGTCCGCGACCTGGACGACCGGCGCCTCGACGCAGGCGAACTCGACCTCCTGATGGTGGGCGGCGATCCCGTTGACGACCTTGAACGGGAGCTCGTGGCGCTGGGCGATGCTCGCACCGATCGCGGCGTGCGGGCCCTCGACCTCGTGATCGACGGCCTTGCCGATGTCGTGGAGGAGGCCGCCCATCTTCGCGGCCATCACGTCGGCGCCGACCTCGGCGGCGATGATCGCCGCGAGCCGCGAGGTCTCGAGCGAGTGGACGAGGACGCTCTGGCCATAGCTCGTGCGGAACTTCAGCCGGCCGAGGAGCTTGAGGATCTCGGGCGGCAGGCCCGGGACGCCCGCGTCGTAGGCGGCCTGCTCTCCGGCCTGGCGGATCGTCAGGTCGACCTCGGCGCGGGCCTTGGCGACGACCTCCTCGATCCGGCCGGGGTGGATCCGGCCGTCCTGGATCAGCTTCGTCAGGGCGAGCCGGGCGATCTCGCGGCGGACGGGGTCGAAGCCGGAGATGACGACGGTCTCGGGGGTGTCATCGATGATCAGGTCGACGCCCGTCGCCTGCTCGAGGGCCCGGATGTTCCGGCCCTCGCGGCCGATGATCCGGCCCTTCATCTCGTCCGACGGCAGGTGGACGGCCGTGACGGTGTGCTCGGCGGTGTGGTCGGCGGCGACCCGCTGCATCGCGGTCACGATGATCTCGCGAGCCTTGACGGCCGCCTCGTCGCGAGCCTCGCGCTCGATCTGCCGGGCGATCCGGACGGCGTCGTGCGACGCCTCGTCGCGGACGGCCTCGATCAGCATCGCCTTGGCGTCGTCGGCCGACAGCCCGCTCACCCGCTCGAGCGCGGCGACCTGCTCGCCATGGAGCCGGGCGAGCTCCTCGCGTGACCGATCGAGCTCACGCTCACGCTCGAGGAGCTTGCGATCCCGCTCCTCGAGCATGTCGGTCCGCTGGTCGATCTGCTCGTCGCGCTGGAGGAGGCGCCGCTCGAGGTTGCCGAGCTCGGTCCGCTTCGCTCGGGCCTCGTCCTCGGCCTCGCGCTGGAGGCGGAGCTTCTCATCCTTGGCCTCGAGGATGAGGTCCTTCTGGCGCTCGCGGGCCTCCGCGACGATCCTCGCCGACTCGGCTTTCGCGTTGCGGATGATCTGCGGCGACCAGACCTTGCCGGCGACGAGGAATCCGACGGCGACGCCGACGGCGGCCGCGAGAACGGCCACCGCCAGGGCGATGGGGGTCTCCATCTTCGGTTGTCCTCCCGTCCGGCCAGGGCCGGAGGTGGCTGTCGCTGCATCGCCGGGAGGTCTCGGAAGCGGTCGCCACTGGGCGGTGGGTCGACCGGCGGCGATGCGGCAACGGTGGGTTGCGGGTCGGTTGCGCGCCGGGGTCCGGCGTGGTGCGCGTAGCCTACTACGGGTCGTCGGCAAGGGCGTCCACGGCGTCCTCGGACGGCCGGAGCGGGGCGCCGGAGACGGCCCGGACGGCCTCGGCCGCGATCGTCGAGCAGACCGCCGGATCGAAGCCGTGGCGGGCGAGCAGCGCATACGCCCGCGCCCGCCGCTCCGAGGGGTCCGCGTAGCCGGCCAGCGCGCGGGCCTTCCGCTCGAGCAGGCGCCGGGCGGCGTCCTCGTCGGCGGACGCCGGGGTGCCGCCCTCTGCGGAGGCGTCCGCGGCGCCGCGATCGGCGGCAGCGGCCTCGCGGTCGTCGAGGACGGCCGCGATCGTCGCCGGGTCGATCCCGAGGCGGCGCAGCTCGCCCGTCAGCCCGAGCCGTCCGCGGGGCCGGGCTCGGTCGCGCGACTCGACCCAGTGCCTGGCGAAGGCGGCGTCGTCGAGCATCCCGAGGTCGAGCAGCCGCTCGATCGCCGCGTCCACCAGCTCGGCCCGGTAGCCGTTCCCGGTCAGGCGGCGCCGGACCTCGGCCACCGACCGGGCCCGCGGCTCGAGGAAGCGCAGGGCGGCCTCGAGGACGACGGCAGGGTCGTCGATGGCGGCCCGGCGGGCGCGCGCGGCGGCCGGGTGCTCGCGACGACGACGCGGCGTCCCGGTCACCGACGGGCGACCCTGGTCTACTCGGCCTCCTCGATCCCCTCGACCGGGACCGCGACCTCGCTGATCCGGCCCCGGATCTTCCCGTCGATCGCCGCGGCGATGTCGGGATTGCCCTTCAGGAACTCCTTGGCCGCCTCGCGACCCTGGCCGAGCCGGCTGTCGCCGAAGGTGAACCAGGCGCCGGTCTTGGTGACGACGTCCATCGCCACGCCGACGTCGAGGAGGCCGCCCTCGCGGCTGATGCCCTCGCCGTACATGACGTCGAACTCGGCGACCCGGAAGGGCGGCGCGACCTTGTTCTTGACGACCTTGACCCGGACCCGGTTGCCGACCGACTCGGTGCCGGTCTTGATCGTCTCGACCCGGCGGATGTCGAGGCGGACCGAGGCGTAGAACTTGAGGGCCCGCCCACCCGGCGTCGTCTCGGGGTTGCCGAACATGACCCCGATCTTCTCGCGGAGCTGGTTGGTGAAGACGAGGGCGGTGTTCGAGCGGCTCACCGCGCCGGTCAACTTCCGGAGCGCCTGGCTCATCAGCCGGGCCTGGATCCCGACGAAGCTGTCGCCCATCTCGCCCTCGATCTCGGCCCGCGGCACGAGGGCCGCGACCGAGTCGACGACGACGCAGTCGACGCCGCCGGAGCGGATCAGCGTCTCGGTGATCTCAAGAGCCTGCTCGCCGGTGTCGGGCTGGCTGACGAGGAGCTCGTCGACGTTGACGCCACAGGCGCGGGCGTAGGCCGGGTCGAGGGCGTGCTCGACGTCGATGAACGCGGCGACCCCACCCCGCCGCTGGGCCTCGGCGATGACGTGCTGGCAGAGGGTCGTCTTGCCCGACGACTCGGGACCGAAGACCTCGGTGATCCGGCCGCGCGGGATCCCGCCGACCCCGAGGGCGAGGTCGAGCGCGATCGAGCCGGTCGGGATGAAGTCGACCTGCAGGTTCTCCCGCGAACCGAGCTTCATGATCGCGCCGCGGCCGAACTGCTTCTCGATCGCGAGGATCGCCGCGTCGACCGCCTTGGTCCGCTCGCCCGCGGCCTTCTCACCGTTCCGACCCTCGGCCGCCCGCTCACCCGTGAACGCCATGTCGTCCTCGCTCCTGTCGATCCGGCCGGCCGGAGCGAGCGCCCGCGGCGCCCGTCCTGGGTCTCAGCCCTCTTCGCCGGACTCCTCGACCACCGGCTTCGGCTTCCGCGGCTTGCGGATGACCTCGACCTGCTGGACGGGCTCCGTCAGGGGCTGGAGCCTGGGCTGCCCGGCCTTGTCCTTGGCCTTCTTCTTCTGCTCGCGGTGGGGCCGATCTCGCGAACCCATCTGGTCGCCTCCGCGTTGGTCGAGAGGGTACGGATGCGGACTTCACCCCGGCTCACCCGACGCTCCACGGGACCGCGTCCCACCGGCGCGACGGCGCAGGTCGGGGCGGTTCGCGGGGAAGGTGCCGGCTCGAAGCTCGGCGCGGATCCTGGCCATGAAGTCTAGGGAGAAGGTCAGGTTGTGACAAGTCGCGAGCCGGTAGGCGAGCAGCTCGCCGGCCCGGAACAGGTGGGCGAGGTAGGCCCGCGAGAAGCCCGTGCAGGCGAGGCACGGGCAGTCGGCCTGGACCGGCTCCGGGTCGTCGAGGAAGCGAGCGTTCCGCAGGTTGAGGTGGCCGCCCGGGACCCACAGCTGGCCGTTCCGGGCGACCCGCGTCGGGAGGACCGAGTCGAACAGGTCGACGCCACGATCGACGGCATCGAGGATGTCGACGGGCGAGCCGAGGCCCATCAGGTAGCGGACCCGCGGATCGCCGTCGAGGAGCGGCACGACGACGTCGAGGGCGGCCGCCCGCTCGGCGGGCGTCTCGTCGCCGGCCAGTCCGCCGATGCAGATCCCGTCGAACGGCAGGGCGGCGATGCAGCGAGTCGACTCGGCCCGCAGGTCGGCCTCGAGCCCGCCCTGGACGATGCCGAAGATCGCCTGGTCGCTCCGCGTGTGGGCCGCGAGCGAGCGCTCGGCCCAGCGGTGCGTCCGAGTCGTCGCCGCGGCGACCTCGTCCCGCGACGAGGCGTGCGGCATGACCGGCTGGTCGAAGGCGACCGCGACGTCGGCACCCAGCGCCATCTGGACCCGGACCGCGTGCTCGGCGTCGAACCGGTGGGTCGAGCCGTCGAGATGACTCTTGAAGGTGACACCGTCGTCGTCGATCTCCCGCCGGTCGGCGAGCGAGACGACCTGGAAGCCACCCGAGTCGGTGAGGATCGGCCGGTCCCAGCCCATGAACGCGTGGAGCCCGCCGAGCCGCTCGATCCGCTCGTGCCCCGGCCGCAGGTAGAGGTGGTAGGTGTTGGCGAGGATGATCGAGGCGCCGGTCGTCCGCAGGTCGCCCGGGTCCACGGCCCGGACGCTCGCGTTCGTCCCGACCGGCATGAACTGCGGCGTCTCGACCTCGCCGTGGGGCAGCGTCAGCCGCCCCAGGCGCGCCCGGGTGGCACCGTCGGCCGGCGGGGCGGCGAGGACCTCGAAGCGTGCGGCGCCGGGCACGTCAGCCCGTCGGGGCCTCCCAGAGACCGGGCATGTCCGCCTCCGCCCGTCGCGGCGGCGGGATCTCGAACCCGAGCCCGGCAAGGTGCGCCCGCGCCGCCTCGGTCGCGATCCGGCCCTGCGGTGTCCGGTCGATGAAGCCGAGCCGGAGGAGGAACGGCTCGTAGACGTCCTCGATCGTCTCGATCTCCTCGGCCAGGACCGCCGCCAGCGCCGCGACGCCGACCGGCCCCGACCCGAACTTCTGGATGATCGCCGCAAGGAGCTTGCGGTCGGTCGAGTCGAGGCCCTCGTGGTCGATCTCGAGGCTCCGCATCGCCTCGGCGACCATCGCCTCGTCGACCGTCCCGTCGCCGTGGACCTGGGCGTGGTCGCGGACCCGCTTGAGGAGCCGGTTGACGATCCGCGGGGTGCCGCGACCCCGCCGGGCGATCTCGTCGGCCGCCGGGCGCGCCACCGGGACGGAGAGGATCGCGGCCGAGCGCTCGACGATCGCCGCGAGATCGGCCTCGTCGTAGAAGTCGAGCCGGAAGGTCGCCCCGAACCGGTCGCGGAGGGGCGAGCTGATCCGACCCGCCCGGGTCGTCGCGCCGACGACGGTGAAGGGCTTGAGGTTGAGCCGCAGCGACCGGGCGGACGGGCCCTTGCCGATCATGACGTCGAGCGCGTAGTCCTCCATCGCCGGGTAGAGGATCTCCTCGACGGCCTTGGACAGCCGGTGGATCTCGTCGATGAAGAGGACGTCCCGCTCCTCGAGGGCGGTCAGGATCGCCGCGAGGTCGCCGGCCCGCTCGATGGCCGGCCCGGACGTGTAGCGGATGTTGACCCCGAGCTCGCGGGCGACGATCGTCGCCAGCGTCGTCTTGCCGAGACCGGGCGGCCCGTAGAGCAGGACGTGGTCGGCGGCCTCGCCCCTGGCCTTCGCGGCCTGGAGGAGGATCGACAGGTTCGCCTTGACCTCGCGCTGGCCGATGTACTCGCCGAGCGTCCGTGGTCGGAGCGTCGTCTCGATGGTCCGATCGGCCTCGTCGAGGAAGTCCGCGGCGAGGACCCGGGCGGCGTCGTCCATGCGCCGCAGGATAGCACGTCCGCTCGCGGTTTCGTACGGATGTTCGAACGCCGAACACGAACCACCACCCGGACGCTAGGACTTCTGGCATGATGCGCGAGTGCGACTCTCCCGCCGCTCCGAATACGGGCTGCGAGCCCTCGTCGAGCTGACCCGCGAGCGCGGCAACGGGCCGCTGCCGCTGGCCATGCTCGCCGAGCGCGATCGGCTCCCGGCGAAGTTCCTCGAGCAGATCCTCGCCCAGCTCAAGCACGCCGGGATCATCCGGACCGTCCTCGGTACCCACGGCGGCTACGTCCTCGCCGCGGACCCCGCCGAGGTCACGGTCGGGCGGGTCATCCGGCTCCTCGACGGGGCGCTCGCGCCGCTCGGCTGCGTGAGCCTGCGCTATTACGAGCCCTGCTCGTGCCCGTCAGAGCCGGAGTGCGCACTGCGGGAGCTGATGATCGACGTCCGCGACGCGATGCTCGAGATCCTCGACCGGGAGACCCTCGCCGACCTCGCGGCGCGCCGCGGCTCGCCGACCATCGATCCTCGCGGGCTCCATGCCGACGCCCTCGCCGGGCGGCGCGCGTGACCCCGGGGACGATACCGCGGCCGGAGACACGGTGACCGACGACGCGGCAGCCGGCGGGCCGGTCCCCCTGCCGCTCCGCCCGGCCGCGGGCGTCGCGCTCTTCCGCGACGACGGCCGGGTCTTCGTCGGCCGGCGGGTCCGTGGCCAGGTCGGGACCTGGCAGATGCCGCAGGGCGGGATCGGCGAGGGCGAGGCGCCGCTCGCGGCGGCCCTCCGCGAGCTCGCCGAGGAGACCGGGATCGCCAGCGTCCGGGTCCTCGCGGAGCTGCCCGAGTGGTTGACGTACGAGCTGCCGCCCGACCTCGAGAGCCCGCCGCGGTGGGCGAGCCGCTACCGCGGCCAGCAGCAGCGCTGGTTCGCGATGCAGTACCTCGGCGACGACCTGGCCATCGACCTCGCCACCGAGCACCCCGAGTTCGACGACTGGCGGTGGGTGCGGCTCGCCGAGACGCCGGCGCTCGTCGTGCCGTTCAAGCGGGTGGTCTACGAGCGGGTCGTCGCGGCCTTCGGCGACGTGGCCGCCGAGCTCGCCCGCGAGCACGCCGCCGGTCGGTGAGCGTCAGCCGGGCAGGAGCGTCCGGAGGGCCGCCTTGACCCGTTCCTCGAGCGTCGGCCCGACGGCGGGGTCGGCGAGCGCGGCGCGGGACGCGACGCGGGCCTCGGCGAGCGAGTAGCCGAGCGCCTGCAGGGCGGCGACGACCTCGCCCTCGCCGGCGGGACCGAGGGCCGTCGCGCCGGCGGCCGTGCCCGCGGCGGCGACCTTCTCCTTGAGCTCGAAGATGATCCGCTCGGCGAGCTTGCGGCCGATCCCCGGGATCGCGGTCAGGACCGCGTGATCCTGCTGGAGGATGGCCAGCTGGAGGTCGGCGGTCGGCCGCGAGCCGACGATCGCGAGGGCGACCTTCGGCCCGACGCCGGTGACCGTCAGGAGGAGGTTGAAGAAGCCGAGCTCCTCGACCGACCGGAAGCCGTACAGGGCCTGCAGGTCGTCGCGGACGAGGTGGTAGGTGTAGAGCTTCCGGCGCTCGCCCGGGACGGCGGCGGCGATGATCGCCGGGGCGGCGAAGACCCGGTAGCCGATCCCGCCGACCTCGATGACGAGCGAGTCGACCGCGACCGCGCCGACCGTTCCCTCGACCGAGGCGATCACCGGCGGGTCGTCCCGGCCCGCGGCTTGACCGCGGCTCGCTCGGCCGCCAGCGCGTCCCGGACGGCCCGCTCGTACGGCGTCTCGCCGCGGGCGAGCGGGGCCGCGGCCGCGCGGTCGAGGACCGGCGCGCTCGCCGCCTCGCCGGGCCGGATCCGGTGGGCCGCCCAGATGGCGATCGCGAGCGCGTCGGCCGCGTCGTCGGGTGCCGGCGGCTCGGCCAGCCCGAGCAGGAGCGCGACCATCCGGCCGACCTGTGCCTTGTCGGCGCCCCCGTGCCCGGTGACCGCGCTCTTGACCTCCGACGGCGTCGCCTCCCGGACCGCCACCCCGGCCGCCGCCGCCGCGAGGAGGACGACGCCACGGGCATGGCCGACGGCAAGGGCCGTCTGGACGTTGCGCGAGAAGAAGACCCGCTCGACCGCGACGACGTCGGGTCGGTGGAGCTCGATCAGCTCGGTCACGAGCCCGTGGATCGCAAGCAGCCGCTCGGGCAGCGGCAGGTCGGGGCTCGTCACGAGGCAGCCGTGGTCGACCGGGCGGAGATGACCGTTCCGCTCGACGATCCCGTAACCCAGCGCGGCCGTCCCCGGGTCGACCCCGAGGACGATCACCCGGCGACCTCGGCGAAGACGTCCTCGGGGATGTCGAAGTTCGCGGTGACGCGCTGGACGTCGTCGAGGTCCTCGAGGAGGTCGACGAGGCGGAGAGCCTTCCGGGCGTGGTCCGAGTCGAGGGTCACGGTCTGCCGGGCGATCATCGCGGTCTCCGCCGACTCGACGGCGATGCCGGCCGCCTCGATCGCCGTCCGAACGCGCTCGAGGTCGCCGGGCGTCGTGTAGATCTCGATCCGCTCGGGATCGGACGTGTCGACGTCGTCGGCGCCGGCGTCGATCGCGACGAGCGCGAGCTCGTCGGGATCCCCGCGACCGACCGCGACGGCGATCAGCCCGCGGGGCTCGAACTGCCAGGCGACCGCCCCGGAGCCGGCGAGCTGGCCGCCGGCCTTCGTGAACACCGCCCGGACCTCGGCCGCGGTGCGGTTGCGGTTGTCGGTCGTGGCCTCGACGAGGAGCGCGACGCCGCCGGGGCCGTAGCCCTCGTAGACGATCTCCTCGAACTGCTCGGCGTCGCCGCCCCCGGTCGCCTTCTCGATCGTCCGCCTGATGTTGTCGGCGGGCATGTTGACCGAGCGGGCCTTCTCGATCGCGAGGCGGAGGCGGTAGTTCGCGTCGGGGTCGCCGCCGCCCTGGCGGGCGGCGACGCTGATCTCACGCGCGACCTTCGTGAAGAGCGCGCCGCGCTTCGCGTCGTTGGCGCCCTTCTGGCGCTTGATCGTCGACCACTTGGAGTGTCCGGACATCGCGCGGGAGTATAGCCGACTATGATGGCCCGACCGGGCGGCGCCCCCCGCCCACCGGGCTCGCGCGCGCCACGCGCGACCGCGCCCGCTCCCACCGCACCAGGCCGCACCGGAGGATCCGACGAGTCGATGACGACCAGGGCCGTTGACGCCAACCACCTCCGCAACGTCGTCCTGGCCGGCCACGCCGGCGCCGGCAAGACGACGCTCGCGGAGCAGCTCCTCTTCCGGGCCGGGGCGATCGGCCGCCTCGGGCGGGTCGACGACGGCACGGCGAGCCTCGACTTCGAGCCGGAGGAGCAGAAGCGCCGGGAATCGCTCAGCCTCGCCGTGGCCGCCCTCGACCACGACGGCCACCGGATCACCCTCGTCGACACGCCCGGCTACCCGGACTTCGTCGCCGAGGTGGTGTCGGGCTTCTACGCCGCGGACGCATCGCTCCTCGTCATGGACGCGTCGGGCGGGGTCGAGGCCGGGCTCGAGACCGCGGTCGCCGAGTCGCGGGCGACGGGGCGGGCCGCCTGCTTCGTCATCAACAAGTGCGACCGTGAGAACGCGGATCCCGCGGCGGCCCTCGACGCGCTGCGCGAGGCGTTCGGGCCGAAGATCGCACCGCTCCACCTGGCGATCGGCGCGGCGGATACCTTCAGCGGGTACGTCGACCTCGTCCACCGCAAGGCGTACCGGTCCGACGGCAAGGCCGACGTCGAGATCGAGATCCCGGCCGAGCTCGCCGACGAGGTCGCCCGGCGCCGCGACCAGCTGCTCGAGGCGGCCGCCGAGGCGGACGACGACGTTCTGACGAAGTATCTCGAGGGCGAGGAGATCAGCGACGCCGAGCTCGACGCGTGTCTCCATCGGGGCGTCCGCGACGCGATCCTTGCGCCGGTCCTCATCGCCTCGGCGACGAAGGGCATCGGCCTCCGCGGGCTCGCCGACGCGATCGTCCGGTACTTCCCGGCGCCGGCCGAGGAGCCGCCGGTCACGGTGACCGACCGGGGCGGGGCGACCGTCGAGGTGGCGCCCGACCCCGCCGGGCCGCTCGTCGCCCGCGTGTTCAAGACGTCGGCCGATCCGTACGTCGGCCGGCTGACGTTCCTGCGGGTCCTCTCGGGGACGCTCCGGAGCCAGGGCGCCGCGTTCAACGCCAACCGCGGCGAGGAGGAGCGGATCGGCCAGCTCCTGCTGCTCCACGGCAAGGAGCAGGAGCCGGTCGGCGAGCTCAAGGCCGGCGAGATCGGCGCGGTGGCGAAGCTCGGGGTCACCCACACCGGCGACACCCTCGCGTCGAAGGATCGGCCCCTCACGCTGCCGCCGATGGACTTCCCGGAGCCGACGCTCGTCGTGGCGATCGAGCCGCAGACCAAGGCCGACCTCGACAAGATGGGCTCCGCCCTCCAGCGGATGCTCGAGGAGGAGCCATCCGCTCGCGTCGAGCGGAGCGCGACCGGCGAGCAGCTCCTGGTCGCGACCGGCGAGGCCCACGTCGCCGTCATCTCCGAGCGGCTCAAGCGCAAGTTCGGCGCGGCGATCGTGACCAGGCAGCCGAAGGTGCCGTACAAGGAGACGATCCGCGGCAAGACGCAGGTCCACGGCCGCTACAAGAAGCAGACCGGTGGCCATGGGATGTTCGGTGACGTCTGGCTCGAGCTCGAGCCGAACCCCGGCGCCGGCGTCGAGTTCGCCGAGCGGATCGTCGGCGGCTCCGTGCCCCGGGGGTTCTTCGGCGGGGTCGAGAAGGGCATCCGCGAGGCGGCGGCCGACGGCGTCATCGCCGGCTACCCGCTCGTCGACTTCAAGGCGACCCTGTACGACGGGTCGTTCCACCCGGTCGACTCCAACGAGCTCTCGTTCAAGATCGCGGCCTCGATGGCCCTCAAGGACGGGGTCCACCAGGCCCGGCCGGTCCTCCTCGAGCCCATCATGACGGTGACCGTCCGCGTCCCCGATCGGTTCATGGGCGACGTCAACCGCGATCTCAACGGGCGCCGCGGACGGGTCCTCGGGATGGACCCCGCCGGCGACGGGATCCAGGTCGTGACGGCCCAGGTGCCGCAGTCGGAGCTGTTCGGGTACGCGACCGAGCTTCGCTCGCTCACCGGTGGCCGAGGCTCCTTCCGGGCCGAGGTCGACCACTACGAGGAGGTCCCGGCGCACATCGCCGAGAAGGTCATCGAGGCCCACAAGAAGGAGGTCGAGGCGGGCGGGCACTGACCGACCCGCCGACGGGCGGTCGGCCCGGCCCCCGCCCGTCGGGGCCGGAGCGGCCGCCGTCGCGGCGCCGGTGGGCTAGGTCGGGCCGCCCTCGGCGATGGCGGCCAGCGCGGCGCCGATGTCCAGCCGACCTTCGTAGATCGCCCGGCCGACGATCGCCGCCTCGCAGCCGGCGGCCCGCGTCGCGAGCAGGTCGGCGATCGAGGCCACGCCACCCGAGGCGATGACCGCGCCGCGGCCGCGACCGACGAGCGCGCCGAGAAGCTCGAGGTCGGGCCCCGCCAGCGCGCCGTCGCGGGCGATCGCGGTCGCGGCGACGCGGACGATCCCGGCGTCGGCGAGGCGGTCGAGGGCGGCCTCGACCGGGACGCCGGCCGCCCCTGCGACCCAGCCCTCGCCGACGGCGGCCCCATCGCGGACGTCGAGCGCGGCGACGATCCGGTCGCCGCCGTGGGTCGAGACGATCGCGGCGGCGAACGCGGGGTCGGCGAGCGCGGCCGTGCCGACGACGACCCGGGCCGCACCGGCCGTGAGGGCGGCCTCGACGTCGGCCGGGGTCCGGAGGCCGCCGGCGACCTGGCAGGCCGCCCGCCCCCCGACCGCGGCCACGATCCGTCCGACGAGGCCGACCTGGCTCGGCCGACCGTCGCGCGCTCCGTCGAGGTCGACGACGTGGATCCAGCGGGCGCCGGCCTCGACGAGCGCCATGGCCGTCGCGACCGGGTGCTCGCCGTAGACCGTCTCCCGGTCGAACGCGCCGTGGAGCAGGCGGACGACCCGGCCGGCCCGCAGGTCGATCGCCGGGATGAGGTCGAAGCCGCTCGCCCCGCTGCTTGACATCGCGTCGCAACCCATCTAGCGTTTTACCACGCTACTACGCTATCACAGCCGATGCCCGTGCCGGATGGTGCGAGCGATCCGGAGGTCACGCCCGATGCTCCCCCGCGACAGCGACTGGCAGACGCCCGAGGTGGACGACCTGCTCGACGCCATCCTGCGGCTCGACGACCGTGACGAGGCCGGGCGCTTCCTGCGCGACCTGTGCACGCTCGGTGAGCTCCACGACATGGCCCAGCGGTGGGCGGTCGCGCGGCTCCTCGACGCCGGGCTCCACTACGCCGACATCTCGCGCCGGACCGGCGCGAGCACGGCGACGATCACCCGGATCGCCGCCTGGCTCCACCACGGCGAGGGCGGCTACCGGGCGATGCTCGACCGGATCGGGCCGCTCGACGTGGCCGGAGCCGCGACCGGCAGCGGTGGCCCCGGCGCGATGGGCGAACCGCGATGAGGGAGCGTCTCCGGCTCGCCGTCCCGAACAAGGGTCGTCTCGTCGAGCCGACGCTCGGGCTCCTCCACGACGCGGGTCTCGTCTTCGAGGAGCACGACCGGAGCCTCGTCGCCCGGGTCCAGAACTTCGATCTCGACATCCTGTTCGTCCGGACCAACGACGTGGTCGAGTTCGTCGGCGACGGCGTCGCCGACCTCGGCATCACCGGCATCGACCTCCTGAGCGAGGCCGGATCGAGCCTGCCGCGCCTCCGCGACCTCGGGTACGGCCGTTGTCGCCTGGCCGCCGCGGTGCCCGACGACACGCCGTACCTGGTCCTCGCCGATCTCGCCGGGCTCCGGGTGGCGACGGCGCACCCGGTGACGACCCGCCGCTTCTTCGAGGCGGCAGCGATCCCGGTCGAGGTCATCCCGCTCTCGGGCGCGGTCGAGGTCGCACCGCGGCTCGGCCTGGCCGAGGCGATCGTCGACCTCGTCTCGACCGGCTCGACGCTGGCGATGAACGGGCTGCGACCCATCGGCGAGGTCCTCGCCTCGGAGGCGGTCCTCGTCGCCAACGAGGGCGCCCTCGGGGAGCGCAGCACCGAGCTCGCGGCCCTCGACACGATGCTCTCGGCCGTCCTCGCGGCGCGCGATCGCAAGTACCTGATGCTCAACGCCCCGGTCGCGACGCTGCCGGCCCTCGAGGCGCTCCTGCCCGCGCTCGAGTCGCCGACCGTCATCCCGCTCGCCCACGAGGGGATGGTGGCGGTCCACACGGTCGTCGGCGCCGACGACGTCTGGGGCCTGCTCCCGAGGCTCAAGGGCGCCGGTGCGTCGGGCATCCTCGTCCTCCCGATCGAGAAGATCGTCCCATGACCGCCCCGCCGTTCCCCGGCGATCCCGCGGCGACCGCCGCTGGTGCGCCGATCGGCCCCCGGGCTCCGTCGACCGTCAGCCTCCGCCGCCTCGACCTGCGGACCGGGGACCCGGCGGCGATCGCCGAGCGCCGAGCGCTCGCCCGCCGCGGCGCGGTGCCGGACCCGGCCGTCCGCGAAGCGGCGCGACGGATCCTCGGCGAGGTCCGAGCGGAGGGCGCGGCCGCCGTCCGGGCGGCCAACGCGGCCCATGGCGGCGGGACGATCGACGGCCGGCTCGTCCTCGACCGAGGCGAGCTCGCGGCCGCCCGCGACGCCCTCGAGCCGGGGGTCCGGGCTGCGCTCGAGCTGGCGATCGACAACGTCGGCAGGTTCGCCGCGACGCAGCTGCCGGCGACGACCCGGACGACGATCGTGCCCGGCGTCGAGATCGAGCGTCGCTGGGTCCCGCTCGCGCGCGTCGGCTGCTACGTGCCGGGTGGCTCGGCGCCGTACCCGTCGTCGCTCGTCATGACGGTCGTCCCGGCCCGCGTCGCCGGGGTCGGCGCTGTCGTCGTCGCCTCGCCGGCCGACCGGGCGGGGCGGGTCGACCCGGTCCTGCTCGGCGCCGCCGGTCTGCTCGAGGTCGATGCGTTCGTCGTCGCCGGCGGTGTCCAGGCGATCGGGGCGCTGGCGTACGGGCTGCCCGATGACGGTCTCGAGCCGGTCGACCGGATCGTCGGACCGGGCAGCGCCTGGGTCACCGCGGCGAAGATCGAGGTCGTCGGCGAGGTCGGGATCGACCTGCCGGCCGGGCCGTCGGAGGGCATGGTCATCGCCGACGCCTCGGCCGACCCCGAGATCGTGGCGGCCGACCTCATCACCCAGGCTGAGCATGGGATCGACTCCCCCGCCCTGCTGGTCACCCCCGATCCGGTCCTCGCCGACGCCGTGGAGGGGGCCGTCCGGCGCCGGCTAGCGGTCCAGCCGCGGCGTGACATCCTCGAGCGGGCGCTGGCCGATCACGGGCGGATCGTCCTCGTCGCCGACGTCGCGGAGGCCGTCGACTTCGCCAATGAGTACGGGCCCGAGCACCTCTCGGTCGAGGTGGCCGACCTCGAGGGCGCCGTCGCGCGCATCCGCAACGCGGGCTCGGTCTTCGTCGGCCCGTGGGCCCCCGAGTCGGCCGGCGATTACGCCACGGGTGCCAACCACGTCCTGCCGACCGGCGGCCTCGCCCGGAGCTGCGGCGCCCTCGCGGTCGAGAGCTACGGCAAGTTCGTGCAGGTCCAGCGGATCGGCCGGGACGGCCTGGCGACCCTCCGGCCGGCGATCGGCACGCTCGCTTCGGCCGAGGGGCTGCTCGCCCATCGAGCCGCGGTCGAGGCCCGCTTCGAGGCGGAGGACCGATGAGCCCGACAGCTGCCACCGGTCGAGGGCCCGCGGCACCCGCCGGGTACGCCTGGGAGGCCACCTCGGAGCAGGTCGCCGAGCGCTACGGCGTGCCGCTCGAGGCGGTCGTCCGGTTCGACCTGAACACCTCGCCCGCGCCACCGGGGATCGTGGCCCGGGTCCTCGCGGCGGGCCGCTTCGAGACGCCGCTCTCGGAGTACCCACCATCCGACTACCGGCGGCTCGTCGAGGCGGCCGCGGCCCGCTACGGCGTCGAGCCGAACGAGCTCCTCGTCGGCGCCGGGGCGGACGAGGTGCTCGATCTGTGCGCGAAGGCATTCCTGCCGGCCGGTGGCGCGGCGGTCGTGCCCACGCCGACCTACGCCATGTACCGGGTCCTGACCGAGCAGCGGGCGGCCACGGTGCTCCCCGTCCCCCGCCTTCCGGCGGCCGAGGGCTACGCGCTCGATCGTCCGGCGACCCGGGCCGCCGCGGCCCGAGCCGATGTCGTCTGGCTCTGCAGCCCGAACAACCCGACCGGGCTGCCCGAGCCCGACGGGTCCATCGCGGCGCTGCTGGGCGAGCTGCTCGGCGACGCCGCGGCGGACCAGCGGGTGCCGCCCGCGGTGGTCCTTGACGAGGCGTACGCCGAGTTCGTCGGCCGCTCGCTCGTCGACCTGCGTCACGCGTACCCGCGGCTCGTCGTCGTCCGGACCGCGTCGAAGGCGTATGCGATGGCGGGTCTCCGGGTCGGGTTCGCCGTCGCCCGCCGAGAGACGATCGCCGAGCTCGAGCCGTACAGGCCGCCGGGCTCGGTGGCCACGACGTCGGTGACCGTCGTGACCGAGGCGCTCCTCGACCCGACCGCCATGGTCGCCAACGTGACCCGGGTCGCCGCCGAGCGGACGCGGCTGACCGCCGCGCTCGAGGCGCTCGGCTGGCCGGTCGGGCCGTCGGTCACGAACTTCCTGGTCGTCGATCTCGGGAGCCCCGAGCGCGCCGGCCTGGCGGCCGAGGGGCTCCTGCGCCGCGGGATCGTCCCGCGGACGTTCGGTGCCGGTCACCCGCTCGCGGGCGGGCTGCGGCTGACCGTCCGCACCCCGGCGGAGGACGACCGGCTCCTCGCCGCCGCGGCCGAGATCGCGACCGAGCTGCCGTCCGTGCAGGATCCGCCCGACGAAGCCGGGGCCGTCGAGCCCGAGGAGGACCGATGACGACGCCGCTGGGCAGCCTGGTGATCCGCGACCGGACCGCGCGCCGGGTGACCGTCGCCCGGCGGACCCGCGAGACGGAGATCGAGCTCACGCTCGACCTTGACGGGTCCGGACGGGCCGCCGTCGCGACCGGGATCGGCTTCTACGACCACGTCCTCGGCTCATTCGCGCACCATGGCCTGCTCGACCTCGAGATCGGCGCCCGCGGCGACCTGCACGTCGACGAGCACCACACGGTCGAGGACGTGGCCCTCGTCCTCGGCGCGGCCCTGGCCGAGGCACTCGGCGATCGAGTGGGGATCCGTCGGTTCGGCGACGCGACCGTCCCGATGGACGAGGCGCTCGCCACGGCGGCCGTGGACGTCGGCGGGCGGCCGTATGCGGTCATCGACCTCCCGTTCCGGGGTGAGCGAGCCGGCTCGCTGCCCCTCGCCCTCGTCGAGCACGCCCTCGAGGCGTTCGCCCGGACCGGCGGCGTCACGCTGCATGTCGGTGGATCCGGCCGCGACGACCACCACCTCGCCGAGGCCGCCTTCAAGGCGCTCGGTCGCGCCATCCGGCTCGCCGTCGAACCGGACCCGCGACGCACCGGCGTCGCGTCGACGAAGGGATCGGCGGGTTGAGCGTCACCGTCGCGGTCGTCGATCACGGTGCCGGCAACCTCGTCTCGATCGAGCAGGCGCTGACGACCGCGGGCGCGACGGTCCGGCTGGCACGCGACGCCTCGGCGCTCGCCGGCGCCGACGCACTCGTCGTGCCCGGCGTCGGCGCCGCCGGACCGGCGATGGCTCGGCTGTCGCGACGCGGCCTCGTCGAGCCGATCCGGGCCTGGATCGACGAGGGTCGCCCGTACCTCGGGATCTGCCTCGGGCTCCAGCTCCTGTTCGACGGCTCGGACGAGGACGGGGCCGAGACGCTGGGCGTGATCCCCGGTCGAGCCGAGATCCTCCGCGGCGCACCGACGCTGCCGCACATCGGCTGGAACCAGGTCGAACGCCGCCGCGACCACCCGCTCTTCGAGGGCATCGCCGACGGTGCGGACCTCTACTTCGTCCACTCCTACGCCGGTGCGCCGTCCCCCACCGCCCAGGCCGGCGTCGTCCTGGCCGAGACCGACCATGGCCGACGCTTCGTCAGCGCGATCGCGGCCGGCTCGCTGCTCGGGGTCCAGTTCCACCCCGAGCGGAGCGGGCGCGACGGTCTCCGCCTGCTGGCCAACTTCATCGCGATCGCTCGAGCGGGCGCGGTCGCCGGGCCGGACTGATGCTCCGCCGGCGCGTCATCCCGTGCCTCGACGTCGCCCATGGCCGGGTCGTCAAGGGCGTCCGTTTCGTCGACCTCGTCGACGAGGGCGACCCGGCCGAGCTCGCCGAGCGCTACGCCCGAGAGGGTGCCGACGAGCTGGTCTTCCTCGACATCGCCGCGGCGCCCGAGGATCGCGGGACGCTCCTCGGCGTCGTCGAGCGGACCGCCCGCCGGGCGTTCGTCCCGCTGACCGTCGGGGGTGGTGTCCGGACCACCCGCGAGATGCGCGACGTGCTTCGCGCCGGCGCCGACAAGGTCTCCCTCAACACGGCCGCGGTGGAGGACCCGGGGCTCGTTCGACGCTGCGCCACCCGCTTCGGTCGCCAGGCGATCGTCGTCGCGATCGATGCCCGGCGTCGGCCCGCTGCCCCGGCCGACGAGCCGGCCTGGGAGGTGGTCGTCCGGGGCGGTCGACGGCCGACCGGGCTCGACGCGCTGACATGGGCCGAGCGCGCCGTCGCCGCCGGGGCGGGCGAGCTCCTCGTGACGTCGATGGACCGCGACGGCACCGGCACGGGGTTCGACACCGAGCTGCTCGCCGCGGTCGCGGCCCGGGTGGCGGTGCCGGTCATCGCCTCGGGCGGCGCGGCCGGGCCCGCCGACTTCGTCGCCGCGATCCGCGACGGACGCGCGGATGCCGTGCTCGCCGCCTCGATCTTCCACCGCCGGATCCACGCGATCGCCGACGTCAAGCGGGCGATGGCCGCGGCCGGTCTCGCGGTCCGGCTCGCCGAGGAGGAGGCCGCGTGAGCGGCCGGGACGGCGCGACCGTGGATGCCGTGCGGTTCGGGCCCGACGGGCTCGTGCCGGTGGTCGTGCAGGATGTCGCCGACGGACGGGTCCTCATGCTCGCCCACGCCGACGCCGAGGCGCTCGCCGCGACGCTCGCGACCGGTGAGGTCCACTTCCACTCGCGCTCGCGCGGGCGGCTCTGGCGGAAGGGCGAGACGAGCGGCAACGTCCTCCGGCTCGTCGACCTCTCCGTCGACTGCGACGGGGACGCGCTGCTCGTCAGGGTCGAGCCGGCCGGACCGACCTGCCATCGCGGGACGCGGAGCTGCTTCGATCCGCCCCGGGCGGCGGTCGTCACCGCTGGCCAGACCGGGGGGCCGGCCGAGGGGTTCGCCTGGCTGGAACGGCTGTGGGCGACGATCGACGAGCGGGCCCGCGAGCGCCCGACCGGCTCGTACACGACCCGTCTGCTCGAGGCCGGCGTCGACGCGCCGGCCCGCAAGGTCGCCGAGGAGGCGACGGAGGTCGTCCTCGCGGCGCGTGACGACGCCGAGGCCGAGCGCCGTGGCTCCGACCGGGCGCCGACCCGGGGCGCGCTCGCCGGCGAGGCCGCCGACCTCCTCTACCACGTCCTCGTCCTGCTCGCGGAGCGGGGGATGTCACCCGCGGCGATGATCGAGGCGCTGCGCGCCCGCCACCGAGCCTGATCAGCCGGCGCGGCGGCCCACCCGGAGGTTGCGGCGGCCGAGCCGCACGACGAGCCACTCGTCGGCGACGGGCTCCGGGACGGGCTCATCCCACGCCGCCAGGCGGGTCTCGCCGATCGTGACCCCACCGCCGCTGATCGCTCGACGGGCCTCGCCGTTCGAGGCGAAGATCCCGGCCGCGACGAGGAACGGCCCGGCGCCGTCGGCGAGCGAACCGGGCGCGAAGGTGAAGCCATCGGTCGCGGCATGGAGCGTCGCGAGGACCGCCGGGTCGCGGATCGGCTCGCGGCCGAAGGCCGCGGCACTGACCCGGATGGCATGGTCTGCGGCGGCCTCGCCGTGCACGCGGGCAGTGAGGTCGCGGGCCAGCGTCCGCTGGGCGGCGCGCAGCTCGGGCCGCGCGGCGTGCTCGACCTCGAGCGCCTCGACCTCCTCGCGGGTCAGCAGGGTGAAGAAGCGGAGGTACCGACCGATGTCGGCATCGGCCGCGTTGACCCAGTGCTGGTAGAAGGCGAACGGCGTCGTCCGTTCCGGGTCGAGCCAGATCGACGTCCCGTCGGCGGACTTGCCGAACTTCTCGCCGGACGGAAGGGTGAGGAGCGGGTAGCAGAGACCGTGGGCCGGATGCTCCCCTGCCCCGTCGCCGGCGGTCCGCCGGATGAGCTCGAGCCCGGCGGTGATGTTGCCCCACTGGTCGGCGCCGCCCATCTGCAGCTCGACCCCCGACGCCCGCCACAGATGGGCGAAGTCGGCCGCCTGGAGGAGCATGTAGCTGAACTCGGTGTACGAGAGGCCACGATCGAGCCGGGTCTGGACCGAGTCCTTGGCGAGCATGTACGGGACGGTGAAGTGCTTGCCGACGTCGCGGAGGAAGTCGAGCATCGTCGTCGTGCCGAGCCAGTCGAGGTTGTCGACCATCGTCGCGCCACCGGGCCCGAAGTCGAGGAAGCGCTCCAACTGGCCCCGGAGCGAGCGCGCGTTCGCCGCCAGGGCCTCCCGGTCGAGGAGGGTCCGCTCGGTCGACCGACCGCTCGGGTCGCCGATCATCCCGGTCGCCCCGCCGACGAGCACGACGGGTCGCCCGCCATGGCGCTGGAGGTGCAGGAGCCCGAAGATCGGGACGAGGTTGCCGATGTGGAGCGACGGCCCCGACGGGTCGAACCCGTTGTAGCCCGCGATCGGCCGACCGGTCGCCAGGCGTGCGGCGAGACCCGGCGTCTGGTCGTGGAGCATGCCCCGCCAGCGCAGCTCGTCGAGGAGCCCCGCGAGTCCGGGCGTCACAGGCGGGCGGGCCGAGCCGTCTGGAACGGCCGAGGGCCGGGGAACCGGTGCTTCACCTTCCCTATGCTATCGTGAGCCGCAGCATGCAGACCAGCCTCGCGCGGCGCCAGCGCCGTCGCCGAAACGGCGACCAGCGGCGTCGGTCCGGAGGCGGCACGGCCAAGGCCGTCGCCATCGCCCTCCCCCTCTTCCTCTTCGGGACCTTCGTCCTCGTCGGCGTGACCGGCCTCGTCGGCTCGGTCGCCGCCTACAACGCCTACGCCGAGGGCCTGCCGGATCCGAAGGAGGTCCTCGCCGACTTCGAGCTCGCCCAGCAGACGACGGTCTACGACCGCGAGGGCAAGGTCGAGCTGGCCCGCCTGGGCGACTTCAAGCGCGAGGTCGTCGCCTTCTCGGACATCCCCGACGAGGTGATCGATGCGACGACGGCGATCGAGGACAAGACGTTCTGGGAGAACGCGGGCTTCGACCCGCTCGGCATCGCCTCGGCCGCGATCGACACCATCCGGGGCCGCGAGCGCGGGGCGTCGACGATCACCCAGCAGCTGGTCCGCAACACCCGGCTCCTTCCGCCGGACGCCTTCGAGGGGTCGGTCTACGAGCGGAAGATCCGCGAGATCATCCAGTCGGTCCGCCTGACCCAGGCCTTCCCCGGCGACGAGGGGAAGAAGACGATCATGGAGGCGTACCTCAACCTCAACTTCTACGGCAACCAGAGCTACGGGGTGAAGTCGGCGGCGAAGGGCTACTTCGGCAAGGAGCTCGAGGAGCTGACCCTCGCCGAGGCCGCGATCCTGGCGGCGATCCCCAAGTCGCCGACGACCTATGACCTCGTCCGCAACGCCCAGCAGACCTGCCTCGTGGAGGTCGAGGAGGGCGCCGCCTGCCCGGCCGATAAGACCCAGCTGGTCGTGCCGTCCGACACCGAGATCGTCCAGCGCCGCAACTACATCCTCGACCTGATGAAGACCCGGAGCGTGCTCTCGGGGGATCGCCACACGCCCGACGAGTACGAGCGGGCGAAGGACGACGCGGTCGTCCTGATCCCGCAGCGGACGCTGCCATGGAAGGCGGCCCACTTCGTCTGGCAGGTCCAGCGCGAGCTCGACACGCTCCTGTGCGGACCGGAGGCGGAGAGCTGCGACATCGTCGCGACCGGCGGGCTCCAGGTGATCACGACGCTCGACTGGGCCAAGCAGCAGACGGTCGAGAAGTGGCTGTACCTGGCCGCCAGGGCGCCGAACCTCAGCAACACCGGCGGGATCCTCGAGCGCTACAAGGTGGCGGCCGTCGACCGGGCCTGGATCAATCAGCTGCGCACGCGGAACATCCACAACGCCGCAGCGGCGATCGAGGACGCCCGGACCGGCGAGATCCTCGCGTATGCCGGCAGCGCCGGCTACGACCAGCCCGGGACCGATGAGTTCCAGCCCCAGTTCGACGTCCTCTCGCTCGGCTACCGCCAGCCCGGGTCGGCGATCAAGCCGATCCACTACGCGATCGGCATCGACGACAAGACGATGACGGCGGCCACGATGTTCACCGACGTCGTCACCGACTTCGGTGGCTCGACCCCGTACACGCCCAAGCAGGCCGACGACCTCGAGCGCGGGCCCGTCCGGCTCCGCTCGGCCCTCCAGTTCTCGCTCAACATCCCGGCCATCAAGTCCGGCTTCATCAACGGGCTCGACCACCAGTTCACCCGATCGAAGGAGTTCGGCCTGACGTACCTGAAGGGGGCCGTCCCGGTCGTCTCGATGGGGATCGGGACGCTCGAGACGCGGCCGGTGGATCTCCTCGGCGCGTACGCGACGATCGCCAACGGGGGCGTGCGGATGCCCCAGCGGATGATCCTCGAGATCCGCGACGCGAACGGCCAGGTGATCTGGCCGGTCGAGGCCGCCGAGCCCGAGGGCGAGGCCGTCATCAGCCCGCAGGCGGCGTACATCGTCAGCGACATCCTGAAGGGCAACACCGACCGGTCGGTCAACCCGTACTGGGCCGAGTGGGCGATCGTCGACGGCGGGAAGCGCCGTGAGGCGGCGTACAAGACGGGGACGACCGAGGACAACGTCGACGTCGCGGCCTACGGCTACCTCGCCCCGCCGGCCGATCCCGACGACCCCCAGCTCGTCGTCGGCGTCTGGATGGGCAACTCGAACAACGAGCCGAACAGGGGCAGCCTGTCGCTCGACTCCTCCGCGCCGCTCTGGTCGCGGATCCTCGCCGAAGCCTCGCGCGGGACGCCGTTCGCCGGCTTCGCCGCCAGCCGCCCCGCCGGCATCGTGGAGGCGAAGGTCGACGCCAACAGCGGGATGCTGCCCGGCCCGTTCACCTCGAAGACGATCACCGAGCTGTTCATCGCCGACACGGTCAAGGGGCTCAAGGTCGACACGACCAAGCGGGCCGTCGAGATCGACGAGGCGACCGGCGACCTGTGGGCCGAGGGCTGCACCGGGCCGATGGTCACCAAGGGCTTCCTCGACCTGTCGAGCTGGGACGCCCAGTATCCGAAGTGGCAGCAGGCGACCAACGGCTGGGCCGCCCGGGCCGCGAAGGGCATCGGCGTGGTCGGCGGGCCGATGAAGACCAAGACGACGTTCTTCTACAACGGCGGGTTCGCCCCGTTCGGTCGCGGCTGGGGCGCGCCGTTCGCGCCGACCGAGACGTGCGTGCCGGTCGTCTGGCCGACCTGCGACCCGCTGGCATCGCCCGGCCCGCTCGAGTCCGGCGCCCCGACGCCGACCCCGTGCGTGTCGCCGTCGCCCGAGCCGTCGCCCGAGCCGTCGCCGTCGGCGACGCCACGGCCGAGTAAGACCCCCAGACCGTCGCCCTCGCCAGAGCCGTCGCCGTCGCCGTCACCCAAGCCAAGCAAGACCCCGAAGCCGTCCCCCTCGCCGACGGGGTAGGTCCGGGCCGAGACGGGCACGGCGGTCGGGTCGTTCAGAGCCCGACGATCGTCGCGCCGTCGCCCCCCTCGCCTCGTTCACCCGGCCGGACCGCCCGCACCAGCGGGTGGGCTCCGGCGGCGGTCCGCACCGCATCGCGCAACGCGCCGGTGCCCAAGCCGTGGACGATCGTCACCCGCTCGAGCCCAGCGAGCGAGGCGTCGTCGAGGTAGCGGCCGAGCGCATCGAGCGCCTCGTCGACCCGGGCGCCCCGGAGGTCGAGCGAGGCGGCGACGGTCCGGCTCCGCCCGAGCTGGATCGCGGCCGCGTTCGAGCTCCCCGGGGTCGGCCGCGGCCGATCCCGACCCGCTGCCGGCGCGATGGCCGGTACGAGGTCCGCGAGCTCGACCGAGACCCGGATCCCGCCGGCTTCGAGCGTGGCCCGCTCCCCGCCCCGGTCTAGCGCCGCGATCCGACCCTCCCAGCCCCCCGTCCGGCTTCGGGCGCGATCGCCGACCCGCCAGGTCCGCGAGCTCGGCGCCGGCTCCTCGGGCTCGGGTGCGCGGTCCTCGGGCAACCGGGCCGCGATGGCCTCCGCCCGGCCGATCGCGTCGTCGAGTCGCTGGGTGGTCACGGCCTCTCGCTCGAGCGCCCGGCGAGTGGTGCGCACCTCGTCCCGCAGGTCGTCGACCAGCCGGTCGGCGTCGACCCGGGCGGCCCGCAGGACCTCGTCGCGCTCGCGACGCGCCCGGCGTCGCTCCTCCTCGGCGGTCCGGAGCGCCTCGGCGGCCTTCGCCTCGGCGGCCCGCGCGCGATCGAGCGCCTCGGCCGTCCTCCGCTCGGCCTCGCGGATTGAGGCGAGGGTCGCCTCGAACGCCACCTGACCCTCGGAGAGGCGGGACCTGGCGTCGTCGACGATGTCGGCCGGCAGCCCGAGTCGTTCTGCGATGGCGAAGGCCTGGCTGCCGCCCGGCAGGCCGATCGTCAGGCGGTACGTCGGGCTGAGCGTCTCGAGGTCGAACTCGACGGCCGCGTTCGTCACCCCGGCGGTCGAGTGAGCGTAGACCTTGAGCTCCGCGTAATGGGTCGTGGCCGCGACGAGGGCGCCGGCTCGGACGAAGTGGTCGAGGAGCGCCTGGGCGAGCGCCGAACCCTCGGTCGGGTCGGTCCCGGCGCCGAGCTCGTCGAGCAGGACGAGGCTGCCCGGCCCGGCAGCCTCGACGATCCGGACGATCCGGCCCATGTGTCCCGAGAAGGTCGAGAGCGACTGGGCGATCGACTGCTCGTCGCCGATGTCGGCGAAGACGTCGTCGAGGACGGGCAGGCGGCTTCCGGGCGCCGCCGGAACGTGGAGGCCGGCCTGGTGCATCAGGGCGAGCAGACCAAGGGTCCGGAGGGTCACGGTCTTGCCGCCGGTGTTTGGGCCGGTGACGATGAGGGCGGTGAAGTCGCCACCCAGCCGGACGTCGATCGGGACGACCCGACCGATCAGCCCCGGGTGGCGCGCCGAGAGGAGGACGATCTCGGGGCGGTCGGCCGTCTCCGCCCGGCTCGCGTCCATCTCGGCCGCCAGGGCCGCCTTGGCCGCCCACAGGTCGAACCGGGCGAGCGAGTCGAGCGTCTCGCGCAGCAGGGCCGCGTTCGCGCCGACGAGCGCCGAGAGCTCGTCGAGGATCCGGCCGACCTCCTCGGCCTCGGCCGCCTGTGCCTCGCGCCAGGCATTGCCGAGCTCGACGACCACGAGCGGCTCGACGAAGAGCGTCTGCCCGCTCCCCGAGGCGTCGTGGACGATCCCCTTGACCCGGCTCCGGGCCTCGGCCCGGACCGGGACGACATAGCGGCCGTTGCGGAGGGTGACGATCGGCTCCTGGAGCGCGCCGCCGAGCTCGGACCCGACGAGGCTGTCGAGCCGCCGCCGGAGGCGGTCGTAGGCGACGCGGACGGCAGCCCGGAGCCCGCCGAGGCGAGCCGAGGCGGTGTCGAGGAGCTCGCCGGTCGGGTCGAACGAGCGAGCGAGCGTGCTCCGGAGCGCCGGCAGCGGGTGGAGCGACCGTCCGAGCTCGCGCAGGAGCGGGCGTCGCTCGTCGGCGAGCGCGGTCTGGAGCCGGGCGGTCGCGTCGAGGGTCTCGGCGATCTCGAGGAAGTGGACCGGGTCCAACCGGCCGCCGCGCGCCGCCCGGCCGACCCACGGGCCGATGTCGTGGGCCGCGCCGATCCCCACGCCGGGTCGTTCGACGAGGAGCGCCCGGGCCTGGTCGGTCTCGTCGAGGCCGCGGGCGACGATCACGGGGTCGCTCGAGGGCTCGAGCGCCTCGGCGAGCCGCCGCGAGGGGTCGAACGACGTCGCCTCGGCCAGGCGGGCGCGGACGGCCGGGAATTCGAGGAGCTCGAGCGAGCGGGCGTCCATCAGCCGGGCAGCCGGCGCGACACGCTCGGGCTCGAGCCGTCGACCAGGCGCCACGGGAGCGCCGACCACGGTCGCCCGGCATAGGCGACACCGATCCGCGGGGCGCTCCGCGGGACGACCTCCCGATCGTCGGGGCGGGCCGGGTCCAGGCGGATCGGGGCCGACGGGTCGAGCAGGTCGATCCCGTCGAGTTCGCGATCGATGGAGAAGGCCGCGCCGACGAGCCCGGGGCCGGCGGCGAGCCGGGCGTCGGGGAGCGATGCGAGGCGCCGGCGCTCCGCGCCGCCATCGACCCGGACCGCGGCCCGGCGTGTCGCCGACGCGAGCCGGGCGGCACGCATCGCCTCGAGTCCGGCGATCGGCTCGACGGCGCGCACCAGGACCGCCGCGGCGGCCCCGTCGGGGCCGCTGACGACGTTGAGACAGTCGTGCATGCCGTACACACGATAGACGTAGGCGACGCCGGGCGGGCCGAACATCGTCCGGTTCCGGGCCGTGGGGCCGGACCGGGCGTGCGACGCCCGATCCTCCGGCCCACCGTACGCCTCGACCTCGACGATGCGGCCGATGCGCAACGTCCCACCGTGGTCGACCCGGACGAGGCGGCAGCCGAGGATGGTCGCTGCCGCCTCGAGGACGGGCCCCGCGAGACGGTCCCGGAACGACTCGCTCAGGCCTCGACGCCGCTCGTGAACAGGGCCTGGACGTCCGCCGGGACCAGGGCTCCGAAGATGGCGAAGGCGCCCGGGATCAGCACGTCCCGGAACAGCGCCGCGGTCACCGACGGATCGTAGAGGTCGAAGATCGACCGGAGCAGGCCGATCTCGTCGGGGTCTTCGGGGATCCCCGGCAGGACGAAGAACGAGTCGAGGATGACGATCCCGGCGGCGATGATGACGGCGCCCTGGAGGATGCCGATCAGGCCACCGATGACCTCGTCGATGAAGCGGGCCTTCTCGAAGAGCGGCTGGCTCTTGTAGAACGACTGGACGATGATCGAGAAGAGGATCGAGGCGAAGACGAACACCCCGAGGTAGGCGAGCATGTAGTTGTACTGTGACGACCACTGGTCCCAGTTGTCGGCGAGGAACGAGCCGAGCGGACCGCGCAACTGACCGGCGAGGAGGAACGAGAAGAGGATCGAGGCGAGCCCGAGGAGGCGCCGGATCGTCCCCTGGGCGAAGCCGAGGACGAACATCCCGAACAGGAACAGGACGGCGACCAGATCGAACAGCTCGATCGAGGTCAGGAACCCCTCGATGTCCACGTGGTCTCCGTGTGGCGGCTCGGCGCGGCCGCCTCCCCGGTGCGGCTATCCGGCGTCGCAAGCGTAGCAGCGCCCGATCGCGAACCGCAACCGGAACGACGGCCCACGCGCGACAGGACGGGCGCCTACTGGCGGAGCCGCCCGCCGATCGTCGCGAGGGCCGACGTGATGGCTGCGACCGCGGCATCGACCTCGTCCTCGGTCAGGGTCCGCTCGGTCGCCTGGAACACCAGCCGGTAGGCGAGGCTCTTCTCGCCACTGCCGAGCGGCGCCCCGCGGTAGATGTCGAACAGCCGGACGCTCGTGAGGAGGTCGCCCGAGGCGGCCCGGATCGCCTGCTCGATCGTCGCCGCGGGGACGCCCTCGTCGACGACGACGGCGAGGTCGCGATCGACGGCCGGATGGCGTGGTGGCGCGACGGCGCGGACGGTCGGCGGGATCCCGCCCGACAGGCCGGCCACGGCGACCTCGAGGACGAGGACCCGCTCGACCCGCAGGTCGAGCGCCTCGAGGAGCTCCGGATGGAGCTCCCCCAGCCGACCGGAGACGACGGGCCGGCCATCCCGGTCGGTCAGCGACAGGATCGCCGCACGACCCGGATGGAGGATCGGGTCGCCGGTAAGCGGCTCGTAGGCCGCCGTATCGGCGCCGAGGCGGCGACCGACGAGCTCGGCGATGCCCTTGGCGTCGTCGAGGTCGACGCCTCGCCCCGGATCGGCCCAGTGCGCGGGCGCAGCCGCCCCGGTGAGCGCGGCCCCGAGCCGCCACCACTCGCGAGCGGCAGCGCCATCGCGGGCATAGCCTTTGCCGACTTCGAAGATCCGGACATCGGGTCGCCCGTGCCGGACGTTCGACGCGACGACCTCGAGCAGGCTGCCGATGAGCGACTGGCGCATGACGCTGTGGTCCCGCGAGAGCGGGTTGGTGATCGTGACGACCGCGCCGCCGGCCTCGGTCTCTCCCGACGGCAGCCGACCGCCGGTCCATGGTCCGAACCGCTCGACCTGCGCCGGGGCCACGGCCGCATGGGTCACCACCTCGTCGAGGCCGGCTCCGGCGAGCGCCGCCCGGATGTCGTCACGGAGCGCCACGGTCGAGAGGCGATAGGGCGGCATGGCCGTGTCGGGCAGGATCGACGGCGTGGCCTCGTAGCCCCGGACGCGGGCGACCTCCTCGGCGATGTCGGCCTCGATGGCGATATCGCGGCGCCACGTCGGCGCGAGGGCGACGAGCGCCTCGGCGTCCCCGGTGGCCACGGCAAGCGGATCGGGCCCGGCCGCGATCCCGACAAGGGCACCGGGCGGGGCCGGCTCGGTCTCGATGCCGACGCGAGCGAGGAGCGCGGACTGCTCGGCCGCGTCAAGGGTCACCCCGAGGAGGCGGGCCACCCGGGCCGGCCGGAAGGCGACCCGGTCGCGGTCCGGCTCGACGGGCGCCGTGTCGACCCGACCGGCGGCCACGACCCCGCCAGCCCACTCGGCGACGAGCCGGGCCGTGCGATCGGCGCCGAGCCGGGCGAGGCGGACCTCCTGGCCCTTCTCGAAGCGCAGGCTCGCCTCGGAGCGGAGCCCGAAGCGGAAGGCCGTTCGACGGATGCTGACCGGGTCGAAGATGGCCGACTCGACGATGACGTCGGCCGTCGCGTCGCTCACCTCGGACGCGGCGCCGCCCATGACCCCGGCGATGGCGAGCGGCCCGCTGCCGTCGGCGATCACGAGCGTGTCGGGCGTCAGGGCCCGGTCGACGTGGTCGAGCGTCTCGAGGTGCTCGCCATCGCGGGCCGAACGGACGACGATCCTGCCGCCGCTGACGGCGGCGGCATCGAACGTGTGGATCGGCTTCCCGAGCTCGAGCATGACGTAGTTCGACGCATCGACGACGTTGCTGATCGGGCGCATCCCGGCGGCGAGGAGCCGCATCTGGATCCGGTCGGGCGACGGGCCGACCCGGACACCGGCGACGTGGCGGCCGACGAACCGCGGGCAGAGTCGTTCGTCGACGACCTCGACGGCGAGCAGGTCGCCGATCGGGCGACCGGCCTCGACGACGTCCGTCTCGGGGAAGCGGAGCGCCGCGCCGGTCGCCGCGGCGACCTCGCGAGCCAGGCCGACGAGGCACAGCGCATCGCCCCGATTGGGCTTCACGTCGACGTCGAGGACGGTGTCGCCGTAGAGGTCCACGAGCGGCCGCCCGACCGGCGTCCCCGCGGGCAGGATCAGGATCCCGTCGGCGTCGGACGTGAGGCCGAGCTCGTCACCCGAGCAGAGCATCCCGTTGCTGACGACACCCATCTTCTCGGTCCGCTCGATCCGCCGGTCGCCGGGGAGCACCGCTCCGGGCAGGGCGACCGGGACCCGCTGGCCGGGCGCGATGTTCGTCGCCCCGCAGACGACCTCGAGGGGTTCGCCGTCGCCGACGACGACCCGGGTCAGCGACAGCCGGTCGGCGCGCGGGTGCTTCTCGACCGAGAGCAGCTCGCCGACGACGACGTTCCGCCAATCGGCGCCCCACGCCTCGACCTTCCCGACCTCCATGCCGAGCAGCGTCAGGCGCTCCGCGAGGCGGTCGGGCGGCAGGTCGAGTTCGACGTAGTCGGCGAGCCAGGACAGCGGCACCCTCACCGGAACTGCTCCAGGAACCGGAGGTCGTTCTCCATGTACAGGCGGAGGTCGCCGACGGCGTGCCGGAGGTTCGAGATCCGCTCGACCCCCATCCCGAAGGCGAAGCCCTGGTAGCGCTCCGGGTCGAGGCCACCGTGTCGGATGACGACCGGGTGGACCATCCCGGCCCCGAGGATCGTCATCCAGCCGGTGCGACTGCAGGCCGGACAGCCGACGCCGTCGCAGACGACGCATTCGACATCGAAGGCGACCGACGGCTCGGTGAACGGGTAGTAGCCGGGCCGGAAGCGGGTCCGCCGGGTCGCCCCGAAGAGCGCGTGGGCGAACTGGTCGAGCAGCCCCTTGAGGTCGGCCATCGTCGTCCCCTCGTCGACCATGAGGCCTTCGACCTGGAAGAACTCGAAGGCGTGCGAGGCGTCGACCGCCTCGTACCGGAAGCACCGCCCAGGCAGGAGGGCACGGATCGGCGGCGTCTCGTCGTGCATCACCCGGATCTGGCCGGGCGAGGTGTGCGTCCGGAGGAGGTGACCGTCGATGTCGACGTAGAGCGTGTCCCAGAGGTCGCGGGCCGGGTGGTCCGGCGGGATGTTGAGCATCTGGAAGTTGCGGACGTCGTCCTCGACCTCGGGTCCCTCGTAGACGACGAAGCCGAACTGGCCGAACACCTCGGCGATGACGGCGATCGTCTCGTGGATCGGGTGGAGCGAGCCCCGGGCGATCGGGCGCCCGGGGGTCGTGACGTCGACGGTCTCGGCCGCCAGGCGGGCGGCGAGACCGGCCGTGGCCAGCGCGTCGCGGCGGGACGCGAAGGCCCGTTCGAGCGCCGACCGGACCGGGTTGACGAGCGCCCCGACCCTCGGTCGGTCGTCGGCCGGCAGCGCCCCGATCCCGCGCAGGACGAGCGTCAGCGAGCCCTTCTTGCCGAGCGTCGCAACCTCGAGCGCGTCGAGCGCATGGAGATCGGGCGCCGAGGCCACGTCGGCGAGCGCCGTGGCCTCGAGCGTCTCGAGCTGGCGGGTCAGGTCAGCGAGCTCCACGGTCCTCCCCGGGAATCGACGGACCCTCGAGCTCGCCGGCGAGTCGAGGGTCCGCGGGCGCGAGCGCGGCCGGCGTCGGTCAGGCGCCCCGCGCCACCTCGACGAGGCGCGCGAACGTGCCCGCGTCGCGGACGGCGAGATCGGCGAGGACCTTCCGGTCGAGCGCCACCTCGGCCCGCCGGAGGCCGGCGACGAAGCGCCCGTAGGTCATGCCGTGCTGACGGGCCCCGGCGTTGATCCGGATGATCCACAGCTGGCGGAACTGGCGCTTCCGGGCCTTCCGGTCGCGCGTGGCGTAGGCCAGGGCGTGCAGCTGCGCCTCGCGGGCCGGCTTGATCAGCCGAGAGCGCGTGCCTCGCCGGCCCTCCGCGGCCTCGAGGAGCCGCTTGTGTCGTCGGTGCGCCGTGACGCCCCGCTTGACTCGGGTCATCGGATCCTTCCTACAGGTACGGGAGCAGGCGACGGACCTGCTTCGCGTGCTCGCCGCCGATGACCGCCTTGCCGGCGTACCGGCGCGTCCGACGGGACGACTTGATCTCGAGGTGGTGCCCCCGCCACGACTTGACGCGGATCACCTTGCCGCTGCCGGTGACGCCGATCCGCTTCGCCGCGGCCTTGTGGGACTTCATCTTGGGCACCGCTGCCTCACTCTCCTGTCGCGGCTGCCGCTTCCGGCTCGGGCGCGGGTCCCGCCACGGGGGCTGGGTCTGGCGTCTGGGCGGCTGCTGGCACTTGGTCGGCTGCTGTCGTCTCGGCGGCCGTCTCGGGCCTGGCCTTCTTCGGTTCCGTCTTCACGTCGGTCGCCTTCGGCTTGTGGGTCGAGGCGACCGTCAGGTGCATCGACCGGCCCTCCATGAGGGGGGCTCGCTCGACGGTCCCGTGCTCCTCGATCCGTTTGACGAACCGCTCGAGCAGGGCCCGGCCGATCTCCGGGTGGGTGAGCTCCCGACCACGGAACTGGACCGTCACCTTGATGCGATCGCCGTCCTCGAGGAACTCGATCGCGCGATGGACCTTCGTATCGAAGTCGCCGACGCCGATCTTCGGGCGGAGGCGGACCTCCTTGAACTCGACGGCCCGGGACCGGCGCTTGGCTTCCTTGTCGCGTTTGGCCAGCTCGTACTTGTACTGGCCGTAGTCCAGGAACCGAACGACCGGCGGGGACGCCATCGGGGCGACCTCGACGAGGTCGAAACCTCGTTCCTGCGCCATCGTGAGCGCCTGGACCGTCGGCATGACGCCCAGCTGGCTCCCGTTCTCGTCGACGACCCGGACATTCGCGATCCGGATCATCTGGTTGACGCGCAGGTCTCGGCTGATGGTCGACCCCTTCGTACGGCTGCGTGATCCCAGAGGCGGACAGGCGAAGACGAACACGCTCCGTCGGACCGCCGCGGGAGGATAGCACAGGGTCTCGCGGACCCGCAACGGAGCCCGACCCCGAGCGCCTCGGCGCGGCGCTCGGCCGGCGTGGCGTCAGTCCGGCCGGCGCTCGCGGGCCTCGGCGGCGAGCCGCTCGGCGAGCTCCGCCCAGGCCACGCCCTGCTCCTGGCTCCCGTCGCGCCGGCGGACCGAGGCGACCCGGCCCTCGACCTCGCGGTCGCCGAGGATGACCATCACCGGCACCTTCTGCTCCTGGGCCAGCCGGATCTTGTTCTGCATCCTGGCGTCGGACCCATCCACCTCGACGAACCGCAGGCCAGCGCCCCGCAGCTCGTCGGCGAGCGCGCGCGCCGGGTCGATGTGGCGATCGGCGATCGGGATGACGACGACCTGGACCGGCGCCAGCCAGAGCGGGAACGCCCCGCCGTAGTGCTCGACGAGGATGCCGATGAATCGTTCGAGCGAGCCGTAGACGGCACGGTGGATGGCGATCGGGCGCTGCGGCTGGCCGGCTTCGTCGATGTACTCGAGGTCGAAGCGCTCCGGGAGCATCACGAGGTCGACCTGGAACGTCGCCGTCTGCCATGACCGACCGAGGGCGTCCTCGACGTGGATGTCGATCTTCGGCGCGTAGAACGCGCCGTCCTTCGGCTTGAGCGACCACTGCATCCCCGACCGGTCGAGGGCCTCGCGGATGAGGGCCTCGGCCCGCTCCCAGAGGGCCGGGTCGCCGAGCGCCTTGTCCGGCTTCGTCCCGAACTTGAGCTCGGGCGTCAGGCCGAACCAGGCGTAGACCTCCTCGACCTCGCCGAGGAGCGCCGCGATCTCGTCGCCCAGCTGGTCGGGCCGGACGTAGATGTGGGAGTCGTCCTGGATGAACTGGCGGACGCGAGTCAGGCCGGAGAGGGTGCCGGACCGTTCGTTGCGGTGGAGGCGGCCGTACTCGGAGAAGCGCAGGGGGAGGTCGCGGTACGAGCGGAGGTGGCTCCGGTAGACGATCGTCGACTCGGGGCAGTTCATCGGCTTGAGCGAGAACGTCTGCCCCTCGGACTCGATGAGGAACATGTTGTCGCGGTACAGGTCCCAGTGGCCCGACTGCCGCCACAGTCGCTCGCTGACGACCATCGGCGTGCTGACCTCGTCGTAGCCGCGCCGCTCCTGGAGCTCGAGCATGGCCGACTCCAGCGTCCGCCACAGGCGCTGCCCCTTCGGGTGCCAGAAGGCCGCGCCGGGGCTGACGTCGTGGAAGCTGTACAGGTCGAGCTGGACGCCGAGTCGGCGGTGGTCGCGCTTCTTCGCCTCCGCCCGCCGCCACAGGTGGCGGTCGAGCTCCTCCTGCGTCGGCCAGACGGTGCCGTAGATCCGCTGGAGCATCGGCCGCTTCTCGTCGCCCCGCCAGTAGGCCCCGGCGACCGCCAGGAGCTTGAACGGTCCGATCCGGCCGGTGGAGGCGACGTGCGGACCCTTGCACAGGTCGCTGAAGTCGCCGTGCTCGTAGAACGTCGTCACCGGCGGGGCCGCGCCGTCGGCGGCGGCGCGGGCGGCGAGGTCGTCGAGGATCTCGACCTTGTACGACTGGCCGGCCGACTCGGCCGTCGCCCGCGCCTCGGCGAACGACCGCTCGACCCGCACGAACGGGTGGTCCGCGGCGACGCTCTCCGCCATCCGCGTCTCGATGGTCGCGAGGTCGTCGGGGGTGAGCGGACGGGGGAGATCGAAGTCGTAGTAGAAGCCGTCCTCGATCGCCGGCCCGATGCCGAGCCGGGCGCCCGGGAAGAGCGCCAGGACGGCCTCCGCCATGACATGGGCGGCCGAGTGCCGCATCGGGCCGAGCTCGCCGTGCTCGTCGTGGACGCCGGCGTCGAGCAGCTCATCCGCCGAGCCGCGCTCGGGTGCCTCGAAGACGTCCTCGTCCTCGCGTCCGTCGACCATCTCATCCTCCCGGAATCACGCGACCTCTCGCCCACAAACGGGACGAGAGGTCGTCTCCCGCGGTCCCACCCGCCTTCGGCGCCAGATGGCGCCGCGCTCGAGCCGCGCTAACGGGCGGATCCCGGGCCGGTTCGCCGGCCGCTCGCGGGTGGTGCCGGGTCGGTCGAGGCCGCCGGGCTCGCAGCCGTGACCCGGCTCTCTGGAGGTCCATCCCGATCGGGCGCGTCCCGCTCGACGCGTTCATCTCTGGTGGGCGGTACAGGACTTGAACCTGTGACCTCATGCATGTCAAGCATGCGCTCTGACCAACTGAGCTAACCGCCCTGGCAGGGCGGGATTGTAGCGCACGTGCCGCTGCAGGTCCGGGCGGACTACGATCGGCGCATGGCCGACCCATCCCCTGACCCGGGTCCCGACGCTCTCGACGCGGCCGGGGACGTCGCGCTCGTCGACGTCGGGGACGACCGGCGGCTCGATGCCCTCGGCGAGCACCTCGTCGACCGACCGTCCGGGGGCGCTCCGTGGCCGCCTCGCGACCCCGCCGGCTGGGCGGCGGCCGACCTGCGCTACGACCCCGCCGCCGGCCCCGCCGGCCGCTGGGCCTCGGCCGGCCCCCTGCCCAAACGGTGGGTCGTGTCCCTGGCGGGCCTGCGGATCGAGCTGCGGCCCGCGGCCGGCGGCCAGGTCGGGCTGTTCGCCGAGCACGCCGCCCATTGGCCATGGCTGGCCGACCGCATCGCGGCCCGCGCCCCCGAGGCGGCGCCGGTCCGCGTCCTCCACCTGTTCGCCTACACCGGGGCCACCACGCTCGCCCTCGCCCGGGCCGGCGCCGCCGTCGCCCACGTCGACGCGAGCCGCCCGGCGGTCGCGTGGGCCCGGCGGAACGCGTCGCTCAGCGCGCTCGACGCCGCGCCGATCCGCTGGCTCGTCGACGACGCGGCGGCGTTCGTCGCCCGCGAAGCGCGTCGCGGCACCCGGTACGCCGGCATCGTGCTCGACCCGCCCTCGTACGGCCACGGACCCGGCGGTCGGCCCTGGCGTCTCGTCGATGACCTCGACGCGCTGCTGGTGGCCTGCGCCGCCATCGCAGGCCCGGGAGCGTTCGTCCTGCTGACGGCGCACACCCAGGGGGAGGACGCCGGCCGGCTCGCGGGGCGCCTGGCCGGGGCGTTCGACGTCCCGGCAGCGGCGGTCGATGCCGGGCCGCAGGAACTCGTCGCGAGATCGGGCGCCAGGCTGCGCGCCGGGTCGTTCGCTCGCATCATGGGCGACGCATGAGCGCTGCCCCGCCCGACCCGACCCCGGCGATCGCGAGCCCGGCCAACCCCCGGGTGAAGGCCCTCGTCCGGCTCCGTGATCGCGCCGAGCGCGACCGGGTCGGCCGGACGCTCGTCGACGGGATCCGCGAGACGGTGCGGGCGCTCGACGCCGGCCTCCCGATCGACGCGGTGTACGCCGGACCGGGCGTCGCCGATCGGATCGAGGGTCGCGAGCTGCTCGCCCGCCTGGCCGCCGCCGGCGTGCCGATCGTCGGCGTGTCCGCGGGGGTCGCCGAGCGGATCGCGTACGGCTCGCGGGCCGATGGGGTCGTGGCGGTCGTCACGCCGCCCTCGATCGACCTCGGCCGGCTGTCGCTGCCCCGACCCGCCCCGCTCGTCCTCGTCCTCGACGGCATCGAGAAGCCGGGCAACGTCGGGGCCGCCCTCCGGAGCGCGGATGGCGCCGGTGCCGACGCGGTCGTCCTCTCCGGGCCGCGGACCGACCCCTGGAACCCCAACGCGATCCGGGCGAGCCTCGGGACCATCCTGTCGGTCCCGGTCGCGGCCGCGACGAGCCCGCTGGTGGTCGACTGGTGCCGGGCCGAGGGGCTCGCGATGGTCGCGGCGCGCGTCGGCGCGGCTCGGTCGTACACGAGCGTCGATCTCCGTGGGCCCTGTGCGATCGTGCTCGGGAGCGAGGCGGGCGGCCTCGGCGCCGCCTGGGCGACCGACGATGTCGTCGGCGTCTCGATCCCGATGCGGGGCCGGGCCGACAGCTTGAACGTGTCCGTCGCGGCCGCGGTCCTCCTCTACGAGGCGCGTCGCCAGCGAGACGGCTGACGATCGAGCCGACCGACAGCCGCCGCCGGCCGTGCTCAGGCGCCCGCGGCGTCCACGCCATCGACGATGACGAGCCGTGGCCTGACCGTCCCGAGCGGACCGCCGGGGAGGACGGGCTCGTCGAGGGCGGCGGCCGGGACGATGACGATGTCGGCCCGCATGCCGGGGGTGAGGCGCCCTCGGTCGGTCTCGCCCGCCGAGATCGCCGGATCGACGCAGATCGCCCGCAGCGCCCGGTCGATCCCGAGCGCCTCCGCCGGACCGAGCGGCGCGGTGGCGGTCGGCCACGCGCGGCCCCGCCGGGTCACGGCGACCTCGAGGCCGGGCCACGGGTCCCAGGGCTCGACCGGCGCATCGGTCCCGAACGGGATCACCACGCCCGCGTCGGCGAGGGTCCGCCACGGGTAGCCGAAGCGCTCCGCCCGCTCGCCCCACCCGCGGCGGGCCGAGTCGGCGTCCGTGGCGAGGTGTACCGGCTGGACCGAAGCGGCGATCCCCGCGCGACCGAACCGCGGCAGGTCGGCCGGATCGACGAGCTGGACGTGCTCCAGGCGCGGCATCAGCGTGGCCCGGCCGACGGTCGGCTCCAGCACGTCGAGCGCCAGCCTCGCGGCGCCGTCGCCGATGGCGTGGATCTGCGAGGCGATCCCCGCGGCCGCGGCCCGCTCCGTGTGGTCGGCGAGGATCTCCGGCGGGGTCATGAACAGCCCCGTCGGACCGGCCGGCGGCGCCGGTCGGTCGGGCTCGACCTCGAACGGGGCGAGCATCGCCGCGGTGCGCGACCCGAGCGTGCCGTCGCCGAAGAGCTTCTGCCAACCCAGCCGGACCCGGCCGTCGGCCGGACCGATCGGGTCGCCGCTCCGGAGCCCGAGCTCGATCGCCCGGTCGAGCGACTCGTAGCGGATGCAGGCGTGGACGCGGAGCCGGATCCGGTCGGCGTCGGCGACCCGGCGGTAGGCCGGGATCCCGAGCTCGAGGCCGGGGTCGGGGTCGATGCTCCCCGGGTCATGGATGCCGACGATGCCGGCCGCGACGAGCGCCGGGGCGAGTCGCTCGATGGCGTCGGCGAGGTGCTCGACCGAGCGGGGCGGGATGCGGGTCGAGACGAGCCGGGCCGCGCTCTCGTGGAGGATGCCGGTCGCGACGCCGTCGGACCCGCGACGGATGACCCCGCCGACCGGATCGGGCGTGCCATCGTCGATCCCGGCCGCGAGCAGGGCCGCTTCGCTCACCCAGTAGCTGTGATGGTCGTGGGCCCAGAAGGCCGCTCGGCGACCCGGAGCGACCCGCTGGAGGTCGGCGGCGGTCGGCCAGCCACCCCACCGCTCGTGGTCCCAGCCGAGCCCCTCGACCCAGGCGTCACCGTCGGCGAGGGATCGATGGGTCTCGGCGATCCGCTCGAGCGCATCGCCGTAGGTCGCCACCGACGCCAGGTCGACCTTCTCCGCGGCGAGGGCGGCGTCGGCGAGGTGGAGATGGGCGTCGGACAGGCCCGGGATCGCCGCCTCATTCGGCGCCAGCTCGGTCAGCCGTGTCCTCGGCCCGCCGAGCGCGTCGATCGCGGCGCGATCGCCCGCGGCCACGACCCGACCACCGCTGATCGCGATCGCGTCCACCCAGCCCATCCCCTTCGGGCCGGCGAGGGTCGCGATCCGGCCAACGACGATCCGGTCAACGGGTCGGTCCACGGTCGGTCCTCCGGTGCTGGGGCTCAGGTGGGGTCGTCGAGCAACCGGGCCAGCGCGTCGCGGGTCAGGCCGGCACCGACACCGAGGGCGAGGGCGACCCGCGCCTTGGGCCCCGAGAGCCAGCCCGTCGCGAGCGCTCCCGCCCGGCGCCACTCGGCACCGCCGCCGGGGAACGCATAGGCCGAGCCGGCGCGACCGGCCGGGCAGCGCGTCGTGTGGGCGACCGGGATCCCGGCCGCCATCGCCCGGCGAGCGGCGTCGAGCAGCTCGGCCGACGTGTTGCCCGCGCCCGTCGCCGCGACGACGAGTCCCTCCGCTCCGGCGGCGACGAGGGCGTCGATCGGCGTCCCGTCCATGCCGACGACGGCCGTCACGAGATGGATGCGCTCGCTCGCCGCGCTCGTCGTGACCCGGCGGCGGGCGCCCCGGCGACGAGCGACGCGGACGCGATCGCCCTCGACGACCCCGAGCGGGCCGAGGTTCGGGCTCCTGAACGTGGCGACCGCGGTCGCGTGGGTCTTGGCGACGTCGTCGGCCGGGTGGATCTCGCCGGCGAGGACCACGCAGACGCCCTCGCCGCGGAGCTCGGCCGAGGCCGCGCAGCGGATCGCGTCGCGCAGGTTGCCCGGCCCGTCGTAGCCGTCCTCGGATGCAGAGCGCATGGCGCCGGTCACGACCACCGGCTCGGGCCGGTCGAGGACGAGATCCCAGCAGAAGGCGGTCTCCTCGATCGTGTCCGTGCCCTGGACGATGACCGCCCCGTCGATCGCGGGGTCGTCGAGCGCCCGCCGGACCGCATCGGCGACGTCGAGCAGCGCATCGAATTGGAAGTGGCTGGCAGGGACCCGCCCGAGGTCGATCGGGACGACCGAGGCGACCGACTCGAGCCCCGGCACGAGGGCGAGCAGCGCGGAGCCGTCGAGCGTCGGCACGTTGCCGCCCCGCTCGGGATCGACGGTCATCGCGATCGTGCCGCCGGTGAAGACGACGGCCACCGTCGGCCGGGACGGCGGCATCAGGTCGTGGGATCCGGCGGGTCGACGACCGCGTCGGCCGGGACCTCGGCGGCCGCTGCGCCGGTCGCCCGATGCCGGGCCGACGACATCGCATCCGCCGACGCGACGTGGGCCTCCGCGGCCGCGGCGACGGCGGCCGTGTCGAACGCGCCGGGCGGGGTCGCGGCGAGATCCTCGCGCTGGGCGCGCTCGACCGGCCGCAGCGGTCCCCGGACGACGATGGAGGCGACGCCGAAGCCGACGACGATCACCCCGACCGTGACGATGACGACGGTCGTGCCGACGACCTCGTTGATCGGGCCGACGAGGAGGATCGGCAGGAAGCTGGCGATCGAGATGAGCATGTTGAGGACGCCGAAGATCCGTCCCCGGACCTCCTCGGGGATCTCCTCCTGGAGCTGGGTCTGCGAGGTCACGAAGAGGAAGGCGTAGGCGACGCCGGCCGCGAGGGCGATGGCGATGACGACGATCAAGAGCGACAGGCTGGCCGAGACGTCGACGATGTCCTGGCCCGCGCTCGCGCTCGTCAGGGCCCGGCTGATCGGCCCTGAGACGGCCAGCAGGCAGAGGAGGATGCCGAGGGCGATGAGCCCGGCCTCGATGATCCGGCGCCGGGCGAAGTAGCGGCCGTACGTGTTCAGCAGCAGGATCCCGAGGACGACGCCGATCCCGAGCGGCAGGACGACGACGACGAAGTCCTCCGACTCGAGGTGGAGGACGTCCTTGGCGAAGTCCGGTCCGAGGACCCCCAGGACGCCGATGAGCGAGGCACCGATCGTCATGTAGAGGAGCGACCAGGAGATGCGCCGGTCGGCCCGGATGTAGGCGAGACCCTCGCGCAGCTCGCTCCCCGTGCGGGCGATCGCGGCCCGGGTGCCCCCCTCCCCCGCCGCGGTCTCGGTGACGCTCGGTGGCGACTTGGGGAGCATCAGGCAGAAGACCGCGGCGACGAGGTAGAGCACCGCGACGATCACGATGAGCGCCTCGGGCGAGGCCGTCTTGACGACGAGCGGGCCGAGCAGCGCGAAGCCGATGGCGAACGACGCGTTGAGGGTGAAGACGAAGATCCCGTTCGCGGCGAGCAGCTGCGAGCGGGGCACGATCGCCGGGATCATCGCCGCCTCGGCCGGCGCGAAGAAGACGGTCATCGTCGAGACCACGACGTTCATGGCGAGCAGGGCGAGCAGGCCGAGGCTGATGACCGACACCGGCGGGACGAGCTGCAGCGCGATGACGTAGATCACGAGAAAGGCCAGCGCGCGACCGACGTTGGTGAGGACCAGGATCAGCCGTCGGTCGTACCGGTCGACGTAGACGCCGGCTGCCGCGGAGAACAGGACCGCCGGGGCGAGGAAGGTCAGGATGAGGAGGCTGACCGCGGTGCTCGAGCCGGTCGCGTCCGAGACGACGATCGTCAGCCCGAACAGCACCATGTTCCCGCCGACCTGGGTGGTCAGCTGTGACAGCCACAGCAGCAGGAAGGGGCGGTTGCGGAAGACGTCGAGGCTGCCGGGATCGGCGGCCGGGGCCTGGTCGAGGGCCGTCACGCGACGCCAGCCCCGGTCGGGTCAGACACACCCGGGACGGCTTCGCCGCCGTCGCCGCGCGCGACGAACGCCGCGATCCGGCGCTCGAGGACGGCCCGCTCGAGGAGGACGTGCCGTCCGCAGGTCGCACAGCGGAGGCCGATATCGGCACCGAGGCGATCGACCCGCCAGGTGTCGCCGCCACATGGGTGACGGCGCCGGAGCCGGACGACATCGCCGATTCGGAGCTCGAGCACGGGTCGGTCGGGCATCGGCCCGAGCCTATCAGAGGCGCGGGGTCCCGTGGGCGGGTCGGAGCGAGTGCGACGCGGCCGGGATCGCGACGAGCTCGACGGGGGTCACGATGATCTCGACCCCCGCGTACGTCGCCTGGAGCTGGGCGATCACGCCGCCGACCCGGCTGAGCGTCCCGGTGAGCCCGTCGGGCGATCCGATCGCGTCGATGTCGAAGTGGGTGCCGAGAGCCTCATCCTCGATGGACAGCCCGCCCGGCGGGCCGGCGACGACGGTGCCGGCCACGAGCCTGACGCCGCCGACGGCAAGGCCCTCGGCGCCGGCGTTGCGGAGCTCGTTGACGAGCTCCATGGCGCCGTCACCGTCGAGCGGGCCGTCGACCGAGATCCGGACGCCGGGGCCGGTCGCCGCGGCCAGGCCCGACCAGACGCGGTAGCGGAGGAGATCACGACCGAGCTCGTCGAGCGTCGACTCGCCCCGGGAGCCGGCGGCCTCGAGACGCTCGGCCTCGCGCTCGAGCGTCGCCACCTCCGTCCGCAGCTGGGCGTTGCGATCGCTCAGGTTGGCCACGAGGACGGTCAGCTCCTGGGCCGTTCGCGCGCCGAGCGCTCCGGCCGGGTCCTGCGTCTGGAGCTGGATGACGACGAGGAGGCCCAGGATCCCGGCCACCGCGGCCATCGCCAGCTGGGCCGAGCGCCGACTCACGAGCCGTCCTCGTCGCCCGGCCGGGCGAACCGCAGGTTGACCGTCCCCGCGTAGGCCGGGACGATGACCGAGTCGGGTTCGGCGACCGAGACGCCGATGCCGTAGGCCTCGCTCCGGGCGCGCAAGAAGTCGACGAATCCGGCCGATTCGGAGAGGCGGTCGAAGAGGTCGTCCGGGCCGAGGGCGACGATCTGATACGGCGGCGCGAGGTACGCCGAGTTGACGAGGATCGACCCCCCGATGTCGACGACCGCGCTCGACGTGGTGATCCGCTCGCCGTTGACCGCGAGCGCCTCGGCTCCGGCCAGCCACAGCTCCTCGAGGACGACCCGGACATCGCGGCCCGTCACCCGGCCGTAGTCGTCGACACCCGGTGCCGTCGAGTCGTCGAGCTGGAGGACGATCCCGGAGCCTTCGAGCGCCACGAGACCGGCCGCGATCCGCGCCTCCTCGAGCTGGCGGTTGAGCTCGCCGACGAGCTGCGCCGAGCCCTCGGTCGCCTGCTGGGCGGTCCGGATCCGATCGTTCAGCTCGAGGATCCGGCCCTTCAGCGCCTCCTGCTCCGACTGCAGCTCGACGACCGTCTCGACCAGCGGCGAGCGCTCCTGGGTCGTGTAGCGGACGCGCGGCCCCTCCGAGCGGACCTGGGCGGCGATGAGGAAGCCGAGGACGAGCAGGCTGACGAACAGGGTCAGCTGCCAGCCCTGGAAGCCGCGGAGGCGCGTCTCGAGTCTCGTCATCCGTCCGTGCCGTCAGACGACCCGAGCGGTGGCCGTGTGGCGGCCCGGGCTCGCCGGCGGCCGGCGACGATCCAGGCGCCGACGACCATCAGCGCCGCCGCCAGTACCACGAGCAGGACCGCGGCGACGTCGCCGACCCCGGGGCCGGACCCGTCCGGCTCCTCGCCCGACCCGGGCGGCGGGCTCGTCGCGGGACCCGGCGATGCCGCCGGGTCGCCCGTCCAGCCCTCCGGCAGCGGGCCGCCCGGTGCCGGCTGCGGCCCGGTCCGATCCGGGATCGTCGCGCCGATCGAAGCGAACCATGCCGCGTCGAACGCGGCGAGGTCCATGCCGATCGCGTCACCGAACGCTTCGTCGTCGGTCCGCCCGGCCGCATACGACGTCACGAGGTCGACGAGCGCATCCTGCCCGTGCACGCGGACGAGGTAGTCGACGGCCGCGACGCTCTCCGCGTAGGCGAGGAAGAAGCGCTCGCGGGTCGTGGGGAACTGGCCGCCGAGCCCCACGAGCGGGATGAGCGACCCGTCCCGGGCGGCGGCCTCGACGCGTACCCGGTCGGCCGGCTCGTAGCCCTGCGTCTGGTAGACGGCCAGGCCCTCGTTCAGCCAGCGCGGCGGATAGTGGTACGGGTTGGCGACCGCGGTGTCGAAGACGAGGTGGTCGAGCTCGTGGGGGATGACGATCGAGACCCAGTCGTCGTCGATCTCGTCCGGCCGGATCAGCGCGAACAGCGTCCGGATGTCGGCGTTCGCCTGGCCACCGACGTTCTCGCGGGTCCCCGGGCCGAGGGCGTCATAGAAGGCCTCTTGGTCGGCGTAGATGAAGAAGTCGACCGGCTCGTCCTCCTCGACCCCGAGGAGCGCCTCGGCCTCGGCGATCGCCTCCTCCCCGATCCGCAGGGCGCGCTCGCCGAACGCGACGGAGCCCTCGTACCAGTGGACCCGGACCACGTCGCCCGACGCCGTCCGCCAGTCGAACCGGTCATCGGCGTAGACGACCGCGGCGACCTCGCTCGTCGTCGCGCTGCCAGCCGCATCCCCGGCGATGGCCCGCCACCGCGACGTCACGCGGGTGTTCGGCAGGATGTGTCCTTCCTCGGCCACGCCGAACGTCGACCGGAGCGGATACGTGCCGGGCTCCAACGGTCCCTCGACCGGCACGACGAGCGGCGCGTCGGCCGTTCCGAAGGTCAGCAGCAGCTCGACGCGTTCGACCGGGACCTCGATCGTGAGGTCGACGGTGAAGGCCAGGCCGGTGCCGTACGCGGCCGAGGCGGTCGGATCGTCGAACCCGATCCCCGCGGCGCCGGCCGCCGGGGACGGCAGCGCCAGCCCGCCGAGGACCATGGCGAACGCGGTCACGAGCCGACCGAGGCGGCCGACGGCCATCGCGGAGCTCATGGCGCCCATGCCATCCCGGCCATGCGGAGCGCCCCGAGCCCGTTCTGCCCGGCCCCGAGGAGCCCGTCTCGGGCGAGGGCGAAGCCCGGGCTGTACTCGATCGGGACGACGGGCGCCTCACGGGCGATCACGTCCTCGGCCGTGTCGAAGGCGGCCGCCGCCTCGGCCGGATCCGCCGCGCCGAGGGCCGCCTCGATCGCGGCGTCGAAGGCGTCGGACGACCAGCGCGGGTAGTTGCTCGTCGACCCGGTCTCGAGCAGGAACCCGAGCGTCGCATTGCGGCCCGGGTAGTCGGCGATCCAGCCGACCGCGAACATGGCCGGCGGATCGCGATCGAGCTGGTCGTAGTGGTCGGCGAAGGATCGGACCTCGTAGCGGACGTCGATGCCGAGGTTCGTCCGGAGCTGGTCGACGATCGCCCCGTCATAGCCGGTGCCCGGCGTGACGATGGTCAGCGGCGGGAAGTCGGCGGGGTCCGCGAAGCCCGCCTCGGCCAGGAGGGCCCGCGCCGCCGCCGGGTCGAAGTCGGGGATGAAGTCCCGCTCCGATCGGCCCGGGACACCGGGCGGGACCATCGACGTCGCGGGCTCCGCCCGTTCGCCGCCGCCGAGCTCGACGATGCGGCGCCAGTCGACCGCCGTGGCGATGGCGAGGCGGACCCGGGGGTCGTCGTACGGCGGCTCGGTCGTGTCGAAGCCGATGTACGTCAGATCGAGCGACGGGACGTCCCGCAGGGCCGGCCCGAGCTCGGCGTCGTAGGCGATCCACGAGGCGTCGTACGTGGAGATCGGGGCGTAGTCGAGCTGGCCGTCCTCGAAGGCCTCGACCGGGCTCCGACCGCCGAGATCGGTGACGAGATGGATCGTGCCGATGGCCGGCCGGCCGGCCCAGTACCGCTCGTTGGCGACGAGCGTGAGCCCATCCTCGGCCGACCGATCGACCCGGTACCCGCCACTGACGACGTCACCAGCGCGGCCGCCGTCGGCCGACCCGGGGAACCCCGGCGGGACGATGCCGAAGGTCGGCGACGCGACGATCGACGCGAAGTCCGAGACCGGGCGCCGCAGGTCCACGATCACCTGCCGGTCGCCGTCGGCGGCGATCCCCACGGAACCTGGGTCGTCCGTCTCGCCGCGGCGATAGGCCGCCGCCCCCTCGACGTCGTCGAGGAGCGAGGCCAGCGGCGACGGCCGCTCCGGGTCGATGACGCGGAGCCAGGACCGGACGACGTCGGCGGCCGTCAGCGAGGAGCCGTCCGAGAAGGCGAGACCCGGCCGGAGGCTGAAGACGACGCGTCGCCCGCCGTCCTCGGTGGTCCACGACTCGGCCAGCGCCGGCCGCAGCACGAGCGCCGGGTCGTGGGCGGTGACGGTCTCGAAAAGCTGGGCGATGACCGCGGCTGACGAGCTGTCCCCTGCCGCAGCGGGGTCGAGCGTCGCCGGCTCGCCAACGAGGATCCTCGCGTCGTCACGGGCCGCGAGGGCGGCCGCGGGTCCGTCCGCCGCGGGGCCGACGAGGACGCCGAAGGCGACGGAGAGCGCAGCGAGCAGGACGGGGATCCGTCCGGCGATCGATGCGGCAAGTGGTCGGGGTCGCGCCCCGATGGGCGCCATCGCGGTCAGGGCCGCCGCCACCAGGCAGCCGTCACCCCGAGGCCGTCGGCCCCCCGATATCTCTCGAGCGGCCGCTCGATCCCGACCGGATCGCGGTGCGGACGGGTCGCCGCGCCGACCGGCCCGGCGAAACCGGCAAGGAGCGAGGCGATGCAGACCCAGCGACGCATGCCCGGAGTATAGGTGGGGTCGGGCCGGAGCCCTGTCCGGGCGAATCGAGGAGGCCCCGCTGGACCACACCGCCGGGGGAACGATGTAATGCGCGAGGCCTCGACGGTGAGAACGACGCCGCTGGGCGTCCGTTAGGGCCGCGTCGAGCGAACGCCGGCGTCACGGCGCGGGCCGAGCCCGCGCCAGGTCGCCGCGGTGCCCGAACCGGTCGAGGATCCGATAGCCATCGCGCCGCCGCCGGCGCTCGCGGTCCGGCCTCGTGGCAGCCGTGGGGCCGCCCCCGGCATCCGGCTCGAGTCGTTCGAGACGGTCGAGCGGCAGGCCGGCGACGGCGAGCGCCCGGCGCGGCGGGGACCCCTCGCCCTCGTCGCGGAGGACGAGGCTCCACCAGGCGGCCAGGCTGCGCCCGTCGGCGAACCGCTCGTCGAGCGGCCCGCGAGCGGCCCACTCGTCACGGCGGAAGGCGAGACAGCCCCAGGCGATCGCGTCGACGTCGCCCGCCGGCGCATCGTCGAAGTGCCGGAGGTCGTACGTGACGAGCCCCCTCGCCCCCGCGACGGCGACCCCGTCGTCGGCGAGCGCCCCGACGAGGGGCCCGACGACGTCGCCCCACGGCGTTTCCAGCGATGGGTCCAGCAGCACGACCAGCCGGCCGTCGGCCCGCCGGATGCCGGCGTTCGCCGCTCCGGCGATCCCGAGCGGGCCGGCCGTACGGACGGTCTCGACCGGTCGATCGGCGTCCGCCACGGCGCGTGCATCGAAGCCTCCGACGACGACGACATGGGTGCCTGGCATCGCATGGGCGGCCAGGACCGCCAGGGCGTGGTCGACGCCGGCCGTGTCGTCGCCCGCGATGATGACGATGGTCGCCGGCGCTCCGGGCGGCGTGTCGAGCCGCGACGGGACCGATCCGCTCCAGCCGTAGCGGATGCCGGCCGGGTCGACGACGTCCGGCGGGTGGGCCCGGACCAGCGAGTACGAGAGCCCGCGGTCCACGACCTGCCACCCGGCGGCCCCGATCTCGGCGAGGATGCGATCCGCCTCCGCGAACTCGCGACCCGCCCGGGCGAGGGCACGGGCGTCGGCGAGGGCGACGACCTCGGGCGGTGGGCCCGGACGATCGCTCACCGCTCGCCCTCCTCGAGGTTCTGCATCGCCTCGGCGGCCTTCTCGAAGTACGCGAGGAGCTGGGTCCGCTCCGCCGGGCCGGCCGAGCTCGCGTCGACCGCCGCCCGCATGTGCCGGAGCCAGCGGTCGCGACCGTCCGACCCGATCGGGAAGGCGAAGTGGCGGGCCCGCAGCCGGGGATGGCCACGCTCGTCGCTGTAGGTCGTCGGACCACCCCAGTACTGGGCGAGGAAAAGGGTCAGGCGCCGCCGGGCCGGCCCGAGGTCGTCGGGGTCGGGATACAGGGCCCGGAGCGGCGGGTCGGTCGCGACGCCGGCGTAGAACCGGTCGACGAGCGTCTCGAAGAAGGGCATCCCGCCGATGGTCTCGTACAGGGATGGCGTCCGGTCCGTCACGGTCCGAGGATACCGGGACGGCGGGCCGCGCCGTGGCTAGACTCGCAGGGTGACCGCCGAGCCCACCGCCGAGGCCGCCGCCGCGACGCCGCTCCGCCGGCGCCGGCCGTTCGGCGTCACCGTCCTCGCCGTGCTGCAGGGCGTTCGGGCAGTCCTTTGGGGGCTCCTTCTCTTCATCCTGGTCAGCGATCCCGCCGACGCCGGGCCGACGTACGAGTTCCTGCGATCGCGCGTCCCGCTGCTCGACCTGCTGCCGGAGGACGCGGCCGGCCCGCTGGCGATCGGCACGGCGGCCATCGCCTGCGCGGCGACGCTGCTCTCGCTCATCCTGTTGCTGCGGCTGTCGAGGAGCGGCTGGACGCTGACGATGCTGTTGACCGGTCTCTCGCTCGCTGCGGGGCTGCTGATCTGGTGGGGCAGCGGCGCGCTCGCGACGTCCACCTGGATCCTCGATATCGCCACCGCCCTCTACCTCAACCAGCGGGAGGTACGGCGGGCTTTCGGTATCGGCGCGAGCACGTTCGGCGCGATGCTCGAGGGCGGTCGATGACGAGCGAGCGCGACCTCGAGCTGCTGCGCGCGTTCGAGCCGGTCATCCGGTACACCCAGGGCGAGCTGTTCTTCCCGATGGCCGCGGACCGATACATCGCCGGGTGCGACCTCTGGGTCGGCACCTCGCAGCGGGACCGCCGCCTCCTCGCCGCCGCCGGCCGGGTGAACGCGGAGAACCTCGCCGGCTGGCAGGAGCAGGCGGCCGGCGGGACGCTCTTCCTCCGGTACGTCCAGCAGCCGCTCAGCGGCGTCGACCTCGCCCGCTGGCAGCGGCGTTCGGACCGGCCGAGGTTCCACGCGCCGAGCCGCCTCGCCCGGGCCGGGATCGTCGCCCGCCTCATCGATGCCGGGTTCGATCTATCACTGCTCCTCCGGGGCACCGTGCCGGGTGGCACGGCGGCCGCCGCCGAGCGGAAGTACGCGGCGTCGCGCGCGGTCGAGCCCGCGCCCCGCTACCACGGTCGCGTCGTCCGACAGGCCGGCTGGACGGTCTGCCACTACCTGTTCTTCTACGCGATGAACGACTGGCGGTCGACGTTCTCCGGGGCCAACGACCACGAGGCCGACTGGGAGCAGTGCTTCGTCTTCCTCGAGGAGACCGCGGGCGGGGGCATGACGCCGGTGTGGTTCGCTCGGGCCGCCCACGACGAGGTCGGAGCGGACCTGCGACGACGCTGGGACGACCCGCTCCTCCAGCGGGTCGGCGACCATCCGGTCATGTTCGCGGGGGCCGGGTCCCACGCTGGCTACATCGAGCCCGGCGAGTACCTCCAGTCGGTCCCCATCCGGCTGCCCTCCAGGCTGTCGAGCCTCGCCGACAGCGTGGGTCGCTTCTGGCGCGAGACGCTGCGACAGGGCGGCACCGACGAGTCGGGCGAGTCCGTGCCGATCTCGGCCGTACCGTTCGTGGACTACGCCCGGGGCGACGGGCTGGCCGTCGGGCCGGGCCAGGATGTCGAGTGGGTGCCGATCCTCGTCGACGACACGGTCCCGTGGGTCTCGGGTTACCAGGGTCTGTGGGGCCTCGACACGTACGACCGCTTCGCGGGCGAGCGGGCGCCGGCCGGACCGAAGTTCGGCCGCGATGGTCGACCTCGCCAGTCGTGGATCGATCCCGTCGGGTTCGCCGGGCTCGAGCACGAGCCGCCACCCGGGTTGGCCGACGACATCCTCGAAGCGCGGATCGCCTCGCTGGAGGTCTCGCTGGCGAGCACGGCCGCCGAGGTCGAGTCGCGGGCGTCCGCGGCGCAGTCGCTCGGCATCGCCGTGACGGCCAGCCGGCGGGCCGGCCGGTCCGAGGCGGCGGTCGCCGCCGCGAGCGCCGAGGCGGAGGAGGCGGTCGCGGTCGTGCGGTCGCTCCGACGCGAGCAGGCGTCGATCGCCGCGGCCCTGGACGATTGCCGGGCCGAGCTCGAGCGAGTCCGTCGCGGCGATCCCGGCGATCCGCGAGCCCACCTCCGCCACGTCGTCCACCCGCAGGATCCAGGCGACATCCGGCGGAGTCGCCTGCTCGACCTGTGGTCGGCGCTCTCCGTCGGCCTGGCGATCCTCATCCTGGCCGCCGTGCTCTTCACCGATGCCGACCGCCTGTGGTCCATCCTCATCCTCATCTTCGGCGGCTATGTCGTCATCGAGGCCGCCGTCAGGCGCCGGCTCCTCCAGCTGCTGCTCGACATCACGATCCTGCTGGCCGTCGTGGCGTCGCTCGTCCTCATCGCCAGCCATCTGACGTGGGCGCTCGCCGGTGTCCTGCTCATCGTCGGGTTGTTCATCCTCCGCGACAACCTGCGCGAGCTTCGGAGCGGGTTCGGCTGATCCGCTGACCGATGCGATGGCGTCGGCTCACCTGTCGCGAGGACCCGGCGACGCCCGGCCCGACGGTCCATGATGTCGCCATGACGGTAACGCCCCGGAACAGCCAGCCCTCGGCGCTGCGGTACGTCGCGACCTTCCTCATCGTCGCCCTCGGCTGTCCGGTCGCCCTGGTAGCCGGCGAAGCGATCGGCTGCATCTCCGCGTCGACCGGGTTCGACGCGGAGTGCGCCGTGGATGGTCTCTTCTACTCACCGTTCATCCTCGTCGCCACCGGGGTCGTCGCCGGCGTCATCGTCGGCGGCTGGCGCGCCATGCTGCTGATGCCGGCGGCCATCCTCACGGGGATGGTCCTCATCTTCATCGTCGCCTGGACGCTCGGCACCCGTCCGCCGGTCGGGTTCGTCGAGGGCGTCATCGCCACGCTCTGGTTCCTCGTGCCGGTGACGATCGGCTACGGCCTGGGTCGGACCGCCATGTGGATCGCCCGGGCGGTCCGTCGGGGCTGACGCCCGGAGGCAGGTCCGGCCCGAAGGTCAGGACCCGGTCGACCTCCGGCGGCCCTTGTCCGGGCCGCGCAGCGTCCGGTAGAGGACGTAGAGGCTGATCGCGAAGGCGATGACGAAGGCGATGATCGCGAAGTAGCCGAGGCTCTGGAACTGCTCCGCCGCGGGCTGGAGCAGGATGACCGCGAGGATCGCTGAGCCGATGAGCTGGCCGGCCGCAAGCATGCCGATCGCGAGCTGGCGCCCGAGGTCGTTGATCTTCTCGATCTGGTTGCCGAGGTCGGACGTGTCAAGGTGAACCTCGATCCTGCCCTTCCCGAACTGGTCGAGCCAGCTCCAGGCCGCCGATTCGAGCGTCGGCGCCCGTCGGAGGAGCTCCTGACCGACGCGCAGGGCCTCGTTGGCGACCACCTGCTGGAGCCTGGCCGGATCGAACCCCGCGGCGGCAGCCGAGCGGACCTCGGCCAGGGCCGCGTCGGTGAGGCTGATGTCGTACGAGAGTCGGGTCGCCGTCTCCTCGGCCTGGATGACGGCCTTCATCGCCAGGGTCAGGTCGTTGCTCAGCTGGAGGCCGTTCGAGAAGACCGCCCCCAGGACGGCGGACAGCGCCGCCCCGGCGGACGTCGCCTCGCCGTAGACCAGGTACTGGCGGACGAGCCGGTCGATGTCGGCCCGGAACCCCCGCTCGCTGAACTCGCTGCTCGGCGTGCCGAGCGACAGCAGGCCGTCGGCGATCCCGCCGGCGTCCTTCTGCTGAAGCGCGTACAAGAGCCGGATGATGCTCAGGCGCTGCTCGCGGCGGAGCTCGCCGACGAGGCCGAAGTCCAGGAAGATGATCCGGTTCCGCTCGGGGTCGACGAGGACGTTCCCCGGGTGCGGGTCCCCGTGGAAGAAGCCGTCGACGAGCACCTGCTTGATGAGCGCCCGGATGAAGACCGTCCCGAGCTCCTTCGTGTCGACCCCGGCGGCCTCGAGGCGCTCGACGTCCGAGATCTTGATCCCGCGGACGAACTCGGCGGTCATCACCCGCGCGCTCGAGCGGACGGGATCGACGACCGGGATGTGCACCTGCGGGAACTTCTTCATCCCCTCCGCGATGCGCTGGGCGTGGTAGGCCTCGTTGCGGTAGTCGAGCTCTTTGAGGACGCCTGCCGCGAACTCCTCGACGATCCCCTCCGCGCCGAGCTTGCGGGCCATCTCGAAGCGGTCCTCGGCGGTCTTGGCGAGCTCGGTCAGGACGCCGAGGTCGGCCTTCGTCTTGGCGACGATCCTCGGCCGCTGGACCTTCACGGCGACCTCGGTCCCGTCGGGAAGCGTCGCCCGGTGGACCTGGGCGGTCGAGGCCGCGGCGAACGGCTCGTGCTCGATCGTCGCGAACAGCTCCTCGGGCGGCCTCCCGAGCTCGGCGATGATGATCTCCCGCGCCTGCTCCCACGGGAACGGCGCGACGTTGCTCTGCAGCTTCTCCAACTCCGCGAGCCAGTCCGGCGGGATCGCCTCGCGCCGGCTGGCGATCATCTGGCCGATCTTCACGTACGTCGGCCCGAGCTGCTGGAGCATGATCCGGACGCGGGCCGGCGGGCTGGCCCGCTCGGGGATGTCGGTCACGCCGAGGACCCTCCGCTCGAACCAGGCCCGGGTCCGACCGATGGGCGTGTCCTCGAGGACGATGTCGAGGCCGTAGCGATAGATCGTGTCGTAGACCTGGCGGAGCCGGTAGTTCTCGATGATCCGGTTCCGGCGCGGCGTGGGCAGGGTATCGAGCAGGCGCCAGATGAACTGCCCGTGCCCCGCGTCGTCGATGACCGGCCGATTGAACCCGATGATGGCGTCGACGAGCATCGACACGATCGTGTAGGCCGCTGCGATGAGCAGCAGCCACAACGGCACCGGGGTCGCGAGCGTGACGACCTCGAGCGGATCCAGCGCCGCCGAGACCCAGATCACGACGGCGTTGACCACGATCAGGAACAGGCCGCCCGTCGACAGGACGTAGCGCCCGGTGACCGCGACGATGACCGGTTGGATCCCGCGACTGACGAGGGACAGGATGGCGGCGAAGATCAGCAGCCCGACGATCGGGTTCGGACCGAACGTGACGATCGGAGCGCTGTCGAGCCCGAACGGCCACGGCTGCGGGATCCGGATGAACGACAGGACGAGGAGGATGAGGAGGGCCTCGATCGCGGTGACGACGACCTCGACCACGAAACGCCGCATCGTCCGCTCCCCTGCTGCCGGGCGACGCCTGACGCCCGACGGTGGAGTCTAGCGCGGCCGGCGGAGCCTCACGGCAGCGGCGCGCCGATCCGCTCGCCGACGTCGATCAGGGCCTGCTGGCTGACCCGCAGGAAGCCCTCCTGCGGGCGGTCGAGGTCGATGACGAGGGTCAAGACCACGCCGAGCGCCACGACCATCACGACCGCGCTCAGGACGCTCCGACGCCGCCGCAAACCGCCCGTGTAGCCGACCATCCCGAGCGAGAGCGCCGAGCCGACCACGAGGATGATGACCACCGTCTCGGGCACCCGGGAGTACAGGCCCGCGACGAGCCGGGTCTCGTTGAGGTTGACGATCTCGGTAAGCGAGCCGCCGAACGACGACATCAGGTCCGGGCTGTGGCCGGTGCGGGCCACCTCCTCGGTCAGCGCCCACATCTCGCCGTGCAGCTCGATCGACCGCTCGAGCCTGGCGGCGACGTCGGCGCTCTCGTCGACGATCCGCAGCGGGAGGTACTCCCGGAGCAGCTCCCGCATGTCCTCGGCTGCCACCTCGGGCAGGTAGCCCGCCTGGAGGAACGTCGCCTCGATCGCGTTGGCCTCCTCGCGGACGAGCGCGCGGCGGGCATCGAAGCGATCGGAGGCCATGCCCATCGTGACCGCCAGCAGGAACGCCATCAGGGCCAGCAGCGATCCCACGAGCATGTCCGTGGGTCCTTCCTGCTCGCCCGGCAGGCGGTCCTGCCACCACCGCCCGAGCCGGAAGCCGAGCTCGTAGCAGGCCAGCGACACGACGCCGAAGAGGACGAACACGCCGACGACCGGGATCGAGTCGAGGAACTGGCTGGTCATCGGGCATCGCTTCCTTCGCACGGCCGGCGGCACCGAACGTCCCGCCGACTGACAGCGTAGCGAACGGCGGCGGCAGCCGTGTGCCCACCTACCGCGGACGTGGTGGCCGCGGTCGGGCCAGGGTGCCTCGGCCGTACGGAACCGCTGCGAGGGTCACGGCGTCGCGGGTCCATGACCACGGTCGTCCGTCCATCCGCGATCGTCGTGGGGCTCGTCCTTGCCGCCGTCGCCCTCGGCACGGCCGGCTGCGCGACGGACGCGTCCGCCCCCGTCCCGTCGGCCGACGGTCCGCTGCTGACGGTCGAGACGCGGGGCGGTCTCTGCCCGGAGGGGCCATGCGGGACGACGCTGGTCGTCGAGCGGGACGGTCGGGCCCGGGTGGCAGCCAGGCCGCCCAACGACCTCGGATCCGTGCCGCCGCTGCGCCTCGCTGCGCTCGACCTGGCGATCCGGGCGGCCGACTTCGCCGAGCTGCGGCGTCACCCGTTCACCGGGACCTGCCCGACGGCGTACGACGGCCCGGAGGTCGTCTACACCTTCGGCGCGCCCGGGGGCGCGGAGCGGGTCGCAAGCTGCGAGGTCGCGATCGATCCCGCGGCACCGCTGTTCCGGGCGGTCGCCGCCGCGCTCGATCCGTTCGGCTCCGTGCCGACGTCCTGACGTCGGCACGGAAGTCCCGCGCTCACGGCGCGACTCCGGAGGACCGCCGGCGCCCGCGCTCGCGCCGGAGGATGAACAGACTGACCGAGGCGACCCATGCCGGCAGCACCAGGATGACCCAGTCCCACACGCTGACGACGAGGAGGAGCAGGATCCCCAGCCCATAGCCCGACCAGGCGAACCACCGCGGGAATGCCCCGCTCCGCAGCCCGACGCTGCCGAGCGCGATGAGGAACACGGCCGCCGCGCGCGTCGCGAAGGCGAACAGCAGCGTGTACGCCAGGGCCCGGGTCGTCTCGACCTCGGCTGCGGTCGGTGCCCCGAGCCCAAGGTACCGGTAGCCGACCACGAGCGAGCCGGCGACCGCCGCGGCGGCGAACAGGAGGGCGACGAACAGGAGGCCGCCGCCGAAGAAGACCGTCGCGAAGAAGCGGTCCTCTCGCTCGCCGATCTGGTCGCGGATGACCGCGATGAACCACAGGAACATGATCCCGGCGAACGGCGCGAGGTAGAGCGCGCCCACGAACAGCCACGTGTCGCGACCTTCGCTGAAGAGCACCTCGAGCTCGGCCCCGTCGGCCGCCGAGAGCGGCGAGCCCCGGATGAGCAGGAGCGCGACGGTGAACAGTGCCGCGAACAGGAGGCCGGCGATCCCGGCCGCCCAGGGGGCCCGCACCTGCACGCCTGCTCGGTCGATCGCGGTCGGGGGGGCCGGGTCGGCCAAGGCCGCTCCGGCCGGCGCCGTCTCGCCCGCAGCTCCGCCGTCGACCGCCTCGTCGTTCATGCCAAGCCTCCTCGGAAGTCTCTTCGCGTCCCGGGTCCGCCCGACGCCGCGCCAATCACGAGGTGAGGCGCTTGTAGCGGATGCGGTGTGGCTGATCGGCCGCCGGACCCAACTCCCGGCGGCGGAACGCCTCGTAGTCGCTCACGTTGCCCTCGAACCAGCGGACCTGGCTGTCGCCCTCGAAGGCGAGGATGTTCGTTGCGATCCGGTCGAGGAACCAGCGATCGTGGCTGATGACGACGACGCAACCGGGGAAGCGCTCGAGGCCGGCTTCCAGCGCCCGGAGCGTGTCCACGTCGAGGTCGTTCGTCGGCTCGTCGAGCAGGAGGACGTTGCCACCCGCCTGGAGCAGCTTCGCCAGGTGGACCCGGTTCCGCTCGCCGCCGGACAGGGTCCCGACGAGCTTCTGCTGGTCCGAGCCGCGGAAGTTGAAGCTCGACACGTAGGCCCTGGCCGGGATCTCGCGGCGACCCACCCGGACGACCTCGACACCGTCGGTGATCTCGTCGAACACCGTCCGATCGGCGCGCAGGTCGTCGCGGTCCTGGTCGACGTAGGCCAGCCGGACGGTGTCGCCGATCCGGATCGTCCCCGCGTCGGGTCCTTCCTCGCCGACGAGCATCCGGAACAGCGTCGTCTTGCCCGCACCGTTCGCCCCGATGATCCCGACGATGCCGGCGCGCGGCAGCGAGAAGGTCAGGTCCTCGATGAGCAGGCGGTCGCCGTAGCCCTTCCGGAGGCCCTCGACCTCGATGACGGTGTCGCCGAGCCGCGGACCCGGCGGGATCGCGATCTCGAGCTCGCGGGCGTCGCCCTTCGAATCCTCTGCCTCGGCCAGCAGCTGCTCGTAGGCGGACAGGCGGGCCTTGCCCTTGGCCTGTCTGGCCCGTGGCGAGAGGCGGACCCACTCGAGCTCGCGGGCGAGCGTGCGCTGGCGGGCGTCGGCGGTCTTCGACTCGCGCGCCATCCGCTCGAGCTTCTGCTCGAGCCAGCTCGAGTAGTTGCCCGAGAACGGCACGCCACGGCCCCGGTCGAGCTCGAGGATCCACTTGGCAACGTTGTCGAGGAAGTAGCGATCGTGGGTGACCGCAACGACCGTGCCCGAGTAGTCGCCTAGGAAGTGCTCGAGCCACTCGACGGACTCGGCGTCGAGGTGGTTCGTCGGCTCGTCGAGGAGCAGCAGATCCGGGTGCTGGAGCAGGAGCCGGCAGAGGGCCACGCGCCGCTTCTCCCCGCCCGACAGCGTCCGGACGTCGGCGTCGTCGGGCGGACAGCGAAGGGCGTCCATCGCGATCTCGACGTTCCGCTCGAGGTTCCAGGCATCGGCCGCGGCGATGCGGTCCTCGAGCGCCGACTGCTCGGCGCCGATCGCCTCATAGTCGGCGTCGGGATCGGACCACTTGGCCATCACGGCGTTGTAGCGGTCGATCAGGTCCCCGACCTCGCGAACGCCGTCGAGGACGTTGCCCTTCACGTCCTTGGCCGGGTCCAGCCGCGGCTCCTGGCCCAGGAGGCCGACGCTGAAGCCGGGCGTGAGGCGAGCCTCGCCGGTGAACCCGTCGTCGAGCCCGGCCATGATCCGGAGGAGGCTCGACTTGCCCGCGCCGTTGGGCCCGATCACGCCGATCTTGGCGCCCGGGTAGAACGACAGCGAGATGTCCTCGAGGACCGTTCGGTCCGGCGGGTAGTGCCGGGCCAGCCGATAGGTCGTGTAGATGAACTCGGGCGGCATGACGGACCAAGCGTAGCGGTCCGACGCCCGTCGCGGCGCTACCATCGGCCGGTGCGATGCGCCCGACCCGGACCCGACCTCCGATCCGGATGACGACCCTCCGGATCGCCGTCGCCGCGACGCCACCGACGGCCACCCTCGAGGAGGCCGTCCCGACGACGATCGCCGCCGTCGAGGAGGCCGGGCGCCTCGGCGCCGGGATCGTCTGCCTCCCCGAGACGACACTGCCCGGTCACCGGAGTCAGGCGCGCCGGGTCCCCGACGTCGACGCCGGTGCGCTGGAGCTCGCCTTCGACGCCGTCGCCCTGGCCGCCCGCTCGGCCGGTGTCGTCGCGATCGTCGGCGCCGAGCGACCGACGCCGGCCGGCCGCGAGATCGTCGCCCACGTCATCGGCGCGGACGGCTCGCGTCTCGGCCTGCAGGCGAAGACCCAGATCGACCCGAGCGAGGAGCGCGACTACGTGCCCGGGTCCGGCCGCCGGATCTTCACCGCCGCCGGGCTCACCTTCGGGGTCGCGATCTGCCACGAGGCCTTCCGATACCCGGAGATCACCCGGTCGCTCGTGCTGGCGGGTGCCCAGGTCGTCTTCGTCCCGCATTGGGTGACGACCGACGACGGCTCGCTGCCCCGGCGGTGGGGCGACCCGGCCAACCCGTACAACGAGAAGGCGCTCATGTGTCGCGCCCTCGAGAACACGGTCTACGTCGCCGCGGCCAACGCGGCCGGACCGGACCAGGGCTCGATCACCGGGATCATCGCCCCCGACGGGACCCTCGTCGCGAGCCTGCCGTACGGCCAGGTCGGCGTCGTCACGGCCGACGTCGACCGCTCCCTCGCCGATCGGCGGATGGCGCTCCGCTGGGATCCGGACCGGAGTCGGATCCCCGGTTGATGTGGCGTTAACGAAGGCCCGCTACGGTGCGACCCGATCACGCCGTAGGAGGACCGATGAGCGCCGTTGCCGACCACCTTCGCCGCGTCCCGCTGTTCGAGGGGATGACCGACTCGGCGATCGCCGCCGTCGCCGCCATCGCCGTCGAGGCCACCTACTCGGACGGGCAGACGATCGTCACGGAGGGCGACCCGGGCGACGCCTTCTACGTCATCACCGCCGGCCAGGTGACCATCACCCGGGCCGGCACCGAGATCGCCCGCCTCGAGGCTGGCTCCTTCCTCGGCGAGGTCTCGCTCCTCGACGGGCGACCACGGACCGCGTCCGCGACCGCGGTCGGTCCGGTCGAGGCACTCGTCATCGGCCGCGAGGCGTTCCTCCACCTCCTCGACGAGCGGCCGGCCGTCCGCCTGTCGGTGCTGATGGCCCTGACGGCTCGCATCCGGCGCGACGAGCGCGACGCGGTCCTCTAGGCGCGATCGCCCGTGGATCTGCGGTCTGACCGACCAGCCGCGGGGCGCCTACACTCGCCTCCCCTGCCACCGCAAGGAGGCCCACGATGACAGACGCCCCGACCCCTCGCTCCGCTCCTCACTGGCATGACTGGCACTTCCAGGCAACGTCGATGGCCTCGGCCAGGACGGTCGTCCCGGTGACGATCGCCCTCTGCCGCGCCTGCGGCCTCATCAGGACGGCCGTCGCGCCGGTCCAGAGCGAGGGCCGGATCGACCTGCACGGCGACTGCCCGGGCCGATAGGTCCCGCCCGCGGCCGGACCCGGCCGCCGGGTCTCCGGCGTCCCGCGTGCGCTACGCTGCGCCTCCGGGGTCTGTTCGATGGGAGCGCATGTCAGCTCGGGTCCTCGTCGCCTATGCGACCAAGCTTGGCTCGACCGGGGAGATCGCCGAGGCGATCGCCCAGGTCCTGCGCGACAGCGGCCATCATGCGCTCGCCGTGCCGGCTCGCGACGTCAGCAGCCTCGACGGCTGGGACGCCGTGATTCTCGGCAGCGCCCTGTACGCCGCGTACTGGCAGAAGGACGCCCGCCGCTTCGCCGAGCGCTTCCGCGAGGAGCTCAAGGCCCGACCGCTGTGGCTGTTCAGCGGCGGCCCGCTCGATCGCCGCCTCGCGAAGGCCGACCAGCCGATCACGCCGCATGGTGCGGAGATCACCGCCGGGCTCGGCGCGCGCGGCCATCGGACGTTCGGGGGCCGGCTGTCGCCCGACGCGGCGGTCGATCCCCAGGTCCTCCAGACGCACCGCATCGGCGACTTCCGCGACTGGCAGTCGATCGTCGAGTACGGCTACCGGATCGGCAGGGAGCTCGACCGGATGACGTTCCCGCCGTCGGGGTAGCGGGCCGGGCGAGCGGTGCACCGTCGCCGCCATCTGGCCGCCCGGTCGGTCTGGCGTCGCGACGCCCGCCGAGGTGCACCGCTCGAACGCCAGCCTGACCGTCGCCGATCACTCGAAGGGAGCGATGACCGTGAAGCTGACCGCCATGATCTTCCTGACCCTCGACGGCGTGTACCAGGGCCCCGGACGCCCCGACGAGGACCGGCGCGGCGGGTTCGAGCGCGGCGGATGGCTGGCGCTGCACGCCGACGAGGAGATCGGGGACTTCATCACCTCGGTGTACGAGCGCGCCGACGCGCTGCTCCTCGGGCGCCGGACCTGGGGGATCTGGGCGGCGTACTGGCCACAGCACGACGACGATCCGTTCGGCCACGCCATCAACGTCCGGCGGAAGTACGTCGCTTCGACCACGCTCACGAACCCGACGTGGCAGAACAGCCAGGTCATCGCCGGCGACGTCGAGGCGGCGGTCCGCGGGCTGAAGGCGATCCCGGGACGTGAGCTCCTCGTCCAGGGCAGCGGCGGCCTGCTCCGGTGGCTGCTCGAGCGCGACCTCGTCGACGAGCTCGACCTGCTGCTCTACCCCGTCGTGGTCGGTGACGGCCTGCGGCTCTTCCCCGAGCGCGGCCCGACCCACGACCTGTCGCTGGTCGAGTCGCGGTCGACCCCGTCCGGCGTGACGATCCAGACGTACCGACCGGCCGGGCGGGCGGCGCTCGGGACCCCCGGCTGAGACCGCAGCACCTCGGCGCGACAGGTCCGCCTTCAGGCCCCAGGGGCCCGGCGCAGGCGTTCCAGTTCCCGGCGCAGGCGCTTGCTCGGCCGGCCCTCGCCCCGGACCGCCATGATCCCCGGCCGGACTTCCCTGACCACCGGCGGCGGGCTGTGATCCACGTAGCATGTCACCGCGACCGGGGCGCCGACCCGCGACTCGATCGGCCGCACGACCTCGAGGACGCGCTCGCGGCCGGCGATGAGCGCGTCGACCCGGTCGCCGGCGCGGACCTTCGTCGATGGCTTCGCCGGGCTCCCGTTCACGAGGACGTGGCCGGCATCACACAGCTGCGTCGCCGTCGGGCGCGTCTTCACGAGGCGTACCGCGCACAGCCAGCGGTCGATGCGGGTCTCGTCGGTTCCGGGGGGTTCAGCCACGGCGGAGACGCCAGATGCTCTCGGCGGGCCAGCGCCTCGCCCAGGTGAGCGCATCGGCGTCGCGGTAGGTGCTCGTCGCGCCCGACAGCGGGCGCGGCTCGATGAGATCCTCGACGACGAAGCCGTTGACTCGGAACAGCCGGATCCACTCCCCGTACGGGAGCTGGTAGACGACGTCCTCGTCGTCGTCGATCCGGTGCAGGTCGAAGTAGTCCAGGACAAGCCGGTCGCCCGCCCGGTCGGCGCCGAGCGGCCAGCAGATCGTCTCGATCGGCGAGTGGTGGCTGAACGCGAAGAGACCGCCGGGCCGGAGCAGGCGGGAGGCCTCCGGGACGGTCCGATACGGGTCGGCGAAGGTCATCGCCCCGTGGTCGCAGAAGACGATGTCGAACGAGCGGTCGGGGAGCGGCACGGCCTCGGCGCTCGCGTTCACCAGCGGGAATTCCACGCGCGCCTCGGTCATCAGCCGGCGAGCGTGCTCGAGCTGGCGGGCGGACAGGTCCAGGCCGACCGGCCGGGCGCCGGCCCGAGCCAGGCCGATCGACCACTGCGCCGCCCCACAGCCGAGCTCGAGGACGTCCTTGCCCGCGACGTCGCCCAGGACGCGGAGGTCGGCCTCGGGAACGTGGCCGGTGCCCCAGGCCAAGCCGTCGGACGCCGCGAGCGTCGCCGCGTGCTTAGCCTGGTACTCGTCGCTGTAGGCGTCCCATGCGACGCGGCTGCGCTCGGCGTCGGGGGTCAGGTCGGGCGTCCCGGGTCTGTCGGTCGTCATCGGCGCATGGTAGCCGCCGACGGGACCCAGCTTCGATGACCGGCATCCGGGCCTGGGGGCGGTGCCCTAGACTCCCCGGACAGCGGCCACCCCGTCCCCAGGAGGTCCGACCATGACCCTGGACTACGTCTCCCTGCCCGGTGAGACCGTTCCGCCCGTTCCCGGCGGTCCGAAGCTGTGCAGCGGCGACGACATGCGCATCCTGCACAACGCGTTCCTGTGGGGATACCAAGAGGCGCCCGGGCTGGTGCGCGGCGCCCCCGCCGGTGACGTGGCGCGCAGCGAGTTCCTCGGTCAGTGGCTCGCCGATCTCGACGCGACGCTGCACACGCATCACGAGAGCGAGGACGAGCTCCTGTGGGACAAGCTCGAGCAGCGAGCGCCCGCCTGCGCGCTGCACGTCGGCCAGATGCGCGCGCACCACACGCAGGTCGCGGGGCTGCTCGAGGAGGCGAAGCCACTCCTCGCCCGATGGCGCGCGACGGCCGATCCGGCGGTCGGCGAACAGCTGGCCGATGCCTACGAGCGGATGCTCGAGCTGCTGAAGGTGCACCTGCGGCGTGAGGTGGTCGAGGTCATCCCGGTCGCGGAGCGGGTGGTCACCACGGCAGAGTGGACCGCGATGGCCGACCACAGTGTCGGGGCGATCCCGAGGAGCCGGCTCCTGCCGCAGCTCGGGATGCTGCTCGCAAGCTCCACGCCCGCAGACCGCGAGCGCTTCTACGCGGGGATGCCCCTCTCGGTGAAGGTGCTCTGGCGCCTGGTCGGCAAGCGCCAGTACGCGAAGCAGTTCCGGCTGCTGTTCCCGGGCAGGCCCGTCCCGCCGACGATCTGACTGGCGCATCGGATCGCCTGACGTCGCTCGTGGCGGCGGCCCGGCGGCGAGCCGAGGCCGCCGCGTGTCATCTTCCGCTGACGGTCTCCGCCTCGGGTCCCCTCGCAGGGATGCCGAAGAGCTGAAGCGCTGCAACGAGGAACAGCACCTGATCGAGCGTGTTGAGACTCTGCTCCACCCACTGGAGCGACTCCGTCTGGACGGATGCCCGGGCGAGCCCGTTCAGTGCGATGGTGATCGCGAGATAGGCGATGAAGAGCCACGCGAGCCGGGATCGACCGCGATGGCGTGCGAGAAGGAAGAGGCCAACGCTGACAAGGGCGACACCGCACGTCGCCGCGGCGAGCCAGATGAGTGGGACGAACCGACCGCCCGACGGGCCGAGGATGACCGTTGCCAGCACGAGCACGACGACCGTGGATGCGGCGACCAGCCATGGCGGCGTCCGGGCTCCCGTCGCGGTCGCGATGCCGCCACGTGCTCGCCAGACGACCGTCCCAAGGATGAGAAAGCCGGGCGCGAGCAGGACGTACAGGGCCCCGTGCAGGACTGCGACATCGGACCCGCCCGCTGCCACGACCAGCTTCCACGTAGCGCGCGCGAGTCCTGCCGATACGATGAGGACGACTCCGAGGGCGGCCCAGGTCGCGAGCGCTGGCACGATCCTGCCGACATGCCAGGCGACGAGCCCCAGGCCGACCGCGGAAATGGCGACCGGTACGAAGTCGTAGAGCGCGAGCGGGATGCTGGCGTCGGGCATGACGCATACACTACCAGTCCAGCCGAGCCATGCGACCCTTGTACGGGAGATGACGCGATGCCCAGCGACCGCGCCACGGCGGAGTGGAGCCGTGCGTCGGGCGCTCGGCGGCTCGCCTCCGGTCAGCGCTCCGCGCCTGCCAGCGTCGGGGCGATCGTCGTGACGGTGACCGGTCCGTGAGCGAGCTGCCGGATGTCCTCACGAGTCTCCTGCCCATCGTGGGGGCCGCTCTGGCCGGATATCTCGTCGGATCGATCTCGTTCGCAAGGATCGTCGGCGGCAGGGTCGCACGCGACCAGGACCTGACGGCAACGGAATACCAGATCGATTCCGCCGGAACCCGGATCGTCTCGCGCGGCGTCAGCCCGGCCGGCATCGGCTCTCGGGCCGGTGGGCGATGGGGATGCCTGACGGCGCTGCTCGACATCGCGAAGGCGTTCATCGTGACGATGGTGTTCGTGGTCGTCGCGCCCGGCAGCGGCGCGGAATATGCAGCCGCGACCGGCGCGGTGGTCGGTCACGCCTACCCGATCTACTACCGGTTCGTCGGAGGCTTCGGACAGTCACCGATCCTCGGCTCGCTGCTCGCGCTCGACTGGATCGCGGTCCCGGTCGTGACGGTCGGTGGCTACGGCATCGGGATCCTCGTCGCGGACGCGCTGGTCGCCTACGAGGGATGGCCGCTGCTCGTCGTCCCGTGGGCGATCTGGCAGGGTGACGTGGGGTTGCTGGTCTACGCGGTCGTAGTGAACGCCGTGTACTGGGTCCGCATGTGGCCGGAGGTGCGGCAGCGGATCGAGCACCAGCGTCGGGATCCACGGTCCTGGCGCGACCGCCTCGCCGAGATCCGGAAAGGCTACATGTAGCGGGCCGGTGAGCGTGGGCCGCGGGCGTGGGCCGGGAGGGCCAGCCGCCCGCGTCGTCCGAGAGCTGCTTCGGAGCGCCGGCCGCCGTGCGGATGCGGCGTCAGGAGAAGGAGCCGCAGCAGTCCTTCTCGTCCAGGGTCCCACGGGGCCAGCGGAGCCGTTCTTCGACTCCGCGTTGCCGTCAGCGTGGCGCCCCCGGACGGATTCGAACCGCCGACGCAGGCCTTAGGACGGCCTCGCTCTATCCACTGAGCTACGGGGGCGTGGTCACCATCGTACCCCGCCTCCGGCTCCGGCGACCGCCGGTCGCCCTATGCGTCGGCGCCCGACTCCGGAGCCACGGCGACCGCATCCGCGTCTCGGGCCGCCCGCAGCTCAGCCGCGAAGAACTCGAGCGCCGTGCGGGTCTTGGTCTGCTGTGCCCCGCCGACCGGCACGCCCTTGTCGACGAGATACGCCCTGACCTCCGCCGCGACCTGGAACGCCTCGGCCGGCAGGCACTTCGTCGAGAGCTCGAGGATCCGCGAGCCGTCCGGATACAGCCACATCTCGGCGACGAGTCGACGACCGATCTCCCCGACGTCGAACTGGCCCTTGAGCACGAATGTCGGTCCGAGCACCTGGAGGTCGTCGAGCTCGATCCCGGCGGGTGCGTGGGCGCGGAAGAAAGCGCGCTGCTCCTTCGTGTACAGCTTCCGCAGCGGGACATTGCCGGCGACGGCGTCGCGGACCTCCTGGCCGGTGAGCCGCCCCTTCATCGTTCCCGAGCAGACGAAGCCGCCCGGCAGGGCGTCGACCTCGACGTTGAACGCCGCCGAGTGACGGATCTCCGGTGCCAGATCGTCCGGAACGACGGGCCGCAGCTTGACGACGGAGTCGCCCCGGCCTCCCTGGATGCGGCGGGCCCTGACGACGACGCCGGCCGCCTCGAGGTCGAGGTCGGGCGTGTCGAAGAAGAAGACCTGCCGGGGTTGGCTCTGCACCGGGTCGATCGGCAGGCCCCGGATCGTCGCCCGGTGGGCCGTCACGGGCACGGTCAGCTTGAGCTCGACGCTGTCGGCGCCCTTGATCAGGCGCATGAGCTCCGCGAACTGCTGGTCGCTGAGCCGCGGCGCCGGTCGCACTTCGTCGGATGTCATGGCTCCCCTCTCTCTGACCGTTCAGCCGAACCGCGTGACGAGCACGCCGTGCCGGAGCCCTCGATCGCTGACCACGAGCGAGTCGCACCGGAGCAGATCGAGGACCGTCCGCACGACGAGCGCCCCCGCGAGGATGACGTCGGCCCGCTTCGGTTGCAGCCCGACGATCTCGCGGCGGCCGGCGACGTCACGGCTGCGGTACAGCTCGATCTGGCGCTCGATCTCCGCCCGGTCGAGCACGGTGCCCTGGACGACGTCGGGGTCGTAGGTCGCGAGGCCGTGGCGGACCGCGGCGAGGTTGGTGACCGCGCCACCCATCGCGACGAGCAGGTCCGGCGTGGGCCGTCCGGCGATCCGCCCGAGATCGCTGGCGATCGCGGCGCCGGCCTCGCCGATGACCCCCTCGGTCACGACGCCGCCGAGCCCGAACCGCTCGGTGAACCGGACGGCGCCGACGTCGACGCTGAACCGCTCGTCGATGCGGTCGCCGCTGCCGAAGGTGAACTGGGTGCTGCCACCGCCCGTATCGAAGACCACCCGGGTCCCGCCATCGGCGATCCCGGGCCCGTGGGTGGCGGCGAGGTAGGCGAGTCGGCTCTCGTCTTCGCCGCTGATGACGTCGATCCGGATGCCGGTCCGGCCCGCGATCGCGTCGACGACGGCATCGGCGTTCCGGGCGATCCGGAGCCCGGCCGTCCCGACGGCGACGATGGCGCCCACCCCGAGCTGGCGGGCCTCGTCGGCCATCGCGGCGATCGCGGCGGCGGTGCGATCGAGGGCATCGGGCCCGATCTCGCCGGTCTGCTCGAGGCCCTCGCCGAGGCGGGTGATCTCGGCCCGGTCCACGACCGCCGACCAGCCGCCGTCCGGCTGCCGCTCGGCCACGTGGAACTTCACCGAGTTCGTGCCGCAATCGATGACCGCGTAACGTTCGGCAGCGCCGTCGACGAGCGCCGCGAGCCCCTTCGGGTAGCTGGTGTTGACGAACCCGCCGAGGCCGACCGACCGGACCGCGGCCAGGACCGCGGCCTTGTCCTCCGACTCGATCGCGATCGTCCGGATCGTCCGCCCGGCGGCCGTGACGTCGGACACCTCGGAGGTGCAGCCGCCGACGACGTAGCGCACCCGCCGCTTGTGGACGTCGACCGGTCGGACGGTCCCGCTCGGAACGACGAGCTCGGTCACGAACTCGGCGAGGGTGTACGTCTCGCGGGCGAATCGCGGTGCCTCGATGCCGAGCGCGGCGAGGACGTCGGCGGTCTCGGCCGCCCCGAGCGGGAAGCCCGCCTTCATGATCGGTGTCCAGCGCTCGAGGCCGTCCGCATCGACCTCCTCGAGGCGCTTGATGTCCATGAGGTCGTCGCGGACCTTCACGTTGTCGCCGGCCGTCGAGAGGAGGTACAGCTCGTCGCTCTCCTGGACGCCGGTCGCCTCCAGGGCGCCGAAGGCGGCCTCGGCGAGGCCGAACCGCCGGCCGAAGGTGCGCCACTCCCAGCGCGGGATGATCTCCGGCACGTCCGCCTCCTCGCCGCATCCCTGCCGCCCCGACGGGCGACGCCCCGCCATGGTAGTCGACCGCCGGGGCGTGTCGTCATCCGAGACGGGGGACGCGGCGCTGGTCATCGCTCTCGGGGTCCTCAGCCGTCGATCGCGATCACCATCGGGCTGACGTACGGGATGAGCCAGATCGCCCAGACGACGACACTGAACCGGTGGAAGGTCGTGATCAACCGCTCGTCCCTGCGGACGAGGACGATGGTGGCCCAGACGGCGTGGGCCAGCATGAGGAGGATCGCGATCAGTCCGGTGATCCCGTGGACGTCGGCCGTCAGCCCGCCGGCGAAGTCGAGCATCATCCCCGTCCCGATCGTGTCGCAGGCGAGCCCGGATCAGAAGAAGGCAAGGTGCCACGGCCGCAGGCGACCCTGGACCCGCTCGCTCCACACCCCGATCGTGTAGAGGACGAGGGCAGCGGTGATGACGGTGCTCGCGAGCGGGTCCACCGAGGCCGTTCGTCGCTCGCATCGCGCCCCGGAGACGACGGCGAACGCGACCGCGCAAGGGCTCACCCTACGGTAGCGCCCGGCGGCATCGCGCGCGGGACCGCGGTAGCATCCGGGCGATGACCGGCACTCCCCTCCCCGACCTCGTCCTGTACTCGCGGCCGGGCTGCCATCTCTGCGAGGAGACGCGGACGCTCCTCGAGCGGCTCCTCGCCGAGCGGGCGAACGACGGCGCCCGGGTCCCGGCCCTCGTCGAGCGCGACATCGAGGCCGACGCCGAGCTCCACCGGGTCATGGTGAACACGATCCCGGTGATCGAGATCGGCGGGCACCGGCTCGAGCTCGCGACCGGGCCGGTAGCGATCCGGCGGTTCATCGCCGCCGCCTACGACGCGCCGGACGGGGGCGCCTGATGGACCCCAACGACCTCACCATCCTCGTCGCCTTCGCGGCCGGGCTGCTCAGCTTCCTGTCGCCCTGCGTCCTGCCGCTCGTCCCGGCCTACATCGGCCAGCTGACGACGATCGCGGTCGGTGCCTCCGCCGAGGGCGCGCCGCCGTCGCGCTGGACGGCGCTGCGGCACGCCGTCGCCTACGTCCTCGGTTTCGGGGCCGTCTTCACGATCCTCGGGGTCACCGCCACGTTCGCCGCCGGGCCGCTGTTCGACTACCTGCCCTGGCTGCGTCGGGTCGGCGGGATGGTCCTCATCATCCTCGGCCTGAGCCTCGCCGGGATCCTGCGGATCCCCGTCCTCGAGCGGACCTGGCGCCCGCTCGACGCAGGCGCCCAGGCGTCGCTCGCCGCCTCGTCGGGCACGGTCGCCCTCGCCGGCCCGGGCGGCGGGACCGGCGTCGCCGACCGGGTCGGCGGCCGGCTGGTCGGTGGCGGGACCGGCCTGTTCGCGTCGTTCGGGCTCGGGGCGATCTTCGCGGTCGGCTGGACCCCGTGCATCGGCGTGATCCTCGGGGCGATCCTCGGGCTTGCCTCGGCGTCGACGACCACGCTCCAGGGCGGCATCCTCCTCGTCGCCTACACCCTCGGCCTCGGCATCCCGTTCCTGCTCCTCGGGGTCCTCTACGACCGGGCCCCGGCGATCGTCCGGCCGCTCGTCCGTCACGGCCGGGTCGTCTCGCTCGTCGGCGGGCTCCTCGTCGTCGCCGTCGGCGTGGCGATGCTCTTCGACTGGCTCAAGTACCTGCCGCGCTGGTTCGGCTTCGCCGGCATCTGATGTGACCGACGAGCGCCCGCCGGTCGCCCACGAGCGCGGGCGGCACGGCCTGATCGGCCCGTTCACCGGCCGCCAGCTCATCGCCGTCCTCGGGGCGGTGATCGTGGTCGGGGTGGTCCTCGTCGCGGTGACGACACCGCTCGGCCAGGTCGCCCCGACCGGCCCCGTCGACCCGCGTCCCACCCCGTACGTCATCGCCTCGCCGACCGAGGGGCTCCGCCCCGGCGACGTCGCCCCGGAGCTCACGGCGGTCCGCGACGACGGCACGACGTTCGTCCTGACCGACCTCGACGGGCAGCCGGTCCGGCTCGAGGACCTCCGCGGCCGGGGGGTCTGGGTCAACTTCTGGGCGAGCTGGTGCCCACCCTGCCAGGCCGAGACGCCGATCCTGCGCGACATCGCCGCCCGCTACGCGGAGGCCGGGCTGACCGTCATCGGCATCAGCGTCCAGGAGTCGAGCGTCGACGACGTCCGGGCGTATGCCGACCGGTACGACCTCGGCTACACCGTGGCGGCCGATCTCGACGGCGACATCTTCCGGGCCTGGAAGGTGTACGCGCTGCCGACCCAGTTCTTCATCGACCCCGACGGCGTGATCCGGGAGGTCGTCCAGGGCCCGGTCGACGAGGCGCGGGCCACCGAGCTCGTCGAGTCGATCCTGCCATAGCGTCCGAGGCCGGCGCGGCGTCGCCGGCGATCGGCGGCGCCCCGAGCGGGGCTACTCGGGCTCGTAGCGGAAGCGGTCGCGATCGGGGACGAGGCGCCCGACCGGGTGATCGCGCTCGTGCGAGAGGGTCACGGTCCAGCCCTCCTCGCTCGCCTGCCGGAAGAGCTCGGTCTTGCGGGCGACCGAGTCGAGCGGGAAGTCGTCGAACGCGGTGACCCAGCGCGGGTTGGCCGCCCAGGGCCGCATGAAGAGGTCGCCGAAGAAGACGAGGGTGCGACGCCCCCCGCGGACGACGACCGCCTGGTGGCCCGCGCTGTGACCCCCGGTCGGGACGACCGACACGCCGGGGAGCAGCTCCCGCTCGCCCTCGACCCAGCCGGCGGCGCCCCAGTCGGCGACGAGCCGGATCTCGGGCTGGTCGTAGGAGGCGACGAGCCGGCTGTTCCCGCCGAGGGCGATCTCCCACTCGGCCCGCTGGGCGACGATCCGCGCCCGCGGGAAGGCCCGCGAGCCGTCGGCACGGAGCAGCCCGCCGGCATGGTCGAAGTGGAGGTGGCTCATCAGGACGAGGTCGACCGTCGCCGGGTCGAACCCGGCCCGCTCGAGCGCCGGGACCACCGGGTCGCCCACATACCGCCGCATCGCCCGGACCTTGTCGGTCAGCCGCTCGCCGATCCCGGTCTCGACGAGGACGCGGCCGGCGGGCGTCTCGACCAGCAGGCAGTTGAGGGCCTGGAGGAGGCGGTGGTCGTCGTCGAGCTCGTCGGCGACGAGACCGCCCCACAGGAGTCGCGGCACCGGTCCGAAGATCGCCCCCGCGTCGGTCCGGAAGCTGCCGGCCTGGACCAGGGCGACGGTCGTCCCGCCGCCGAGGTCGGCCGACCAGGCGACGGCGTCGTTCATCGGGAGGGATCGAAGTCGCGGTGGAAGGCGGACGCGGTCGGCTCGGACTGGCCCTGGTATTTCGAGCCGAGCTCCGGGCTGCCGTACGGCCGCTCGACGGGGCCGGTCATCCGGAAGAAGCTGATCTGGCCGATCTTCATCCCGTGATAGAGGGCGATCGGCAGGTTCGCGACGTTGGAGAGCTCGAGGGTGAGGTTGCCCCGCCATCCAGGGTCCACGTAGCCCGCGGTCGAGTGGATGAGCAGCCCGAGCCGGCCGAGGCTCGACTTCCCTTCCAGGCGCGCGACGAGGTCGGCCGGCAGCTCGACCCACTCGAGCGTTTGGCCGAGGACGAACTCGCCCGGGTGGAGGATGAACGGCTCGTCGTCGGCGATCGTCAGCAGCTCGGTCAGGTCGGGCTGCGCCTGGCGGACGTCGATGTACGGGTAGCGGTTGTTGCGGAAGACCCGGAAGCTCCGATCGAGATGGAGATCGACCGACGAGGGCTGGAGGTCGGCCGGGTCGTACGGCCGGATGACGACCCGGCCGGCCTCGATCTCGCCCCGGATGTCGCGATCCGCGAGGACGCTCACCGGACGGCCCCCTTCCGGACCCCGCCGCTGGCGAAGAGCTCGTCGACCTCGCGCTTGAGCTCCTCGAGGTCCTCGAAGCTCCGGTAGACCGAGGCGAACCGGATGTAGGCGATCTGGTCGGTGGCCCGCAGGCGCTCCTGCGCCAGCTCGCCGATGCGGGCGCTCGGCACCTCCGCGACGCCGCTCGCGCGGAGCGTCGTCTCGATCTCGTCGCCGAGCCGCTCGGCGGCGTCGTCGGGCACGGGTCGCCGGGTCAGGGCCTTGCGGAGCCCCGCGACGAGCTTGGACCGGTCGAACTCCTGGCGGGTCCCATCGCTCTTGACGACGACGAGCCGGGCCGACTCGATCCGCTCGTACGTCGTGAACCGGGCGCCGCAGGTGGGGCACTCCCGGCGGCGCCGGATCGTCGCGGCGTCGTCGAGGTCGCGCGAGTCGATGACCCGCGAGTCACGGGCCTCGCATTGCGGGCACCGCATCCGGTCGTCCCTCCGTCTGCACCACTACGGGTTGTGGTCGAAGTCGAGCGTAGCACGATATGTAGGGGTGAGCTGACTCATCCACCCACCGACTGTCGCCGCGCCCGGAGCTCGGCGTCGGACAGCCAGCGGTCGGCCCAGGCCCGCTGGGCGAGGATCGACTCGCGGGCGTGGAGGAGGTTCAGATAGCCGCGTTTGACAGCCGTCTGCGCCTCGACCTCGCGGCCCCGACCCCGGGCGGCGGCCTGGATCGCCCGGCCGTGCTCGACCATCCCGATCGCCCGGACCGCGCGCTCGAGCTCGGCGACGATCGCCGTTCGCGCGGGCTCGATGCCCGTCGGGAGGGCGAGGTCACGCCCGTCCGCGATCATCCCCTCGAGCGTACCGGTCGCCGTCGCCAGCTCGTCGCCGATCGCGCCCGCCTCGATCGCGCCGCGACGCATCTGGTCGACCCGTCCCGCGACCGCCTCGAGGGCGATGGCGGCCCGGTCGGCGAGGCCGATGACCGACGCGCGCGCCGTGACCGCGCTGCGGTGCTCGTCGGCGACGACTCCCGACCGGCGCAGGACGATGACGACGACCGCCGCGATGGCGACGCCGAGGGCGACCGGGAGCGCGAGGAGGGCGAGCTCGGGCATCCTCGCCCGCGCTACGCCTTCCGCCGCCGGAGCTCGGCGAGGAGCGCCGGCCCGACCTCGAACAGGTCGCCGACGACGTACAGATCGGCGAACTCGGCGAGCGGCGCATCCGGATCGCGGTTGATCGCGACGATCGTCTCGGCCGTCTGCATCCCGACCTTGTGCTGGATGGCCCCGCTGATCCCGAGCGCCAGGTACAGCTGCGGCTTGACGGTCTTGCCGGTCTGGCCGATCTGGACGGCATAGTCGATCCAGCCCGAGTCGACCGCGGCCCGCGTGGCTCCGACGGCGCCCCCGAGCTCCTCGGCGAGCTGCTCGAGGACCGCGAAGCCTTCCGACCCACCGACACCCCGGCCGCCGGCGACGACGACCCGGGCCTCTTCGATCGAGGCTCGGGCGCCCACAGCGGCGACCCGCCGACGAACCGCCACCGGTCGCAGCCGCAGCGGGACCTCGGCCGCCGTGCGCTCGACCGAGCCCGGCGCGTCGAGCGCGACCGCGCTGACCACGTTCGGTCGGACGGTGACGATCCCGGCCGGGCCGGTGAACGCGCTCGTCGTCTCGAGCGAGCCGCCGAAGACGCTCATCTCGACGCTCGGGCCGCCGTCGATCCAGCCGAGCCCTGTCGCGTTGGCGAGGACCCCGCGATCGAGGCGCACGCTCAGGATGCCGGCGCTGTCGCGGCCGTCGGGAGTCGCGCCGAGCAGGATGGGCCCCGGCGCGCCGGCGGCGGCGAGCCCGGCCACCCGCTCGGCGACCACGCCGCTCAGCGGCCGGGTGGCAGCCTCCGGGTCGGCGACCGCGACCACCCGCGGGAGATAGGTCGCGAGCTCGGCCGCGGCCGGGCCCGGGTCGGCGGCGACGACGACCCCCGTGACGCCGACGCCGGCGACGGCCGCGAGGGACCGGCCGGCGGTCGCCACCTCGGTCGTGATGCGGGCCAGCGACCCGTCGGCCGTCGTCTCGGCGACGACCCAGACATCGCCCGCCATCAGATGAGCCTCCGCTCGGCGAGGAAGTCCGCGATCGCGACCGCGGCCTCGTCGGCCGGCGCCCGGACCACCTGCGTCGCGCCGCGGGCCGGCGGCTTGCGAACCTCGAGGAGGCGGGTCGTCGCCACGGCCCCGCCGGCCGCCGCCCCGCCGAGATCGAGGTCGGCCAGCGACCGGACCACGATCTCCTTCGAGCGCGCCGCCATGATCCCCTTCAGCGACGGATAGCGGGGCTCGCCGAGGACCTGGGTGCAGCTGATGAGGGCCGGCATCGGCGCCTCCAGCTCGTCATAGCCGATCGGGCTGAGGCGGTGGACGACGACCCGGCCGGCGGACGGATCCGGCTCGATCCGGGCCGCGTACGAGAGGTACGGCAGGTCGAGGAGCGCGGCGACGCCCGGCGCCACCACGCCCGCCGTCCCGTCGGACGTGTCGACGCCGGCGAGGACGAGGTCGTACTCGAGCGTCCGGAGCGCCGCCGCGAGGACCCGGCTCGTCCCGAGCGTGCAGCTGGCCTCGAGGGCGGGGTCGGTGACGAGGACGCCGCGGTGGGCGCCCATCGCGAGGCCCTTGCGGAGCGTCTCGGGTCCCGACGGCGGCGCCATCGCGAGGAGCGTGACCTCGCCGCCGTGGGCCTCGACGAGCTTGAGCGCCGCCTCGAGGGCGTACTCGTCATTGCCGTTGATGACCGCCGGGGCGACCGTCCGATCGAGCCGGCCGTCCGGCCCGAACCGCTCGCCGCCCGACGCCGGGTCGGGCACGGGTTTCGCCAGGACCACGATCCGCACGATGCTTCCCTGACCTCCGCTCGCTCGCCGTTCGACGGCCGTGGCGGCCTAGCGCCGGCGGTCAAGTATCGCGCGAGCCACCACCAGCCGCTGGACCTGTTGCGTCCCCTCGTACAGCTGGGTGATCTTCGCGTCGCGCATCATCCGCTCGACCGGGTACTCGTCGATGTAGCCGTAGCCACCGAAGACCTGGACGGCATCGGTCGTCACCCGCATCGCGGCATCCCCGGCGACGAGCTTGCAGAGCGCCGACCAGCGCGACGCGTCCGGCGCGCCGGCGTCGATCCGGACGCAGGCAGCGTGGAGCAGCTGGCGGGCCGATTCGGTCGCAGCGTCCATGTCGGCGAGCATCGCCTGGATCATCTGGAACTCGGCGATCGCCTTGCCGAACTGGCGCCGCTCGGCCGCGTACGCCGCCGCCGCGTCGAGCGCGCCCTGGGCGATGCCGACGGCCTGAGCGGCGATGCCGGGTCGGCTCCGGTCGAGCGTCCGCATCGCGATCGAGAAGCCCTCGCCCTCCGCCCCGATCCGGTGGTCGGCCGGGACGCGGACGTCGTCGAAGGCGAGCTCGGCCGTCGGGGAGCCGCGGATGCCCATCTTGTGCTCGAGCCGGACCACCCTGAAGCCCGGGCTGTCGGTCGGGACGACGAAGCAGGAGATCCGGCCGTGCCGCGCCGCCTCCGGATCGGTGACGGCGAAGACCGTCACCAGGTCGGCGACCGAGCCGTGGCTGATGAACCGCTTCCCGCCGCTGATCACGTAGTCGTCGCCATCGCGGACGGCCCGCGTCCGGAGCGCCGCGGCATCCGAGCCTGCCTCCGGCTCGGTCAGGGCGAAGGCGATCAGCGAGCGGCCCGCGGCGAGGTCGGGGAACCAGCGCGCCCGCTGCGCCTCGGTGCCGGCGATGAGGAGCGGCAGCGCGCCGAGCTCCTGGACCGCCAGGATCAGGCCGGTCGTCGCGCACGCCCGGCTGAGCTCCTCGATCGCGAGGCAGACCGTCAGCAGGTCGCCGCCGATGCCACCGTGCTCGATCGGGAACGGCAGGGCGAAGATGTCCTGCTCGGCGAGGAGCGCGACGAGGTCGGTCGGGAACTCGGCGGTCCGGTCGATCTCGGCGGCGCGCGGCGCCACTCGCTCGACGGCGAGCGTGCGCACGGCGTCACGCAGGAGCCGTTGCTCCTCGGTCAGGCGATCGCCGATCCCCGGGTCGGTCACGCCGCGAAGCGTAGCACCGGGGCTGGTCGTCGCGGACCGGGCGCGGTAGGCTTGCCGCGGCCGACCTCGGCCGCGGGGGCCCGGGGCCAGGCCCGAACGGGGTACGCGTCCGTGGATGACCTCCTCCTGCCCGGGCTGATCGCGGCCGCGGTCGTCGGCATCCTCTCTGTGCTCGTCATCCGGCGGCGCCAGGAGCGGGAGGCGCACCCGCCCGAGAGCCCCTTCGCCGCCTCCACCGAGGGCGAGAAGCGCTGTCCGTCCTGCGGCATGGGCAACCTCTGGACCGAGACGCGCTGCGTCGCCTGCGGGGTTCGCCTAGCCGGCTGATACCGGGGCATCCGGCGGCGCCCCTCGGGCGAAGGATGGGACGACACCCGACCCGAGCACCCGAGGTTCGCCCATGACCGTCATCGCCGGCACCCCCGCCCGATCCGTCGTCGCGACGCCCGCACCGATCCCCGCCGACCGGGCCAGCGGCCTGCACTGCTGGAACGTCGCCCTCGCGGGGCTCCACTTCATCCAGTTCGCGGCCGTCCTCGGCCTGTCGCTGATGCAGTCGCCGATGGCGACAGCGCCGGTCGTCAGCAGCTACCTCACCTTCGATCAGGCGACCCAGACCCTTGTCCAGGCCCAGCGGACGCTCTTCGAGCTGCCGATCGGCCCGGCCGTCGCCATCTTCTTCCTGCTCAGCTCGATCGCCCACGCGACCGTCGCCTTCCCGGCCCGGGCCTGGTACGAGCGGATGCTCGCCCGTGGCCAGAACCCGGCCCGCTGGGTCGAGTACGCCCTCAGCTCGAGCGTGATGATCGTCGTCATCGCGACGCTCAGCGGCATCCAGGAGATCGGGACGCTCGTCGCGATCTTCGGCATCAATGCCGCGATGAACCTGTTCGGCTGGAGCATGGAAGCCGCCAACGAGGGCCGCGAGCGACCCCAGTGGCTCCACTACGTCTTCGGCTGCATCGCCGGCATCGTCCCCTGGATCGTCATCACGACCGCCCTCTGGACCGCCGCGACCGAGCCGAACGCCGAGCCGATCCCGGGCTTCGTCATCGCGATCTTCGTGTCGCTGTTCATCAGCTTCAACGTCTTCGCGATCAACATGGTCCTGCAGTACCGGAAGGTCGGCCGCTGGCGCGACTACCTGTACGGCGAGCGGGCCTACATGCTCTTCAGCCTCATCGCCAAGACGATCCTCGCCTGGCAGGTCTGGTCGGGGACCCTCGCCCCCTAGCCCGAGCGCCCGACGACCGGCAGCTGCCGGTCCCGCCCGGCGGCGATCCGCGCCGCCAGCAGCTCGCTGACGTCCATCGCCGCGACCGCCGGAGCCCCCTCGGTCTCGGCCGTCGCGAGGCCGTCGCGCAGCATCGTCATGCAGAACGGGCAGGCGGTCGCCACCGTGGTCGCCCCCGAGGCGACGATCTCGCGCGACCGCTCCGCGTTGATCCGTGTCCCGCGCGTCTCCTCCATCCACATCCGCCCACCGCCGGCGCCGCAGCAGAACGTCTGCCGACCCGAGCGCTCGAGCTCGGTCACCTCGACGCCGGCCAGCGCGCCGAGGACCTGGCGCGGCGCCGCGACGACCCCGTTGTAGCGGGCGAGGTAGCACGAGTCGTGGAGGGTCACGGTCGCCGGGCCCGTCGACTCCCCCGCCGCGGCGACCTCGTCGGCCGCCATCGTCCGGAGCCGCCCGGAGGCGAGCAGGTCGGCCAGGTAGGTCGAGTGGTGGACGACCCGCAGCGTCGCCCCGAACTCGGCGTACTCGTTGCCGAGCGAGTTGAAGCAGTGCGGGCAGGCGGTCACGATCGTCCGCTCGCCGAGGCCGTACCGCGTGAACGTGTCGACGTTCGCCATCGCGAGCATCTGGAAGACATACTCGTTGCCCATCCGACGGGCCGGGTCGCCGGTGCAGGACTCCTCCTGACCGAGGACCGCGAACCGGACGCCGGCCGCGTCGAGGCAGGTGGCGACCGCCCGGGCGACCTTCCGGTTCCGCTCGTCGAAGGCCGCGGCGCAGCCGACCCAGTAGACGGCCTCGAGCTCGTCGAGCCGGTCCTCCGCCGCGACCTCGGCCACCGTCGGGACGTGGAATGGGAGGCCCTTCGTCCAGTCGAGCCGGGCCGACCGCGGCTGACCCCACGGGTTGCCCGGGGTCTCCATCGTCCGGAACGGGCCGGCCAGCTCGGCCGGGAACCGGCTTTCCTCGAGGACGAGGTTCCGCCGCAGCCCGACGATCTTGTCGACGTGCTCGATGAGCACCGGGCAGGCCTCGACGCAGGCGCCGCAGGTCACGCAGTCCCAGACCGCGTCGTACGGGATGGCCGCATCGACGACCGGCGTCGCGAGCCGCCGGGGATCCGGGCGGGTGTCGTCGAGGCCACGGAGCTCGCGGACGGCGGCCGAGTCCGGGATGAGGTCGACCCCGTGCTCGGCCTCGACCGCCATCTCCCGGATGCCCATGATCAGCGTCTTGGGGTTGAGCGGCTTGCCGGTCGCATGGGCCGGGCAGGCGTCCTGGCAGCGACCGCACTCGGTGCAGGTGAAGCCGTCGAGCAGGTCCTTCGCCGTCAGGTCGGCGATCGTCCGGACGCCGAAGGTCCCCTCGGTCCCCTCGAGGTCCATCGACGGCAGCCGACCGCGCGGCGCGAGCTTGCGGAAGAAGACGTTGACGACCGCGGTCGCGATGTGGAGGTGCTTGCCCGTCGGCAGATAGACGAGGAACGCCGCGACGAGCGCCATGTGCGACCACCAGGCGACCGTGAACGCGGCCTCGAGGGCCGCCGGGTCGAGGCCGGTCAGTGGTGCCGCGAGTGCGTTCGACAGGAACGCCCCCGCCTGGTCGCCCCAGCGGGCCGACTCGAGGACGGAAGCGGCGAGCTCGCTCGCCACGACGCCACCGATGAGGGCGAGGATGACCAGCGCCTCCGTCGTGTACGTCAGGCGGGCTGGCCGGACGACGAGGCGGCGCCAGAAGGCGACGCCGATGGCCAGCAGGACCGCGACCGCGACGATGTCCTGGAGGGCCCGGACGACCGCCCAGAGGGCCCCATCGAGCGGCCACGATAGGACCGCCTGGACGAGCCCGCCGGTGACGATGTCGATCGTCCCGATCGAGAGGAAGACGAAGCCCCAGAAGATGGCGAAGTGCATGAGCCCGGCGCGCCGGTCCCGGAACATCCGGGTCTGGGCGAGGGCGTACCGGGCGACCCCCCAGGTCCGGCGCGGCAGCTCGCCGAGGAGGCCCGGACCCGCCGGCCGGGCGACGGCGAAGACCCGCAGGTGACGGGCCATCTCGAGGGCGAAGATCGCGAGCGCGCCGTAGAACAGCGGGAACACCAGCGGGTAGAGCGGGACCTCGGCGTAGGCCTCGAACATCAGCCCCGCTCCGCGCCGGGCGACGGCAGGTCGGTCCGGCCCGCAGCCGCCGCCGCGCCGTGGTCGAACGGGCCGCCGAGCGTCTCGAGCGCGTGGGGCAGGACCGCGGCGATCGCCTCGAGCGACTCCGTCGCGCCGCGAGGGCTGCCCGGGAGGTTGACGATCAACGCCCGGCCCCGGACCCCGGCGAGCCCGCGCGAGAGCGAGGCCATCGGCGTGCTCCGGCGACCCTCGGCCCGCATCGTCTCGGCCAGCCCGGGGACCTCGTAGTCGAGCACGGCCGCCGTCGCCTGCGGCGTCACGTCGCGGGGGGTCAGGCCCGTGCCGCCGGTCGTCACGATGAGCCGATACCGCTCGGCGGCCTCGACGAGGGCCGCCTCGATGACCGCTCGCTCGTCGGCCACGGCCGCCCGGTCGACGACGAGGCCGAGTTCGACCAGCCGCGCGGCGACCGCCTCACCCGAGGCGTCGGCACGGACGCCCGCCGCGACCGCGTCGCTCGCGGTCAGGACGAGGGCCGACGCCGGGCCGGTCATCGCGGGCCGGGGTGGATCCGGCCGGCGGCGCGGCCGCCCTTCGTCGGGCGGGCCGGACGGGCGGACCGCTCGGGCTCGTCGAGCGGCCGTCGCCAGGCACCGCTCCGGCCGCCGTCCTTCTCGAGCAGCCGGACGCTTCGGATCTCGACGCCTCGCTCCACGCCCTTGACCATGTCGTAGACGGTCAGGGCGGCGACCGTTGCCGCCACGAGCGCCTCCATCTCGACGCCGGTCGGCGCGACGGTCGCGGCCTCGGCCCGGATGCGGAGGAGCCCGGCCGGCCGGTCCGGCGTGATGGCGACGGACAGGTCCGTGAGCGGGAGCGGGTGGCACAACGGGACGAGCTCGCTCGTCCGCTTGCCGCCCATGACCCCGGCGAGCTCGGCCACCGTCAGTACGTCGCCCTTGGCGCCGCCCCCGTCGATGACGAGGCTCATCGTCTCGGGCGAGACGGCCACGAGCGCCTCGGCCACCGCGCGCCGGGCCGTCGTCGCCTTCGCCGAGACGTCGACCATCCGCGGTCGGCCGGAGCGGTCGACGTGGGTCAGCCGGCGCCGCTCGGAGCGCGGCGTGGGTTCTGGCTTCGGGCGGGCGGGCGGCTTGCTCATCGGTCCGTCCACGATACGACCAGCGGGACCGGTCGCGCGCGCCGGGTCGGAACGTGCGCGCCGCCCCGACCGGCGCTGCTCACGACGGGCTGCGCTCGAGGGCGGCGAGCCGTCGCGAGGCGATGATCGCGACGATCGCCGCGACGACGAGGATCACCACCCCGATCGCGATCGACGTCTCGAACCAGAAGTCCATCGGGAAGAGCTGGACGAGCCGCTCGGTCGTCGGGTCGAAGGTGTACGAGCCGCTGGCGAAGAAGATCCGGTGGAAGATCTCGAACAGCGTCTCGAAGGCGACCGCGGCGGTGATCCCGAGGGCGACGATCGCCGCGACGGTCACGACGCCGCCGGCCCGGATCCCCCGCAGGTCGGCATGATCGGCCCGCTGGCGCGACCGGAGCACGACCAGGACGACGACCGCGATCGCCACCGCGGCCGTGAACCCGAGGAGGACGGCCCGGACGTCCCGGAGGTGGCCGACCTCGCGCTCGTTGAGGACCGGTTCGCCGTCGACGACCTGGTCGAAGTCGGGCGGGCCGACGACGAGGTCGACGAGGACCTCGCCGGTCACGGCGTGGACGGTCTCGATCGGCCAGCCGGTCCACAGGTCGGCGCTCGCCCGGGCCTGGGCGGGGAAGATCCAGAGGGGCGTCAGGAACGGCAGCAGCCCGACGCCGACGACGACGAGGATCGTCGCGATGGCCGCGACGACGCGGACGACGAGCCCGGTCACTCGTCCTCGAGCGTCTTCGCCTGCTCCCACCAGCCCTCGGCGGTCAGGTCCGGCGGCGGCTCGACGCCGAGCTCCTCCGCTGCCCGGCCGATCCGGGCAAGGAAGTCCTCGAGCGTGCAGCCGACGATGTCGGCGACCCCGGTGAGCCCGGCCTGGACGAGCAGGCGGTGCTCCAGCGGCCCGAAGTTGGCGAGGTTGAGCATGAGCGCCTCGTCGCGCCAGACGAGGACGTCGTTCGTCGATGCGTCGACCTGGTCGGCGAGGGTCTGGCGACGGGTCGGCGTCTCCGAGACCTCGAGCAGGATCCCGGTCGTGAAGACGCCCTGGTGCTCGAGGCGCTCGAGATGGACGGCCTCGATGCGGGTCAGCTCGGTGATCGGCGGCACGCGGGCAGGTCCTCCATCGCGCCCGGGCTTGGCCAGGCTCACGCCGATGATGCCACAGCCACCCGCGCCGGCGGCGATGATGGGCGTGTAACGCTCGGCGATGACGGGCGTCTCCCTGGCGAAGCGGGTCGCAGCGAGCGGCCGTGACCGGAGGGTGGAACCGATGGCAGCCGAGCAGTGGACGTGCGCGAGGTGCGCCGCGAAGAACGACGGTGGTGCGATCAGCTGCGCTTCCTGCGGTCTCCTCCGAGGCTCGGTCGCCCCGCCCCCGAGTCCAGCCGCCCCTCCCCCGAGCACCATCACCCCCGGCGCCGACGCCGGGCCGGCGCCCGACACCGTCGAGACGGCGTGGGTCCCGCCGGGCGGCGGCGCGCCGGAGCCGCCGCAGCAGCGGTCGCTGCTGAGCCGTCTGCCGCTCGGCCTGATCGTCGGTGTCGGCGTCATCGCCGTCGTCGCGATCGCCGGCTTCATCTTCGCCGCGGGACGCTCGCCCGAGGGCGACATCGTCAAGACCGGCGATCTCGACGCGAGCGAGCTGCGGGTCGGCGACTGCTTCGACCTCAAGGACGCCGACGCGGAAGAGGTCGAGAAGGTGACCGCCAAGCCGTGCGCGGAGGCCCACGAGTTCGAGGTGTTCTACACCGGCGAGATGCCCGACGGGGACTTCCCGACCGACCCCGACGCGACGTTCGAGGCGTTCGTCGCCGACGAGTGCCTGCCGGCCTTCCAGGCGTACGTCGGCCTGCCGTACGAGGACTCCGTCCTCGAGCTCTTCTACTTCGTCCCGACCGAGGATGCGTGGGGCGGTGGCGACCACTCGGTCCAATGCGCCGCCTACGACCCCGACGACGCTGAGCTGACGGTGTCGGTCGAGGGCGCGGATCGCTGACGGTCGCGCCCAGAGCTACGAGGGCCCGCCCGAGTACCCTCCTCGCCGTCCGCGATCCCACGATGTCCCGGCCGCCGGCCGCGGGATGGGCTCGGACCGGTCAGAGCGCTCGCGGCTCCGCCGCGGCAGCCTCGCGCAGCAGCGCCCACGCCCGCTCGACGTGGCGGGCCTCGGTCCGCAGGTTCCCGATGGCGACCCGGATCGCGAACCGGTCGCGGAGCCGGGTGTGCGACAGGAAGACCTCGCCGGTCCGGTTGACCCGGACCATGATCCGCTGGTTCGCCGCATCGAGGCGGTCGGCCACGAGCGGATCGTCGGCTCGATCCGCGAGCTCGGCCGGTCGCCACCGAAGGCAGACCGTCGAGAACGGGACCGGCGCGAGCCGCTCCCAGTCCGGGTCGGCGTCGACGGCGGCCGCGAGGTCCGCCGCGAGGTCGAGGTGGTGGGCGATCCGCCGTCGCAGCCCCGCCAGCCCGAACCAGCGAAGCTGCATCCAGAGCTTGAGCGCGCGGAACCGCCGGCCGAGCTGTGGCGTGTACTCGTTGTAGTCGCGGACCGGTGTCGCCCGGTCCAGGGTCCGGAGGTACTCGGGGACGAGGCTGAATGTCGTCCGCAGGTCGGCCATCCGCCGGGTGAGCAGGAGCGACGCGTCGAGCGGCGTGAAGAGCCACTTGTGCGGGTTGACGACGATCGAGTCCGCGCGCTCCCAGCCCTCGAACGGCCCGCGCCGGTCCGGGATGAGCGCGACGACCCCCGCGTACGCGGCGTCGACATGGAGCCACAGCCCCTCGCGCTCGGCGACGTCGGCGCGCGCGGCGACCGGGTCGATCGATGTCGACGAGGTCGTCCCCACGGTCGCGACGATCGCGATCGGCCGGCGTCCGGCGGCCAGGTCGGCGGCGATCGCCGCCTGGAGCGCCTCGAGCCGCAGCGCGTAGCCGTCGTCGGTCGGGATCCGGAGCACCGCCGAGCGCCCGAGACCGAGCGTCATCGCCGCCTTGTCGACCGAGCTGTGCGCCTCGGCCGAGGCGTAGACGCGGAGCGGCGGCACCTCCGACCGGCCACCGAGGCCCTCGAGCGAGGCACCGAAGCCGGCCCCCTCGCGGGCGGCCGCAAGGGCGATCAGCGTCGAGGTCGAGGCCGTGTCGGTGATCAGGCCGTCGAACGTGTCCGGGAGCCCGAGCGCCTGGCGAAGCCAGCCGACGACGACCCCCTCGAGCTCGGTGCCCGACGGCGAGGTCCGCCAGAGCATCGGGTTCTGGCCGAGCGCGGCCGTCAGCATCTCACCGAGGATCCCCGGGCCCGACGCGGTCGTCGCGAAGTAGGCGAGGAACCCCGGGTGCTGCCAATGGGTGGCGTTCGCCTCGACGAGCTCGCGGTAGTCGTCGAGGATCGCCTCGAGCGGCTCCGGGTCCTCCGGCGGCGTCGACGGGAAGCGGGGTCCGATCGTCCCGGGCTCGACGTCGGGGAAGACCGGGTACTCCTCGACCGACGCGAGATAGTCGGCCATGACGTCGACGACGGCGTGGGCAGCCGCGCGGAAGGCCTCGGGGTCCATGTCGCCGAGTCCGTCGACCTGCGCCGGATCGAGGGCGGCGGGGCGCGACGGCTCTTCGGGTCGGCGGGCGGGATCGGACGTCATCGCCACCGAGGATACCGGAGCGCCGGCTGCTGGCCGACCCGGCGGCGCCCGATGGCTGGCGCGACGGCCGGCCGGCGGCCTGTTACGCTCGAGGCACCTCGTCGCTCAGCCAGCGGCGAGCAGGCCCGGCGCGAGGACGGAACCCGGACGCCGGGCCGCCTGCTGAGCGGCCCGTCCCGGGGGTCGACCCCTATGCCATCCAGTCGAGACCGAGCCGGGCGAGGGTCTCGGGGGTCGGGTTGCCGGTGACCCCGTCCCAGCCGGCCAGCCGGTAGTACTCGTCGAGGGCGCCCTCGATGGTCGCGTGGTCGAGGGCGATGCCCTTCGTCGGGCCGGTGCCGCCGAGCGGCCGGAACATCTTCGCCGGCAGCTTGTCGTCCTTCCGGGTCAGGCCCTCGCGGGCGTTGAAGCCGCGGAGCATGTTGAGCCGTCGTTCGCCGATCTCCATCAGCTCGTCGAGGTCGAAGTCCTCCCAGCCGGTCACGGCCCGGACGAACTCGACGGTCTCGGTCGGCCCGAACATCGTCCAGGCCGGACCCCACACGAACTGGCAGACCGACGCCGTGTCGAGGAACGAGTAGAACTGCTGTGTCCGGAGGGCGAAGCGGACCTTCTCGGGGCCGAGCGAGTCGAACGCCAGCGGGCCATCGAGGCCGAGCAGCCGAAGGCGCTCGAGGTACAGCTCCGAGGCGCCCTCCTCGATCATCGGGTCGTGCTCGGACGACTGATGGTCCGCGCCGAACGGGTTGACCGCGTAGATGACGCCGAGCGAGCGCTTCGCCTGCGGCATGTGGGCCGGCGCCTCGGCGCCCTTGACGGTGATGAGCAGGTCGTGGCCCTTGCCGACCAGGTCGGCCGCGCGCCGCGAGCCATTGGCGAGGACGTCGCCGAAGCCCTCGCGGGTCGCGATCATCTCGGTCAGCCGGATCATCGCCGCCGCATCGCCGAACCGCGCCGGGAAGCCGATCTCGGCCTCGCTCAGGACCCCGTGCTCGAAGCAGTCCATCGTCCAGGCGATCGTCGCCCCGGTCCCGATCGTGTCGAGGCCATGCTCGTTGCAGAGCTTGTTCGCCAGCGAGATCGCCGGGAGGTCGTCGATGCCGCAGTACGAGCCGAAGGTCGCGGCCGTCTCGTACTCGGGACCGCCGTGGCGCGGCTCGACCGGCCGGCCCTGCCACTCCGTCTCGACGACCCGCTTGCAGCGGACCGAGCACGCGTAGCAGGTGTCGCGCTCCTTGAGGATCGTGTCGGTCATCGTCTGCCCGGAGATCGCCTCGTAGCCGTCGAACTGGCCGGCGTCGTAGTTGAACGTCGGCAGCCCGCCCGCGGCGTGCTGCCCCTCGAGGACGCCCTCCGTCCCGTGCTTGGCGAGGAGGTCCATGTCCGGGTTGTTCGGGATGTCGGCCGTCCCGGCCCGGGCGAGGCGGTTGAGGTCGACCGGGCGGGCCAGCGGGATCCTCTTGCTCGTGCCGCGGACGACGATCGCCTTCAGGCGCTTCGAGCCCATCACCGCGCCCATGCCGGTCCGGCCCGCCGCCCGGTTGGCCATGTTGATGATCGCCGCGAGGCGGACGAGCTTCTCGCCGGCGGGCCCGACCTGGGCCACCTGCGCCCGGGGGTCGCCGACCTCGGCCCGCAGGAGGTCGTCCACCTCGGCGGTCGTCCGGCCCCAGAGGTGCCCGGCCGGGCGCAGCTCGGCCTCGCCGTCATGGAGCCAGAGGTAGACCGGCTCGGCCGCCCGACCGGTGATCACGAGGCCGATGAAGCCGGCGAACCGCAGCTCGGCCGGGAAGAAGCCGCCGGCCTGGCTGTCGCCGATACCGTCGACGAGCGGTGACCGCCCGTTCACGGTCACCCGGCTCTGGCCGGCGATCGGCGCGCCGGTCAGGACGCTGTCCATGAACGTCAGGACGTTGGCGGGGTCGAACGCGTCCGTCCCGGGTTGCAGCTGCCGGAGGATGTAGTACAGGCCCATCGCCGACCCGCCGAGGTAGGTCCGGAAGAACGACTCCGGGGGCTCCTCGACCCGGAGCGTCCCGGTCGTCAGGTCGACGTGGAGGATGCGGCCACCCAGGGATCCGGGCATGCGTTGTTCTCCCGTGCCGTGTCGTTCCGCGGAGTGTACGACCACCCGGATCGCCGGGTGCTGCGCTCGGCAGCCATCCGCGTCCCGGTCGCAACTCCGTCAGGACGCCGGGCATGAAGGGGCCCCGCCGTTGGGGGGGGACATCGGCGGGGCCAGGGGGGTACCCGCCGCGTAGGGTCGCCGGTGGGCCACGACCGGGTCAGGTCCGGTGGTCATCGCCGGGGCGGGCCGGACGGCCCCATCGGCGGCGCCCCGGTCGACCCCCAGGGCCGGCGTTCCGGCCCGGCGGCGCGGCGGCACCGTAGCATGCCGGGGGAGTGATGGGCGCCGCGCGGGTCAGGTCGTCCGACGCCGGTCGGCGACATCCGGCCCTTGTCTGCGATCGCCGGCGGCGTGCACGCTGGATGGGTTCTGACGGGGCCCGCGCGGCCGCTGCGTCCCCGGCCGCCAGATGGCGGAGGGGCGAGGCATGGCGATCGATATGGGCACGCCGCGGAGCAGGCGCGCCCTGCTGGTGGGTGGGATCGGGGGGCTGGCGGCTCTCGTCGCCTCGGCTCTCGGGCGGCCGCTGGCGGCCCGGGCGGCGGACGGCGAGTTCGTCCAGGTCGGTGGCGAGTACGTGTCGACCTCGGTGACGAAGATCGCCCAGACGAGCGACTTCTACGTCACCTCGATCCATGGCGACAGCATGGGTGGCATCGGCGTCAAGGGCACCAGCGCCCACGACGTGGGCGTTTCCGGGCAGAGCACGGACTTCATCGGCGTGCGCGGCTACGGGTTCGGAGGCATCGGGGTCGCCGGCAGCAGCCACGCCAGCTTCGGGATCCACGGCTCGAGCGACACGGCCACCGGCGTGTACGGACACGCCAAGTCGCCCAGCGCTGTCGTGTACGGCGTCGATGGGCACGCCGACGGCACCAGCGGTACCGGCGTCCGCGGCATCGCCGGCGCGGCTACCGGATCGACGGCAGGGGTCTACGGCTTCTCCGCGTCGACCAGCGGGAAGGGCGTGCGGGCCTATGCGGGTGCCGCCAGCGGGACCACGTACGGCGTCTATGCCAACGCATCGAGCACGAGCGGAACCGGAGTCCGAGGGGTCGCCAGCGCGACGAGCGGGACGACGTACGGAATCCGTGGGGAGTCCGACAGCACGAGCGGCACCGGCGCCTACGGCTTCGCCTCAGCGATGACCGGTGCGACGTACGGCGTCTACGGTGCATCGGCGAGCGTCGGTGGAAGGGGCGTCTACGGCCATGCCGGAGCATCGACGGGCAGGACCTGCGGCGTCGATGGATGGTCGTCGAGCACGAGTGGCACCGGTGTCCGCGGCGTTGCCGGCGCCGCGAGCGGGATGACGTATGGGGTGTATGCCGAATCGGCGTCGACCAGCGGCACGGCGATCCGCGGCTGGTCCAGCGCCAAGTCCGGGCCCACGACCGGCGTATACGCCGTGAGCGACAGCCCGAGCGGCCGCGGTGTGTATGGCTATGCGACGGCAACGTCCGGTCCGACGGTCGGCGTGACCGGGCAGTCGAACAGCTCGCAGAACGGGATCGGTGCCCTCGGCTACGCCCACGCCGCCTCGGGCCCGACCTTCGGGACGTACGGCCATGCCCTGAGCGGCGCGAGCATCGGGGCGCTGGGCTGGTCGGAGGGTGGAGGCACGGGCGTCGTGGGCATCGCCGGAGAGCCGACCGCGACGCCACCGGTCGCTCCGGCCAACTCGGGCGTCTACGGCTACTCGGTCAAGGACTCGAACAGCCGCGGGGTCCATGGCTACGGCAGGGCCGGCCGGGGCGTGTACGGTCAGGCGACCAGCGGCGTCGGGGTCTACGCCTTCGCCTCGACCGGGACCGGCGTCCACGCTGCGACCGCCGATCCACAGCAGGGCTATGCCTTGCGCGCCATCGGGCGGGTACGCCTTGACAAGTGCGCCGGGGTGGCCACGATCCCGGCCACCAAGAGCAGCGTCGTCGTCACGCCCGGCATCGACCTCGTGTCGACCTCCGCGGTCGTCGCCACGCTCCAAGGCAGCGCCGGCGGAACGACGACCGTCCATCGCTGCGTCGTCAACGCGACAGCGGACACGTTCACCATCTACCTGACGAAGGCCGCGACGGTGAACGTCAAGGTCGCCTGGCACGTCTTCGGGTAGTGCCGGTCGGGCCCCACCGGGATGTCGACCTGGGACCGGAACGGTGACCCCCGGAGGGAGCCCTCCGGGCGTCGCTTCACGCACAGGAGAGTGGTCGGGGCGGAGCGATTCGAACGCTCGACCTCCTGAACCCCATTCAGGTGCGCTACCAGGCTGCGCCACGCCCCGGGACCGGCGGCAGTCTATCACCCACGGCCGCCGGCCCGCCCCGACGGTCGCGGGATGGCCGATCCTCGCTCGGGAGCCTTCGACGACCTGGACCACGCGGCTCACCCGGTGTCGTGGTCGCAGGACATGCACTCGTACGGCGCGGCCTGGCCGGGGCCAGGGTCGACCGATCGGTGCACGTGTGGTCGGCGTTGAGGACGACGCCGCGAGCGTCGCGTCAGTCCGGCATCGCCTCCAGCCGCTCGCGCCAGCGCCGGTAGTCGACGAGCTCGTCCTTGGGCTCGCGCGACAACAGGTCGACGAGGCAGCGGATGACCGGTTTGCCGGCGAACAGGGCGTTGTGGACCTCCCGGGCGATCGGCATCTCGACGGCGTGGCGCTCGGCCAGGGCGAGGGCCGCGTCGACCGTGTAGGCGCCCTCGGCGACGCCGGGCAACGTCGCCTCGATCTCGGCCCAGGAGCGACCCTTCGCGAGCTCCTCGCCGAGCCGGTGGTTCCGCGACAGTCGCGACCCGCACGTCGCGATCACGTCGCCGAGCCCGGCGAGCCCCGCGAAGGTCAGCGGGTTCGCGCCGGCGGCGATGCCGAGGCGGGTCATCTCGGCGAGGCCGCGCGTCATCAGGCCGGCCTTGCCGTTGTCGCCGAAGCCGAGTTCGTCCACGGCGCCCGCGGCGATCGCGACGACGTTCTTGAGCGCGCCGCCGAGCTCCACGCCGACGACGTCCTCGTTGACGTAGAGCCGGAACCGGCGGCGGCCGAGCCGGCCGACGATCCGCTCGGCCCGGTGGCGGTCGGTCGAGGCCACGACCGCCGAGGCCGGCAGCCCGCGGGCGATCTCGAGGGCGAGGTTCGGGCCGGACAGCGCCGCGACCCGCCCGGGCTCGACGCCGGTCGCCTCGGCGATGACGTCGGTCATCCGCAGGAGCGTGCCACGCTCGATGCCCTTGACGACCGACAGGAGGTCGGCGTCCGGCGCGACGTAAGCCGCGGCTCCCGACATCGTCGCCCGCAGGTGCGCCGAGGGCACGGCGACAACGACGAGGTCCGTCGCGTCGGCGAGGCTCGACGGTTCGGCCGTTGCCCGGAGCGTCGGCGGGAGATCGACGCCCGGCAGCCGGGGCTCGTTGCGGCCCGTGGCGGCGATCCGCTCGGCAGTGGCCCGGGAGTGGCAGAGGAGGGTGACCGGCTCGCGCCTGGCGAGGAGGAGAGCGAGCGTCGTCCCCCAGGCGCCCGCGCCGACGACCGCGACCCGCGGGGGGCCGTCCGCCACGGCGGGCCGGGGGTCGGTCACCGCGCGGGGCCGCCCTTCGGCCGCGGACGCGTCGTGGCTCGCGCAGCCCCGGGTCGTCGGCCTCCGCCCTTGCCGCCCCGGCCCTTCGACGACCCGCCTATGCCGCTCTTGCGACGGGCCGGCGTCGACCCGGTCCGGTCGCGGAAGACGAGCCGGATCGGCGTCCCGAGGAAGCCGTACCGGTCGCGGAGCCGGTTCTCGAGGTAGCGGCGATAGCTGAAGTGGACGTCGGCGGCGCCCGAGGCGAAGAAGACGAACGAGGGCGGCGCGACCGAGACCTGGGTCCCGTAGAACAGCTTCGGACGACGCCCCCGGACGACCGGCGGCGGCTGGCGGGCGATCGCGTCGGCGAGCAGCCGGTTCAGCTCGCCGGTCGGGACCCGCCGGCGGCGCTCGCCCCAGACGTCGATCGCGAGCTCGAGGACGCGGTCGACGCGCTGGCCGGTCTTGGCGCTGATCGAGACGAACGGGGCGAGGTCGAGGAACGGGACGTCGCGTCGGATCGTCGCCACGTACTCGTCGAAGGTCCGGTCGGTCTTCTCCTCGAGCAGGTCCCACTTGTTGATGGCGACGACGAGCCCGCGTCCCTCGTCGACGACATACCCCGCCACGTGGGCGTCCTGGGCCGTCAGCCCCTCGGCGGCGTCGACGAGCAGGATCGCGACGTCGGCCCGCGAGATGGCCCGCAGCGCCCGGAGCGTCGAGTAGCGCTCGGCGGCCGGGCCGGAGGCGACCTTGCCGCGGCGCTTGATCCCGGCCGTGTCGATGAGGACGACCTCGCTGCGGCCCCACTGCAGGCGGGTGTCGATCGCGTCGCGGGTCGTGCCCGGGATCGGTGAGACGATGGCCCGCTCCTCGCCGAGGAGCGCGTTGAGGAGGCTCGACTTGCCGACGTTCGGCCGGCCGACGAAGGCGATCGTCGCCGGACCCTCGTCGGCGACCGCCATCTCGGCGTCCCAGCGCCGGGCGGCCGCGGTGGCCTCGTCGAGCAGGGCGGCGTCGTCGTCCTCGTCGCTCCCCTGCCCCGCTTCGTCGTCGCCGACGACGTGCGGGACGAGGCGGCCGGCGGCGACGTCGTCGGCCCAGGCCTCCGCCTCGGCCTCGCGGACCTTGCGGGCCTGCTCCGCCTCGCTCTCGGGCGGCAGGTTCCAGACGACGACGTCGAGGAGGTCGGCGACGCCGCGCCCGTGGGAGGCGGAGATCGGGTGGGTCTCCTCCCAGCCGAGCTGGTGGAACTCGGCGGCCTCGAGCTCGCGCTTCTCGTTGTCGGCCTTGTTCGCGGCGACGACGACCGGGGCGGTCGCGGTCCGCAGGAGCTCGGCCGCCTCGACGTCGGCCGGCGTCAGGCCGGTCTCGGCGTCGACGACGAAGACGATGAGGTCGGCCTCTGCGACGGCGAGGCGGGCCTGCTCCTGGACCCGCGCCTCGATCGCGTCGTCGGGGGCGACCTCGAGCCCGCCGGTGTCGACGACGAGGAAGCGCCGGCCGTTCCACTCGGCGTCGGCGTAGAGGCGGTCGCGCGTCGTCCGGGCGCGGTCCTCGACGATCGCCGTCCGCCCGCCGACGATCCGGTTGAAGAGGGTGCTCTTGCCGACGTTCGGGCGCCCGACGATGGCGACGATCGGGAGCTCGCTGGCGACGGCGGGCATCGACTCAGCCGGCCGCGACGGGAGACACCGCGGCCGGGGGTTCCGACGGCGTCGCCGAGGTCGGCAGCGACGTCGTCCGGCCGGCGGGCGTCGCGGCCCGGGCGAGCGCGGCGGCGGCGAGCTCGTGGGCCCGGGCCTTCGCGTCGGGCGTCCCGGCGTACTCGAGGATCCGCTCGGCGACGTCGCGGAGGTCCTCGATCGGCGTGGAGGTGCCGCCGGTGACGCCGACGACCTCGGCCCCGTCGAACATCTCGACGGTCAGGTCGCGGACCGACTCGATCTGGACCGCCGGCGTCCCGACGATCTCGCAGAGCCTCGTCAGCTCCTTCGTGTTCGCGCTCGACCGGCCGCCGACGACGACCATCAGGTCGACCTCGCGGGCGGTCTCGAGGGTGTCCTCCTGGCGGCGGATCGTCACCGGGCAGACGGTGTTGACGACCTTGAGCTCGTGGCTCCGCGAGACCAGCAGCGCCGCGAGCCGCTCGAACTTCCAGGGCGGCTGGGTGCTCTGGCTGATCAGCGCCATCCGCTTCTTGCGGGGGATCGCCGACCACTCGTCCTCGTCATCGACGACGATGGCGTCCGGGGCGAAGCCGAGCAGGCCGACGACCTCTGGATGCTTCGGCGTGCCGAGGAGGACGATCGTGTAGCCCTCCTCGACGAGCTTGCTGAGCTCGCGCTGCTCCTGGATGACCCAGCTGCAGGTCCCGTCGATGACCTCCAGGCCCTTCGCGCTCGCCCGCTCCATCACCTCGGGCCGGACGCCATGGGCCCGGATGACGACGGCGGCGCCGTGATCGACCTCGTCGAGCGTGTCGACCGTCCGGATCCCGAGCGTCTCGAGATCGCGGATGACGCCCTCGTTGTGGACGACCTGGCCGAGGGTGTGCGTCGGCATCCCGGCCGCGCTCGACTCCTTGGCCTTGTCGATCGCCTCGCGGACGCCATAGCAGAACCCGGTGCGCCTGGCGATGCGGACCTCGCGGATCAAACCCATGGTCTCCGAATGGTAGGGCACCCGGCGCCCGCCCGGTCTCGGGCGGGTCGATGTCAGGCGTCGGTGCCCATCTCTGGTTCGTCCGCGATGGCGGGTCGGATGCCGTACACGCCCCGATACGCGGGGGGCAGCAGCGCGGCGATCCGGGTCATGATTGCCTCGGTCGCGAGGTGCTTCGCCCGGCGCCGGTCCCTTGCCGCGTCGCCGAGGACCTCGGCCGCGGTGAATGGGGCGCCGATCCGCATCGTGACCCGGCCGCCTGGGCGGATGAAGCCGTGGCGCGGCCACAACCGCTCGGTCCCGGTGATGCCGACGGGCAGGATCGTCGCACCCGATCGCAGCGCGAGCAGGCCGATCCCGTCCTTGGCCTCCTGCAACGCGCCGGTGTGGCTCCGGGTGCCCTCCGGGAAGACGATGAGGACGTTGCCGGCCTCGAGGACGCGCAGGGCGAGCCGGAGGACCTCGACGTCGCCGCCGTCCCGCTCGACCGGGTGGACCGAGCCCGCCGTGAACGCCTCGCGGACGACCGGCAGGGCGAACATCTCGCGCTTGCCCAGCCAGTGCATCCGCCGTCCGAGGATCGGCGTCAGCCACCCGCCGACGAGCGGGCCATCGGCGTAGCTGAGGTGGTTCGGGGCGACGATCAGCGGACCCGTCCGCGGGATCGCCTCGCGGTCGCCGACGACCCGGACCCTGGTGACGCACGACATGAGGGTCCGAGCGCCGCCGGCGACGACGCCGATGAACGGGCTGATGTCGCTCGGCAGCGCGCGATCCGGCGCGTCGACCGCGGCCGGTGCAGGGCGGCTCACCGGTCGCCCGCGGCGACGGCGAGGACCCGCTCGACCGTCGCCTCGAAGCCGAGGCCGTCGGTGACGACCCGCACCGCGTCGTCGGCCGGCCGGAGCGGGGCCACCGCGCGGCCGGAGTCACGCGCGTCGCGTCGCCGGAGGTCCTCGAGGATGGTCGCGGCCTCGGGGCCATCGGGGGCGAGGCCGCGCTCGAGGGCCCGACGCCGGGCCCGCTCCTCGGCCGACGCGTCGAGATAGATCTTCACGTCGGCGTCGGGCAGGACGACCGTGCCGATGTCCCGGCCGGCCATCACGATCCCGCCACCGGCGGCGAGGCGGCGCTGGCTGGCGAGGAGCGCAGCCCGGACCTCGGCGATCCGCGCGACGATGCTGACGTGGACGTCGACGTCGCCCGAGCGGACCGCCTCGGTCACGTCCTCGCCGTCGACGAGGACGCGGTCGAGCCGGCCGGCGTCGTCGGGAGCGAGGGTGACCCGCTCGACCAGAGCGACGAGGGCGGCCGCGTCGTCGAGGTCGACGCCCTCCTGGCGGGCGAGCCAGGTGAGGGCGCGGTAGAGGACGCCCGTGTCGCAGAAGCGGTAGCCGAGACGGGCGGCGACGGCCGCCCCGACGCTGCTCTTGCCCGACGATCCGGGGCCGTCGAGCGCCACGACGCGCCCACCGGCCGGTGGCTCCGCGGACGTCGCGGCGGGGTCGGGGTCGCGGGTCATGGCCGGCACGCGGCAAGGATAGCCGGGTCCGTTCAGACGATCTCGCGCTTGATCGTCAGGGTGGCCAGGACCGCGAAGACGACGGCGAACCCGGTCAGGGCCAAGATGTCCCAGCGGACGACCGCGCTCGCCAGGTCGGCGCCCTCGAGCATGATCGCCCTGAGTGCCTCGACCGCGTACGTCAGCGGCAGGAGCCGGGCGATCGGCTGGAGCAGCTCGGGCAGCTGCTCGATCGGCCAGAAGATGCCGCACAGGAGGCCCTGCGGGACGATCACGATCGGGATGAACTGGATGATCTGGAGCTCGGTCCGGGCGAAGGTCGAGAGGAGGATCCCGAGGTTGACCGCGCCGATGGCGAGGAGGAGCGCCACCGCGAAGGTGAGGATCGGGCTGCCGGCCGAGGGGACGCCGAGGCCGATCGTGAACGCCGGCAGCGGCCCGATCGCCGGCACCTCGATGGCCATCAGCAGGAAGGCCGTCAGGACGATGACCTGGAGCGTCGCGAAGATCCCGAACCCGAGCCCGTACCCGGCGACGATGTCCGCCCGGGTCACCGGGGTCGCGAGGAGGCGCTCGAGAGTCCCCCCGATCCGTTCGCGGAGGAAGCTGATCCCGGTCAGGAGATAGACGAAGAAGTAGGCGAAGTAGCCGAGGAAGACCGGGGCGAGGACGTCGAGGATCCCGGCCTCGGGCGTCAGGTAGATCGTCTCGTGCTCCACGTCGGGCACGGCGCCGGCGAGCGCCGGCGGCAGGACCGAGGCGGCCGCCGCGACGAGCAGCCCCCGGACGGCGCCGAGACGCGCCGCGTCCTGGGCCGGGTCGGTGCCGCGGGTGACCACGACGACCGTCGGCTGCCCGGTCCCGTCGCCGAGATCGGCCGGCAGGACGAGCGCGACGTCCGCATCGCCCGCCTCGACCTCCGCCCGAGCCGTCTCGGCGTCGTCGACCGTCGGCAGCAGGACGACCCCGAGCGCGGGGTCGAGTCCGTCGGCGGCCGCCTCGACCGCCGCCACGAGGGCCTCGCCCGCCGCGCCGGCCTCGTTGGCGATGACGATCCGGGTCTCGACGGCGCTTCCCTCGCGGACGATCCAGCCCAGCAGGGCCGAGATGACGATCGGCACGATGAACAGGAGCGCGAGCGTCCGGTGGTCGCGGAGGAACCCGGCGACGATCCGCCGGGCGACCGCGAGGGTCCGCCGGGCGGTCATCGGACGCCGTCCCGACCGGCCGGTGGCGGGCCCGGTTCCGCCGGCGCCAGGATCGCCCGGCCGGTCTCGTCGAGGCCGGCGAACCGCAGGAAGGCCGCCTCGAGATCGGCCGTCCCCGCCTCGGACCGGAGGGCCTGCCCGTCGCCCTGGGCGAGGATGCGGCCGTCGCGGATGAAGAGCAGGTCGTCGCAGCGGTCCGCCTCGTCCATGACGTGGCTCGCCACGAGGATCGTCGTGCCGTCGGCGGCGAGTCGCCGGAAGTGCGACCAGAACTGGACCCGGAGCGCCGGGTCGACGCCGACCGACGGCTCGTCGAGGACGAGGACCGGTGGCCGGTGGACGAGCGCGCAGGCCAGCGACAGCCGGCGGCGCATCCCGCCCGACAGCTCGTGCGCCGGTGTCGCGGCGCGGTCGGACAGCTCGACGAGCTCGAGCGCGGCGCGGATCGAGGCGCCGTCGGTCGTCCCGAGGAGGGCCGCGAAGAAGCGGAGGTTGTCGAGGACCGACAGGTCGGGGTAGATCGCCTCGCCTTGGGGCATGTATCCGATCCGCCCGAGCATCGGCCGCGACGGCATCCGGACGCCGAGCACCTCCGACCAGCCGCCGGTCGGACGGGCGAGCCCGATCAGGAGCCGGATGAGGGTCGTCTTACCCGAGCCGTTGGGACCAAGGAGCCCGTAGATCCGGCCCGGCGCCAGGGCGAGGTCGATGCCGTCGACGGCGTGGATGGCGCCGAACGTCTTGCGCAACCCGGAGGCGACGATCGCCGGGCGCTCAGCCGTCGGTTCGTCCTCGTGCACGGTCCGATACTGCGCGCTTCCGGGGGTCGCCCGCAAGTCGCCGCACCTCGGCCGGCGTGAGCGTCCGGACCTCGCCCGGGGCGAGGTCGCCGAGACGGATCGGCCCGATGCGGACCCGGACGAGCCGCCGGACCGGTGCCCCGACGGCGCCGAGCATCCGCCGGATCTGGCGCTTCCAGCCCTGCCGGAGCGTCGCGAGGTACCAGGTGCCGGACCCGTCGCCGGCGCGGGGGGAGGCCGGCCACCCTCCCGGCACGTCGAACCGCGCCACCTCGGTCCGCGACGCGCGGCGCACGGTCGCCAGCCGGGCGACCCCTTCGGCGAGCTCGATGCCCTCGAGGAGCGCGCGGGCCTGCACCTCGTCGAGCGGCCGGTCGACGAGGAACGCGTACTCGCGCTCGACCTCGTAGCGCGGATGGGCGACCCGGTCGGCCCACGGCCCGTCGTCGGTGAGCAGGATGAGACCCTCCGAGTCCCGATCGAGGCGGCCGACGGGGTAGAGCCGCGTCCCGCGGGCCACGAGCGACGCCGGGACGAGGTCGATGACGGTCCGGGCAGCGTGGCGGTCGCGGACGGTCGACGTGACGCCGATCGGCTTGTGCAGGGCGAGGTGGATCCGCGGCCCGGCCACGGCCAGCGGCACCCCGTCCACGGCGACGACCTGGGTCGCGGGGTCGGCCCGCTCGCCGAGCGCGGCCACCCGGCCGTCGATCGTCACCCGCCCGGCGGCGATGAGGGTCTCCGCCGCCCGCCGCGAGGCGAGCCCGGCCGAGGCGATGACCTTCTGGAGCCGCTCCTCGCTCACCCGGTCGGCGACGGGCCCGGGGCGTCGCCGCGGGATGTTCCCCCATCGCCGACGCCCGGTGCATCGGCGGTCGTCCCGTCCGCGCCGGCCGCGTCGTCGCCGCCGGCCGCGCCCGCCACCGCGTCGAGCCCGCCCTCCTCCGCGAGCCGCGCTGCGACGTCGACATCGAGCGGAGGCAGCTCCTCGATGCTCGTCAGGCCGAACCGCTCGAGGAAGTCGAGGCTCGTGCCGTAGAGATACGGGCGGCCCGGCGAATCCGACCGCCCGAGCTCGACGACGAGCCGGCGATGGAGCAGGACCCGGATCGTGTAGTCCGTGTCGACCCCCCGGATCCGCTCGATCCCGGCCTTGGTGATCGGCTGCCGGTAGGCGACGATCGCGAGCGTCTCGAGCGACGCCGGCGAGAGACGGACCGCGTCGGCGCCGACGTAGGCGGCGATCAGTCGACCGGCCTCGGGCGCGGTCGCGAGCTCGACCCGCTCGTTGTCGACGACGAGCCGGATCCCCCGCCCCGCGAGCGAGACCTCGAGGTCGCCCAGGCGGGCATCGACGGTCGCCCGGTCGACGCCGGCGATCGCCGCGATCTCGCGCCGGTTGAGCGGGCGCTCGGCGACGAACAGGAGGGCCTCGAGGGCCGCCTCGGTCAGCTCGACGACGGGCGTCGCCTCGGGAGGCGCCGCCTCGGTAGGCGCATCGTCCGGCCGGCCCGGCCCCACCGGGATGCCCGGTCCGACGGCCGTCCCGTGGCCCTCGCCGGGCTCGACGCTGCGGTCGGTCACGCGAAGCTCTCCAGCGACTCGTCGATCGGGACGGCCTCGGGGTCGGCGACGACCGGGATCCCGGCCGCGGCGCGCTCGGCGGCGGAGGTCGCCCGGGCGACGATCGGGCCCCACGGCTCCGCCTGCTCGACGACGATCTCGCGGCGCTTCATCAGCTCGAGCATCGCCAGGAAGGTGACCGCGACGACGACCCGATCGCGGACGCCCCGCAGCAGGTCCTGGAGGACGATCGTCCCGGCCTCGCGGATCGCGGCCCGGATGATCGCCGCCCGCTCGCCGAGGGTGATCGTCCGCGGCAGGGCCTCGGGCGGCGGAGGCGGCGGCGGGACGACGATCGCGAGGCGGTCGAGCGCGGCGGCGAGGACCGCCGGATCCATCGGCCGCACCGGGCCCGGTCGCGCGCCGGCCAGCGCCGCCGCCTGGGCCGACGACGGCTCGCGCCGGAACAGCCCGACCCGCTCGAGGGCGATCGCCTGGAGGGCCGCGCCGGCGTCGCGGAAGGCGCGGTAGAGGAGCAGCCGGGCCCGGAGCTCGGCCTCGGGGTCGGGCCCCTCGTCGGGCAGGCCGGTCGCCGTCGCCGCCGGCTGCCGGGGCAGGATCGCCCGCGACTTGATGAGGATGAGCTGGCCGGCGATCGCGACGAAGGCCGATACGTGGCCCATGCGGTCGGTCTCGAGCCCCGCGAGCGCATCGAGGTAGGCCTCGGCCAGGCTCCCGAGCGGGACGGTCAGGATGTCGAGCTGGCGCGACTCGATCAGCCCCAGGAGGAGACCGAGCGGGCCCTCCCAGTCCTCGAGGCTGACCCTGGCGCCGGCGCCGGGGCGACCGTCGGGGTCGAAGCTGACGGCGGCGGCACCGGTCGGCCGTGGTGGCGGCGGGGCGAGCGGCGCCGGCGGAGCGGCGGACGGCCCGGTCGGATCGACCATCGCCGGCCTCAGTTCGCCTCGTCGGCGAGCCGCAGGAGCTCGCCGGCATCGGGGTCTCGGGGCGCCTCCTGGTGCCGGATGAGGGCGACCGTCCGCTCGCTGCAGCCGGCGACCCGGGCGAGCTCGGCCGAGCGGTCGGCGTGCGTCCGGAGCCGCTCGAGCGCCGCGCCCCAGCCCGGCACGACCCGGGCGACCCGCCAGACCCACGGGCCGTACGCCTGGCCGAGCGAGTACGCCACCCGCGGCCAGACGCCGGTGTCGCCCTTGCCGGCGTCATGGAGGAGGCCGGCGACGAGGATCTCCGGGTCGTCGACGCCCTCGGCCCGCAGCGTCGCGACGACATCGAGGCCATGGCGACGGTCGGCGACGTGCATCCGATCGAACAGGGCCGCCTCCAGCGGCGTCAGCCAGCCGTCGAGGGCGACCCGCTCGGCCGGGTCCACCCGCGCCGCGAGATGGGCCCGGAACTGGCGGACCTTAGAGCCCCACCAGGAAGAACGCGACATTCATCACCCAGTTGGACAGCATCGTGCCGAGGAAGAGGACGACCAGGAGGATCGCGACGAGGCCGTACTGGTTCAGCATCGGCCGGACCCGCCACGCCGTCGCCGGCGACAGGAACCGGAACAGGACGGCCGAGCCGTCGAGCGGCGGCACCGGGATGAGGTTGAAGATCATCAGGAAGAGGTTGTACAGGACGAAGCTGAACAACGTCTGGCCGACGAGGAGCGGCAGCGAGAGCTCGAGGCCGACGAGCGCCCGGAAGGCGATCGCCGCGAGACAGGCCAGGATGAGGTTGACCGCCGGTCCGGCGAGGGCGACGACGACCTCGCTGTTCCGCCGGTCGCGGAGATTCGACGGGTTGACCGGCGTCGGCTTGGCCCAGCCGATGACGAACCCGCCGACGATCACCGAGAGGACGAACAGCGAGCCGCCGATCGGGTCGAAGTGACGGACCGGGTTGAGCGTCAGCCGGCCGAGCAGCCGGGCCGTGGCGTCCCCCAGCCGGTCCGCCGCGAACGCATGGGCGGCCTCGTGGACCGGGAAGCCGACCAACAGGAAGATGGCGATGAGGATCAGCTTCTCGGGCGTGATGGAGATGTCGAGCACGAGGCCCTCGCGGCGAGCGGGACGGCGATCAGATCCGGTCGAGGAGCTCCGACTTCTTCGCCTCGTACTCCTCGGGCGTGATCGCACCGGAGTCGCGGAGGGCGGCGAGCGAGGCCAGGGTCTTCGTCACGTCGTCGGCCGTCGCCGCCGCCGGAGCCGCCGGCGCGGCGGGTGCCGCGGGAGCGGGCGCCGGCTGGGCCGGGGCGGGCGCAGGCTGGGCCGGGGCGGCGATCCCACCGGAGGCCGGCTCGTCGGCGCGAACGGGCGGCGTCGGCATCCGAGCGGTGTTGATGTGGATCATCCGCTCGGTCTTCGCCTCCATCAGCGCCTTCTTGAACCCGATCGGGTCGCCGAGGGCGCGGAGGTCCTCGATGCCGGCCTCCGAGGCGGTCATGAACCTGAGGTCGCCGAAGCCGAGCATCCGGCCGAGCCAGGGGATTTCGATCTGGGCGTCGGTGATGTTCTCGAGCGAGCTGTCCGACGACTGCTTGTTGATGACGCCCCGGATGTGCATGACCCGGCTGTCGGTCAGGACGTACTCCTGGGTCCGCCACTGGATGATCGACCAGACGAACCCGACGACCGCGATGACGATCGCGACGAGGGTGATGATCCCGACCGCCCACTCGATGAACCCGAGCATCGAGGCGAGGATGCCGTCGCCGTTCGAGTTGATGACGAAGGCATTCAGGACGAGGCCGCTCACCCCGACGACGACGGCGAGCGCGACCCACCGCCCGGCGATCAGGAACGGGAAGATCCAGTGCTGCTGCTCGCGCCGGACGATCACCTCGCCGGTCGCGAGGAGCTTCTCCGCATACGACATCGATCCTTGTCCCTCCTCAGGCTCGCGGGTGGGCTCGCGAGTAGATCTCGCGGATCCGCGCACCGGTCACGTGGGTATACAGCTGGGTCGTGCTGATGCTCGCATGCCCGAGCAACTCCTGCACGACCCGGAGATCGGCGCCGCCCTCGAGGAGATGGGTCGCGAACGAGTGGCGGAGCGTGTGCGGGCTGACCCGGTCGGCGAGCCCCGCGGCGGCCGCCGCCCGCTTGACGACCCGCCACGCCGCCTGCCGGTCGAGCCGCCTGCCGCGCGGAGTCAGGAAGAGCGGGCCGCCGCGGGCCGGGGCGACGTGGCTCACGGCGAGCCAGTCCGGCCGCGGGTCGGCCAGGTACGCCTCGAGCCGCTGCAGCGCCACCTCGCCGACCGGGACGAGGCGCTCGCGATCGCCCTTGCCGACGACGCGGACGAACCCTCCTTCGAGGGACAGGTCCTCGCGGTCGAGCCCGAGTGCCTCGCTCACCCGCAGTCCAGACGCGTAGAGGAGCTCGAGGAGGGCCCGATCGCGGACGGCCGCCGGCCCGCCCGACGCGGGATCGACCGCCTCGAGCAGCCGCTCGACGTCCCCGACCGAGAGCGTCTCGGGGAGGAGCCGGGGCTGGCGTGGAAGGACGAGCTGCGTCGCGACATCGACCTCGATGTCGCCCTCGGCATAGGCGAACCGATAGAAGCCCCGCACCGCCGCCGTCCGCCGTCGCAGACTCGTCGGCGCGAGCCCGCCGCGAGGGCCACTCCGGCGCGCCTGCGACGCGAGGAACCGCTCCGCCGGCTCGGCGGATGCCGCCCAGGCCGACCCGGCGGCCCCGGCCGCGAACGCCCGGAGGTCGCCCGCGTACGCGACGATCGTCGCCGGGGCCAGCCCGCGCTCGACCCGGAGGTGGTCGAGATAGCCGGCGATCGCCCGGTCGAGCACGGGATCGACCCGCTCGGTCACGACTCGTCGCGTCAGCCTGCGGCGGCGAGCGCCTCGCCGCGCCAGCCCTCCGCCCGGTCGAGGAGCTCGCGGGCCGACGCGAGCGCGGCGGGGCCGCCCGACGCCCCGCCGAGCATGTGGGCGAGCTCGACGATCCGGCCCTCGCGGTCGAGCCGGCGGACCTCGGTCACGGTCCGGCCGTCGCGGATCCGCTTGGAGATCTGGTAGTGCGCGTCGGCGTAGGCGGCGATCTGGGCGAGGTGGGTGACGCAGAGGACCTGGTGGCGCCGGCCGAGGGTCCACATCGCCCGCCCGATCGGCTCGGCACCGCGGGCCCCGATCCCCGCGTCGATCTCGTCGAAGACGAGCGTCGGCGTGTCGTCGACCGCGGCGAGGACCTCCCGGATGGCAAGGGCGACCCGCGACAGCTCACCGCCCGAGGCGATCCGGGCGAGCGGGCGGGCCGGCTCACCCGGGTTCGGCGCGAACCGGAAGACGACGTCGTCGATGCCGGTCGCGTCGAAGGCGAGCGCGTCGCCGTCGACCTCGACGGCAGGGTCGTCCGGCGCGGCGATCCGCCGACCGAGACCGACCGAGAACGCGTCCGGGGGAAACCCGAGCGCGTCGAGCGCCTGGCCCACCGCGGCCGTCAGCCGGCCCGCGACCGCGTGCCGTCGGGTCGAGAGCCGGGCCGCAGCCGCGGCGACCTCGTCGAGGAGGGCCGCGTCGCGGGCGGCGCGCTCCGCCCGCTCGGTCTCGAGCCCGCGCAGCCGTTCGATCTCGGCGGCCGCCCGCTCACCGTGGGCGACCACGGCCGCCTCGTCGTCGCCGTAGCGCCGCTGGAGGGCGAAGATCCGGCCGAGCCGCTCCTCGAGGGCCACGATCTCGGCCGGGTCGTGCTCGACGGTCGCGGCGAGCCCACGGGCGACCGCGCCGACGTCGTCGACCTCGGCCTCGAGGCCGGCCAGCCGCTCGGCCACGGCACCCCAGCGCGGATCGAGGCGGGCCAGCCGACGGGCGGCCTCGCCCGCGGCCGCGATCGCGTCACGCCCCCCACGTCCCTCGCCGAGCAGGGCCGCCCGGACGGCCTCCGCGCCCCGCGCGATCGCCTCGCCGTAACGGGTCGCGTCGAGCCGCGTCCGGATCTCGTCGGCTTCGCCGGGCCGAAGGCGCGCCTCGCCGATCTCCGCTGCCTCGTGCTCGAGGAGCTCGATCCGGCGGGCCACCTCGCGCGGGTCGACGGCGAGGCCCGCGAGCGCGTCCCGGTTCTCCCGCCATCGGCCGACGGCGCCGGCGACCGCCGCCCGATCATCGGCGAGGGCGCCGTACGCGTCGAGGAGGTCGCGCTGCCAGCGCTCGTCGAGCAGGCGCTGCTGCTCGTGCTGGCCATGGACCTCGACGAGCGGCCCGACGACCTCGAGGAGACGGGCCGCCGTGACCGGCCCGTCGTCGAGGCGGGCGGTCGAGCGCCCGACCGCAGCGACCTCGCGCAGGGCGATGAGCGGCTCGGGCATCCGGTCGAAGAGCGCCTCCACCCTGGCGACCTCCGCGCCGTGGCGGACGAGGGCCGGATCCGCCCGCTGGCCGCGGGCGAGGCAGAGCGCGTCGAGGAGGAGGCTCTTTCCGGCACCGGTCTCGCCGGTGATGACGTTGAGCCCCGGCTCGAGCGCGATGCGGACCCGCTCGACGAGGGCGAGGTCGGTGACGGCCAGCTCGAGCAGGCGTCCAGCCGCCATCGGGCCCGGCTCGAAGGCGCGCCCTGCAGGGGCCGCTCCCGGCTGGCGGGGTTCCGCAATCACGACGGGAGGAGCTCCACCTTGCGCCGGACGAGGTCCCAGAACGGGGCGGCACCGGCGGGCACGAGGAGGCGGATCGGGCGCGCGGCGGCGCGGACCTCGACGACGTCGCCCACGGTGACGGCCCGATCCTCGCGGCCGTCGACCGACACGAGCGCCTCGTGGGCCGCCACGATCCGGCAACGGACGGTCTGGCGCGGGCTCACGACGACCGACCGGATCGTGGCCAGGTAGGCGGCGATCGGGGTCACGACCAGGTTGCGCGAGGTCGGGTCGAGGATCGGGCCACCGGCCGAGAACGAGTAGCCGGTCGAGCCGGTCGGCGATGACACGACGAGGCCGTCGGCGATGAACGTCGCCAGGTGGGTGTCGCCGATGCTGACCGCGAGGTGGCAGACACGGGCGAGCGCACCGCGGGCGACGACGACGTCGTTGAGGGCGACGAAGGTCGCGGCGGCCTCGTCGCGGCCACCGGGCAGGACCCGGGCGTCGAGCAGCATCCGCTCCTCGATCTTCGTCCCTCCCGCGGCGATGCGCTCGAGGACCGTCTCGAGCTCGTGGGCCTCGGCCTTCGAGAGGAAGCCGATCTTGCCGAGGTTGATGCCGACGATCGGGACGTCGACGCGGGCGACGCCCATCGCCGCCCGCAGGAACGTCCCGTCTCCGCCGAGGACGACGAGGGCATCGGTCCCGGGGAGCTCCGCCTCGAGGGCGTCGGTGTCGGCGGCGGGCGCGGCCCAGTGGGCGACGCCGCGTCGCTCGCACCAGCCAGCGGCGCGCTCGCGGAGCTCGATGGCGGCCTCCTTCGTCGGGTTGTAGGCGAACCCGAGCCGGCTGAGGCTCATCGCGACCCCTCCGTCGTCAGGGCGGCGATCCGCGCCGCGAGATCGGGGGCCGTCGGGCCGCCGAGGCGGAGATCGAGGAGGAACTCGCGGTTGCCCTCGGGTCCGAGCAGCGGTGACGGGACGACCCCGGCCACGCCGTACCCGGCATCCTCGGCCGCGGCCGCGACCTGGCCGAGCACCGCCGCGTGGACGGCCGGGTCCCGAACGACCCCGTCACGGACGAGCGACCGGCCGGCCTCGAACTGGGGCTTGACGAGCGGGACGGCCCGGCCGCCCGGGAGGAGGCAGGTGGCGACCGGCCCGAGGACGAGGGCGAGCGAGATGAACGAGACGTCGACGACCGCGAGCGCGACCGGCTCGGGCAGCCGCTCGGGGCCGAGGTGGCGGGCATTGAGCCGGTCGTGGACGACGACGCGGGCGTCGCGTCCCAGTCGGTCGGCGAGCTGGCCACGGCCGACGTCGAGCGCATGGACCCGGGCGGCACCCCGCTGGAGGAGCACGTCGGTGAAGCCCCCGGTCGAGGCGCCGACGTCGAGACAGACGAGCCCCCGCGGATCGATGCCGAACGCGTCGAGAGCCGCGGCGAGCTTGTGGCCGCCACGGCTGACGTACGGGTCGGGCTCGAGGACGGCGACCGCGGCGGTGGCGTCGACGAGGTCGCCGGCCTTCCGGTCGGTCCGGGCGCCGTCCCCCTCCCCCACCCTGACCTTGCCGGCAAGGACCAGCGCCTGGGCACGGCTGCGCGACTCGGCGAGGCCCCGCTCGACGATCAGCTGGTCGAGCCGAAGGCGCGCGGGTCGGACGGACGCGGACACCCGGCTATCGTGGCACACCGCGCTCACCGGGGCATCACCGTGGGCGTGACCGGCCGCGCAGCCGCCTCCCCGACCGTCCGGGTGCGCGAGACGGACGCGGTCGCGGGTCGCTGGTCGGGCTCGGATCGCCGCTCATCCGGCCACCAGGGGGACCGTAGCGCGCGTCGCGAAGCTCTGCCTTCTCGTCCGGCCATTCGGAGGACCGTATCGGCCTGCAACGGCGCCCGGCCGGCCCGGTCGCGACCCGTCGGCGCGCTAGCGTACTCGTCGTGGCCCGATGAGACTCCGGCGGGCGTGTCGGGCGGCCACGACCGGCGTGCGTGGACCCGATCGCCCCTCGGCGCGGCTCCGGCCCCGAGGCGAGGCCGGCGCTCAGGCGGAGGCCGGCGCTCAGGCGGGGGTCGGCGCCGCGGCTCCCTCGCGGCCCGGCGTCGCCCGGAGCACCTCGAGCGCCTCGCGGACCTGCGCGGCGATCCCGTCGGCGTCGAGGCGGATCAGCCGACGGAGATCCGACACCGACCCGTGGTCGACGAACCGGTCTGCCGGGATCCCGATCGGTCGGACGACGACGTCGCGGTAGGCGGGATCGGCCAGCCGGGCCTCCTCGAAGACCTCGAGGACGGCGCTCCCGAACCCACCCGCGACGACACTCTCCTCGAGCGTCACGACCAGCCGCTTGCCGCGGGCCTGGTCAAGGATGAGCTGACGGTCGAGCGGCTTCGCCCAGCGGGCGTTGATGACGCCGACCGACCAGCCGTCGGCCGAGAGCGCGTCCGCGACCCGCATCCCGCGCTCGACGATCGGCCCGAAGCCGACGATCAGCACGTCGCTACCCTCGCGCAGGACCTCGCCGCGCCCGACCGGCAGCAGCTCGGGCTCGCGCTCGGGCACCCCGAAGCCGGCGTCGCGCGGGTAGTGGAGGGCGACCGGGTGGTCCTGCGCCAGCGCGGTGCGGACCATCGCGCGGAGCTCCTGCTCGTCCTTGGGGCTGGCGATGACGAGGTACGGGATCTGGCGCTGGGCGGGCAGGGTGAACATGCCCTGGTGGCTCGTCCCGTCCTCGCCGACCAGGCCGGCCCGGTCGACGCCGATCAGCACCGGCTGGTCGTTCTGGCAGACGTCGTGGACGACCTGGTCGAAGGCTCGCTGCAGGAAGGTCGAGTAGATCGCGACGACCGGCCGGAGCCCGCCCATCGCCAGCCCGGTCGAGAGGGCCACGGCGTGCTGCTCGGCGATCCCGACGTCGATGAACCGCTCGGGGAACTCGGCCTGGAACTTCGAGAGCCCCGTGCCGGTCGGCATCCCGGCCGTCACCGCGACGACCCGTCGATCCTCCCGCCCGACGGCGAGCACCTCGGTCGCGAAGAAGTGGGTGTAGTTCGGCGTCTTCCTCGCAGCGGCCGCGGGCGGGATCGCCTCCTCGGCGGGCGGGTTCGCCTCGCCTTCGCGCGACCCGTTCCCTTCGGCGGCAGCCGCGCCCGCGGCGCCGGCCCCGACGACGGGCCGGCCGTCGTACGCATCGGCCGCGGGCACGCCGGTCATCGGCGGGAGGGCGGCCCCGTGGAACGAGACCTGGTCGGCCTCGGCGGGCTCGTAGCCCTTCCCCTTCTGGGTCCGGACGTGGACGATGACCGGGCCCTTCAGCTCCAGCGCGGCGCGGAAGTCGTGGAGCAGGGTCCGCAGGTCGTGGCCCGGGACGACGCCGATGTAGGTGATCCCGAGGTCCTCGAAGAGCTGGCCCGGCTGGGCGAAGCTGACGACCGACTGGCGGAAGCGCTGCGACAGCTCGACGGCGGTCTTGCCGACGATCGGCACCTTGCCCAGGCCCCGGTCATAGGCGGTCTTGGTCTGGCGCCAGGCCGGCGAGAGCTTGATCTCCGAGAGGTAGTGGCTCATCGCGCCGACCGACGGGCTGATCGACATCTCGTTGTCGTTCAGGACGATCAGCAGCTGCGTCCGGCGCTGGCCGATATCGTTCAGCGCCTCGAGCGAGAGGCCGCTGATGAGCGCCGCGTCGCCGACGACGACGGCGATCCGCTCGAGACCGTGGCGGATGTCGCGCGCGGTCGCGAGGCCCTGGGCGATCGACAGGCCGGTCCCGGCGTGCCCGCCATCGAAGACGTCGTGCTCGGATTCGGAGCGCCGCGGGAACCCGCCGACGCCGCCGATCTGGCGGAGGGTGCCGAACCGCTCGTACCGGCCGGTGAGGAGCTTGTGGGCGTACGCCTGGTGACCGGTGTCCCAGACGATCTTGTCGTAGGGAGACTCGAGGAGCCGGTGAAGGGCGAGCGTGACCTCGACGACGCCGAGCGAAGACCCGAGATGACCGCCCGTCTTGGCGACGGTCGCGATGATGGTGTCGCGCAGCTCCTGGGCCAGCTCCGCGAGCTGCTCGTCGTTCATCCCCCGCAGGTCGGCGGGGCCCTGGAGGGTCGGCAGGATCGGCACGCGGGAGGCTCCTGTACGGCTGGCTCGGTCGCCGGGGTAGACGCGCGGGACGACCCGACGGTGATGGGTTCGCACGGCCCCGGGCGACGGATGGACCCGTCCCGAGTCTACCCCGCCCGGTCCTCGGCGTCGTCGCGATGCTCGACCGTCTCGACCCGCCCACCTGCTCGCTCGACGAGCCGCCGGATGCGGAACTCGGCGTCACCGAGGAGGCGATCGAGGTGCGCCTGGAGGGCGACACCCCGCTCGTAGAGCGCGAGCGCCTCCTCGAGCGGCTGCCCGCCGGCCTCGAGCGTCGCGACGACCCGCTGGAACTCCGCGAGCGCGGCGTCGAACCCGAGCGCCTCGATCGACGCGTCGCCGCGGCCGGGCGGCACGGGTGCGGACGACTCGGTCGCCGCCGTCGGCCCGGGGGCGGCGGCTGGCTGATCGGTCACGGCTGCGGTTCCTCCTCGTCGTCGCGGCTCACCCGGCGGTCGACGCGCGGCGCGACCAGCATACCGAGCCACACGCCGCCGATCCCGACGAGCACCGCCAGCGCCAGCAGGCCGACGACCGCGACCGTGCCATCCATCAGCGGCTCTCGTCGCCGGCCGCCCCGAGGCTCTCGGCGGCCAGCTCGCCATGGGCGACGGTCAGCCGGAGCCGGGTCCCCGCGACGGCCTCGTCGGGCGACCGGACGATCCGGCGGTCGTCGGCGCGGCGGACGATCGCATAGCCCCGCTCGAGCGTGCCCTGCGGGCCAAGGACACCGAGCGCGGCGGAGCCCGCCGCGAGCGCCGACCGAGCCGCGGCCAGCCGGTCGGGCAGGAGCGGCGCGAACCGGCCCCCGAGGCGCTCGCCGGCGAGCCGCGCAGCATCGACCCGCCCGGTGGCCGCCCGGGTCGCTCGGTCGAGGAGGCGACCCACCGTCTCGCGATCGGCGACGATGCGGGCGCGCGGATCGAGCCGGTCGAGCGCACGGCGCTCGGTCGCGACGTCGGCGGCCGCGGCCGCCAGCTGCGCACCGACGAGCGCGTCGAGTCGCGCCCGGCGCGCCCGGATCGCCGCCGCGAACTCGACCCGGTCGGGCACGGTGAGCTCGGCTGCGGCCGACGGGGTCGGCGCCCGGACGTCCGCCGCGAAGTCAGCCAGGGTCGTGTCGACCTCGTGCCCGATCCCGGATACGACCGGGACCGGGTGGGCCACGATCGCCCGGACGACCGCCTCGTCGTTGAACGACCAGAGATCCTCGAGCGAGCCGCCGCCGCGGGCGACGATCGTGACCGCCGGCGCATCGGGGCCCCCGTCGGCCGCCAGCCGGGCGACCCGGGCGAGCGCACCGGCGACGCTCGCGGCAGCCCCGTCGCCCTGGACCAGGCACGGGGCGAGGACCACCGTCGCCAGCGGCCAGCGACGCGCGAGGACGGTCCGGATGTCGTGCCAGACGGCCGCCGACGGGCTGGTCACGACGGCGATGGCCGCCGGCCGATCCGGCAGCCGGCGCTTCCGCTCGGTCGCGAACAGGCCATCGCGGGCGAGCTGCGCCTTGAGCGCCTCCAGCCGGAGGGCGAGGTCGCCGAACCCGGCCGGCTGGAGCGACTCCACGTAGAGCTGCAGCGCCCCGGTCGGCTCGTACAGGTCGATCCGCCCGTGGACGACGACCCGCAGCCCGGTCCGGGCCTCGACGGCCGCCCGGAGCCGATCGTCTCGGAACCAGACGCAGCCGAGCTGGTTGCGCTCGTCCTTGAGGGCGAAGTAGGCGTGGCCGGCCGAGCTGACCGTCACCCGGCCGACCTCGCCCTCGACCCAGACGTCGCGGAGGCGCTCGTCGGCGGTGACGACGCCCTTGATCGTCCGGGTGACCTCGCTGACCGTGCGGATCCGGAGGCCGAAGGTGCCCGGCGGCTGCGATGCCGGCGAGGACCGGACCGGGGCGGCTGCCGCGTCGTCGTCGACGGCGTCCCAGCCCGGCAGGCTCCAGAGCGGCGGCTCGCGCTCGCTCACGACACGCCTCGCCGGCCGGTCGTCGCGCTCAGACCCGGGTCAGGTACTCGCCCGAGCGGGTGTCGACCCGGATCGTGTCGCCCTCGTTGACGAAGAGCGGCACCGACACGACGAGCCCCGTCTCGAGCGTCGCGCCCTTGCGGGCGCCCTGCGCGGTGTCGCCGGCGAAGCCCGGCTCGGTCTGGGCGACCAGGAGATCGACGGTGATCGGCAGCTCGACCCCGAGCGTCTCGCCCTGGTACGTCGTCCGATCCAGGGTCATCCCGTCCTTGAGGTAGTTGACGACGTCGTCGAGCTGCTCGGCGGTCAGGACGAACTGGTCGTACGTGTCGGTGTCCATGAAGTGGAGCTCGTCGCCGTCGCGGTACAGGAACTGGACCGGGCGGCGGTCGAGCTGGGCCCGCGGCCAGCGGTCGCCGGCCTGGAAGCTCCTCTCGACGATCGAGCCCTTCTTGACGTTCTTGAGCTTGATCCGGACCTGGGCCGAGCCCCGCCCCATCTTGATGTGGTGGTAGTCGAGGATCTGCCAGAGGTCGCCGTCGAGCTCGATGACGACGCCCTTGCGCAGCTCACCGGTGGAGATCATGTCTCGGAAGGGCTCCCCTGCGGTCGGGCCGGCGGGCATGCCGGTCCCCGCGATGCGGTCGGTGGACGGCGCCGATCGTACCAGAGGCCGGTCCGGCGGCCGGTCCGGTGACCGTTCGGCGGCCCGACGCGTCAGCCGACGACGATGACGTCCCGCGGGAAGCGGGTCAGGCGCTCGACGATCCCGGAAGACGCGTCGAGGTGGACGAGGTCCTCGATCCTGACGCCGGTCTCGCCCTCGAGATAGACGCCCGGCTCGACCGAGAAGACGGTCGGGCTCGGCAGTGGGTCGTCCGATGCCCGGCGACCGAGCGACGGCCGCTCGTGGGTCGCGAGGCCGATCCCGTGGCCGGTCCCGTGGCCGAACCGCTCGCCGTGGCCGGCGGCCTCGATGACGTCGCGCGCGACGGCATCGATCGCCTTGCCGCTCGGGAGCGGGCCGCCGGACGTCGCGAAGCTCGCCACGGCCGCCTCGAGCGCCCCGATGGCCGCCCGTTGCGCGGCCGCCACGAGCTCGTAGACCTCGAGGTCGCGGGCCGTCGGCTCGCCGACGAAGAGGGTCCGGGTCATGTCGCTCCGGTAGCCGGCGACCTGGGCCCCGAAGTCGAACAGCAGCACCGCGCCGTCGAGCACCGGCCGGTCACCCGGCGAGCCGTGCGGCAACGCGGCCTCGGGGCCCGCGAGGCAGGCCACGTCGAAGGCGAGCGCCTCGGCGCCGGCGGTCCGCATCGCCCACTCGAGCCGGAGGGCGAGGTCCCGTTCGATGGCTCCGGTCTCGATGGCCGGCAGGATGGTCGCCAGCGCCCGGTCGGCGACGCCGCACGCGGCGGCGATCCGCTCGACCTCGGCCGGCTCCTTGACCGCCCGGTCGGCCTCGAGCCAGCCGTCGACCGCGACGAGCTCGGCCCCGGGGGCCGCGGCGGCGAGCCGCTCCCAGGTGGCGTGCGCCAGCGCCTCGGCCTCGACCGCGACCCGCCGAGCCCCGATCGAGGCGAGGAGCTCCGGCCACCGTTCCGGCAGGTCGCCATAGACCGGCTCGATCCGCGCGTCGGGCGCCTCCCGGGCGGCCTGGACCGCGTATCGGCTGTCGGCGAAGAGGACGACCGCCTCCGAACCGACGAGGAACTGGCCCGAGACGCCGGCCACCTTCTCCTCGCCGTTCCCGAGCGCGAAGCCGGTCAGGTAGCGGGCGTGGTCCGGCCTGACCCCGAAGTACGCGTCCATGCCCGAGGTGGCCAGCCGGCTCCGCACCCGGTCGAGCCGGGCCGGGCGGGCGGCCCGATCGGCCTCGACCCAGCGGGCGTGGTCGGCGGCGGTGGGCGGGGACCCGAGGTCGGCCGGGTCGGGCCAGTGCGGTCGGCGGCTCATCGGCCAATCATCGCCGACCGGGGTCCGCCGCGCGGCCCTCTGGCCCGAGACGACGCCAGCCTACAGGTAGCCGTACTTGCGGAGGTTCGCGTTGTGCTCGGCGAACGTCTTCGCGAAGGCGTGCTTGCCGCCCGAGTCCGGGATGAGGACGAAGTAGAAGTAGCCGGCCTCGGTGTCGGGCGCGAGCGCCGCATCGATCGACTTGGCCGTGGGCGAGAGGATCGGCGCGGGCGGCATGCCGCGGACCTGGTAGCTCTGGTACTGCTGGAGGTCTTCGCTGACCGCGATGTCCCCGAGGGCACCGCCCGGCGGGTTCCAGAACGAGAACTCCTTCCAGCGCTCGAACTCGAGGTCGCGCAGCTGCATCGTGTCGACCGCGTAGATGACCGTCGGATCGGCGTTGAAGATGAACGGACGGGTCGTCCGCCGGTTCTCGTAGACGCCGGCGATGAGCGGCCGCTCCTCGTCGAGCTTCGCCTCGGCCTCGACGACCGACGCGAGGGTCAGGACCTCGTAGAAGCTGAGCTCGCGCTCCGCCGGGACCTCCATCCGCGCCGGCCCGACCTCGTCGTAGAACTCCTGGAGGAGCATCCGGATCAGGTCGTCGGCCGTCGTCGGGTCCTCGTCGTCCACTCGCAGCGTGTACGTCGCGGGGTAGAGGAAGCCCTCGAGGGTCGCGCCCTCGGGCAGCTCGAGCCAGGGGAAGTCGGCAAGGAGCGCCGCCGGGGGCCTGGTCGCGATGTCGTAGAACTCGCGCGGGTCCACCTTCGAGTCGGTGATCTGCAGCTTCGCCGTCATCTGCTCGAGCCGGAGGCCCTCACGGAACGTCACCTTGGTGGTGACCATGACGACCCGGTTCTCGACCAGCCCGTTGACGACCTCCGTCGGCGTCATGTCACGGCGGAGGGTGAACGTGCCCGCGGTCAGCTTCTCGGCCAGGCCGTCCTCCATCGCCGCGAACTCGAACGCCGGCCGCGACGAGAGGAGATCGGCCGCGGCGAGGCGATCGCCGACCGCCGCGACCGTGTCGCCCGACAGGACCTCGAACGCGACCTCGGATGGATCGTCGCTCGCCGGCGTCACGAGATCGTCGGCGAGCTGCTCCGCGACGAAGTCGCCGACGAGCGGCAGCCGCCAGGTCGCCGGGTTGTCCATCGCCCAGCTCGCGACCGCCGCGGACGCGAGCGGCCGGAACACGGTGAGCGAGAGGACGCCGACGAGCACCGCGAGGACGCCGACGAAGATGCCGAACCGGAGCAGGCCGTGCCCGTCGTGCGGATCGGACCGCCGGCGGGGCGGCCGCGGCAACGTCTGGGCCCGGTCGGGGCGCTGCGGTGCGGGGTAGGCGGGCTTGCCAGCCACCGCGGGTCTGGCCGACGCGACGCGCCTGCCCGACGCCGGCCGCTCGGCCGATGTCGGAGGCCTCGACGGCGGCGGAGTGACCGGGCGATGGGTCGACGGCTCGCCGGGCCTGAGCGGATGGGCCTGCGATCGCTCGTCGCGCGGGCCGTTCCCGCCACGCACGCTCATGCTCGCCCGCCCGTCGCCGCCGCGCGTCGCGCGTCGAGCTCGTCCTGGAGGATGATCGCGGCCGCCTCGCGGTCGATCCGGGCCCGGTAGGCCTCGCGCTGGGTCGCCGTCGGCGGCCCGCCGGACCGACCGCGCGGCATCGGCCCGACACGCTGCTCGGCAAGATGGCTCGTCAGCCGCTCGTCGCGGAAGGTGACCCGGAGCGACGTCGGGACGAGCGCCGCCGACACCCAGTCGCGGGTGAGCCGCGCCTGCTCGCCCTCGCCACCGCCCATGTCGAGCGGCAGCCCGACGACGAGCACCTCGGCGTCGTGCTCGTCCGCCAGGCGCACGATGGCCGCCGCGTCGACCGCGGGATCGGTCGCCCGGCGGAGCGTCGTCAGCGGCATCGCCCGACCGCCGTCGAGGTCCGCCACCGCGACGCCGATCCGGCGCTGCCCGAGGTCGAGCCCGAGGATGCGGGTCACGAGGACGGGCTCTCCGAGGGGCGCGCCGACGGCTCACCCGGCGACAGCGAGGCGCCGGGGCTGGCCTCGGGGACGACCGTCTCCTCGACGACGAAGTCGACGCGGGCATCGAAGGTCGGGATCGTCGTGACCCAGTCGGGCCACAGCGTGATGTCGACCGCGCCGTAGGGCTCGAGGATGGCCCGTGTCTCGTCCTCGGTCTTGCCGAGGATCTGCGCCTCGAGTTCGGCGGCGTCCACGATCCGGACCTGGAGGCCGGATGCCGAGGTCGGGAAGACGATCGTCTGGCCGACCACGGTCGGCGTCCCGACCGAGGTCTCGATCGAGTCGGCGACGAGCGCGTAACCCGGCTCCACGCTCGTCCGGAGGCGGTCTTCGGCGACCTGGCCGAGCGACGCCTCGTCGACCGCGGTCGCCGTGCCGGTCGCGCTGGCGGACAGGGTGAAGGTCGTGACCTCCTGGCCGACGAGGCCGGCCGGGTCGGGGTCGTACGTCGGTTCGCCGAGGACGCCGGTCTCGGGGAAGACGGTCAGGTCGGCGGCGACGGCGTCGGGGTCCTCGAGCTCGGCGGCGAAGGCGGCCGCCAGCTGCTCGTCGAGGGCCTTCATGGCGGCGTCGACGTCGGCCTGGGTGACCCGCGGGAACGTCTCCCGGGTGCCGCCGGTCGTCGCCTCGCGGTTGGTGACGCGGACGACCACCCGGTTGAGGCTCGGCGGGACGACGGTGATCGTCCCGGCCGCGACGTTGCCGGACGGACCGGCCTGCACGGCGACGACGCCGACGTCACGGCTCTGGCAGGCGAGCTGGGTCCCTTCGAGGATGGCCACGGGGAGGAAGACGCCGTCGGTCGTGGCGAATGTGACGCCGGACGCCGTCCGGACGACCGCGCCGGCGGCGATCGTGTACGCCTCGGTCGGATCGCAGTTCGTCCACCGGACCGTGCCGGTCGCCTTCGTCTCCTCGACCCGCTGCCCGGTCGCCTCGAACGTCCCGGACGCCTCCACGTCGATCGAGACGACGACGGCCGGGACGACGCCGGCGGCCGCGTCGACCTCGGTCGCTTCGGGGTCGGCGGTGACGGTGACCTCGATCGGCCCCAGCGGCTCGACCCGCGGCGTGAGGACGACCGACGCCGAGGGCAGGTAGAGCCAGGCGATGACCGCGCCGACGCCGACGGCCGCGAGGAGGAGCACGAGGAGGCTCAGGAGGATCCCGCGGCCGGCCCGGCCGCTGCGCCGGGTCGTCGGGCCGGGGGTCGGTGCGGCCGCGCCGGCGGCGCTCGCCGAGCGGGGACGCAGGTCCTCGGACGTGGGGGGCGGCGAGGTAGGCGACGCCGGGGCGGGCCTCGCCCCGGCGGTTCCGGGGCCCGTGGTCAGCGATCCGACGGCCGACCCGGGTCCGGCCACGACGGCTGCGGCGCCACCGGCGGCCGCGGCGACACCGCCGATGCCGGCCTCTGGACCGGGGCCCGGCGTGGCGCCGAGGGCCGCCTCGGCCTCTCCGACCGTCGCGAACGACTCGAGGCCCGCGGCGGCGGCGAGCGAGCGCGAGGCCGTGTCCGGGGTCACGACGGCGAGCCGCCGGCCATTGACGGCGGCGTCGCGGGCGAGGAGGCGGAAGTTCATCCGCGACGTCGCGATGCGCGATCCGGGCGGCACGACGAGGACGACGCGCGTCTCGACCGCGCCGCGGACGCGAGCCGCGGCCGAGGTGATCTCGTCGTCGACGTCGAGGAAGATCGTGGTCACGGATCCAGGCATCGGCGGCTCAGATCTTCATCGCCCGCAGGACCTTGCGGAGCGCCTGGTCGAGGGCCCCGTCGTCGCCCTGCATCTCGATGGCCTGGTAGGCGAGTCCGAGCGGCGTGACGTCCTGCTGATCGACGAGCAGCTGGGTGGCGTCGGTGATCGAGGTCACCTGGTCGGGCGCCATCACCGTCACCTCGGGCCGGCGCGCGAACGGCAGCCGCTTCCAGAACCGCACGTCCTCGAGACAGGCCGCGATCTCGGGCAGCCGCGATCCGCCGCCACAGAGATAGACGCGGCCCGGCAGGAGGTCGCCGCCGGATAGCTCCTCGGTCACCAGCTCGACGCCGGCGGCCCACACGTCGATGTCGTCGGCGACGATCCGGGCGACCGCCTCGCGGTCCTCGACCGGGAGCCCGCGGGCGTAGTCGACCTTGAGGGCCTCGGCGCGCGGGAACGGCAGGTCGAGCCGGTCGGCGATCGACTTCGTGAACGCCCGACCGCCGAGGGCGAACATCCGGGTCCCCTCGATCCCGCCCTGGCGGACGAGGGCGACGTCGGTCGTGCCGCCGCCGATGTCGATGAAGACCGCGCCGGCCTGCCGGACCTGCTCGGCCCCGAGGACCCGGGCGACGGCGTATGGCTCGGCGACGATCTCGAGCAGCTCGAGGTCGAGCTGGGCGGCGACCGTCTGGAGCGCGCCGAGATGGACGAGCGGAGCGAACGCGTTGAAGATGCTGATCTGGACGTGGCGGCCCTGGAACCCGGCCGGGTTGGTCAGCGGGTAGCCGTCGATCGAGGCGCCGGTGATCGCCGCGTGGACGAGCCGGACATCGACCTGCGGCAGGCCCGTCTCCCAGGTGATCGACCGCTCCGCCTCGCGGAGCGCTTCCCGCTGGACCCCGTCGATCAGCTTCTGGAGCTCCTGGTCGGCGATCGGCTGGTCGGGTCGCTTGCGCTCCTGGGTATGGGTCGTCGTGAAGCCCTTGACGAGCTCGCCGGCGATGCCGATGACGACCTGGGTCGGCCGGAAGCCGGCCATCTCCTCGGCTTCCTGGAGCGCGACGGCGCAGTTATCGACGACGGCGGCGATGTCGGCCACGGTCCCCGACTGCATGTGGGCGAGGCCCTGGCGCTTCCGCCCGACGCCGCGGACCGTGCCGTGGCCACCGGCGTCGATCTCGAAGACGAGCGCCTTGGCGAACTCGGTGCCGACGTCGAGCGCCGTGCAGGCAGTCAGCTCGTCGCCCGACTCGCGCCCCCAGATCCGCCGCCAGAACGCCATCTAGGCCTCCGCCCCGACCGTCCGCAGGGCGTCCTCGATCGCGGCCAGCGCCGCCGGGATCCCGTTGCGGCGGCCGCCCTTGCCCTGGGCCATCTCGGGGCGGCCACCGCCACGCCCGCCGATCTCGACGATCGCCCGCCGGACGAGGTCGCCGGCCGACACGCCCCGGGCGACGAGGTCGTCGCTGACGGTCACGAAGAGCCCCGGCTCGTCGGCCTCGAGGGCGAGGGCGATGACACCGCTGCCGAGGACGCCGCGGAGGTCCTTCGCCGCGCCCTTGAGCGCCTCGATCGACTCGTACGGCGCCGCCGCCGCGACGAGCCGGACGCCGGGTGCGACCTCGGTCGCCCCCGCCGCGAGGTCGGCGGGCCTGGGGAGCGCCGCTCCCCCGCCCTCCCGCAGGCGGCGCTTCGTCTCGCGAAGCTCGGCCTGGAGGGCCGCCACCCGCTCCTCGACCGCGTCGATCGAGGTCGCCCCGACGAGCGCCGCCACGCGCTCGAGCCGGGCGAACCGCTCCGCGACGAGCGCCTCGGCGGCCTCGCCCGTCACGGCCTCGATCCGCCGCATCCCCGAGCCGATGCTCCGCTCGCCGGTGATGAAGAAGCCGCCGATCTGGCCGGTCGCCCGGCAATGCGTCCCGCCGCAGAGCTCGTGGCTGTAGCCCTCGACCCGGATTGTCCGGACGGTCTCGCCGTACTTCTCGTCGAAGAAGGCGTCGGCGCCGGCGTCGATCGCCTCGCGCATCGACATGTAGGCGATGCTCACCGGGCGGTCCTCGCGGATGACCCGGCGGGCCTCGGTCTCGATCGCCGCCTTCTCATCGTCGGTCAGGGCGCGGTCGAGCGGGTAATCGAAGCGCAGGTAGTCCGGGTGGACGAGCGAACCCGCCTGGCGGGCCGAGTCGCCGACGACGTTCCGGAGCGCCCGGTGGAGGACGTGGGTGCCGGTGTGGTTCCGCATCGTCCGGGCCCGGCGGTCCGCGTCGACGACCGCGGTGACCGTCTGGCCGACATGGAGCCGGCCGTGGAGCAGGCCCCGATGGACGGTGAGACCGCCGACCGGCCTCTGGGTGTCGAGGACCGTGAAGGCGAGCTGGCCGTGCGCGCCGTCGAGGCGGAGCTCACCGCGGTCGCCGACCTGGCCGCCACCCTCGGCGTAGAACGGCGTCCGGTCGAGGACGATCTCGGCCTCGGCGCCGGCCGGCTCGCGAAGCTCGACCTCGGGCACCGCCTCGAGGTCCTGGTAGAGGACGCCGTCGCGGACGATCGCGAGGATCGTGCCGTCCGCCGTCGTCGTCTCGTAGCCGAGGAACGCGGTGTCGCCGACTCGGGCCTGGATGCCGGCGTAGACCTGGCTCAGCTCGGCATGCCTGGCGAGCTCGGCCTTCCTGCCCGAGCGGCTCCGCTCGCGCTGCTCGGCGAGCGCGGCGTCGAAGCCCGGCCGGTCGACGCGGACGCCGTACTCGGCCGCGAGCTCGATGGTCAGGTCGACCGGGAAGCCGTAGGTGTCGTGGAGCCGGAAGGCGACCGCACCCGGGAGCACCGGCGCGGCGTCGGGCAACGTCTCCTCGCGGCGGCCGACCTCACGGTCCGCGGAAGTGAGCGGGATGAGCGCCTCCTCGAGCTGCTCGGTGCCGGCGTCGAGGGTCCGGGCGAACTGCTGCTCCTCGCGGACGATCGCCCCGAGGATCTCGGAGCGACGCTCGGCGAGGTGCGGGAAGGCGCCGGCCATCAGGTCGATGACGACCGCGGCGGTCTCGTGGAGGAACGGCTCGCGCCGGCCGAGGAGCCGGCCGTGGCGGACGGCCCGCCGGAGGATCCGCCGCAGGACGTAGCCGCGACCCTCGTTCGACGGGAGCACGCCGTCGCCGATGAGGAACGTCACGGCCCGGCTGTGGTCGGCGATCACCTGGTAGCTGAACCGCTCGGCCTCGAAGCCGTCGGGGTCGTGGCCGAGGAGCTCGCGCATCCGGGCATGGATCGGGACGAACAGGTCGGTGTCGTAGTTGCTCGGGACCTGCTGGAGGACGCTCGCCAGGCGCTCGAGGCCCATCCCGGTGTCGACGCCGGGCGCCGGCAGCGGAGTCAGGCTGCGGTCGAGATGGAGCTCGAACTCCATGAAGACGAGGTTCCAGATCTCGAGCCAGCGCGGACAGGTCTCGGAGTGGTCCGGCGTGCAGTGCTCGCCCTCCGAGAACTCGGCGCCGCGGTCGAAGTGGATCTCCGAGCACGGGCCGCAGGGGCCCGTGTCGGCCATCCGCCAGAAGTTCTTCTCGTCGCCCTTCGAGAAGTCGCCCCAGCGGGCGATCCGCTCGAGCGGCAGGCCGATCTCATCGCGCCACACCCCGTAGGCGAGGTCGTCGGTCGAGTACGTCGTCGCGGCGAGCCGGTCCGCGGGGATGCCGAGGTCGCGGGTCAGGAACTCCCAGGCCCAGTGGATCGCCTCGCGCTTGAAGTAGTCACCGAAGCTCCAGTTGCCGAGCATCTCGAAGAGGGTGTGGTGGCGCGGCGTGCGGCCGACCTCCTCGAAGTCGTTGTGCTTGCCAGCGACGCGGAGGCAGCGCTGGTAGTCGACCGCCCGGACGTAGCTCCGCTTCTCGGCGCCGGTCAGGGCGTCCTTGAACTGGACCATCCCCGAGTTCGTGAACAGCAGCGTCTGGTCGCCGGCCGGGACGAGGCTGGCGCTCGGGACGACCTCGTGGCCGCGCTCGGCGAAGAACTCGACGAAGCGGCGGCGGATCTCGTCGGCGGGCAGCGCGACGATCCGCGGGTCGTGGCGGAGCGCGGGGTTCGGCATCGGCGGCAATGGTACCGGAGCCTGCCGGTCGGGCGGGCCGGTGGGACCCGGCGCGGCCACTCGCCGGCGAACGCGACACTCGACCAGCCACCGCCCGCCCGGGGCGTCACCCACCCGATGCGCCGCGATGATCGGCGGAACCTGCTGCCCATCGGCACTTGTGCAGGCGGGCGTCCTCCGACGACGCTCCGCCTATCGCAGCTCAGGGTATCCGGCGCGGCGCGCGTCCCACCGCAACCGAGACTGGAGGGAACGCGTCATGGCCATCGACACGACCGCACCGCGGACGCGCCGAGCGCTCCTAGCCGGCGGCCTTGCCGGACTCGCGACGTTCGTGGCGTCCGCGCTCGGACGCCCGGCGCCGGCCTTCGCCGGCACCGACGGCGACGTCGTCCTCGGGGCGACGAACAACGCCACCACGACGACCACGATCCGGACGACGACCGACTCCGGGCCGGCGATGTGGGTCGACTCGGTCGACGGTCACGGTATCTGGGGCAGCAGCAAGTGGCGCTACGGCGTCGGCGGCTACAGCGAGTCCGACTACGGCGTCCTCGCCTCGAGCCTCACCCACTCTGCCGTGGCCGCCGAGAGCGGCGCGACGGCCAACGCGGCCATCTATGCCCGCTCGACCGGTGAGTCGACGGCGGTGCTCGGATTCAGCGGCAAGACCTGGCCGCTGCCGGCCGTCCCGCCCAAGACCGGGCTGTACGGGTACGCGATCCAAGACTCGGACAGCCGGGGAGTGCACGGGCGGAGCACGGTCGGTCGGGGAGTCTTCGGCCAGGCGACCAGCGGCCTCGGCGTCCGCGGCTACGCCACGAGCGGCGTCGGCGTGTCGGCCGAGGCCACGACCGGCTACGCGATCCGCAGCGCCGGCCGGATCCGCTTCGACAAGGCCTCGGGCGTCGCCACGATCAAGGCTGCCACGGCCTCGGTCCTCGTCCCCGTCGACGTCGACCTGACGAGCGCCTCGTTCGTGCTGCTCACGCCGCGCGGCAACCTCGGCGGCCGGAGCCTCTGGTACACGGTGGACCTGGCGAACGATCGGTTCACGATCCGCGTCTCGAGTGCCGTCAGCTCGGACCTGAAGGTCGGATGGATGGTGCTCGGATAGGCTCCGCGGCCCCCTCGCTCGGGGCGGCCTCGATCCTCGCCACGGGCCGAGGTCGCGGCCGGCGCCGGCCCGACCGGACCCGGAGCAGCGAGCCGACGAGCGCGGCTCCGACGAGCGCCCCGAGGACGATCCCGCGCCCGAAGGTCGCCCGGGCAGCCGGGTCGTCGAACACGTCGGCCAGCTCGTCGACGGGCGACCGATCGCTCACGATGCGCCGCCTCGGGTCGGCCCCAGCAGCGCCAGCAGGGCGACGATCGCCACGCCGGCGAGGCTGCCCATCGATGCGCCGATCAGGCTGTACTCCCCGATGCTGCCGAGCTCGACGCCGAGCCGGCCGGCGAGCGCGTCGCCGGCCCAGGCGCCGAGGATCGAGGCCACCAGGACGATCGGCAGCCGCCCACCCGCCGTGCCCCGCACCAGGACGTAGCCGGCGGCCCAGAAGAGCCCGACGAGCACCGACAGGAGGATCGCGGGGTCGATCACGCCGCGATCCGGCCGCCGCCGAGGCACTCGTCGCCGGCGTAGAGGACACAGGCCTGGCCCGGGGCCGCGGCCCAGACCGGCTCGGCCGTCTCGACGACCCATCGCCCGCCCCGGGCCGGCTCCCGGGCCGTCGCCGGTCGGACGACCGCCTCGACGAGTGGCGCGCGGTGGCGGATCCGGACCGTCGCCTCGAACCCATCCGCCGCAGGTGGCGTGTCGGCGACGAACGAGACGTCCTCGATCGCGAAGCGCCGGGTCTCGAGGTCCGCCCGGCGGCCGATCCGGACGAGGTTGGCCGGCGCGTCGATCGCGGCGACGTAGCGCGGCTCGCCGAGCGCCACGCCGAGCCCGCTGCGCTGGCCGACGGTGTAGGCGGCCGTCCCGGCATGCTCCCCGACGCGACGGCCGTCGGCGTCGACGATCGGCCCCGGCACGGGCGTCCAGCCCATGCGCTCCCGAAGCGTCTCGCGGTAGTCGCCGCCGCGGACGAAGCAGACCTCCTGCGACTCGGGCTTGTCGGCCGTGGCGAGGCCGAGCGAGCGGGCGAGGTCGCGGACCTCGGGCTTCGTCAGCTCGCCGAGGGGGAACCTGGCCCGGGCGAGCTGGTCCTGGCGCAGCCCGTACAGGAAGTACGTCTGGTCCTTCGCCTCGTCGCGGGCGCGGGCGAGCCGGACGCGGCCGTCGGGTCCCGGCACGGTCCGGGCGTAGTGGCCGGTCGCGACCGCGTCGCAGCCGTAGGCGAGCCGGGCCAGGCCGAGGAGCGCGCCGAACTTGACGTAGGTGTTGCAGTCGACGCACGGGCTCGGCGTCGAGCCGCCGACGTACGCGTCGAGGAACGGCCGGACGACCCCGGCCTCGAACTCACGCTCGAGGTTCATCACGTAGAACGGGATGTCGAGCTGGCTCGCCACGCGGCGGGCGTCGTCGGCCGCGTCGAGCGTGCAGCACGACCGGTTCGTCTCCGAGTAGGCGTCGGCGCCGTCGTGCAGCCGCATCCAGACCCCGACGACCTCGTGCCCACCGTCGCGAACGAGCGCGGCGGCGACCGAGGAGTCGACGCCGCCCGACATCGCGACGAGGACGCGGCTCACCGGTCGGCCCTCATCGAGTGACGCCCGGCGCGTCCTGGTCGGCCAGCTCGGGGTCGGCCAGCTCGGGGTCGGCGCGACCGGGCTCTGGGCCGTCGGGTCCGGCGACGAGTGCGATCGCGGCGGCGCGGATCCCGGCGACCGCGCGAGGGACGGCAGCGACGGCCGCCTCGACGTCCGCATCGCTCGTCGTCCGGCCGAGCGTGAGGCGGAGGGCGCCGCGTGCTTCGTCGTCGGGGTAGCCGATCGCGGCGAGGACGTGGCTCGGCTCGGTCGATCCGCTCGCGCAGGCCGAGCCGGTCGAGATCGCGATCCCGGCGAGGTCGAGCGCGTGGACGACCGTCGCGCCGTCGGCCCCCCGGGCGACGACCGAGCAGTGGTTCGGCAGCCGGTCGACCGGGTGCCCGGTCGGCTCGACGCCATCGATGCCGAGGACGGCCTCGCGGAGGCGGTCGCGCCTGGCCCGGACCGCGGGGACGACGGTCGGCCGCTCCCGCGCGGCGAGGTCGAAGGCGACCGCCATCCCGACGGCGCCCGCGACGTTCTCGGTGCCGGCCCGCCGGTAGCGCTCCTGGCTCCCGCCGTGGGTCTGGGCGAGGATGTGCGTGCCCTGCCGGAGATAGAGCGCGCCGGCGCCCTTGGGGCCCTCGAACTTGTGGGCCCCGATCGCGAGGAGGTCGGCGCCGAGCGCGTCGACGTCGACGTCGAGCCAGGCCGCCGCCTGGACCGCGTCGACGAAGACGAGGACCCCGGGCCGGGCGTGCGCCCGCTCGGCGACGGCGGCCACCGGCTGGACCGTGCCGACCTCGTTGTTCGCCAGGCCGAGGGCGACGAGGATCGTTCGCTCGCCGATCGCTGCGTCGACCTCGTCGGGGTCGACCCGGCCGTATCGGTCGACCGGGACGGTCACGACCTCGAACCCGAACTTCTCGAGGTGGGCGAGGGCGCTCGAGACCGCGTGGTGCTCGACCCCGGTCGTCACGATCCGGTGGCCTCGGGCCTTGCCGGCCCATGCCGCGCCCTTGATCCCGAGGTTGATCGCCTCGGTCCCGCCACCGGTCAGGACGATCTCGCGCGGCCCGGCGCCGAGCCGGGCGGCGATCGTCTCGCGCGCCTCGTCGAGCCCTGCCCGGGCCCGCCGGCCGAGCGCGTGCGGCGAAGAGGGGTTGCCCCAATGCTCGGTGAGGTACGGCAGCATCGCCTCGAGCGCCTCGGGGCGGAGCGGGGTCGTCGCGGCGTGATCGAGGTAGACCGTCATCGGACCGCTATCGTACGGCCGCCGGGGCACCGGCCAGCGGCTCAGTCCTCGCCCGCTCGACGGGCGTCGTGCTCGCGGCCACGCTCGCGCTCGCGCTCGTGCTTGCGGAGGAGCCGCTTCCGGAGCCGGATCGAGCGCGGCGTCACCTCGACGAGCTCGTCATCGGCGATGAACTCGAGCGCCGTCTCGAGGGTGATCCGGCGGGGCGGCGTCAGCCGGAGCGCCTCGTCGTGGGCATGGGTCCGGATGTTGGTGAGCTTCTTCTCCTTGGTCGGGTTGACGTCCATGTCGCCCGACCGGCTGTTCTCGCCGACGATCATCCCCTCGTAGACGTCGACACCGGCGCCGATGAACAGCTCCGCCCGCTCCTGGAGGTTGAACAGTCCGTAGGCGTTCGACGTGCCGGTCCGGTCGGCGACGAGGACGCCGCTCGTCCGGTGGGTGACATCGCCGGCCCAGGGGCCGTAGCCCTCGCCGATCTGGTGGAGGAGCGCCGTCCCGCGGGTGTCGGTCAGGAGCTGGCCGCGATAGCCGATGAGCCCGCGGACCGGCAGCACGAACTCCATCCGGACCCGCCCGTCGGCGTCGGTCGTCATCTGCTCGAGGCGACCCTTGCGGCCGGCCATCGCCGACTGGACCTCGCCGATGTAGTCGGGCGGGATGTCGATGGTGATCCGCTCGTACGGCTCGTGCACCGCCCCGTCGACCTCGCGCAGGAGCACCTCGGGGCGCGAGACGGTCAGCTCGAAGCCCTCGCGCCGCATCTGCTCGATGAGGACGGCCAGCTGGAGCTCGCCGCGGCCGCGGACCTCGAACGTCTCGGCCGCCTCGGTCGGCCGGACCTCGATCGACACGTTGCCGAGGACCTCGCGCTCGAGGCGGGCCCGGATCTGGCGGCTGGTCAGGAGCCGGCCGTCGCGGCCCGAGAGCGGCGAGGTGTTCACCCCGAACGTCATCCGCAGCGTCGGCGCGTCGACGTCGAGCCGGGCGAGCGGTCGCGGGTCGGCCGGGTCGGTGATCGTGTCGCCGATCGTCACCTCGGGCAGCCCGGCCACCGAGACGATGTCGCCCGGGCCGGCCTCCTCGATGTCGACCCGCTCGATCCCGTGGGCCGTCTGGAGCGCGGTGACCGTGCCGGCGAGGGTCAGGACGCGGCCCGGCTCGACCTCGCCGGCGGTGTCGTCAGCCTCCTCGCGGACGACGACGATCCGCTGGCCGACCCGGATCGTCCCGTTCCAGAGCCGTCCGACGGCCATCCGCCCGACGTAGTCGTTCGCCGAGAGGTTCGTGACGAGCAGCTGGAGCGGAGCGCCGGGGACGTACGTCGGCGGCGGCGTCACCTCGCAGAGGAGGTCGAGGAGCGGGCGGAGGTCGGTCCCCGGCCGTGCGAGGTCGCGGGTCGCGGTCCCGGTCCTGGCGTTCGTGTAGACGACCGGGAACTCGATCTGGTGCTCGTCGGCGCCGAGGTCGATGAACAGCTCGTAGACCGCGTCGAGGACCTCCGCCGGCCGCGCGTCGCCGCGGTCGATCTTGTTGAGGGCGACGACGACCGGCAGCCGCCGGGCCATCGCCTTGTGGAGGACGTAACGGGTCTGCGGCAGCGGGCCCTCGGCGGCGTCGACGAGGAGCAGGACCGAGTCGACCATCAGGAGCGACCGCTCCACCTCGCCGCCGAAATCGGCGTGGCCGGGCGTGTCGACGATGTTGAGCCGGATCGGGCCGTGGTCGACCGTCGTCTGCTTGGCCAGGATCGTGATGCCCTTCTCGCGCTCGAGGTCCATCGAGTCCATGACCCGGTCGACGAGCGCCTCGTTGGCCCGGAACGTCCCGGTCTGGCGGAGCATCGCGTCGACGAGCGTCGTCTTGCCGTGGTCGACGTGGGCGACGATCGCGACGTTCCGGCGGTCGGCGCGGACGGCGGCGGCGGTCGGAGCTGAGGTGGCGGTGTGCACGGCGCGGCATTGTCCCACGGATGCCGCTCCCCCACCGACGCCCGCTACACTCGGACCATGACCGTCGCCGCCGTCATCCTCGCAGCGACCCCGGAGTCGGCGCTCGCCGACGCCGATGGCGTCCCGCGCATCCGCCGGATCGCCGACGCGGCCTGGGCCGGCGGGGCGATGCCGATCGTCGTCGTGAGCGTCGATCCCGACGGGGCCGTCGCCGCGGCGCTCGCCGGCGCGCCGGCCACCCTCGCCGAGCCGGCACCGCCCGAGCCCGGGCCTGCCGGCCAGATGACCCGCGGGATCGAGACCGCGATCACCCTCGTCGCCGAGGTCGGCGCCGCCCTCCTCTGGCCGGCCCGGATGTGCTGGGTCGGCCCCGAGACCGTCACCTCGCTCATCGAGGCCAACGGCGTCGATCCGTCGACGGTGCTGCGCCCGGCCTGGCGCGACGAGCCCGGCTGGCCGCTGCTGGTCCCGGTCGATCGGCTCGCCGCGCTCCGCGGCCAGCCGCCCGACCGGATGCCCCCGGCCGTCGCCGAAGCGATCTTCGCCACCGGCGGCCGGACGCTCCCGCTCGGCGACCCGGGCGCCGCGATCGACGGCGACACCCCGCGGGCGGACCTGCCGCCGTACGAGGGGCCGGCCGAGCCGATGACCGACCACGTCCACGAGTGGGGCGCCGCGGCCGTCGACCTGCCGGACGACGACCCGCGCGACGCCGACCTCGCACCCGGGCCCTGACGGTGCTCCGGCGCTGGCTGCCCCGGGTCCTGGTCGGCGCGCTCGTCGTCCTCGTCGTCGCCATCGTCGGGGTCCTGACATGGATGGCGATCCCGCAACCGCTCCTGCCCGAGGCCGAGGCCGCCCTCGCCTCGACGCCGACGGTGACCTTCGAGGACGAGGGCGACTGGCTGGCCTACCGTCCGACGGCGGGCGCCGCGAGCGCCGGCGTCATCCTCGTCCCCGGCGCGAAGGTCTCGGCCGAGGCGTACGCGCCGACCGCGCAGGCGCTCGCCGAGGCCGGCTACCCCGCGTTCGTGCTCCGGCTGCCGCTCAACTTCGCACCGCTCGGGACCGGGCGAGCCGACGACGTCCGGGCATCCGAGCCCGGCATCGAGCGCTGGGCGCTGTGGGGCCACTCGCTCGGCGGGGCGTTCGCGGCGACCCATCTCCTCGAGCGGCCCGGCGCGTATGCCGGCCTCGCGCTATGCGGCGCGTACCCGAACGGCGACGTCTCGGCCGAGCCGATCGGGGCCATCTCGATCTACGGCACGCTCGACGGCGGCGCCGAGCGGATCACCTCGTCGGAGACGCGGGCCCAGCTGCCGCCGGGCACCGCCTTCGTGGCGATCGAGGGCGGCAACCACGAGGGCTGCGGATGGTACACGGGGCAGCTCGGCGACCCGCCCGCGACGATCACGCGGGCCCAGCAGCAGGCGGCGATCGTCGAGGCGACCGTCGGGCTGCTCGAGGCGATCGCCGAGGCGCCCTGATCGACGGGATCGGACCTCAGGCGGCGCCGGCCGGCCCCGGGCGGGCGAACGCCTCCCGGATCCGCTCGCGGGGCACCGTCGCGACCGCGATCCCGCCGACGACGAGCACGACCCCGGCGAGCTGGAACGGCGACGGCCGCTCGCCGAGGAGGACCATCGCCAACAGGACCGTCGCGACCGGCTGGGCCATCAGGATGACCGAGGTGATGACCGCCGGGAGCCGCGGCAGCGACAACGAGATCAGCAGGTAGCCGAGCGATTGCGAGGTGATCCCGAGGAGGGCCAGCCAGGCCAGGCTCGCCGCCGGCGGCGCCGGGTCGAGATCGCCGATGACCGCGCCGGCGAGGACCGCGACGAGCGCCGTCGACGCGGTCGAGATCGCGACCGGCCCCGCCGGCCGGCGCAGGTCGCTGCCGCCACGCCGGATGACGAGCAGATAGCCCGAGTAGAAGACCGCGGCCAGCAGGCCGAAGACGACCCCGAGCAACGGGTCGACCCCGTAGGCCCCGCTCCCGACGACCCCCGAGATGAGGACGACCCCGGCGAGGACGATCGGGATGCCGACCAGCGTCGCCCGGGACGGCCGCTCGGCGAACAGGAGCCAGGCGACGAGGCCGACGACGATGACCTGGAGGTTCGCGAGGACCGTCGCGAGGCCGGCTCCGACCGCCTCGACGGAGTGATGCCACGAGGTGAGGTCGCCGGCGAAGAAGACCCCGGCGACGATCGCGAGGGCGACCGCCCGTCGCGGGAGCGGCCCGAACCGGCCCCGCTCCCGGACCGCGACGACCGCCAGGATCGGCAGGCCGAACAGGCAGCGGAAGACGGTCGCCGTGGACGGCGTCACGTCGGCGGCGACGTAGAAGATGCCCGAGAATGCGATGCACATCGCGCCGAGCAGTGCGGCGAGGCGCGGCCGCCGCGACAGGGCGCCGATCACGACGGGGTCCGGCCCGGCTGCGGGGCGTTCGTCACGCTCGCCCGGGCCCGGCCGGCGCTCAGCCCCGGTCGGGCTTCTCGACCCCGACGAACCGCAGGCCGAGCTCGGCGTACTGGGCCGGGTCGGGCTCCGACGGCGACTCGAGCATCAGGTCGCCGCCGGACTGGGTCTTCGGGAAGGCCATGACCTCGCGGATGTTCGTCTGGTAGCCGAGGAGGGCCGCCCAGCGATCGATGCCGAGGGCGATCCCACCGTGCGGCGGCGGCCCGTACTCGAAGGCGTCGAGGAGGGCCCCGAACTTCGAGCGCATCCCCTCGAGCGTGTGGCCCTGGAGGGCGAAGCTCCGCTCGAGCAGGTCGCGCCGCCAGATCCGGACCGAGCCGCCGCCGAGCTCCCAGCCGTTGAGGGCGAGGTCGTACTGCATCGCCCGGGCCCGGCCGGCCGGGTCGGCCTTCGACGGCCGGGTCGGGTCGCCCGACGCGGTGACGAGCAGCGGCTCGTCCTCGGGGACGACGCCGCTGAACGGGTTGTGGGTCGCATCCCAGCGGCGGAGCGCCTCGTCCCACTGGTACATCGGGAAGCGGTGGACCCAGCAGTAGGCCAGGACGTCGGGGTCGGCCAGGCCGAGCCGCTCGCCGAGCATGACCCGGAGCCGGCCGAGCACGTCGGCGGTCGTCTCATGGGCGTCGGCTACGACCAGGACGAGGTCGCCCTCGACCGCGCCGACCTGCGAGGCGATCCGGGCGAGCCGCTCGTCGCCGACGAACTTGGCGATCGGCGAGCGCGGCCCCTCGGCGTCGACCGAGACGTGGACGAGCCCCTTCGCGCCGAAGCGCTTGGCCGCTTCGACGAGCTCGTCCATCTCGCGGCGCGTCACGCCGGCCATGCCGGGCGCCACGATCGCCTTGACCCGGCCGCCCGCGGCGAGGGTCGAGTCGAAGACGCCGAAGCCGCTGTCGGGCGCGCCGTCGGTGCCGACGAGCGCCGGGGCGAGGTCGACGAGCTCCATCCCGAACCGCAGATCCGGCTTGTCCGACCCGAACCGCTCGAGCGCCTCCTCGAAGGTGAAGCGCGGGAACGGCACCGCCTGGAGGGGTCGCTCCGGCGTGACCGCCCGGCTGACCTCGATCGCCATCGTTTCGACGAAGCCCATGACGGCGTCCTCGTCGACGAAGCTCATCTCGAGGTCGAGCTGGGTGAACTCGGGCTGGCGGTCACCCCGGAGGTCCTCGTCGCGGAAGCAGCGGGCGATCTGGAAGTAGCGGTCGATGCCGGCCACCATCAGGAGCTGCTTGAGCTGCTGGGGGCTCTGCGGCAGGGCGTAGACGCTGCCGGGCTGGAGCCGGCTAGGGACGATGAAGTCGCGGGCGCCCTCGGGGGTGCTCTTGATGAGCATCGGCGTCTCGATCTCGACGAAGCCGTGGGCATGGTGGACCCGCCGGATCTCCTCGACGAGCTTCGAGCGCAGGAGCAGCCGGCGGAGCATCGGCTCGCGCCGGATGTCGAGGTAGCGGTACTTGAGCCGCAGGCTCTCGTCGACCGGGGCGTCGGGCTCGTTGATATAGAAGGGCGGGGTCTTCGACTCGGTCAGGACGTCGACCGACCGCGCCCGGAGCTCGATCTCGCCGGTCGCGAGGCGCGGGTTCTCGGTGCCCTCGAGCCGCCGGGCGACGACGCCCTCGACCGAGATGACGTGCTCCGCCCGGAGCGAGCCGGCCGCCTCGAGCGCCGCTGGCGCCTCCTCCCCGTCGAAGACCACCTGGGTGAGCCCGTGGCGGTCGCGGAGGTCGACGAAGATGAGTCCGCCGTAGTCGCGGCGGCGATGGACCCACCCGGCAAGTCGCGCGGTGGCGCCGGCGTCGGCCCCGCGGAGCTGGCCGCAGGTGTGGGTCCGGTAGGGGGTGGCGAGGCTGGGCGTCTGGTCGGTCATGGCGCCGGTATCGTAGGCGATGCCGCTGCGGTGCAGCTGTCGCGGGCCCCTCGCGACCACCCGGCGACGAAGGGAGGAGGCCATGGGACGGCTGCTCGTTCACGTCGTCACTGGACCCGAGAACCCGACGCGTGCCGCGCTCGGCCTGCTCGTCGCGAAGACCGCACTCGCCGCCGGCCACGGCGTCGACGTCTTCCTCGCGGCCGACGCGGTCGACTGGCTCCGGCCGGAGACCGCGGCCGCTGGCGCCGGCGTCGGGACCGGTTCCGTCGCCGAGCATCTCGCGGCGCTCCTCGTCGGCGGCGCGACGATCCACGCGTCGGGGATGTCGGCGAAAGCGCGCGGGATCGGCCCAGACGCCGCCGGCGACGTCGCGGTGGCATTCGGACCGCCAGACGTCCTCGTCCGCCTGACGTTCGAAGCCGACCGCGTCCTCTGCTACTGACCAGCCGGGGTCACCGCCCGGCCGCCGCGGCCTTGCGGCGCAGGAGCGGGACGAGGTCGGCGACCGGGACCGTCTTCTGCGAGGCCGCCCCGAGGTCGCGGAGCTGGATCTGCCCGTCGGCGAGCTCGTCGCCGACGATGACCGCATAACGGGCGCCGTCGCGGACCGCCGCCTCGAGCTGGCGGCCGAGCTTGCGCGACGACAGCTCGGCGCCGACGGCCAGGCCCTCCGCGCGCAGCTCCGTGGCGATCCGCAGCCGGGTCGCGGTGTCGGCCGGGTCGGCCCCGACGACGATCGCGAGCGGCGCCGGGTCGGCCGGCGGGGCGACCCCGGCTTCGTCGAGGGCGAGGACGACCCGGTCGATCCCGATCGCGAAGCCGATGCCGGGTGTCGGGCGCCCGCCGAGCAGCTCGACGAGGCCGTCGTACCGGCCGCCGCCGCCGAGCGCCGACTGCTGCCCTTCCGCCCCGACCCGGTAGTACTCGAATGCCGTCCGAGTGTAGTAGTCGAGGCCGCGGACGAGCGACGGCTCGACGCGGTAGGCGACGCCGACGGCGTCGAGATGCGCCCGCACGGCGGCGAAGTGCGCCGCACAGGCGTCGCAGAGGTGGTCGGTGATCCGAGGCGCGACCGCGTTGACCGCGGCCATGGCCGGGTCCTTCGAGTCGAGCAGGCGGAGCGGGTTCGTGTCGAGCCGGGCCAGGTCGGGCGGCGGCAGCCGGTCGAGCCGGTCGCGGTAGAACGCGACCAGCCGCGCGAGGTAGGCCGGACGGCACGCCGGATCGCCGATCGAGTTGAGGCGGACCTCCACGTCGCCGAGCCCCGCGTCGGCGTAGAAGCGCGCGCCGAGCTCGACGATCTCCGCGTCGATCGCGGGCCCCGGGTCGCCGACGGCCTCGACGTCCCACTGGCGGAACTGGCGGTAGCGGCCGGCCTGCGGCCGGTCGTAGCGGAACATCGGGCCGATGAGGGTGAGCTTCACCGGCTGCGGCCAGGTCTGGAGGCCGTGCTGGACGTACGCCCGCATGATCCCGGCCGTCGCCTCGGGTCGGAGCGCCCAGGTCTCGGCTTCCTCGGACCGCGGCGCCAGCCGGAAGAGCTCCTTCTCGACGATGTCGGTCACCTCGCCGACGCCACGCTCGAAGACCGCGCTCTGCTCGAACAGCGGCGTCTCGATCTCGCGGTAGCCGTAGCGGGCGGCGAGGTCGGCCGCCAGGCGCTCGACGCGGGACCAGACCGGCCGCTCGGCCGGCAGGAGGTCGCGTGTGCCCCGGGGGGCGCGGAAGGCGGGCATCGCCAGCGAGTCTAGCGGGTCGGCCGGCCGCGTCGGTGGGCCGGACGGCCCGCCCACGGTGCGCCACACGCCCTTGCCGCGACGCCGGTCGGGGCCGTAGCGTCGCGGCCGATGGGCGATCTCATCCACGCCGGCCGCCGCACTCCGTTGGCCGCCGGCCGGACGCTCTTCGACTCGACCGACGAGCTCGACGGGATCGTCCCCGACACCTGCCGCCGGACGGGGCGCTGTCGCGAGTGCGTCGTCGAGGTCCGGGCCGGCGGCGAGGCGCTCGGCCCCACGACGGCCGCCGAGGCGTACCTCCGGCCGCCGTTCCGGCTGGCCTGCCAGGCGACCATCGAGGACGCGGCGGCCGACGTCGAGGTCGCGGTCGTCCGGCGGCAGCTCCAGATCGTCTCGACGGCCGGCGGCGACCCGGCGATCGACCGGCCGTTCGACCTCGACCCGCCGGTCGCCCGCGACGACGACGGGGCCGCGCGGCGTGACGGACACCGGCTCGAGGTCCCCGACGGCCCGCTGCTCGGCCTCGCGATCGACCTCGGGACGACGACGATCGCCCTGGCCCTCCTCGACCTTGAGACCGGCGCCGTCCGCCACCGGGCCGCGCTCGAGAACCCGCAGCGGTTCGCCGGCAGCGACGTCATCGCCCGGATCGAGTACGCCCGGGCCGACGCGGACGGCGAGCTCCGTCGCTGCGTCCGGCGGGCGATCGACCACGAGCTCCGCGTCGCGTACGCCGGTCTCGGCATCGACCGACGCTCGGTCGTCGAGGTCGTGGTCGTCGGTAACCCGACGATGCGCGACCTCTTCCTGGGACTCGACGTCGCGGGGCTCGGGACCCGGCCCTTCCGCTCGGTCGCCGAGACCGCGCTCCGGGCCGGCCTGCGCCGCTCCACCGTCGTGATCCGGCGGGCCCACGAGACCGGGCTCCTCGTCCACCCCGAGGCCCGGGTCGTCGGCGGCCCGCTCGTCGGCAGCCACGTCGGGGCGGACATCGCCGCGGACGTCCTCGCCGTCGACATGGCCGGCGGACCGCTCGTCTCGATGCTCATCGACATCGGCACGAACAGCGAGATCGTCGCCCGGGCCGGCGACCGCTGGCTCGCCGCGTCGAGCCCCGCCGGCCCCGCCTTCGAGGGCGGCGGCGTGGGTGGCGGGATGCCGGCGGTCGACGGGGCCATCGGGGCCGTCCGCTCGGGCGACGGCGGCTTCGACGTCACCGTGATCGGCGGCGGCGAGCCCGAGGGGATCTGCGGCTCGGGGTTGATCGACCTCATGGCCGAGCTCCTGCGCTCGGGCCGACTCCGACGCGACGGGTCGTTCGCCGACGGGGGCCGCGGGCTCGACGTCGTCCCCGGCCGGGTCCACCTCGCCCGGCGCGACGTCGCCCTGCTCGCCCAGGCGAAGGCGGCCAACTCGTCCGGCCAGGACATCCTGCTCGACCGGCTCGGCATCCGGGCGGACGACGTCGAGCGGATCTGGCTGGCCGGCGGCTTCGCGTCGTACGTCGACCCCGAGCGGGCGATCGACATCGGGCTCCTGCCACCGGTCCCGCTCGAGCGGATCGCCAGGGTCGGCAACGCCTCCCTCGCCGGCGCGTCCCGCCTGCTGGTATCACGGCGCGCGCGAGCCGAGCTCGAGCGCATCGTGGCGGGCATCGAGCACGTCGAGCTCGAGCTCGATCCGTCGTTCATGGACCGGTTCATCGACGGCTGTCGCTGGGAGCCGCGACCGCCGGGAAGGAGCCCGTGACCGCGCGACCCGACCTGCGGACCCGCCTCGTCGAGCCAGGCGCCTTCGTCACCGCCGTCGAGCTCGTTCCCTGGCACGGGACGACCGCCGCGCCCGAGAGCCGGGCGCCGGTCGACCTCGCCCACGAGCTCGCGGGCCACCCGGCGATCGACGTCCTGTCGGTGACCGACAACGCCGGCGGCCACGCGATGGCAAGCCCCGAGATCCTCGCCCGCGACATCGTCGCTCGCGGGGGTCGGGCGATCGTCCACGTCGCCTGTCGCGACCGGAACCGGAACGAGCTCCTCAGCCTGGGCTGGCGGCTCGCCTCGGAGGGCCTCTCGACGATCCTGGCCCTGTCCGGCGACTACCCGGCCGAGGGGTACGCCGGCGTCGCCCGGCCGGTCTTCGACCTCGACTCGGTCGGGCTGCTCGAGATGTACCGCCGCGAGGGCCTCCTCGCCGGCGACGACGCGCTCTTCCCGGGCGTGGCCGTCAACAACCACAAGCGCCACGAGCGCGAGGTGATGCCGCAGTACTTCAAGCTCGAGCTGAAGATCCGGACCGGGGCCCGGTTCGTCATCGGCCAGGTCGGCTACGACGCCCGGAAGCAGGACGAGCTCATCCGGTACCTGCGCCATCGCGGTCTCGCGGTGCCGGTCCTCGCCAACGTCTTCAAGCTCACCCGGCCGGTCGCCCGGGCGTTCAACGCCGGCCGGATCCCGGGGGTCACGGTGACCGATGCCCTCCTGGCCATCGCCGAGCGCGAGGCGGCCGCGCCGGACAAGGGCCGGGCCTTCTTCGAGGAGCTGGCCGCGCGCCAGATCTCGATCGCCCGCGGACTCGGCTACGCGGGCGCCTATCTCGGCGGGGTCCACGACGTCGCCGGCATCGAGCGCATCCTCGCCCGGGCCGCCGCCCACGGTCCCGACGACTGGCGGGCGTTCGCCGGCGAGCTCCGCTTCGGCTGGCCCGACGAGTTCCACTACTTCACCGCGGACCCCGAGACGGGGCTCTCGACCGACACGGTCGACCCGCGCTACCGGCGCTCGACGAGCGCGGCCGCCCGCCGCCGGGCGCGAGCCGGCGTCGAGCTCGCCTACCACGCCAACCGGCTGGTCCATGCGGCGGCGTTCGAGCCCGGGACGCCCGGCTTCCGGCTCGGGGCGGCGGTCTACGGCGCGGCCGAGAAGTACCGGGTCGCCCGCCCGCTCCACGTCCTCGAGCAGGCGGTGAAGATCCCGATGTTCGACTGCCGCGATTGCGGCGACTGCTCGCTGCCCGACATCGCCTACCTCTGCCCCGAGTCCAGGTGCGCCAAGAACCAGCGGAACGGGCCGTGCGGCGGGACGAGGGAGGGCGAGTGCGAGGTGCCCGGCCGCCCGTGCATCTGGGCCCGGGCCTACCGGCGCCTCAAGCCGTTCGGCGAGGAGGACGCGATCCTCCACCGGCCGGTCGTCGTGACCGACCACGCCCTGCGCCGGACGAGCGCCTGGGGCAACACCTACCTCGGGCGAGACCACGGGGCGCGCGCCCGGCGCGTCACCACGAGCGGAGGCTGATCGATGCGGACCGGACGCGACGGGCGGAGCCTACTCGTCATCGGCGAGAACGTCCACGCGACGCGGGTCGTCAAGCGCGACGGCGGGCGCGTGGGTCCGGGCCCGGACGGACGGCTCGCGATCTCGTTCACGACCGCCGACGGCGCGCCCGCGAGCCTGCCGCTCCATCCCGCCGTCGCGGCCGACGCGATGGCGAGCGGCAGGGTCCGCCACGTCCGCTCGGCGCTCCTCACCGCCCTCGCGGCGGAGGCCCCCGGCGCCGGCACCGACGAGCGCGCCGACGGGACCCTCGCCAGGGCGTATCTCGCCGCGATGGTCGTCCGCCAGGTCGCCGCCGGGGCCGACTGGCTCGACGTCAACGTCGACGAGGTCGCCGACGACCCGGCGGTCCGGGTCGCGGCGATGCGGCTCGCCGTGGCGATCGTCGGCGACGCGTCCAAGAAACCGGTGTCGCTCGACTCATCGGACGCGGAGCTGCTCCGGATCGGGCTCGAGTCGTTGCCGACCGGCGACCCGCCGGCGCTCCTCAACTCCGCGACCCTCGAGCGGCCCGACGTCCTCGACCTGGCCGCGGCACACGACGCGTCGGTCGTCCTCTCGGCGGCCGCGGACACCGACCTGCCGGCGACCGCCGACGCGAAGGTCGACGCGGCCGCCCGGGTCATCGAGGCCGCGACCGGCCGCGGCATCGGCCTCGAGCGGCTCCACATGGACGTCCTCGTCCTGCCGGTGGCCGTCGACCCGGCGGCCGGCGCGTCGTTCCTCGAGGCCGTCGGGCGCCTCCGGGAACGGTACGGGCCGGCGCTCCACCTCACCGGCGGCCTGTCGAACGTCTCGTTCGGCCTGCCGGCACGCCGACTCCTCAACGACACGTTCATCGACCTCGCGATCACGGCCGGCCTCGACAGCGCGATCGTCGACCCGATCGCGACCGACTGGGCGAAGGCGCTCGACCCCGACCGCGACGATGCCGCCTACCGGCTCGCGGCCGACGCGCTGACCGGGCGCGACGCGTACTGCATGGCCTTCGTGGCGGCCCACCGGGCGGGCACGCTGGTCGCCGGCGGCTGACGCGCCGCAGGCGGATGCGGCGGCGGTCGCAGCGCGCGCCCGGGGCCGCTCAGACCGGCGGCGGCGGCCCGAGCGGCTCGGTCCGGACGACGCCCTCGTCCCAAGCCGCGACGATCCGCTCGCCGGGCCGGGCCACGAGGAAGTCGTCGGCCCAGTCGCCGTCGACGAGACGGCGCACGAGGATCGCGTCGCCGACCAGCCGCTCGAACGTCCAGCCGTTGGCCGCGGCATCGGCCATCGCCCGAGCCTCGACCGCCGAGCCGTCGCCGACGCCGAGCTCGATGAAGGCCGCCCGCCGGTAGTGGCGCCGCCACTCCCCCATCGCCTCCATCAGGTAGTCGGCGTTCTCCTGGCCGTAGCGCTCGACATAGGCCGCGTACGTCGCCGCCCGGGCCTCGTCGGACTCCGCCCCGAGCCCGATACCCGACCCGTCGCTCCGCTCTATGAAGTCCTGGGTGTACCAGTAGGTCCCCGGGTGATCGGCGACCGCGGCGGCGTACCGGTCGCGACCGCCGAGGAAGACGGTGATGCAGTCGTGGGCCCGCGGCAGGACCACCGGGACCTGGCGAGGGACGAGGCCGGCCGTCCCGCCGCCGCACAGCCCGTACGCGAGGCCCACGGCGTCGTACTCGTCGGCCGACGTGGCGTCGAGCTCCGCCTGGAGCCGGTCCCGCAGCCCGCCGGGGCGATCGTGGAGACCCTGGCGGAGGAGCGTCACGTCGACGACGTGGGGCGATCGCGCGGCCGCGAGGTAGAGCGGCCGGGCGAGGACCTCGCAGGCGACGATCCGGAGTCGCACCGTCAGGGCCGCGCGCCGAGCAGCGCGAGGATGACGACCCCGGCGACCGAGACGCCAGCGGTCGCCCCGAGTCGCACCGCGGGCGGATAGGGGGACCGGACGGCGAGCCGCGCGACCATGACCCCGGCCGCGCCGAGGATCGCGCCGATCGGCGGGAGGACGGTCAGGAACGCGAGGGGCAGGACGACGAGGAGCAGCTCGAGGAGCGTCAGCCGGGGTTCGACCGGGTACTCGCGGTCGTCGATGCGGGCGCGTAGCCCCATGAACGCCGAGTGGAGCGTGAGCGGTCGCTCGGTGCCGTCGGCGAGCGGGATCGGGAACGTCGGCCGGCCCCGCTCGCGGCGCGGGACGACGAGGGCCCCCTCGACCCGGACGCGCGGGCCGCGGAGCAGGTCGGGCTCGACCTCGACCGGCGGGCAGCCGGGCGTCTCGGGCCGGATCGTCGTCCGCATCGTCGGCGCCTCGGTCAGTCGGCTGCCCGCTGGACGGAGAGGACGTCGCGGACGTGCTCGATCCGGCCCATGACCTTGGCCAGCTGGGCGACCGAGGCGACCTGCAGGGTCGCGGTCACGACCGCCGTGTGGTCCGCCGTGACGGCGACCGCCGCGGCGACGATGTTGACCTTGTTCTCGGCGACGACCTGGGTGATGTCGTGGAGGAGGCCGGGCCGGTCGTACGCCTCGACCCGGATCGCGATCGGGTAGGTCATCGTCGGGGCGGCCTCCCACTCGACCTCGATCAGGCGGGTCACCTCGCGCTCGTTGACGACCGTCGCGCAGGTCCGGAGGTGGACGGTGATGCCCTTGCCGCGGGTGATGAAGCCGACGATCGGATCGCCGGGGATCGGGTGGCAGCACTTGGCGAACCGCGTCAGCAGGTCGCCGACGCCCTTGACGTGGACGCCACCGGACCGGGCCGGCGCGGGCGGCGCGACCGCCGGCAGGGTCTGCTCGGCCGCGTCGTCGGCGACGCCGAGGCGGGTCACCACCTGCTGGGCCGAGATCGCGCCGTAGCCGATCGCCGCGTAGAAGTCGTCGAGGGCCTCGAAGTTGTACGCCCGGCCGACCTCGGCGATCCGTTCCGTGCCGACTCCCGCGAGCGTGGTCCGGGCGAGCCGGCGGAGCTCGCGCTCGAGCGACTCCCGGCCGTGGACGACGTTCTCGTCGCGGTCCTTGCGCTTGAACCACTGCCGGATCTTCTCCTTGGCGTGGGAGGTCCGGACGATGTTCAGCCAGTCGCGCGACGGGCCGTGCTCGGCCTTCGTCGTCACGATCTCGACGATGTCGCCGTTCTTGAGCCGGTAGTCGAGGGCCACGAGCCGGTTGTTGACCTTGGCCCCGATCGTCCGGTGACCGACGTCGGTGTGGATCCGGTAGGCGAAGTCGAGCGGCGTCGCGCCGGCCGGCATGTCCTTGATGTCGCCCTTCGGGGTGAAGACGAAGACCTGGTCCTGGAAGATGTCGAGCTTGATCCCCTCGACGAACTCGCGAGCGTCGGAGACCTCGCGCTGCCAGTCCATCAGCTGGCGGAGCCAGGCGAGCTTCGCGTCGTAGGCCCGGTCGGCCTTGCTGCCCTCCTTGTAGCGCCAGTGGGCGGCGATGCCGACCTCGCTCACCTGGTGCATCTGGTAGGTCCGGATCTGGATCTCGAGCGGCTTGCCGTCGAGGGCGATCACGGCCGTGTGGAGGCTCTGGTAGAGGTTGTTCTTGGGGACGGCGATGTAGTCGTCGAACTGGCCGGGGATCGGCCGCCACAGCGAGTGGACGACGCCGAGGGCGGCGTAGCAGTCGCGGACCTCGTCGACGAGGACGCGGATGGCGTAGACGTCGTAGATCTCGCCGAACTCCGCGCCCTTGCGGACCATCTTCTTCCAGATGCTGTAGAGGTGCTTCGGGCGGCCCCGGAGGTCGGCCACGATGCCCGCCGCCTCGAGCGCCGGCCGGAGCTCGGCGATCGCCCGGTCGATGTACGTCTCGCGGCCCTTGCGCCGCGTGTCGAGCATCCCCGCGAGCTCGCGGTACTGCTCGGGCTCGAGCGCCTTGAAGGCGAGGTCCTCGAGCTCCCACTTCATCTGCCAGATCCCGAGGCGCTCGGCGAGCGGCGCGTAGATCTCCATCGTCTGGCGGGCGATGCGCTGCTGCTTCTCGAGCGGGAGCGAGCCGAGCGTCCGCATGTTGTGGAGCCGGTCGGCGAGCTTGATGACGACGACCCGGATGTCCTCGGCCATCGCCAGGAACATCTTCCGGATGTTCTCCGCCTGCTCGTGCTCGCGCGATGGGCCCCGGAACTTCGAGAGCTTGGTCACCCCGTCGACGAGGTGGGCGACCTCGGGCCCGAACGCCTCCTCGACGTCGGCCAGGCTGTACTCGGTGTCCTCGGGCACGTCGTGGAGCAGCGCGGCCTGAACGGCGTCGGCGTCGATCCCGAGCTCGGCGACGAGCTGGGCCGCCGCGATCGGGTGGGTGACGTACGGCTCGCCCGACGCGCGGCGCTGCCCCTCGTGGGCGACGACGGCGAGGTCGAAGGCGCGGCCGACGGCCTCGAGGTCGCCGTCGGGGTCGGCCTTCGCGGTCGCGGCGATCAGCGCCGTTCGGAGCGCCGCGAAGTCGATCCGCCGGTCGGCTCCGCGGACGGCCGTCGCGGTCCGGACCGGGCCGCGGTCGGCGGCGGCGCGCTCGCGGTCCGCCGGCCGCTTCCTCGCGGGCGGCGGCGGGACGGCAGCTCGTGCCTTGGCGCTCGACATCGCGGGTGGAGTCTACCCGCCCGGCGCGGTCCCGCCCCACCCGAGCGCGCGGAGCGCCGCCTCGACCTCGGCCCGCTCGTCCCAGTCGATCGCCGAATCGGCGTACTCGATGGTCCGCTCGTGGCCCTTGCCCGCGAACAGCAGGACGTCGCCCGGCCGGGCGAGGTTCACGGCGGCCGCGATCGCGGCTCGGCGATCGGGGATGCGGAGCAGGTCGCGATCGGCCACCCGACCGGCCGCGGCGGCGCCGGCGGCGATCTCGTCGAGGATCGACGTCGGGTCCTCGCCACGCGGGTCCTCGTCGGTGGCGATGACGAGCCGGCAGCGCTCGCCGGCGACCCGGCCCATCACCGCTCGCTTCGAGCGGTCGCGCTCGCCGGCGGACCCGAAGACGGCGACGAGCCCGCCACCGCGACCGACGAGCGGCGCGAGCTGGTCGAGGACCGACGCGAGCGACGCCGGGCTGTGGGCGAAGTCGACGATGGCGACGAACGGCTGGCCGAGGTCGACCCGCTCCATCCGGCCCGGGACCCCCGCGAGCCCCTCGAGGCCGGACCGGACGGCGTCCGCGTCCAGACCGAGCCCCTCGCCGAGCGCCACGACGGCCAGCGCGTTGTGGACGTTGAACCGCCCGGCGAGGCGGAGGGCGACCTCGCCGCGGCCCGACGGGGCGTCGTACGCCACGCGGAGCCGGCCGGCGTCCGCGTCGGCGCGGACGACCCGGACGTCGGCACCGGCAGCCGACCCGTAGGTGACCGCCCGTGCCCCGGCCGCGCGCGTCGTCGCGAGGAACTCGCTCGCGCTCGGGTCGTCGAGGTTGACGATGCCGGTCCGAGGCCAGCTCCGCCCGCCGACGCGCTTGGCGGGGCCCGGCCGGCCGAGGGCTTCGAACAGCCGCAGCTTCGCCGCGCGATACGCCTCGACGGTCCCGTGCAGCTCGAGGTGCTCGTGGGTGAGGTTCGTCAGGATCGCGACGTCGTAGGCGACCTCGGCCACGCGGTCGAGGGCGAGGGCGTGCGAGGTCGTCTCGAGGACGACCGCGTCGTCGCCGGCCTCCGCCATCGCGGCGAGGAGCGCCTGGAGCTCGGGCGCCTGCGGCGTCGTGACGTGCTCGGGCGTCGGCTCGCGGGTCCCGCCGACCTCGAGCGCGACGGTCCCGACGAGCCCGGGCGCAAGGCCGGTGGCGCGGAGCGCGGCCGCGGCGAGGAAGGCGGTCGTCGTCTTGCCGTCCGTCCCGGTGATCCCGACGACGCCGAGCCGGACCGATGGGTCGCCGTGCCACCAGGCCGCGGCCGTCGCGAGCGCCCGGCGCGCGTCGGCGACGACGACCTGCGGGACGGCGACACCGGCCACGGGGCGCTCGACGAGCACCGCGACCGCCCCGGCGGCGATCGCGTCGCCGACGAAGGCCGTCCCGTCCGCCCGGAGCCCAGGGATCGCCACGAAGACCGCGCCCGGGCGGACGGCGCGCGAGTCGTAGGCCGGCGGCTCCGACACGACCACCGAGCCGGCGCTGACGGTCGCTTCGACACTCGGTGCCGAGCCGGCACGATCCAGGCGGGCGATCAGCTCGGCGAGCGGGCGCGGCGGATGCCGGCGCGCGGCGGCCAGTCGCTCGGCGATCGTCGGGTGGCCGCTCATCGGCCGACCGTCCGCAGGAGCCGCGCGGTGACCCGGCCGGCGGCGTAGCGCCACGGTCGGATGACCCGCTCGTGGGCCCCGGCGAGCTCGACCCAGCGACCGCCGAAGGCGACCTTGTGCTGGTACAGCCCATACGTCGACTCGCCCTCGACCGGCGGACGCCGGGCGCCGGCCACGTCGACGCCACCGAGGTCGAGCTCGCGGCAGCCGGCGGCGAGCGCCATCCGGACGGCCGACCAGCGCAGGAGGTGGAGCGCCCCCGGGTGGGCCCGCCGGAGGTCGGCCCGGTCGGCCGAGTGGACGGTCGACAGCCGCCCGCCGTGTCGGTACAGCAGCAGGCCGGCGACCCGTTCGCCGTCGGGCGCAGCCGCCTCGAGCAGGATGGCGTGGCCGGCCTCGATCGCCGTCCGCCACCAGGCGACCGCCTCCGTCCGGGCGAAGCGGAAGCCGCGCCGGTCGGCCGTCGCGCCGAGCATCGTCCTGAACCGCCCCAGGGCGGGATCGAGCGGCTCGGCCGGGGTCGCGACCCCCTCGACGGGCGTGGCCGCCGCTCGTACGTCGTGGCGGACGACGGTGATCCCGTCGCGCTCGGCCCCGCGGATGCGCTGCCGCGTCGACCGGGCGATCCCCGCGAACACGACCGCCTCGTCCCGGTCGTCGGGCAGCGGCAGCGACAGCCGGTGCCGCGAGGCCTGGAGCTCCTCGATCGGATGGAAGCCGGCGCTCGCCAGCCGGGACCGGTACGCCCCGTCCTCGACCGGCACCTCGGGGTCGACCGCGACGACGTCGCAGCCGTCGCGGCCGAGCGCCATGGCGACCGCGACGACCCGGGCCGCCGTGTCCGTCCCGTCGATCGGGGCCGGTCCGCGCGGCACGTACGCGCTCCCGCCGCCGATCGCCGGCCAGGGCCGGACGAGCGCGAGCACCCGGACGCCTCCCTCGGCGGCGAGATACCGCGGCGTCCAGCCATGACGGGCCCAGTGCTCGCCGAGCGCCCGCGACTGGAGGACGTGGCCGCCCGGCGCATCGACGGCGTGGAGGTCCCAGTCGTCGAGCTCCGCGGGCGTCGCCGGATGGAGCGCGATCGGGGTGGTCATCCGGGTCCGTCGGGTGTCGCGCCGAGGTCGGTCGCGGCCGTCCGGTAGCGGATCCGGCCGAGGCGCGTCCGCCCCGACTGGGCGGCCCGGAGGGTGCGCCAGCCGACCGGGTCGAGAACCAGGTCCCACGCCCCGACGTAGGCGAGCTCGCGCCCGCCGAAGCCGGCCTTGAAGTGGGCGATCCCCGGATGGGCGAGCCCCCACAGGTCGTAGGAGGCGGCGCCGGCCTCGCGGCTCCGCCGGATCGCCTCCCACTTCAGGAGGTAGTTGGCGCGGAGATCGGCGCCGCCGGCCGTCATCCCGCCATACGGCTCGACGACCCGGCGGCCGCACCGGACGAGGAAGAGCGTCGCCAGCGGCTCGCCGTCGGGCGACTCGGCGAAGAGCAGGCTGGCCCGGCCGGCCGGCCGGTAGGCGGCGAAGATCCCGCGATAGGCGGCCTCGGTCCGGATGAGGAAGCCGGCGCGGTCGGCCGTCTCGCGGTAGATCCGGTAGAAGTCGCCGATCCGGTCCATGTCGGCCTCGACGACCCGGACCCCCGCCGCACGAGCCCGGTTGACGTACTGCCGCCACTTCTTCCGCAGGTCGCCCCACAATGCCGCCTCGTCCGACGTGAGGTCGATGACCCGGGTCGTCGCCGGCTGGATCGGCGGCGCCGCGCGCCAGCCCGCGTCGCGCAGCGCGCGGCGGAGGGCCCCGTCGCGATCGTCGGGGCCGCCGGCCTCGATCTCGGGGTCGATCCGGACGTGGGAGACGCGGCCGAGCGCCCGTGGCACGTCGGACCTGATCCGCTCGGTCAGGGCCGCGATCGTGTCGGTCGACCAGCTCTCGGCGACGGGCCCGCGAGGGGCGTAGCCGAAGCCCCACGGCAGCGGGCGCGGCCGTCGGACGAGGACCTGGGCGGCCACCCGGCCGTCGGGGGTCGACGCGCCGACGCGGGTCGCAGCCCAGCCGTTGGCGGCCTTGACCGCGGCCCACGCGGCGAGCTGGAGGTACGAGCCGTGCGCCGTCGACGCCACGAACGCGTCCCACGCCCCGTCGTCCGCGACCGGGACCGGCGCGGCGGCGCTCACCGCGCGCCCCGGGCGATGCTTGCCCGTGCCACGGCGACGACCGCGTCGAGCTCGGCGAACCGGAGCAGCCGCGAGATGCCCCCGTAGGCGAGGCCGCCGGCGAGCACCGCGGCGACGACCTCCGCCGCGACGATCGGCTTGGCGAGCGTCGGCCCGACGACCGACCGGCTCGCCTCGAGGACGACCCAGGCCGCGCCGCCGGCGGCGACCGCCGCGCCGGCATGGGTCGTCATCGCCCGGACGATCCCGGCCGGGTCGAGCTCCGGCAGCCGCCGGGTGAGCCGGGCGAGCAGGATCGCGACCTCGACCCAGGCGCCGACCGCGATCCCGAGGGCCAGCCCCGCGAGCCCGAGCGTCTGGAACGTGGCGAGCGAGATCGCGACGTTGACCGCGACCGAGACCAGCGCCGCCGCGACCGGCGTCCGGGTGTCGTGCGCGGCGTAGAACGAGCGGGCCAGGACGGCGATGAGGGCATGGGCGGTCAGCCCGAACAGGAAGACGAGGAGCGTGTCCGCGGTGGTCGCGAGCGCCGCGTCGTCGAACCGTCCGTAGTCGAAGAGCAGGACGACCGTCTCGCGGCGGGTCACGATGGCGACGGCGGTCACGAAGAGCATGGTATAGGCGAGGACCCGGACCGAGCGGTCGACGAGCGACGCCAGCCGGTCCCGTTCGCCGCTCGCCACGGCCCGCGACATCGTCGGCAGCAGGACGACGCCGAGTGGGACCGCGATGAGGCCGAGTGGCAGCTGGACGATCGTGAAGGCGACCGTCAGCGCGGTGATCGCTCCCGCCGCGAGCGTCGAGGCGAGCGTCGTGTTCACGATGAACGTGATCTGGCTGGCGCCCATGCCGAGCGCCCGCGGCGCGAGGAGGGCGAAGACCCGACGTGCCTGGGCGTCGCCGAGGTCGACGACCGCGTCGTAGGCGAACGTCGTCCGCCGCCGGATCGCGGGGACCTGGACGAGGAGGTGGCCGACCGAGCCGATGACGACGCCGAGCGCGAGCGCCGTGACCCCGAGCGCAGGGCCGAGCAGGAGCGCGGCCGCGATGATCGCCAGGTTGTAGACGATCGGGGCCATCGCGGCCGCCGAGAACCGGCCGCTCGAGTTGAGCACGCTCGTGGCAACGGCCCCGAGGGCGAGAAAGGCGGGGCCGAGGGTCATGATCCGGGTCAGGTCGACCGTCAGCGCCGTCTGGTCGGGGTCGAAGCCCGGGGTGATGAGCGGGACGATGACCGGGGCGGCGACGGCGAAGGCGACCGAGATCGCGGCCAGGGCGATGAGCATCAGGTTCGCCACGATCGACACGACCCGCCAGGCCCGGGCCGCGTCGCCCCCGGCGATCAGCGCCGAGGCGACCGGGATGAGGGCCGACCCGATCGCGCCGGCCGCGACGAGCTGGAAGATGAGGTCCGGGATCCGGAACGCCGCGAAGAACGCGTCGAGCTCGGGGCCCGGGCCGAAGACGGCGGTGATGACCGACATCCGGACCCAGCCGAGGACGCGGGAGGCGAAGAAGGCGCCCGAGATGAGCACCCCGGCCCGGGCGAGGTTCGAGCTCGTCATCGCGGCGGAGACGGTCGGACGGCCCCCGGCGTTGCGCGGGCCCGCGGGTGGCTGGCCTCGTAGGCCGCCCGGAGGCGGGCCGGCGACACGTGGGTGTAGATCTGGGTCGTGGCGAGGCTCTCGTGGCCGAGGAGCTCCTGGACCACCCGGAGGTCCGCCCCGCCGTCGAGCAGGTGGGTCGCGAAGGAGTGGCGCAGGGTGTGGGGCGAGACGCCGGCCGGCAGCCCGGCGGCGACGCACAGCCGGTCGAGCCGGAAGCGGATGCCACGGACGCCGAGCGGGGCCCCGCGATGGTTGAGGAAGATCGCCGTCGGCAGGAGCTCGCCCGTCGCGGGCGGGCGTCGGGCGAGCAGCTCCGGGCGACCGTAGGCGATGTACTCCGCCATCGCCGCCCTGGCGGGCCGGCCGAGCAGCCCGATCCGCTCCTTGCGGCCCTTGCCGAGGACGCGGAGCTCGCCGCGGCGCAGGTCGAGCGAGCCGAGGTCGGCGGCGGCGAGCTCGCTGATCCGAAGGCCGGCGGCATAGGCCGTCTCGACGAGCGCCCGGTCGCGCTCGGCGAGGGCCGACGCGAGCGCGGGGTCCGAGCGCCCGCCGGCCTCGACCGCCGCGGCGTCGACGGCCGCCAGCAACGCCTCGACCTGGTCGACCTCGAGGACCCTCGGCAGCCGGCGCGGCAGGCGTGGCGTGGCGATCGCCGACCACGGGTCGCCCGGGGCGGCACCGGCCCGGACCGCCCAGCGATAGAAGGATCGGATCGCGGCGAGCCGCTGGGCGACCGACGATCGGGCATGCCCGTCGACGAGCCGCGCGAGATAGGCCCGCAGCTCGGCCCGCGTCGGCCGGCGCCAGTCGACGCCGACGGCGGCGATCGCGTCGAGGTACGCCCCGATGGCGGTCTCGTACGCCCGCCGGGTGTGGGGCGATGCGTCCCGGGCTGCAAGCGCGTCGAGGAATCGGACGAGCGCGTCGCGTCCCGGCGACGGCCCGGTCACGTCGATCGGGTCGTGCCGCGCCGGCTCGTCGCAGCGCCGCCGGCGCCACCCCCGCTCGAGCGGGTCGACCGTCGTCCGCCCGTCGCCCGCCCGGTGCCCGATCGTGCCCCGCGGCCGCCCGACCGGCGGGCCGGCTTGGCGATGGCCGCCGGGTCGGGATCGCCGCCGACGAGCCGTCGGCCGACGAGCGGCTCGCCGGCGGCCGCCAGGTCGACCGCGGCACCGCAGCCGAGGCAGCGACCGCCGCCGTCGGTCGTGCGCGCGACCGGGCCGTCGTCCGCGTCGTGGACCGCGCCGACCGGCTCCATCGAGGTCGTCCGGTCGCACTTCGGGTAGCGCGAGCAGCCCCAGAAGAGGCTCCCGCTCCGACGGGCGCGGCGGGCGACGAGGCGGCCTTCGCGACAGGTCGGGCAGGCGACCTCGAAGGGCAGCTGCTCCGGCGGCGGTGGGCCGTCACGGTGGATGTGGTCGCAGGCCGGGTAGCGGTCGCAGCCGAGGAACGGTCCGAACCGGCCGCGGCGCACGGCGAGCTTCCCGCCGTCGGACTCGCCGCACTTCGGGCACGGCTCGCCGGCGCCCTTGAGCGCGGGCAGCTCCGGCTCCTCGCCCGGCAGGGGCCGCGACTCCTTGTGCTCGGGGTACTGCGAGCAGGCCAGGAAGCGCCCGTTCCGGCCGAGCCGGATGACCATCGGGTGGCCCTCGGAGCAGACCTCGTCGGTCTCCTCGGTCGTGAAGTCGCGTCGCCGGAGGGCCTTGCGCTTCTCGTCGACGAGCGTCCGGAGCGGCGCGTAGAAGTCGCGCAGCAGCGGGACCCACGCGCGCTCGCCGCGGGCGACCTCGTCCAGCTCCTCCTCCATCCGGGCGGTGAACGCCGGGTCGACGTACTCGCCGAAGTGGTCGACGAGCAGGTCCGTCACGATCTCGGCGACCGGCTCGGGCTGGAGGCGGCGCTCGCGGACGACGACGTAGCCACGGTCGACGATCGTCGTGATCGTCGCGGCGTACGTCGAGGGCCGGCCGATGCCGAGCTCCTCGAGGGCCTTGACGAGCGAGGCCTCGGTGAACCGCGGCGGCGGCTCGGTGAAGTGCTGGGTCGGCTCGACCGACTCGACCCGCGTTCGATCGCCGGTCGCGAGCGCTGGGAGCGTCCGCTCGGTCTCCTCGCCGCCGTCGTCGGTGCCCTCGGTGTAGACCCGGGCGAAGCCGTCGAACAGCGTCCGGGTCGCCGATGCGCGCAGGCCGTAGCCGTCGGTCGCGAGCTCGGCGGTCGTCGTCTCGAGCCGCTTCTCCTTCATCTGGCTGGCGAGGGCGCGCTGCCAGATGAGGCGGTACAGGCGGGCCTCGTCGCGGCCGAGGTGGCCCGCCAGCGACTCGGGATCGCGGGCGAACGACGTCGGCCGGATCGCCTCGTGCGCCTCCTGGGCGTTGCGGGCCTTGGTCCGGTACACCCGGCCCTTGGGCATCGTGTACTCGGCGCCGTACCGCGCGGCGATGATCTCGCGGGCATCGCCCATCGCCTGACCGGCCATCGCCGTCGAGTCGGTCCGCATGTAGGTGATGAGGCCGACCTGGCCCTCGGGCGTCTCGACGCCCTCGTAGAGTCGCTGGGCGACCGACATCGTCCGTTTCGGGCTGAAGCCGAGCTTGCGGCTCGCCTCCTGCTGGAGGGTCGAGGTCGTGAACGGGGGTGCCGGGCTCCGCGTCGACGGCCGGACCCGGACGTCGGTCACGACGGGCTCGCTCCCCTCGAGCGCGGCGACGTGTCGGCTCGCGGTCGCCGCGTCGCCGATGACCGGCTTCTCGCCGCCCACGGTGACGAGCTCGGCGCCGAAGGTCGTGCCGTCGGGTGCGACGAGGACGGCGGCGATCGTCCAGTACTCGACGGCGACGAACGCCCTGATCTCGCGCTCGCGATCGACGACGAGGCGGACCGCGACCGACTGGACCCGGCCGGCGGACAGCCCCGAGCGGACCTTCCGGCTGATGAGCGGGCTGAGCGTGTAGCCGACGAGCCGGTCGACGATCCGCCGGGTCTGCTGGGCGTCGACGAGCCCCTGGTCGATCGAGCGCGGAGTGGCGAACGCCGCCCGGATCGCCGGCTCGGTGATCTCGCTGAACGTCACCCGACGGCGCTTGCCCTCGGGCAGCTCGATCGCCTCCGCGACGTGCCAGGCGATCGCCTCGCCCTCCCGGTCGAGGTCGGTCGCGAGGTAGACGAGCCCGGCGCCGCGCGCGGCCCGCTCGATCGCATCGAGCTGGCGGCGACGGTCGGCGACGACCTCGTACTCGGGCGCGAAGTCGTGGTCGACGTCGACGCCCAGCTTGCCCTTGCCCGGGTTCTCCGGCAGGTCGCGGACGTGGCCGTACGAGGCGAGGACCCGGTAGCCCGGGCCCAGGTAGCGTTCGATCGTCTTCGCCTTTGCTGGCGACTCGACGATGACGAGGTCGGTCGGCATGACGCGGCGGAGTCTAGCACCGGGTCCTTCGCTCCCGGCCACCGCCGCCCCTCCGGGGCGTGCCGGGCGCGCGGACGGGCGAGTGGGCGCGTGGGCGCGCGGGGCGCGCGTCGACCGAATCGCGCGCGTCGACCGCGGAGCGCGCGGGGCGCGGGCCTCAGATCTCGCGGACGCGGCGGAGGAAGTCCTCGTCGATCTCGAGGTCCGACTCGGGCTCGGCCGGGACATCGGCGGCAAGGGCGGGCCCGGGCGGCGCCCCCGGCACGGGCTCGGCGAGGCTCGCCGTCGGGATCTCGATGAACCGGATGATCCGGTAGGGGAAGAAGAACGCGGCCGCCATGTCGTCGACGAAGACGGGCCGCTTGCCGTTCAGCGTCCGGATGTTCGTACAGAGCAGGCCGACGTCGGTCGGCTCGGGCAGGCGGTAGAGATCGCTGAGCAGCGGCTGCTCGTTCTCGAGGTGGAGGACGGCGTTGCGGATCACCCGTGCATCGTGGGCCGCGGCGGGCCGCCCGTCAGCCCGGCCGATGGTCCGGTCGGGTCATGGTCCCGCCGGCCGGTGGCGTCGATCAGGGGTGGTAGAAGTCGATGACGATCCGCGTCCGACCGCCGGCGACCCAGATGCCGATGCCGACCCGGTCGAACTTCGGGTCCATCAGGTTCCGCCAGTGCCCGCCGTTGTACGAGCGCTCGCTCTGGAAGAAGAGCTCGGTCCGGAGGGCGCCCCGGCGGGCGTCGCTGTAGTTCGGGCAGCCGATGTTCTCGGCCCAGGTGTAGTTCGTGTAGCCGGCCCGCCGGAGGCGATCGCCCGGGTTCCCGTCGGCGAAGTGCGAGCAGATCCCGCGCGTCGCGAGGAGCTTCGCGTACGGCCGCGCGACCTTGCTGCTGATCCCCGAGTCGAGCTTGAGCGCGGCCCGCCCGCTGCCGCCCGGGCTGCTGCAGGCGCCGGTCGAGGTGACGATGCCGCCCTGGCGGTTGCAGTTGAGCAGGCTGAGCATGTACGTCTCGACGGCGGCCCAGCTGCCGCCGCCGACGCTGCCGCCGCCGGTCGAGGGGGGCGTCGTCGGACGGGGCGTGCTCGTGACCGGCCGCGGCGTCGGGGCCGGCGGCGGGGGCGCCACCGTCGTGAAGCTCACCGACTTCGGCGCCCGGACGGCGAGGCCGTCGACGGAGCGCGCTCCGGCGCCGACGGCGAGGACGACGCGGACGCCCCGGGGCAGGTCGGCCGCGGGGTCGAGGACGAGGACCGTGTCGCCCTCGAACCAGGCGTACTCGCCGGTCACCGGCTTCCCGTCGGCGGTCGCGGTGAAGGCCGCCTGGGTCGCGGCGCGATCCATCGCCCGGTCGAAGCGGACCGAGACGTTCGCGTCGACGGCGACCTCGGTCGCCGCCCCGACGGGTCGGAAGCGGACGACCGACGGGGCGCCGATCGTCCGGACGACGAGCGGCTCGGCAGTGACGACGGAGCCTTCGTGATCGGTCAGGGCCGGGGCGAGCGAGATCGTGTACTCGGTGTCGGGCGCGAGCGCCTCGGTCGGGGTGAAGACGACCCGCGAGATCGGGGCGACGCCCGGCGCCGGGACGGCTTCGACCGACGCGACCGCGGTGCCGGCCACGGCGGGAGCGACCACGACCGCGGACTCGAGGGCCGCGGGATCGACCGCGCCGTTCACGGTCACCACGAAGCGGGCGTCGAGCGGCACGCGGGCGGACCCGCGGGTCGCGACCGCGGCCGTCTCGCTGGCCGGCTCGCCCGTCACCGGAGCGGACGCGGGTGCGGTGGCGACCTCGATCCGGGCGGTCGGCGCAGCGGCGGTGAGGAACGCCGCCCGGACGGCGGCCCCCAGGCGGGCACCGGCGGCGTCGGCCGCGGCCCGATCGACGGTCACGAGGTAGTAGGTCGAGGGCGCCCAGGAACCGGCCGGGGCGACGGTCAGGACCGTCCCGGTGGCGTCCCAGTCGAGCTCGACGTCGATGGCCGGGGTGACCCGGAGCGCGGCCGCGACCGTCTCGGGCGACATCGGGGCGCTGAACTCGAGGGTGATCGGGGCCCGCAGCGCGTGGCCGGTCGCGAGGTGGGTCCGGAACTCGGCGCTCGGCAGCGCCGTCGGCTCGGCGCCCGTCGGGACGGCGGTCGTCCGGCCGGGGACGAAGGCCCAGGCTCCGGTCACGAGGATGAGCGCGCCGGCCCCGAACAGGACGCCGAGTCGGGCGGCAGCACGCCGCCCGAGGGCGGTCCGGAGGTACACGGCGGCGAGGATGGGGGCCGCCAGCGCAGCGACCACGAGCTTATGCAATCGACAGAGGGCTCCTGCAGCGTTCGCTGGGGGTCGAGTGCTTCGCCCCGGTGTCTCGGCCGCCGGGTCGCGGTGCGGCTCGGGTCAGCCTAGCACCGGCCCGGCCGCGGGAGCAAACGCCTTCCGGGCGCTCACGAGGCGGGGCGTCGGATGATACCGGCCATACGCCTCGGTCACGAGACCGAGCGTCTCGAGCCGGGTCACGGCCCCGAAGAGGGTCGACGCGGGGATGCCCAGTGTCGCGGCCAGCCGGTCGGGGTCGGTCGGGCCGGCCCCGATGGCCGCGGCGATCGACCGCTCGACCGGGCCGAGGGCTTCGGCGATGCTCCGGGCGTCGGTCGCGGCGAGGGGCGAGCTGTCCGCCTCGAGCCCGAGATCCTCGAGCAGCTCGGGGATGCCCGCGACGACGCGGGCCAGCCCCGGATGGTCGCGCAGGAAGCGCAGGCTGCCGGCCGTCGCCGCGGCGCCGATCGGGCCCGGCACGAGGTGGCACTCGCGACCCTGCTCGAGGGCCCAGGCGGCGGTGATCAGGGCGCCGCTCCGCGACCCGGCCTCGACGACGACCGTCGCGTCGGCCAGCCCGCTGATGATCCGGTTGCGGCGCGGGAAGGTGTGTCGGTCGGGGCGGACGGCGGGGGCGAACTCCGAGGCGATCGCGCCGCCGGCCCGCTCGATCCGCCGCGCCAGCGCCCGGTGGGCGCCCGGTCCGAGGTGGTCGTGACCGCTCCCGAGGACGGCGACGGTGGGCCCGCCGGCGTCGACCGTCGCGGCGTGGGCGGCCCCGTCGACCCCGAAGGCGAGGCCCGAGATGACCGTGCCGCCGGCCTCCGCGATGGCCGACGCGATGTCGGCGGCGAGGCGACGACCCGCGTCGGTCGGCCGCCGCGTGCCGACGACGGCCACCGGCGACGGCGCCACCAGCGCACGCGGATCGCCACGTACGAAGAGGACCGGCGGCGCGAGGTCGATCGACCGCAGCCGTGGCGGGTACGCGGGATCGGGCAGCGGGATCGCGATGAGCTCCGCCCGGTCGAGCGAACGGAGGATCGCGCCGGCATCCCCGCCCGCGCGGACGAGGCCGGCCACGAGCGCCGGGTCGGCGAGGGGATCGCGGCCGCCGCGCGGCTCCGGATCGGGCGGCGGACGGCGGAGCTGCGGCTCACCGGGCTCGGCGGCCGCGACGAGGACCGCCCGCGCCGACCCGAACCGCCTGACGAGCGACGCGAACGCGACCGGCCCGACCCGTTCGACCGTGGCGAGCAGGATCCAGGCCTCCCGCTCGGCGGCGTCGGGCGTCGCATCGACCGCCGGCAGGCCGTCGTGGCCGACGGGTCCCCCGGCGCCGATCCCGAGCATCGATCAGGCCGCGAGCGAGACGGGCCGACGGGCACCGGCCCGGAACCGGGCGGCCTCGTCGAGATGGTCCACCTCGACGGCCACCAAGCCGGCGAGGTCGGCGATGGTCCGCGCCACCCGCAGCAGCCGCGTCGCGCCGCGGGCGGTCTCTCGCTCGACGTCGACGAGGGTCCGCAGCCGCTCGCGGGTCGCCCCGTCCAGCCCGCAGATGCCCCGCACGCGCCGCCCGGGCAGGCGCGCGTTGGAGGTCCCCTGGCGGGCGTGCTGGACCGCCGCGGCGGCGGCGACCCGCGCCGCGACCGCGCTCGAGGGCTCGCCCTCGCCGACCGCCACGAGCTCGGCGCCCGTCACCCGACGAACGTGGACCCACAGGTCGATCCGGTCACGGAGCGGACCCGACACGCGCGCCTCGTACCGGGCGAGCTCGCCGGGACGGCAGCGGCAGCTTTCGTCGTCGAGCCCGGCCCGACCGCACGGGCACGGGTTCATCGCCGCGACGAGCTGGAAGCGGGCGGGCAGCCGCGCCGTCCGGCCCACCCGCGCCAGCGACACCGAGCCGTCCTCGAGCGGCTCGCGAAGCGCCTCGAGGACGTCCCGAGCGAACTCGGGCAGCTCGTCGAGGAAGAGGACGCCGTCGCTCGCGAGGCTGACCTCGCCCGGTGACAGGCGCGGCCCGCCGCCGACCATCCCCGCGTAGGAGATGCTGTGATGCGGCGCCCGGAAGGGGCGGCGACGGACGAGCGCCGTCGGGTGCCGCCCGGCCGCCGACGCGACCACGGTGGCCTCGAGGGCCGCGTCGTCGCCGAGCGGCGAGAGGAGGCCCGGGATCGTCCGTGCCAGGAGCGTCTTGCCGGAGCCCGGCGGGCCGACGAGGAGGAGCCCGTGGCCGCCGGCGATCGCGATCTCGAGCGCCCGTCGGGCGGCGAGCTGCCCGCGGACCTCCGCGAGGTCGGGCGTGTCGGGCTCGGCGGGCGACGGCCCTGCCGCGACAGCCTGGGCGATCCGGCCGGGGGTCGGCGACGGCGACGGAGCCCCGACGTCGGCGAGGGCGACCCTCGCCTGCGGCACGCGCCGGCCGCGGCGGCCCCGGACGAGCGCCGCCGCCTCGAGCAGGTCACCGGCCGGCCCGGCCTCGATCCCCGGGGCCAGACGGGCCTCCGCGAGCGACCCGGCCGGGACGATGACCCGCTCGACGCCATGTCGACGGAGCGCGAGGAGCATCGGCAGCATCCCGACGACCGGCAGGAGCGCCCCGCCGAGCGACAGCTCGCCGAGGACGGCCCACGAGCGGGTGGACACGAGCTGCCCCGAGCCGAGCAGGACGCCGAGGGCGATCGCGAGATCGAGTGAGGCGCCCGCCTTGCGGACCTCGGCCGGCGCGAGGTTGACGGTGATCCGGCGCGGCGGCCAGGCGAAGCCGCTGTTCCGGACCGCGCCCCGGACCCGCTCACGGGCCTCTTGGAGCGCGAGATCCGGCAGGCCGACGATGGTGAAGCCCGGCAGCCCCGGCGCGACGTCGACCTCGACGCGCACCAGGCGGCCCTCGATCGCCTCGAGCGTCGCGCTTCCGATCGTCGCCAGCATGCCGGCGAGCCTACCGGGCGGCGCTCACCTCGCGGTTACCCGGCCCTGCACCGGCAGTCGCGGCCTACCGGGCCGGCACGGTCTCCGCGGCCCGCTCGGCCTCGACCGCCCGGGCGAAGTCGAGGAGCGAGCGCCCGAGCGGCGAGTCGGGCTTGGTGAACATGAACGGCGCGCCCGAGTTGAGGGCCGAGATCGCGCCCCGGTACTCGTTCTCGACCTGCTGGTCGATCCGCCGCTTGAGGGCGCCCTCGGCGCTCTTCACGTTGATCCCGGTGTAGGCGGTCGAGCGGTTCAGGACCAGCTTGATCTTCTCGGGTGGCCAGCCGAGGTGGCCGACCGTCTCGAGGACGAGGCGGACGTTCTTGAGGCACGACAGGTCGGCGGTCATGACGACGTAGACCGTGTCCGCCGCATCGAGGACGTGGAGGTTGAGGTCGTCGAGCCGCTGGTCGATGTCGACGATGATGTAGTCGTAGATCGAGCGGAGCAGACCGAGGACCGTCGGGACGTGCTCGGCGGTCACCAGCTCGGCCGACTCGGGCGACGGCGGGGCGAGCAGCAGGTCGACCCCCGAGTCGTGCCTGACGAGCACGGTCCGCAGGAGATCGGCGTCCATCGCCGGCGCGGTCACGACGTCGAGGATCCCCTTGCGGTCGAGCCCGAGGTCCAAGAACACCCGGTGGTCGCCGAACTGGAGGTCGGCGTCGACGAGGGCGACCTTGTGGCCGAGGTCGCGATGGAGCGCGATCGCCAGGTTGATGGCGATCGTCGTCGTCCCGACGCCGCCCTTCGAGCCATAGAAGGCGAGGATCCGCCCGAGCGGCGGCCGGCTGACGAATCCCTCGCGCGGCTGGAAGCGGGCGAGCAGGCTGCGGATCCGGGCGAGCAGCTCGGCCGGGTGGAACGGCTTGATCAGGAAGTCGTCCGCGCCGGCCCGGAGCGCCCGGACCTTCTGCTCGACCTCGCGCTCGGCGGTCAGCATGATGATCGGCACGTGGCCGCCCGCGCCCTCGTCGGCCCGGATCTTCGTGGCGACCTGGTAGCCGTCGACGGTCGGCAGCGTCACATCGAGCAGGACGAGCGATGGCACCTCGGTCTCCCAGAGGCGCAGGCCCTCGGCTCCGTCGGTCGCCTGGACGACCGTGTAGCCCTCCTGCTCGAGCGTGTAGCGAAGGGTTCGCTGGACGTTCGCGTCGTCATCGACGACGAGGATCTTGGTCATCGACCTCTTCCGGATCGGCGGGGGCTGGGCACGACCGGGCACCCCCGGCCATGACGATGATAGAACGCCGACGGCCGTCGGCCCATCATCCCCCGGAGGTCCGGGCCCCGACGGGACCCCGGAGCCAGGCCGAGCCGCCGGCCAGCAGACGGCCAGCGGTCACGCCCCGGACGGCGGCAGGTCGGACGGGAGACCGCGGGGGGCCGAGCGGTCGGTGCTCTGGGCCATCGCCGCCCCGGCGTACGCGACGAGCGGCTCGAGGAAGCTCGTGAACTCGACCGGGATGACGTACTTCGTCGCGGGGCTGTTGCCGAGCGTCTTGAGGGCCTCCAGGTACTGGATCGCCATCGTCTTCTGGTCGACCACGGCGGCCGCCCGGAAGATCCGCTCGAGCGCCTCGCTGAAGCCCTCGGCCCGGAGGATCGCCGCCTGGCGATCGCCCTCGGCCTTGAGGATCTCGGACTGCTTCTGGCCCTCGGCCACGTTGATCGCGCTCTGGCGCTGGCCCTCGGATTCGGTGATGACGGCGCGCCGCGTCCGCTCCGCGGACAGCTGCCGGTTCATCGCGTCCTGGACGTCGCGCGGCGGGGTGATCTCGCGGATCTCGACGGTCGTGACCTTGCCACCCCAGCGCTCGGTGACCTCGTCGAGCTTGGTCCTGAGGATCTCGTTGATCTGCTCGCGCCGCGACAGGACCTCGTCGAGGAGGATGTCGCCGACCACGGCGCGAAGGGTCGTCGTCGCGACGCCGACGAGGGCACCGGCGAAGTTCGCGACGTTGACCTGGCTCTTGAGCGGGTCGCTGATCTTCCAGTAGATGAGGAAATCGATGCTGATCGGCGCGTTGTCCTTGGTGATGTTGGTCTGGCTGGGGACCTCGATGAACTGCTCGCGCAGGTCGACCTTGACCGGCCGGTCGACGATCGGGATGAGGAACCGCAGGCCCGGCTCGCGGACGAGGCCATCGTTCGTCCTGCCCAGCCGGAAGACGACCATCTTCTCGTACTGCTGCACGACCCTGACCGACAGGTACAGGATCACGAGCACGACCACCAGCACGAAGGCGAGGGTGGCCAGGGCGACAGCCCATTCCATGGCGGCTCCTTCAGGCTACGGCGCCCCGGCGTCGGGCGCGGGCTCCACGATGGCGGTGAGGCCGTCGAAGCGACGGACCCGGACGAGGGTGCCGCGCGGCAGCGGCTTCTCGTCCTCGGTGCGGGCGGTCCACTCCTCGCCCGCGGCGTAGATCGAGCCGAGCGGATCGAGCGGCCGGCGGACCTCGCCGATCACGCCCGCCTCGACGGGGACCCCGACCGTGCCAGGCGAGCCGCGCATGCGGCGGCTGCGGATCGCGGCGATCGTCACGAGACCCATCAGGATCCCGATGGTCCCGACGACGGTCGCGATGACGGGATACGCGACGGCGACGTCGGGCCCGGCGGGCGTGCCGGGCTCGGTGTACAGGGCGAACGCGCCGAGGGTGATGCAGATCAGCCCACCGACCGTCAGCAACCCATGGCTCGTCACCGTCGGCTCCAGCGCGAGCAGGACGAGGCCGAGCCCGATGAGCAGCAGGCCCGCGACGTTGAGCGGCAGGCTGCCGAAGCCGATGAAGGCGAGGACGATCGCGAGGGCCCCGATGATGCCGGTCACGAAGTTCGGGTTCTGGAGCTCGAAGAAGAGCCCGTAGAGGCCGATCGTGAACAGGATGAAGGCGATGTTCGGGTCGGACAGGAGGTGGAGGAGCGACTGGAACGGGTTCATCGGCAGCTCGACGATCGGCGCCCCGGTCAGCTCCAGGGTCACCTCGGCGCCGTTCACCACGACGACCTCGCCGTCGGCCTGGGCGCGGACGCTCTCGAGCGTCGGAGCGAGGCCGTCGACGGCACCGGCGGCGACCGCCTCGCTGGCCGGGAACGAGGCCGCCTCCTCCACGGTCGAGACGGCCCAGTCGACCGGCCGGCCGCGCTCCTCGGCGATCGCCGTGATCGAGGCGATCGCGTCGTTGAGGACCTTGTCGCCGAGGGTGCCCTCGATGTCCTCGCCACCGGACCCGACCGGCGACGCCGCCCCGATGTTCGTCCCCGGGGCCATGTAGGCGAGGTTGGCCGCGAGGGTGATGAACGTGCCGGCCGACGCGGCCTTGGCGCCCGGCGGCCCGACCCAGACGATCGTCGGCAGCGGCGGGTCGAGCAGGCTCCGGACGATGTCGGAGGTCGCGTCGAGACTGCCGCCCGGCGTGTCGAGCTCGATGATCGCGGCCACGGCACCGTCCGCGGCAGCCCGGTCGAGCCCGCCCTCGATGTAGCCCGCCATGACGTTGTCGACGACCCCGGTCGTCGGCAGGACGACGATCGCACCGGAGCGCTCCTCGGCGGTCGACCCGCAGGCGGCGATGACCAGGCCGGCGAGCCCGACCAGGAACGCGAGCCGCGGGAGCATCCGGATGCGACGGGGCATCGTCGACCTCCTCCGGCCCATCATCGCACGCGTCCGTCGCGGATGGCCCCTGCCAGAAGTCGACTCCACGTCTCGGTCCGGTCGAGCTCGGCGAGGACCTCGTCGAGCGTGGCGAAGCGACCGCTCAGCTTGTCGGTCTCGCGGACGGCGACGGCTCGCCCGGCAGCGTCGGCGACGTAGACCGCGCCGAGGTGGACCCGGCCGACGTCGGTCGTGTCGTCGTTGAGGAACCCGACCAGGCGGAAGTCGGGCAGGAAGTCGGCGACGAGCTCCTCGCGCCACTCCCGCCGCAGCCCGCCGGCGAGGTCGACGTCGCCCGGGTTGAGGTGGCCGCCGACCCCGATCGACCACAGGTCGTGGAGCCGGGCGTCGCCGCCGGCCCGCGTCCGGCGCATGTGGAAGATCGCCGGCCCGTCGCGCAGGACGAGGTACGGGATCACCTGCTTGAACGACGGGTCGCGCTCCATCGCCGCCCGGGGCTCGAACCGGCCGTCGCGCTCGATCGCGGCGAGGATCGGCGCGGTCTCGCTCGTCCGCAGTCCATACCAGCCGGGGTCGCCCATCACGCGCGCCCGCGGGACGACGAGGACGCGCTCCCCCGTCTCGCTCACCGGGGGCCGCGCTCGTCGTCCGCCGCCCGGAGCCGCTCGCGGGCGGCCGCGAGCCGGTCGCGGAGCGCATCCTCGCCCGCCGTGCCCTCGAGCAGGGCGAGCCAGGCGTCCACGGTGGCTCGGAGCGTCCGGAGCGCGGCCGCCGTCTCGTCGGCGTTCGTCGCGAGCATCGCCGCGCCCATCGACGGGTCGCCCCTCGCGAGCCGGGTCATCCCCGCCCAGCCCGAGGCGGCGAGCGGCGCGGCCGTCGCCCAGCCGGGCCGATCGGGCGCGCCCGGCTCGCCGACGACCGCCTCGACGAGCGCAGCGGACAGCGCCAGCGGCAGGTGACTGATCGAGGCGACGGCGGTGTCGTGGGCCTTGGCGTCCATGCGGAGGGGCCTCGCCCCACAGGCCACCGCCAGCCACTCGACCTTCGTCACGTCGGCCGGGCGCGCGTGCCGACCGGGGACGACGACCCACGGACGGCCGGCGAGCAGCGTCGCGTCGCCGGCGTCGAAGCCGGCCGTCTCGCGGCCCGCCATCGGGTGACCGCCGACGAACGGCAGGCCGGTCGCGTCGGCCCGGGCCACGATCGCCCGCTTCGTGCTGGCGACGTCGGTGACCGTCGCGTCCGGGGCGAGCGCGGACCGGAGCGGCCCCCCGAGCCGTTCGACGAGCTCGATCGAGTCGGTCGCGGAGGCCGCCAGGACGATGAGCTCGGCGCCGTCGATCGCGTCGGTAGGATCGGTGGCGACCCGATCGAGCACGCCCGCGGCGAGGGCGGCCCTCGGGCCGGCGCCCGTCGGCGTCCAGGCGACCAGCGTCGCGGCGGCGGCCATGTCGCGGCGGAGGGCCCGGGCGACCGAGCCCCCGATCAGGCCGAGGCCGAGGAAGGCGACGCGCACCGTGGTCGGCGCTCAGCCGGGCCGCTGGCCGGGCCGGCGACCCGGCGGACGGTCCGCCCCGCTGTCGCCGCGGCGTCGCTGGCCGGCCCGGCGGTCGGCGATCCGGCGCTCGTCGCCGGAGGGCGGGCCGGGGTCGTCGGGTGGGTTCAGGCGCCGGACCCGCCCCCGACGCTCGCCCGTCCGCCGCTCGTGGGCGAGCGACTGCCCGCAGCGCGGACAACGCCGCTCCTCGGCGAAGAGCGCCTCGAGCGGCGCGACGGCGTAGAGCTGCCGGCCGCAGCTCCAGCAGGCGAGCTTCGGCACGCCCGGTCAGACCCGCGGGATCGCGGCGAGCGCCTCGGCGACCCGCTCGGCGGGGTACTCGTAGTCCTCGAGCGAGCCGTCGAGGAAGCGCTGGTAGGCCGACAGGTCGAAGTGGCCGTGACCGCAGAGGTTGAACAGGATGACCTTGGCCTCGCCGGCGGCCTTCGCCGCGAGCGCCTCGTCGATCGCGGCTTTGATGGCGTGGGTCGGCTCGGGTGCCGGGAGGATCCCCTCGGACCGGGCGAACCGGACGCCGGCCTCGAACGAGGCGAGCTGGTGGACGCTGCGAGCCTCGATCCAGCCATGCTCCTTGACGAGGCTGACGAGCGGCGCCATGCCGTGGTAGCGGAGCCCGCCGGCGTGGATCGGCTCGGGGATGAAGTCGCTGCCGAGGGTGTGCATCTTCACGAGCGGGGTCATCCGGCCGGTGTCGCCGAAGTCATAGGTGTAGACCCCCCGGGTCAGCGAAGGCGCCGCTTCGGGCTCGACCGCGATGATCCGGTAGTCGGCCTCGCCCCGGAAGTTCCGGCCGAGGAACGGGAAGGCGAGCCCCGCGAAGTTCGAGCCGCCGCCGGTGCAGCCGATGATGATGTCCGGCTCCTCGCCGGCCAGCGCCATCTGCTCCATCGCCTCCTGGCCGATGACCGTCTGGTGGAGGAGGACGTGGTTGAGGACGGACCCGAGCGAGTACTTCGTGTCGTCGCGGGTCGCCGCGTCCTCGACCGCCTCGCTGATGGCGATGCCGAGCGAGCCCGGGTTCTCCGGCGTCGCCTCGAGGACCGTCCGGCCGTAGCCCGTCGTCGGGCTCGGGCTGGCGACGACCTCCGCCCCGTACGTCTCCATCAGGTAGCGCCGGTACGGCTTCTGGTCGTACGACGCGCGGACCATGTAGACCTTGACCTCGAGGCCGAACATCGCGCCGGCGAACGCGAGGGCGCTCCCCCACTGCCCCGCGCCGGTCTCCGTCGCCAGCCGACGGACGCCCTGCTCCTTGTTGTAGAAGGCCTGCGGGAGTGCCGTGTTCGGCTTGTGGCTGCCGGCCGGGCTGACGCCCTCGTACTTGAAATAGATGTGGGCCGGCGTGTCGAGCAGCTTCTCGAGCCGCCGAGCGCGGTACAGCGGGCTCGGCCGGTACAGCGCGTACGCATCGCGGACCGGCTCGGGGATCTCGATCTCGCGCTCGGCGCTGACCTCCTGGCCGATGAGGGCCATCGGGAAGAGCGGGGCGAGGTCGTCGGGTCCGATCGGCTGGCCCGTGCCGGGGTGGAGGACCGCCGCCGGCGGCACCGGCAGGTCGGCGACGATGTTGTACCAGGCCCGCGGGATCCGGTCCTCGTCGAGCAGGAACTTGGTCCGGTCGGCCATGGCGTTACTCTCCTGCGATGCGTCGAGGGGCGCGGGTCGATGTCGGGATCCCGCGGGCGATACCCGGGACGGCGAGCCTACTGCGGGGCCGCCGGCGCCGCAACCACGGTGCCACCAGCCGACCCGAGCGGGACGTCGAGCAAGCGCTCGTAGCGCGCCGGACCACCGCCGAGATGGCTCTCGAAGAGCGTCAGGTGATCGACCGTCCAGCCGACGTCGAGGTCCCCGGCGAGCTCGACCAGACGGGCGGCCGTCCGCGGCCCGGCCCGGACCCCATCGGCGCGGGCGATGGTCAGGTGCGGCCGGAACGGCCGACCCTCCGGCGGGAACCCCGCCCGGACCATCCCCGCCTCGACGTCCGCGGCGAGCGCGCCGAGGGCATCCGTCCCGCCGGTCACGCCGAGCCACAGGACCCGCGGCCGGGCGACGCTCGGGAACGCGCCGGCCCCCGAGAGGCCGACGCGGAAGGTCGCGGCGGCCGCGGCCGCCGCCCGGACCCCGGCGCTCACGGCGTCGAGGCGGTCGGGCGTCGTCGCGCCGAGGAACCGGAGGGTCAGGTGGATCCCGTCGAGCCGGACCCAGCGAACGCCCGGGTGCCCATCGTCGACGTCGGCCCGGACCCGCTCGACGAGCGTCGCGATCGCGGCGGCGGCATCGGGCGGCAGGGCGACGGCGACGAAAAGGCGGTGGGCCGGGACGCTCGGGTCGTCGTGCCGGGCGGACATCGTCGGTGCGGACGCGCGGGGCGAGCCGGCTGGCCGGCCGAGGCCGGCGCTAGCTCAGCCGCCGAGCTCGCGCTCCCAGGCGACCCGGTCGGTCCGCAGCACGTCGAGGGCGCGGTCGCGGTCCCGCCAGCCGACGACCTCGGTCGCCTTGTTCTCGAGCAGCTTGTACGTCTCGAAGAAGTGCTCGATCTCGACGAGCCGGTGCGGCCGGACTTGCTCGAGCCGCTCGATATGCGCCTGGTGCGCGTCGCCGATGGCGACGCACAGGACCTTGAAGTCGAAGCCCTTCTCGTCGCGCATCTCGAGCCCGCCGATCGGGCGGGCCCAGACGCGGCAGCCGGTGAACGTCGGCTCGTCGATGATGAGCAGGGCGTCGGTGTGGTCGCCGTCGTCGGCCCGGGTGCCCTCGATGAACCCGTAGTCGAAGTTGTAGAACACGGCCGACGAGAGGACGCGGTCGAGCCGGAACACGCCGTCGACCTCATCGAACTCGTACTTGTTCCGGCTCCCCCGGGGGATCTCGACGACGATCTCGACGACGTCGGGGAACGCCCCGCGGTGCTCGCTGCTCATACCCGAACGATACGCGACGCGGCCGGAGGACGCCGCGGAAGCTCCGGCGCGTCGATGGCGCCGCGTCCGCTCCCGCGCGGCGGCTCAGGCGGCGTCAGCCCAAGGCGGAGCCGAGCACCCGCAGCGAGCGCACCCCAAGGTGCGTGAGCGAGGAGCGCAGGCGACAACGCCGCGATGGCGCCGCATCAGCCGTCGCCCTAATCGTTGTACAGGCGCTCCTCGATGAGCTTCTCCTGCACCGACCGCCCGCTCGCGTCGAAGCAGCTGAACTCGAAGTGCTTCTCGAACTCGAGGTCGACGTTGTCCTGCCCGCCGCGGTTCTTCTCGACCGACACGATGATCCAGTCTCGGAAGCGCTGCGCCTGATACGGGTTGAACTCGATGTTGACCTTGGCGACGATGTTGTACTTCTCGTTCAGGATCAGGATGATGTCGGCCTCGTAGTTGATCGCCGAGCTGCCGCGCAGGTGGTGGTTGCGCAGGCGGGAGGCCTTCAGCCCCTCCTTGTCGGCGGCGACGATCGCGATCATCGGGACCGTCTCCGAGAGGGCGATGTCCTTGAGCCCCTGGACGACGTAGGTGACCTTCTCCGCCTCGGTGTTGGCGTCGGGGACCATCGGCACCTTCTGGAGGTAGTCGACGACGACGAGGAGGGGGCGATCGCCCGACAGGACCTGGTGCTGCTGGACGAGCTTGCGGATGTTGTCGACCGTGCTCGCGGTCGCAGAGCCGCGGAGGAGGAACAGGTTCTGGCCGTAGCGGGCGATCCGGTCCAGCGACGGCCGGAGGCGCGGGTTCGAGGCGAGCTGCGGGCCGCCGGACCCCTCGGCCATCCACGACCCGAGGATCTCCTTGCGGACGTCCTGGATCTTGATCGCGCCGGTCTTGTGCGGCAGGTGCGCCAGCGCCGACTCCATCGCGACGAGCCGGTTGAGGAGGTAGTGCTCCTCGTGCTCGAAGCAGATGTAGAGGACGTTGGCCTGGCCGCCCGACGCGACGTTGCGCGCCATCTGGAGCGCCATCGTCGTCTTGCCGGTGCCCTGGGCCCCGCCGATGAGGAGGAGCTCGCCGGGCCGGAGCCCGGTGCCGATCGTCTTGTCGAGCGGCGTGAAGCCGAGCGGGACCGGCTGGTACTCGCCGACCTTGCCGCTCGTCACGCGGTCGTTGAGGTCGACGAGGACGTCGAGCGCCGAGCGCGGCACCATGCTTCCGTTGGGCGTATCAAGCCGCCATGCCTGGCGCGGCGTGGCGTTGGTCTCGAGCTCCGTGCTCACAGGTGGTCGAACCTCCCCGGATGCGGCTGGCCGCGATGGTAGCACCGCCGGTGCGTCGCGCCCCCACCCGAAGGTACCAAGGCCCATGGGGCCGTCACGTCAGCCGCCGGCGGCGAGCTCGTCCCAGAAGCGGATGAAGGTCCGCACCCCGCCTTCGTAGTTGCGGAGGTCCATCCACTCGTTCGGGGCGTGGTAGTTGCCATCGGGCGGGACGAACCCGAAGAGCGTGACCGGCAGGCCCAGCACCCCCTCGAACGTCGCGACGAACGGGATCGAGCCGCCCTCGCGGACGTAGACCGGCGGCACGCCGAACTGGGCTTCGAGGGCTCGCGCCGCGGCCTGCGTCGCCGGCGCGTCGATCGCCGTCCGGGACGGGCGGCCGACGCCGAGCAAGCGGACCTCGACCCGGACGCCGGGCGGGGCGATCGCGCGAACGAACGCCGTGAACCGCTCGTAGATCCGGTCGGGGTCCTGGCCGGCGACGAGTCGGCAGCTGATCTTCGCGCCGGCCCGGCCCGGGATGATCGTCTTGGAGCCCTCGCCGGTGAAGCCACCCCAGATGCCGCAGACGTCGAGGGTCGGCCGTGCGCCGCGTCGCTCGAGCGCCGTGTAGCCCGTCTCGCCGACGAGCGCCGGGACGCCGATCGAGGCCGCGAATGCCTCCTCGTCGAAGGGCAGCGCGGCGAATGCGGCGCGGTCGGCCTCGTCGAGCGGGACGACGTCGTCGTAGAAGCCGGGGATCCGGATCCGGCCGTCGGGACCCTTGAGCGCGGCGATGATCTCGGCGAGCGCGTTGGCCGGGTTCGCGATGGCCCCGCCGTACTGGCCCGAGTGGACGTCCTGGAACGGCCCGACGACCTCGACCTCCGCGTACATGATCCCGCGGAGGCCGACGGTGATCGCCGGGCGGTTGCCGTCGAAGAACCCGACGTCGCTGATGAGCGCGACGTCACCGCCGAGCCGGTCGCGGTTCGCGAGGAGCCACGGCTCGAGGTGCTCGGAGGAGGCTTCCTCCTCGCCCTCGAAGACGAAGCGCAGGTTGACCGGCAGCGCGCCGCGCGTCGCGAGGAGCGTCGCCGCCGCCTGGACGAGGATCGCCACGTTGGCCTTGTCATCGCCGGCGCCCCGAGCGAGGACCCGGTCGCCGACGACCGCCGGCTCGAACGGGGGCGACGTCCAGGCGTCGAGCGGATCGACCGGCTGGACGTCGTAGTGGCCGTAGGCGACGACCGTCGGGGCACCGGGGGCGCCGAGCCAGTCGGCGTAGACGATCGGGTGGCCGCCGGTCTCGCAGACCTCGACGTGGTCGAGTCCGGCCGTCGTCAGCTCGGCGGCGAGCCACTCGGCCGCTGCCCGGCAGTCGCTGGCGTGGGCGGGCAGCGTCGAGATGCTCGGGATGCGGAGGAAGTCGAGGTAACGGGCGAGCCGGTGCGCCCGGGTGGCGTCGAGGTGGGCCTCCAGGGCGGCGTCGGGCAGCGGGTGCATCGGGGCTCCTCCAGCGGGTCGGACCGATCGTAGCCGGCCGGGAGGCGAACGGAGCGGGCCGGTCGGCCCGCTCCGTCGCGGTCTGGCGTGGTGGCCGGGTCCCGATCCCGGGCGGGTCCGCGGTCAGGCGGGCGTCGGGGCGGGTGCCGGTGCGGTGCCGTGGCCGGCGCCGTCGTGGCCGGCCCCGTCGCCACCCGTCCGGAGGCCGTGGAGGTTCTGCTTGGGCGGGAGGTCGGCGAACAGCTTCTCGAACTCCTCAGAGTCGACCGTCTCCTCCGCGATGAGCTTCTCGGCGAGTGCCTGGAGCCGGTCGCGGTGGGTCGTCAGGACCTCCATCGCCCGGTCGTAGGCCCGGTCGATGATGGCCCGGACCTCCTGGTCGATCTGCTTGGCGACGTCGTCGGAGTAGTTCCGCTGCTCGCCGATCTCGCGACCGAGGAAGACGAGCTCGTCGCGCTTGCCGAACGCGAGCGGTCCGAGCTTTTCGCTCATGCCGAACTCGGTGACCATCCGGCGGGCGAGATCGGTCGCCTTCTCGATGTCGTTGCTCGCGCCGGTCGTCGTGTCGCCGAAGATCATCCGCTCCGCGGCGTTGCCGCCGAGCAGCCCGGCGATCTTGTCCTCGAACTCGGTCTTGCTCTGGAGGTAGCGGTCCTCGACGGGCAGCGCCATCGTGTAGCCGAGGGCCATCCCGCGGCTGATGATCGTGACCTTCTGGACCGGATCGCACTTGGGCAGGATCCGCTGGACGACCGCGTGGCCGCCCTCGTGGTAGGCGATGATCGCCTTCTCGGCGTCGCTGATGACCCGGCTCTTGCGCTCCGGCCCGGCGATGATCCGGTCGAGCGCCTCCTGGAACTCGGGGTTGCCGACGGTCTTCTTGTTGCGGCGCGCGGCGAGGATCGCCGCCTCGTTGACGAGGTTCGCGAGGTCGGCGCCGGAGAAGCCCGGCGACTGGCGGGCGATGGCCTCCGCGTCCACGGTCTTGTCGAGGGGCTTGCCCTTGGTGTGGACCTTGAGGATCGCCATCCGCCCCCGCATGTCGGGCCGGTCGAGGATCACCTGGCGGTCGAAGCGGCCGGGCCGCAGCAGCGCCGGGTCGAGGACGTCGGGGCGGTTGGTCGCGGCGACGACGATGACGTTCGTGTTCGTGTCGAAGCCGTCCATCTCGACGAGGATCTGGTTGAGCGTCTGCTCGCGCTCGTCGTGGCTCCCGCCGAGGCCGGCGCCGCGCTGGCGCCCGACCGCGTCGATCTCGTCGACGAACACGATGCAGGGCGAGTTGCGCTTGGCCTGGTCGAACAGGTCGCGGACCCGGCTCGCGCCGACGCCGACGAACATCTCGACGAACTCCGAGCCGGAGATGCTGAAGAAGGGCACCCCGGCCTCGCCGGCGACGGCGCGGGCGAGCAGGGTCTTGCCGGTGCCGGGCGGCCCGACGAGGAGCACCCCGCGCGGGATGCGCGCCCCGAGGGTGTTGAACTTCTCGGGGTACTTGAGGAACTCGACGACCTCCTGGAGCTCGGTCTTCGCCTCGTCGACGCCGGCCACGTCGGCGAAGGTGACGACGGTCTTGTTGCCGAGGAACATCCGGGCCCGGCTCTTGCCGAAGCTCATCGCCTGGTTGTTCGTGCCCTGGGCCTGGCGCATCATGAACAGGATGAAGCCGCCGATCAGGATGAGCGGCAGCAACCCCGTCAGGATCAACCCGAGCCAGCTCGTGTCGGGCGCCTCCTCGGCGGTGAAGACCTGGGGGTCGAGGGTGATCCCGCCGGCCTCGGCCGCGGCGAGCATGTCCGGGAACACCTGGGTCAGGACGCTCGGGACGACCGTCTGGTAGGTCGAGCCGTCGTCGAGCTCGACCGTCAGCCGCTGGTCCGTCTGGACGACCTTCGCGACCTCGCCCTGGCGGACGTCGTCGAGGAACGCCGAGTAGCCGACCTGGGTCTGCTCCGTGTCCTGGAGCAACCAGGTGTAGAGCAGCACCACGGTGCCGATCACGAGGACCAGCATCACGATGCCGTTGCGAAGGAACTTCGTGTTCAAGAAGGAGAGCCTCCGGGGTCGGGGCCGGTGGGGAGCACCAGGCTGGGGCGAGTATACCGTCGGGGGGCCGGTAGCCCGCCGGACCCGCCCCGGCGCACGGCCGGGACGGATCGGCGGCGTCCCTTCACATCGATACGGACGATCGGGCCCGGTGGATGTCTCGCCGCTCACCACCCGGGCCGTCGAGGGGCCGCCCCCGTCGCCGGCCCATGGTCCTCGCCGGCGACCGCTGGTCGTCGCCGGCCCGCCGTGCCGCCGGCCCCCGCTGGTCGTCGCCGGTCCGCCATGCGGACGGCGCATGGACCGGACCCGTTCGACGGCGACACCGACGGTCCGATGCCTCCGATGCATGCCCCGGCGCACGAGCCGCGCTGGATCGCGCCGACCGATGCTCCGTCCGCATGACCCGGCCGGACCTGCACCGCCCACGCTCCACTCCATGCCCCGAGTGCATGGTCGTGGCGCCGAACGCCGGACAGCACGAGGCCCCTCCGGATCCCGAAGGGGCCTGTCGGTCGGTCAGGGATTGGTAGCGGAGGGCGGATTCGAACCACCGACCAAGGGCTTATGAGTCCCCTGCTCTACCACTGAGCTACTCCGCCATGGCGAGCGGGCGGGATGGTAGCACGGTCGTGGCACCGGCGCGACCCGCCCGGCGATCCCCGCCGCGACGATGGGCGGGCCATCCGAACGGCCCCCGCAGGCCGAGCACCCGCTGGGCCATCAGGGCGCACTCGGTGGCAGCCGCCAGCGCCGCCGGGTCGAAGGCCTCGGCGTCGGGCGACGGCGCCACCACCACCCTGGCGATCGGGCCGGGGACCCGCTCGGCGACCTCGATGACGAGGACGTCGGTCGTCGGTCCGACGGCGCCGACCTCGACGAAGGCCGGCTCCATCCCCGGGACGAACTCGACCCGGCCGGCGTCGGTCGCGAGCTCGGCGAGGACCTCGTCGAGGAGCCGGTTCGCGGCCTCGACCGGGTCGAGGAGCGAGAGGACGTCCTCCATCCGGTCGCGGTACGCACCGAAGTGCGGGTCGTCGTACTTGAGGTGCCTGGCCGCCACCGCCTCGAGGCGGGCCCGGACGGGCGTGTAGAGGGCGACGACGACCAGGGTCGTCGCGACGAAGGGCAGGTCCGACGTCTCGCCCGTCACGGCGACGAAGACCCGCTGGGAGAGGACCACCGAAGCGGTGAACGCCCCCGCGAGGACCGCCGTCAGCGAGCCGTAGACGAAGGTCCGGTTGATGATCCGGTCGATCTCGTAGAGGCGGTAGCGGGTGACGGCGATCGCGATCGCGATGGGCTGGAGGGTCGTGGCGAGGTAGAACAGCACCCAGCGGTCCTGGCCCACGCCGATCGCGGGCGGAACGCTGACGAAGATGTGGACGAGGGTGATCGCCGCCCCGACCGTCGCGAAGCCGGATGCCACGAACCAGCGGATCTGCTGGCGGGCCACGTGGTCGGTCCCGCGGTACCGGACGAGGAGCGAGATCGCCCCGAGCCCCATGGCCGTGGCGAGCAGGTACAGGCCGATGCCGGGGTTCCCGACGGTCGTGAGGAGCTCGCGCACCGCGTGCGGCAGCTCGATCGGGTTGCCGACGGTCGGCAGGTAGATGATCGAGCCACGGCCGAATCCGAGCTCGACGAAGCGCAGGGCGGCGCCGACGACGACGACCAGGCCGACCCAGCGCCAGCGCCGGCTGACCAGCCGGCCGTCCGGGAAGACGAGCATGAGCATCGTCACGAGCGCGCCCATCGTCGGCTGGAGCGCCGTCGAGGCGAGCCAGGCGCCGATCGCCTCGGGCTGGCTCGGATCGGTGACGAGCACCGAGCCGCCGAAGATCCCCAGCAGCATCGACGCCTCGGCCAGGCCGAGCGCGCCGAGCAGCCAGCCGACGGCGTTCCGCGGCTGGGCCCGGACGACGATGTACGCCGTCAGCGCGGCCGCGAGGCCGAACAGGTGGGCCGAGAACAGGCTCGGAAGGTCGGCGCCGTAGCCGATGAGCCGGTGCTCGTCCCAGCGCGGCAGGACGACGATGAGCGACGCGAGCTGCATCGCGATCGTCGCTGCGAGCAGGCCGAGCGCGATGCGCCGGTAGGGGCGCTGCTGGCGGTCCAGGCGGAGCTTCCGTCCGATCATCGCTCGTTCCTCTTCCCTCGGTCGGCCCGCTCGGGGGCCGTCGGTGGAAGCCTCGGGCAGCGCGGCGCCGGCGCCCACGGGTAGGTGTCGGAGACGGGCCTACGTCATCCGTCGCGGGCGGCGCCGGGCATCCGGCGCAGCGGCGGCGGGTCCTCAGTCGGCCGGATCGGGCCCGAAGAGGAGCGAGAGCCAGGCGTCGAGCGGCGATCGGCGGATCGACGACTCGCCCAGGCGGAGGCCCTCTGAGCCGGGCGCGTCGGCAGCCACCGGCGGCGCGTCGGGGGCGAGGGCGAAGGGGATCTCCTTCTCGCTGCCGAGACCATGGCCCCGCGCCGCGAGCAGGATGTAGGGACGCTCCTGGATCAGCTCGAGCTCCCGCTGGAGCGACCCGACCCGCGCCGCGAGCGCGGCGTTCTCCTCGCCGGCCACCTCGACCCGCGATGTCGCCGCGGATGCCTCGCCGACCTGTCGGACGAACAGCACGACGATCCAGGCCGACACGAGAGCCCCGACCGCGAAGGCGACCCGGCGTCGGGTGACGACCGGGATCGGCAGGGCCTCGAAGGGAGGCCGAACGACCTCGACGGTCTCGGCATCGGCGATCGACCCCTCGGGCCCATCGAGCGCGGGCCCGACGGCGGGCTGGAGCGCGGGCTCCGGGGCGGGATCGACGACGGCCGGGTCGTCGGGGGCGGGCGCGTGGCGCGGGCGGCGCAGCGATCGCATCGGACGGAGGGTAGCTGCGCTCCAGGGTGGTGTCAACTCGGCGGGACCGGGCGGCGCGCGCATCCCGGCGGCCCCTCGAGCGGCGCCGTGACAGCCGAGCTGTCACGCGGCCCCTCGAGGCTGCTACCATCCGGTCCGACCATCAGAACGTCCGTTCCATTTCGAGGCAACGATGCGCACCTACGCCCCGGCCACGGCCGCGACCGTCCTCGAGCAGCTCCTCGACGAGCCGTCGCTCGCCCGCGGCGTCGTCCACCACGAGGTCGTCCCGCCCCGCGAGGCCGTCCACGCCGACATCCCGGCCTGGCTCGACCCACGGCTCGGCACGGCGATCCGGTCCCGGGGCATCGAGCGGCTCTACTCGCACCAGGCCGAGGCGATCGAGGCGATCCGGGCCGGCGAGGACGTCGTCGTCGTCACGCCGACCGCCTCGGGCAAGACGCTCTGCTACGCCCTGCCGACGCTCCAGGCGATCGCCGACGATCCCGGGGCGCGGGCGCTGTTCCTCTTCCCGACGAAGGCGCTCGGCCAGGACCAGGTCGCCGAGATCGGCGCGCTCGCCTCGGCCGCCGGCATCGAGGTCGCGGCAAACACGTACGACGGCGACACGCCGGCCCCGATCCGCTCGGCGATCCGGAAGGCCGGCCGGATCGTCGTCACGAACCCGGACATGCTCAACTCGGCGATCCTGCCGCACCACACGAAGTGGTTCCAGCTCTTCGAGCAGCTCCGGATCATCGTCATCGACGAGCTCCACACGTATCGCGGGGTCTTCGGCAGCCACGTGGCGAACGTCCTCCGGCGCCTGCTCCGGCTGTGCGAGCACTACGGGTCGCGGCCGGTGATCGTCTGCTGCTCGGCGACGATCGGGAACCCGGCCGAGCTCGCGGCGGCGCTCACCGGCCGGCCCGCCCGGCTCGTCGACCGCAACGGCGCCCCGTCCGGCCGGCGGCACCTGCTCCTCGTCGACCCGCCGATCCTCGACCCGGCGACCGGGGCGCGCGGCTCGCAGCTCACCCTCGCCCAGCGCTGGGCCCTGCCGTTCCTGCGGGCCGGGCGGCAGACGATCGTCTTCGGTCGCTCGCGCGTCGCGGTCGAGATCCTCCTGACCGGCCTGCGCGAGGCGCTCCGCGAGTCGTTCGGACCGCGGATGCGGGTCCGCGGCTACCGCGGCGGCTACCTGCCGACCGAGCGGCGGGCGATCGAGCGTGGCCTCCGCGACGGCGAGATCCTCGGCGTCGTCAGCACGAACGCGCTCGAGCTCGGCGTCGACATCGGCCGGCTCGACGTCTCGATCCTGGCCGGCTACCCGGGCTCGATCGCCGCGACCTGGCAGCAGTTCGGCCGGGCCGGCCGGCGGCTCGAGGAGAGCGTCTCGATCCTCGTCGCCTCGCCGGCGCCGGTCGACCGCTACGTCATCCACCATCCCGAGTTCCTGCTCGGATCGTCGCCCGAGGAGGCCCGGGTGGACCCGGACAACCTCCACGTCCTGTTCGCCCACCTCCGGGCGGCGGTCTTCGAGCGCCCGTTCGAGCCGGGCGAGGTCTTCGGCCCCGCGCCGGCCGACGACCTCCTGGCGGTCCTGGCCGAGACGGGCCACGTCCGACAGGCCGGCGACGGGCGCTGGTACTGGTCATCGGAGAACTTCCCGGCCTCGGAGATCTCGCTCCGGACGGCCGCCCCCGAGAACGTCGTCATCATCGACACGACGCCGGACCGACCACGCGTCATCGGCGAGGTCGACCTGTTCTCGGCCCAGGTCCTCGTCCACGAGCAGGCGATCTACCTCCACGAGTCGGCGCAGTACCACGTCGACAAGCTCGACTGGCACGAGCGGAAGGCGTATGTCCGGCGGGTCGACGTCGACTACTACACGTACGCCAACCGGGCGGTGACGCTCAAGCCGCTCGACATCTTCGCCGAGGCTCCCGCGACGGGCGGTCGGCGCGTCCACGGCGAGGTGATGGTCGCGAGCCTCGTCACGCTGTTCAAGAAGCTCAAGTTCGGGACCGACGAGAACGTCGGCTGGGGGCCGATCCATCTCCCCGAGCTCGAGCTCCAGACGACCGCCTACTGGCTGACGGCCGAGACCGCGGCCGACGGGTGGCGCCGCGACGAGCTCGACGTCGCCCTGCTCGGCGCGGGACGCGCGATCCAGGCCGTCGCCGCCGTCCTGCTGATGGTCGATCCGCGCGACCTCGGGCTGGTCGGCCAGGTCCGCTCGCCCCACCACGAGGCGCCGACGATCTACCTCTACGAGGCCGTGCCCGGCGGGATCGGCCTGTCGGAGCGGCTCTGGCGGCGGCACGACGAGCTCATCGCGGGCGCCGCGGGGCTCATCGCCTCGTGCCCCTGCGAGGCGGGCTGCCCGGCCTGCACCGGTCCGCGCCTCGAGCCGGAGTTCGACGCCAAGGCCCTCGCCCTCCGGCTCCTCGCGGCATTGACCGCCGAGCCGCGCGTGGTGGTCGCCCCGGGGAGGGCGGCCGGCAGCGCGGCATGACCGTCGATCCCGCCTTCGCCCGGCGCCTCGACCGCTGGCGGGCGGCCCACGGCACCGCCCCGGATGACGACCGGGCGGCGCCCACGCCAGCCGGGCGAGCGGCCCGAACGGCGACCCGCCTCGCGGATGCGCTCGGCGGCGAGCTCGTCGGCGGCGCGGCCGGCACCGTCGTCCGGATCGAGCGACCGCCGGCGCCGCTGCCGGTCGACCGCGAGCGGCTGGCCCGCCTGCCGGGCCATCCGGAAGCGACCGTGCCCCTCGTCTGCCTCGACACCGAGACGACCGGTCTCGGGACGGCGACCGGCACGTTCGCCTTCCTCGTCGGGCTCGGCTGGTGGGAGGGGATCCGCTTTCGACAGGTCCAGTGGCTCCTCCCCGACCACGCCGACGAGCCGGCCCTGCTCGCCGCGGTCGCCGCGGCGATCCCACCCGACGCCTGGCTCGTGACCTACAACGGTCGGGGCTTCGACTGGCCGCTCCTCGAGACCCGCTACCGGCTCCGGCGCGGGGTACCGCCGCCGATCGCCGGCCACCTCGACCTCCTCCCGTTCGCCCGCCGCGTCTTCCGGCATCGGATGCCGGACGCTCGGCTCCGGTCGGTGGAGCGCCACGTGCTCGGCCGGGTCCGGGTCGATGACGTCGAGGGCTGGGAGATCCCCGGCCGCTACTTCCGGGTCCTAGCGGGCGACCCGCCGGGGCTCCTCGCCGACGTCGTCGACCACAACCACCTCGACGTCCGCTCGCTGGCCGCGATCCTCGGCCACGTCGCCGACCGCCTCGCCGACCCGGGCGACACGACCGGGGTCCCGGCCGGCGACCTCGCCGGCCTCGCCCGGGCCTACCTCCGGGCCGGCCGACCCGAGCCCGCCCTCGCCTGCCTCGATGCGGCGCTCGCCCGGGGCGAAGATCTGCAAGCCGGCGGCACCGCCGGACCGGGCGACGAGCCTGTGGCGCCGCCGGGTCGGGACGACGACTGGTGGTCGCCACGACGCCCGGCCGACTTCGGCGGCCGGCCGATCCCAGCACGTCGGGCCCTCCTCGACGAGCGGCTCGGCGGGCCGTGGTCGCCGGCCCGGATCGGGGCCGAGCGGGCTCGGCTCCTCCGCCGGCTCGGCGACGATGGCGCGGCCGAGGCGGCCTGGAGCGACGTCGCGGCCGAGGGCGGCCGGCTCGGGGTCCTCGCCTCGATCGAGGTGGCGAAGCTCCGCGAGCATCGCCTGGGCGACGTCGCCGGCGCGCTCGCGGCCACCGAGCGCGCCCGGGCGCTCGCCGAGCGGGTCCGGCTCGTCGGCCGACCCGAGCCGCGGCTGGAGCACGCGATCGAGCACCGGGCGACGCGGCTCCGGCGGCGCCTCGGGCGACGTCTCGCCGGGGACGCCACGCTCGAGCCCGGTCAGTCGCCGTCGCGCGACCCGATCCGGTCGGCGGCGGTCGGGTAGACGAGCCGCCGGACGTGCTCGCGGGCCATCCGGACGAGGACCGCGCCACGGTCGGGCACGGGCTCGAGGCCCGGTCCCTCGACCGCGAGCGACCCGGCCGCCGCCGCGAACGGGAGGTCGACCCGGCCGCGGGACCGACCCGCGATGGGCCGCCGGACCGCCGTCGACACGAGCGCAGCGAAGAACGTGTCGCCGGCGCCGGTCGGGTCGACCTCCGCGTCGGCCCGGGACGGGCGGTAGCGGACCTCCTGCGCGGGCCGTCCGTCGGGACCGAGGGTGACCAGGAAGCCACCGTCGGCGCCCTGGGTGACGAGCAGGCGCGCACCCGGCCGGAGGAGCGGGTACAGCGTGTCGAGCGGCGTCTCGGGATCCAGATCGTGGTGGCTCACCGCGACGATGTCGGCCCGGGCAAGGAGGCGGCTGGGTGCGGGCGCCAGGCGGGTCACCCGCTCGCCGCTGACGAGCCGCCGCAGGAACCCCTGCCACGCGACCGCGACGAGCACGTCGTCCGGGACGGCGGCGGCCCAGCCATCGGCGATCTCGCCCGCGACCGGCGCGAAGAGCCATGCCCGCGCTCGCCGCCACGAGTCGGGCAGCGGGGCCACCGGCAGCGGCACGCCGGCCAGGATCGCCGTCTGGATCCGCCCGGCCGGCGTCTCCACGTTGTGGAAGACCGGACCCTCCGGCAGCGGGACGAGCAGCACCTCCGCGCCGGCCGCGCGCAGGGCGTCGAGCTCGCGGGCGGTCGCCGCGTCGGGGTCGACGCCGATGACCGCCGCCGTCCGCAGCCCGAGCCGGGCCGCCGTGAGCGCCGAGTAGGTCACGCCGCCGCCGAGCCGCCAGCCCCGCGGGTCGTCGTCCACGACGTCCCGGCTCGCCGAACCGAGGACGACGATCTCGGGCGGCCGCGGCCAGCGTCGCACGCTCGCGCCGACCGCGCGCGTCCCGCCCGGATCGCGTCCCGTCACCGCTCCTCCTCTGGCACGCCCGCCCCGGCGACCACTGCACCGCACGGCCGTGCCGCCGACGAACGATACCGGGCGGGTACCCTGTGTGTCGCATCCCCCGCCGGCGGCCCGGACGGCCGGCCGCCCCGCCGACCCGAGGCCCATGATGACCACCTTCGACGTCGAAACCCTCCGCGGCCGCTTCCCCGCCCTCGCCCTCGAACGCGGCGGCCGGCCGGTCGCCTTCCTCGACGGCCCGGGCGGGACGCAGGTCCCCGACGTCGTCATCGAGGCGGTCACCGACTACTACCGGCGCAGCAACGCCAACGCGGGCGGGGCGTTCGAGACGAGCGAGCGGAGCGACCGGATCGTCGCCGAGGCGCGGGCCGCGGTCGCCGATCTGCTCGGCGCGGCGTCGCCCGACGAGATCAAGTTCGGCCAGAACATGACGAGCCTGACGTTCCACATCAGCCGCTCGATCGCCGCGACGCTGTCGCCCGGTGACGAGATCGTCGTCACGACGCTCGACCACGAGGCGAACGTCGGGCCGTGGCAGGCCGCGGCCGCCGACCGCGGCCTCGTCGTCCGGACGGTCGACATCCGGGCCGACGACGCGACGCTCGACCTCGCCTCGCTCGACGCCGCGCTCGGACCCCGGACGCGCCTCGTCGCGGTCGGCTACGCCTCGAACGCCGTCGGGACGATCAACCCCGTCGCCGAGATCGTCGCCAGGGCCCACGCCGTCGGCGCGCTGACGTACGTGGATGCCGTCCACTACGCGCCGCACGGGTCGATCGACGTCGTCGCCCTGGGGACGGACTTCCTCGTCACCTCGGCGTACAAGTGGTTCGGCCCGCACCTCGGGGCCCTCTACGGGCGGGCGGAGGTCCTCGACCGGCTTCCGGCGTACAAGGTCCGCCCGGCCCACGACCGGTTCGAGACCGGGACCCAGAGCTTCGAGGCGATCGCGGGCACCGGTGCCGCGGTCGAGTACCTGCGCGGGATCGGTCGCGCCGCCGGCGAGCCGACGGTCGATCGAGTCCCGGCCGACGCCTCGGCCCGCCGGCGCGAGCTCGTCGCGGCGATGGACGCGATCGCTGCCTACGAGCGGGGGCTGGCCACCCATCTCCTCGACGGGCTGGCGCGGATCCCGGGCCTGACCGTGGTCGGCATCGCCGATCCCGCGCGCGTCGACGAGCGCACGCCGACCGTCTCGGTCCGGATCGACGGGCTGGCCCCGGCGGCGGCGGCCGCGGCGCTCGGCGAGGTCGGCATCTTCGCCTGGGACGGCGACTTCTACGCGACCGGCCTCGTCGAGCGGCTCGGGCTGGCCGGCTCGGGCGGGCTCCTACGGCTCGGCCTCGTCCACTACAACACGGTCGGCGAGGTCGATCGGCTGCTGGGCGAGCTCGAGCGGCTGTCCGCGCTCGGCGCGCGGGCGTAGACTCGGGTCCGTCGAACGAGGAGGCCGCCCGTGTACTTCTACGAGCTTCACGAGGGCGACGACGAGCTCTACTCCGACGTCATCCTCGCCCGCGAGGAGGCGATGGATCCGGAGGCGTTCTTCGAGATCGTCCAGGACATCCGGCGGCGGATCCAGGACACCCATGTCGAGGACACCCTCATCGAGGCGATCGCGATCGAGCTCGAGCGCGAACACCGCTTCGTCTACATCTCCGACGACCGGGTGTCCGCCGCGGTGAACGTGTCGACCGTGGACGAGGACAACTTCCTGCTCGAGGTCGACGACGACGGTCCGGCCGGCGGGCCGGGCGGGACCGAGTACCGGACGGTCTTCCTCGAGTACGCCGACGAGGACGCCGGCGGCGCCGACTGACCGGCGACCCGCCGGTCAGCGCGAGAAGAGCACCTCGATGACGTCGCCGTCCCGGACGGCGTACGTCCTGCCCTCCGAGCGCAGCTTGCCGTGCTTGCGCGCCTCGGCCGTCGAGCCGAGCTCGACGAGGTCCTCGTAGGCGACGACCTCGGCCCGGATGAACCCCTTCGCGAGATCGGTGTGGATGGCGCCCGCGGCGTCGACCGCCGACGCGCCGTCGGGGACCGGCCAGGCCCGGACCTCGTCGGGACCGGCGGTCAGGAAGCTGACGAGCCCGAGCAGCCGGTAGCTCAGTCGGATCACCCGGTCGAGGCTCGACTCGGTCAGGCCGAGCTCGGCCATGAAGGCCGCCGCCTCGTCGGGCTCGAGCTCGCCGAGCTCCATCTCGATCTTGGCCGACAGCGCGTCGACCATCGCGTGACGATGGACGTATCCCGCCGCGATCCGCTCGACGAGCCCGGCCGCCGTCGCGAGGTCGCGCTCGCCGACGTTGAGGAGGATGAGGACCGGCTTCTGGGTGAGGAACCGGAAGCCACGGATGATCCGCTCCTCGTCGGCATCGAGGTCGACGTCGCGGAGCGGGGAGCCGGCCTCGAGGGCGACCTTCAGCCGGGCGAGGATGCCCTCCTCGCGGGCGTTCGCCTCGCGCTCGGCCTGGGTCCCGTGGCGACCGCTCGATCCGAGCCGCTCGAGCCGGCGGTCGACGAGGGCGAGGTCGGCGAGGGTGAACTCGAGATCGAGCTGCTCGATGTCGCGGGCCGGGTCGATCGCACCGGACGGATGCGGGACCGCCGGGTCCTCGAAGGCCCGGACGACGTGGACGAGCGCCTCCGACTCGCGGAGCTGGGCGAGGTGGTCGGCCGGCAGCTCCTCGGTCCCGACGCGACCGTCGGACGAGGTCGGCGGGGCCGGCAGGTCGACGTAGGTCACGTCGGCGTGGACGATCTTCTTGGGGTGGAAGATCGCCGCTAGCCGATCGAGGCGCTCGTCGGGGACCTTGACCGTGCCGACATGGAGCTCGAGCCCACCGAACCCGCCGGTCTGGGCGTGGCCGCGGGTGAGCGTGTTGAAGACGGTCGTCTTGCCGGCGGCGGCAAGGCCGACGATCGCGATCCGCACGGGATCCTCCGAGCTCAGTATCCCGCGCTGGGGTCGACGACGTTGACGAGCGGCTCGCCCGCGCGGAACCGCCGCAGATTCTCGCAGAACAGCCCGACGCTGCTGTCGAGGACGCGGCCGCTCGACCAGCTCGTGTGGGGCGTGACGATGACGTTGTCGAGGTCGTAGAAGGGCGACGACGCGGGGAGCGGCTCCTCGCGGAACGTGTCGAGGACCGCCCCACCGAGCGGCCCGTCCCGCAGCGCCCGGAGGAGGGCCCGCTCGTCGACGAGCCGGCCGCGGGCGACGTTGATGAGCCACGCGCCCGGCTTGACCCCCGCGAGGGCGGTCGCGTCGATCATCCCCTCGGTCTCGGGCGTGAGCGGCGCCGCGAGGACGATGAAGTCCGAGTCGGCGAGGAGCTCGGGCAGCGCCTCCGGCCCCAGGACCCGGTCGAGCATCAGCTCGCCGAGTGGCCGGTCGCCCTGGTCCGGATCGGTCGCGTGGTCGGGATGGGGCGTCGAGCCGGCGTCGGTCCGGCGCCGGATGGCGACGACCCGGCAGCCGAAGGCGGTCGCCAGCGCGCCGACGGCCCGGCCGATCGAGCCGAGACCGACGATGCCGACCGTCACGTCCCGCAGCTCGGCGCCCTCGAGCGGCTGCCAGGTGCGCTCGTGCTGGAGCTCGAGCAGCTGCGGCAGCCGCCGGCTGACGGCGAGGATCATCATCATCACGTACTCGGCGATCGGCCGGCTGAAGACGCCGCGCGCGTTCGTGATGACGAGGCCTCGCTCGAGGCTCGCCGGCGTCAGGACCCGCTCGACGCCCGCGGAGGCCGAGTGGACCCAGCGCAGCCGCGGAGCCCGGCCGAGGACCCGGTCGAAGGCCTCGGCGGTCAGGAACCCGCGGAGGAGGACCTCGACGTCGTCGAGCGGCGCGTCGGCCAGCCCGTCGGTCGAGACGGTCACCAGTCGCGCGCCGGGGGCCGCGTCCCGGATCCGCTCGAGATCGCGGGCGCGCCAGCGGGCCGACAGGATCGGGCTGAGCGCGATCGCCGCCGGGACGCCGCCCGGCCCCGAGCCCGGCCCCGTGACGGTCGACCGCGGGGCGGTCACGCCGGGCCTCCGCCGCCCGCGGGACCGGCGGCGACCGACGGTCGCGGGTCGCCATCGAGGACCCGGGCGATCCAGCGCGTCGGCGCCTCGAGCTCCTCGGGGCGCGGCAGCGTGTGCGGCCCATCCCACAGGCGACGGAGCGCCTCGGGGCCACGGGCGGCGGCGATGGCGGCGACGAACCGCTCGCCGCGCTGGTACTGCTCGAGCTTGAGATCCATCCCGGTGAGACGGAGGATGGCACGGTCGGTGCCGCTCCGGCGCGCTCGCCGCGCATGGAACCGCGCCGAGATCAGCTCGACGCCCGGGACGAGCTCACGGCCGACCTCGTCCATCACCCAGTCGGAGAAGCCCTCGAGCAGGCTCATCACGGCCTGGGTCTCGCGGAACGCCCGTCGCTGGTCCGGCGTCATCAGCCGCTCGATCCAGCTGCTCCCCTCCCCCTCGCCGCGAAGCCACCGACCGATCGCCTCGACGGCGTCGCGCCCGAGGCGCGAGGCGTCCCGGCCGAAGGTCGCCAGCTGCCCTTCGAGCCGCTCACGGATGTACGGTCGGAGCCAGGGGTGCGCCTCGAACTCGAAGGCGTGGGTCGTCTCGTGGAGGGCGA
>CAZABC010000002.1:0-21943 GCA_964483405.1 uncultured Anaerolineaceae bacterium
TCGGAGAGCCGGTGCCGTCCGGGCCGGGTCCGGTCGACCAGGCGCTCGGCGCCGGCGACCTCGAGGGCGCGGTCCGTCGTGGCGAGCTCGCCGTCGACCGCCTCCGCGACGGCCAGGTAGGCCGCGTCGTGGATCGAGAGACGATGGCGCTCGGCGAGGTCGATCGCGAGGAGGAGGATCGGCCGGTCGACGGCGACGGTGTCAGCCACGACCTCGTCGAGCCGGTGGATGGCCTCGACGGTCCCGGCACCGCCGAAGCGGTGTCGCGCGATGAGGGTGTTCGCGATCTCGGACCAGAAGTGCGCTGGCACGACGATCGGTCGGCCGGCGCGTGTCCACTCGGCCGCGAGCGCGCGCCAGCGAGCCGACTCCGCCTCACGGCGCACGAGCGCCACCGCGACCGACGCGTCGAGCACGATCGGGCGGCTCACGGGCGGTCGGCCTCGTCGCCGTCCTCGTCGAGGCGCCGGCTCGCAGCCTCGACGATTCGGTCGGTCCGCGCGTCGCGCGCCGCCTGGATCCACTCGGCATCGGTGAGCCCGTCGTCCGGCCCCGGATGCTCGCGCGCTATGCGGTCGCCAAGCTCCGCGAGGCGTTCCAGGGCCGCGAGCGCCCGCTGGATCCGCGCCTGCTCGTCCTCGTCGAGCCGGGCCGCCGCCTCGGGCGTGACGAGCACCGCCATCGGCCGCCCGTCCCGCTCGATCGCGATCCGCTCACCGGCTGCCGCCGCGTCGAGGATCTCGCCGAGCCGCTTTCGCAGGTCCATGGCCGTCACGGTTCTCATGGGCAATCATGATAATCGACCATGGCAAGCGCTCGATGATGGCTGCGTGATCGGTCGGGGCGGGGCGTGTCGCTCAGGCCGACGAGCCGACACCTCCGTGCCGTGCGCCCGTTTCGGAAGCCCGAGGTTCGGCCCGCGATGAGGGAGATCGTCCGGTCGCCCTCATGTACCCTGGGCGAGCCAGCGACCTGCACGTGGAGGATGGATGTGGTCGAGGCGGCGGACGGCGGACGGCCGAACGAGGATTGGACCGCGCTTGAGAACGACGTCGTCGTCGCGGGCTACCTCGAGATGCTCCGCAGGGAACTGCGAGGCGAGTCGTACTCGAAGGCGGAGGAGGTCCGGCGCCTCGAGGTCCTGCTCCCTGCCCGAACCAAGGGCTCGATCGAGCGGAAGCTCCAGAACGTCAGCGCCGTCTTGGATGAAGACGGCCTCGACTGGATCGACGGATACAAGCCGCTGCCGCACTACCAGGCCGCCCTCCGGACCGCGGTCGCGGCGGCCTTCGGGCCCGGACACCGGATCGGCGAAGCGCTGGCCGAGTACGGCACGACACCGGTGGCGGCGCCGCAGCGTCGCCGGCTCGCGACCGAGGACGTTCTCGTCGCCGGCCCGTCGGGCGCGGGCCCCGGTCGTCGCGCCTCGACCGTGCGGCTGACCGGCTCGCCATCGTCTGCGCTACGCGACTTCCGCACCCGAGCGCTCGGACAGGCGGGTGAGGAGTGGGTCATCAGCCTCGAGCGGGAGCAGTTGTCGAGACTTCATCGAGCGGACCTAGCGGACAAGATCCGATGGGTCTCGCGAGACGATGGCGACGGCGCCGGTTATGACGTCCGCAGCTACTGGCCGGATGGCCGCGAGCGCCTGATCGAGGTCAAGACGACCAATCTCGGACCGCGGACGCCCTTCTACATCACACGATGGGAGATCGAGGTCTCGCGAACCCATGCGGAGAGCTACTCGCTGTTCCGGGTCCACGGGTTCGCCCGCGACCCGCGCATCTACGTGCTCGACGGATCGGTCGAGATGCGAGCCCGTCTCGAGCCAAGGGTGTACCTCGGCATCCCGCTCTGAGCCTAGCCGAGGTCCTCCTCCAGGGCCTCCGGCCCTGCCTCCTGCTCGCTTGCCTCTGGGGCGCGAGGCTGGGGCATCTGGACGAGGGCGGCCAAGGCTACAAGGGTGCGCTCGCGGTCAGAACGGTCATAACTCAGGAGGAGGTCGATGCCGCCGTTGGCGTACTCCTCCGCGATCGCGATGACTTCGCCCTGCCGCGCCACGACTGACGGATCGCCGACTTCCGCGATGGCTATCGCCTGAAGCAGGGCGACATCACGGCTGTCGAAGGAGCGCCAGAATCCGACGTGTTGGCGTTTGACGAGTGGTTGTCGTCGCTGCTGGGACCAGCCGACGCTCGCCGCGAACACGAAGGCGTCCTTGAGGGTCGGCAGCGGCGCAGTCGCGTCGTCCTTCCCCCACGCTTGGAAGAGGCCGTGCTTGTCGAGCTGAACGTAGAAGCGGTCTGTGTCTGAAGTCGCCCGCATAGGCGGAGGGCTCGTCCCTTCGATGGTCATGCGATCCTCCGGAGTGTCGTAGATCCTGTCTCGTCGTCGAAGGCCAGGTCATAGGCCCTCCCGACGCGAGGTTCGAGAAGTCTCCGGCTTTCCGGGTCAAGCTCACGGTCGGTGACGAAGAGGATGAGTTGCTTCGCAATCGTCGGCAGCGAGCGGACGATACTGCCGACCGGCATCTCGGATAGGCGGCCGAACGGCGTGTCGATGACCAGAGGGGCCTCCTCGCCGGTCACGCGCGACATCCCGGTGATGAACGAGAGGCTCAGGACCTGCCGCTCGCCTGCCGACAGGCCAGCAAGACTCGCGGTGTGAAAGCGATCCTCGACCTCGAGCCGATAGTCCTCGGTGACACGGACGGTTTCGAATTGCTTCTCCTTCCAGACGAAGCTCTTGAAGATTTCGTCCGTGGCGTCCTGGATCTGTCGGCGCATGTCGGAGCTGAACGTCGCAAGAAGCTGACGAGCAGCCTCGGCCGCAGCTTCCGCCAGCTCGAACCTCCGCTTCGCAAGCTGTCCCGAGGCCGACCTACCCTGCAGCTGCGTGAGCTTGTTGCGGGATATCTCAAGTTGCCGCTGGTCCCGATCGACGTCAGCGCTGATGCGCCCCTGATCGAGGAGCGCCTGTCGGTATCGCTGGTCGAGCATCGCACGCGTCTGCTCAAGCTCAGCAACCTGCTCCGAGAACTCACTTGATCGCCTAGCGGCCAATGCCTCGAGCTCCCGTTGGATGTCCGTCAGCTCTTCGGACACGGCGAGCCGTCGAGCAATCACCCGCTCGACGGAGTGCCGCGCTGTCTCTGCACGCACTTCCAGGCCGCGAAGCTCCGCAGCGGCGCGCAGGACTGCGTCGACCACCTCCTTCGCGGAGGCCACCTGGCGCCGCGTCACCAGCGCCTCGCGCGCGCCGCTGTCAAGGACACGACCACAGATGCACACCCCATCGCGCAGCAGGTCATCCACGAGCTGCTGCTGGATTCCTGACGGGATCTCGCCTCGCTCGCGCTTGGCTTCGACCACCTCACGTGCACGACGGACGGCTCCGATCGCGATCGCCGACGCGCCCTCGTTGACCGCTCGCTGTAGGGAATCCGCGAGCTCTCGCTGCTCGGTCTCAAGCCGACTGTGCCGTTGCTCGAGCTCACGCTCCTGACGCTGCAGGTCCTTGACCTCGCTCAGTTGATCGAGCTTCGCCCGAGTCTGCTCAAGCTGTCGTGCCAGGATCTCGACTGACTCCCGCGTAACAGCGAGCTGGGTTTCGCCCTCCTTGATCCTGTCGCCGTAGACCTCCATTCGCTCGATGAGGCGCATCTCCTCTTGGTCGAGGCCCCCCTGCTCCTTCAGGCGGCGCGAGTACTCACGCGCAACATCCTGCAGATGCTCCGCCGCCCGCTCCAGCGCCTTCAGCTTGAGTACGCTGCGGACGGCGTCCTGGACCTCTCGCTCATGGCCCGGCCTTGACATCTCATCGATCCGCTCGCCGTCGAAGAAGAAGTAGCGACGGGCATCACGCGGAAGGATTACGTTCACTCGCGCGTCCGGATCCGGCACTCGCTGGACCCGGCCCCCGGCCTCGAGCCGCTGAAGCAGGAACGAGTCCTCGCGCTCAGCACCGGCAGGTGTGCGGACGAGGTCTCGGCGTGCAGCGTATTCCGATCCTTCATGCATGAACTGGAGCTGCGCCCACGCGCGCGGGCTGGGTTCGGCGAGGGCCGCCTTGTTGATAAGCACTCCGGGGAGTGCTGACGCTTCGCCGTACAGGACCCAGTTGAGTGCGTAGAACAGCGCCGTCTTGCCGGCTCCATTGACGCCAGTGATGACGGTCACATTCTTGATCGGGTCGTGCGCGAACTCGACCTGGTGCTCTCCCCGGAACTGGCGGAAGTCGGCGAGCGTGAGACGCTGCAGGATCACTTCGCCCGCCCTCCGACCTCTGTCTTGGCCTCCCGCTCGATCGCCTCCTTGATGTGGTCCTTGACACCGCGGGGCCGCTCGAGGTCGAGCTGGGACTGCTCCGCGACAAGAGTCTCCAAGAGGACCCGCTTGACCGATGTTGGCAGCTCTTGCAGGTACCCCAGCAGGAGTTCCTGGACACCCATCAGCTCCTCCCTACAAGGTGCAGCAAATCGAAAGCATTGAGAACCGGCCAGACAACAGACCTGGCATGGTCAGGGTTGAGAGACGATGCGGCGAAGTCGAGGACACGCTCCATCTCGCGCTTGGCGATCTCGCGCTCGAACACCCCTCGCCCTGTTGGGATGACCACGTAGTCAACGAGTCGAGCCTCCCGCTTGCCAGGCGCTAGGCGTAGGATCCTGCCGCGCCGCTGGATGAACTCGCGCGGATTGCCGCTGCTCGCGAGGAGGTGGGCCTCTCGGGTATCCGGTATGTCGACCCCCTCGTCGAGGGCCCTCATGGCCACGATGGCCGGGGTCCGACCAATTTCGAAGTCCCGGAGGATGCGCCCTCGCTCGACTCGTCCCTCTTCCGCTGTGAATGGGACCGGGATGAAGCCGATGTCGCGGATCACGTCCGAAGCCGCACCGAGCTGCAGCCTGCTCGCGCAGTAGACGAGCGCCCTGTTCAGGCGCCGGTTCTCGACATCGTGCCGCAGGGCCGCGTACTTGCCGGTAGCGGAGTTGAGCAGTAGCGCTCGCCGCTCAAGCAAGCGCCTCATACGGTCTGATGATCTCGCCTCGGGATCGGCGGCATGTTGCTCGATAACAGTCATCAGGTCGCGATACTCGCCGAGCTCATCGCGGTCCAGATCCACGAGGATGGGCTCGTATCGATACGGCACCAAGTACCCGCCGGCGATGGCTTGGGCGATCGTGTACTCATAGACGACGCCCCCAAAGTAGGACTCGATGAGGGCGGTCCCGAGCTCGTCATTCCACCGCTGCGGAGTCGCAGACAAGCCGAGGCGCCAATCGATGCGTTGGTCGAGGATGGTCGAGCCAGTGTCGCTACCCAGGTGGTGCACCTCATCGGCGACGAGCAGCGTCGGTCGGTCGGCAACCGCCCTGAGGAGGGCAGCGAACGGCCCAAGCGTCGCGGTATGCATCGTCGCGATGTAGCAGGGCGGACGATCCGGAAGGACTCGGAATGCGTCGAGCGCTTCCCAGGCCCGCGGCTGCCAGTCCTTGGACGACTCATAGCAGAGGATCGGCCGCATCCCCGATGCACGACATTCCTCATCCCATTGGTCGACCAGGTGGATGAACGGGGCCACGATCACGACTACAGGCGGCACTGGGGTCTCGGCCGCGAAACGCCGGATCGCGGCGAGCGCCGTCCTCGTCTTGCCGGCGCCGGTCGCCATCGAGAGGATTCCGCGAGCACCGGCTGACAGCCATGCCCCTACGGCCGCGACCTGGTAGTCGCGGAGCAGAGGCCCCGCCGCCGGGCCCTGCGAGCCGTATGGCGCCTTGCCGTCCCCCGCCACGTGCGCAGCCGGGGGCCTCGCGATGCGTATCAGCTCCGAGCGAACTGCGTCGGGCAAGTCCATGATCGTTAGGTCGCGCGTCTCCCCGGACCAGAGTCGGTCGAAGTTCTCGCACTTCCGGTCGACCCTAGGCGCGGAGCCGTCCCACGAGAAGAAGACATCGATCGTCTCGAAATTGCCTACGAGGCCCCCATATGTCTCGTTAGCCGACCCGGAGAATGCCACCACGCACCCGTCGCCATCACGGAAGATCCCGACCTTCTCGTGGTAGATACCTGGCCGGCGCCGAGGAATCGCCAAACGGATGTCGAGGCGCCCTTCGGCAACAAGCCACGCTAGGTGAGTAGCGCCCGTGGCCCGGAGGTAGTCGCTCCTGATGATCTCGAGCAGCTTGCGTTCGACAAGATCGTCGCGCGCGATCAGCCCGCGCTCGATAGCGTCGACGTCGTCCTGGGTCAGCTCGGGGCTGGCGACAAGGCGCGCCCTCGCGTCGTTGCGGGCGAAGGCCTCGAAACCGCGTGCCGCAAGTTCGAGCGCCGAACTGGTGAAGTAGCCGACCGCTCGGTCGTAGTTGGAAGCTGCGACGAGACACGGCACGTAGAAGTCCCGGACCAAGTTCTCCCGCCCGGTCCGGTACTCCTCTTCTAGGCCCAGTTCGCGGAGGCACCTCATCGGAATGAAGGCGGTTCGGCATCCACCCCGACGACCACGAGAGGTCCCGGGATCATTTCGGGCGCCAATTGGGCGAGCTGACCAACGCTCGCCGCGACTCGCTCGAACGAGGCGAGATTGGTATCGATCTGGCGTGCGAGTCGGTCCGTCGGTGTAACGAAGACGGTGAGTCGAGCGAACTCCCTCCTGTGCGCGGCAACGACCCGGGTCACCAGGTTGTGGGCCCAAGAGGCGCGATTGCCGAACTCCAGGATCACGTGGCAGCCGTGCCCGATGAGGTCGCTGACCGTCCCGGTCACGTGGACGCCGTCGTAGGTCAAGTCGGGAGTCAGGGCACGTCGGTATGACCATCCGGCCCGACACAGCTCATCTCGCAGCCGCGCCTGAAGCTCCGTCTGGTCGTAGATGAAGAAGGGACTCGCCTTCACTCTCCCTTGATGAGGCATCGACATCCGCCCAAGAACGTCGAGCAGGATGCGGTATCCGGATGCAACCTCGACATCGTCGCGCAAGAGGTCCGCGGCGCCCGCGAATGGCGCGTCCGTGACGTGCATCTACCCCGCTATCTCGCTTCGCCCGAGCATCCAATTATCGCCCGCAGTATCTGTCGCGGCGAGCTGAGTGTGCCACCCAGATGGGGCCACCCTCCAGGGGACGAGCGTAGTGCCGAACGGACGTCTCGCCTTACATCATGTGGCTCAGTGTTCTGCAAACGGTCGTCGTGACACACACTTGTCGCGGGCTTGCTTGAGCCTGACTGTCATCGGCCGACCGGGTACTATCGCGTCAACGGGCGCCGGGAAGCCCCGTCAGCATCCCGCCGGCTCATGCCGAGGACGACATGACCGAACTTGCGCGCCCCGAGAGCTTGCCCATCGTCGGCAGGCGCCCATCCGTGATCGAGCTCTTCGCCGGTGTCGGCGGCTTCCACCTGGCGCTCGACCGGGCCGGGTTCGACGTCGTCTGGTCGAACCAGTGGGAGCCGTCCACGCGCGAGCAGCACGCGTTCACGTGCTACGAGCGACATGTCGCCGCCGGTGACTTCCAGCGCTTCGGCCGACACCTCGGTTCGGCCGAGGCTCCCGACGGGACGCTGTTCGAGCCGGTCCGCCACGTCGCCGACAACCGCGACATCGCCAAGGTCCTCGATGAGTACGAGACAGAGATCACGGCGAAGCGACGCCGAGCCCGCCCGCTGGTCCCGGATGTCGACCTCGTCGTCGGCGGCTTCCCGTGCCAGGACTACTCGGTCGCCCGGACGCTTCGGCAGGCGCACGGGCTCGTCGGCCAGAAGGGCGTCCTGTGGTGGGAGATCCACCGGCTCCTGCGGCTCAAGATCGAGGCTGGCCGGCCCGTCCGCCACCTCTTCCTGGAGAACGTCGACCGGTTGCTGAAGTCGCCGTCCGGCCAGCGCGGGCGAGACTTCGCGGTGATGTTCTCTTCGCTCGCCGACCTCGGCTACGAGGTCGAGTGGCGCGTCGTGAACGCCGCCGACTACGGCTTCCCGCAGAAGCGCCGCCGGGTGTTCATCGTCGGGCGGTACGGTCGCTCCGATGCCGACCCGCGCCGCCAGCTGCTCAGCGATGGCGTGCTCGCGCGCGCGCTCGAGGCCGAGCCGCGTGAGTCGTTCGAGTGGACGCCGATCGTGCTCGAGGACCCGAAGACCGTCAGCGACACCTTCGGCGTCGGGGCGAGGCGGACGGCCTTCAAGAATGCCGGGGTGATGCGACGGTCAGGATCGGGCCGACACGCCGCGGTGTGGACCCTCGACGTGGAGTCGACGTACGACGGTCCGCGGCAGATCCTGGCCGACATCCTCGACGACGCGGCCGACGTCGACCCCGTGTTCTTCGTCCGGCCCGAAGACGTCGAGAAGTGGCGGTTCCTCAAGGGGGCCAAGAGCCTCAAGCGGGTCAGCCGCTCGACCGGGATGGAGTACACCTACGACGAAGGGCCGATCCCGTTCCCCGACCCGACCGACGGTCCGTCGCGGACGATCCTGACCGGTGAGGGCGGCGCGACTCCGTCGCGCTTCAAGCACCTCATCCGAACCGAGGATGGCCGCTACCGTCGGCTGACACCACGCGAGCTCGAGCGCCTGAATGGCTTCCCGGGCGATTGGACGGTCGGGATGTCCGATGGTCGCCGCGCGTTCATGATGGGCAACGCGCTCGTCGTCGGGCTCGTGGAGCGGATCGCGGAAGTGCTCGTGAGCGACGTCCGAGCCGAGACGGAGACCACCGTCTCGATCCTGCCGTCGAGATAGCCCGCCGAAGGAGGCCGTGGCCAGGCTCCAGCTCCCGAACCCGCCGCCATCGAGTCCCGCCGTCAGGAACGTCATGCGGGCGAACCGGGCTCGCGACACGGAGCCCGAGCGGTGTCTCCGCCGAGCCCTCCGCGAGGCCGGCCTCGGTGGCTACCGGCTCAACTGGAGGAAGGCCCCCGGCCGACCCGACATCGCCTACCCCGGCCGCAAGGTCGCGATCTTCGTCCATGGGTGCTTCTGGCACCACTGCCCGCGCTGCTACCCTGACCTCCCGAAGTCGAACCCGGAGTTCTGGGCCCGCAAGTTCGAGCTCAACCGAGAGCGCGACGCGAGGAAGCGACGCGATCTCGAGGCCGCCGGGTGGCGGGTTGTCGAGGCCTGGGAGTGCGACATCTCCGTGCGCCCTGGCGAGGTTGTCGAGCGCGCACGAGAAGGAAGGGTCCGATGAAGGGGTACATCTTCTCGCTGTCGGCTTCGAGCCCGATCGAGGTCATGCGGTCCGGCCTACACGGCGTCTGGCAGCCGCCTCCGACCGACCAGAGTGGACGGGAACGCGACTGGCGGGTGGCGACCTGGTCACACCCAATGCTCGCGACGTTCAGCGACTACGTGACCGTCAAGCCCGGCGACTTGGTGTTCTTCTTCGCGAGCCGCCTCATCTACGGGATCGGGAGGGTCACCGATCCACTCGGAAGCGACCGCGGCGCCCTGTTGAACTACCCTGGCGCCTCCGAGCCGTCCCCGGTGGAGCCGAGACCCGACACGGCCCTCGTCGGACCCGCCGAAAGCCCTGAGTGGCGACGCCTCCGGGTCGTCATTCCTTTCGAGCCTGATCCCCAGTACTTCGATGTCGGGATCGACATGGACGAGGTCCTGGCATCACCGGGAGCGGATGCAGCCTGGGGGCTCCGCTTCTGGGAGGGCTACAGCTTCCAACAGCTCGGCGAAGCCGAGGTCCGACTCCTCCTGTCAGTGTTCGAGCGCAGGTTCGGTAACGCTCCTGGCGGGCCTTCGGCCCATGTTGTCACTCAGGGGCCGATGACGTGGCGGTCGCGTCTTGACCCGACCATCCACAAGCCCTTCCTAGTGTCCGAGATGGTCGCTGCGCATCCTGAGACCTACCTTCGAGACGGTGAGTTCCGGAACGAAGAGGTTGTCCACGCGCTCATCACCGAAGCGCTTGATCCCCCGACCGGGAGACCGCGAGGCGTTCTTGCCGATGAGTGCCGCCTTGATGTCTACCACGAACTGGCCGCCTCGCCTCCTAAGCCACCGGTCTGGGCTGACCGAATGGACGTTGTTGGCACACGCCACTACCCCGGCCCGGGTTCGAGTTCGTCAACTGCTGCCCACTACGATGTTGTTGAAGCGAAGAAGGACCGGCTCGGCGGTGGAGCGCGCGGGCACGATAGAACGGTCTCACAGCTCATGAAGTACGTCGACTTTGTGTCGCGCAACTACTGCGGCGGAAACTACTCGGCTGTGAGTGCGTACTTCATTGCGGCGGGGTACGACGATGAGTTCGTCCGCCGACACGAGGACGCCCAGCGAGTCGCGGACCCGGTCTTGGCCCGTTCATACGTCCTGAACCCTCGCGAGTCCCCGCCGACCCGGCGATGGTCGCGCGTCCAGTTGCTGACCTACGAGTGGTCCCAGCGAGACTTGGCCATCCACTTGATGCCGGCGACGCCGGCCTAACCTCTACCCCAGGCTCGGCAGCACCTGCGCGTCCCACCGCGCCCCGGTGAACAGGTCGCCGCGCTCGGCGACCCGGGCTGGGAGCGTCCGGATCGTCCAGCGGTGGGGTCGGAGGGCGGGGTCGTCGAGCTCGGCCCAGTCGATCGGGGTCGAGCATGGGGCTCCCGGCGCGGGCCGGACCGCGTACGGGGCGACGAGCGTCTTGATGTAGGTGTTCTGGGTGTAGTCGAGGCGGGCCCGGCCGTCGCGGCGGTCCTTCGACCACTCCCAGCTGACGAGCTCGGGCGCAATCGCGCCGACGGCCCGCGAGACGCCCTCGACCCAGGCGCTGGTGTCCTCGAACGTGTAGCGCGGCTCGACCGGGATCCAGACCTGGAGGCCGCGCTTCCCGGTCGTCTTGGGGTATCCGCGGACGCCGAGGTGGTCGAGCGCGGTCCGGAAGAGGCGGGCGAGGACGAGCGTCTCGTCCCAGGTCGTCCGTTCGCCGGGGTCGATGTCGATCAGCGCGAAGGTCGGGATGTGTGGTGCGGTGATCCGGCTCGTCCAGGCGTGGACCTCGAAGGCCGCCTGGTTGCCGAGCCAGCAGAGCGTCGCCGTCCGGTCGGCGACGAGGTGGGTGTTCGCGCCTCGCCGGCCCCCCGTCCCGGGCTCGAGCCAGCGCCGGAGCCAGGCCGGGTCGGTCGGGCGGAGGTCCTTCTGCCAGAAGCCGGGCTGCCCGGCGCCGTCGGGGAAGCGCTGGAGGTTGAGCGGCCGCTCGGCGAGGTGCGGCAGCATCGCGGGGGCGATCCGGGCGTAGTAGCCGACGAGGTCGCGCTTCGTGACCGGCGCCTCGGCGGGCGTGCCGGGGCCGCCGCCCGCGGCCGGTCGACCCGCGAAGATGACCTTGTCGAGGTTCGTCAGCCTCAGCTCGACCCCGCCGACCGACCAGCTGCCCTGCTTCCCGAGCCGCTCGAGCGCGGCGAGCTCTGCCTCGGTCGCCGCGGCCCACTCGGGCAGGTGCGGCGCCGGCGAGGCCGCGCCGCGCGCCGATGACGGTACCTGGGCATCGCCGCCGGGCGATGCCGACGTGGCACCCGTGCGCGGAGCGCGCTCGGCCTTCGACGGCGCTGCCCGCTCGACCTTGTCCACGAGCGCCGCGACCGCCGACTCGCGGACGACCGTCGCCGGGTCGCGGCCGTCGTCGATGCCCTTGAACGCCGCCTGGCGGACGAGCCCGTCGCGCGACCAGCCGCCGAGCTCGGCACGGATGACGAGCGACGGCTCGACCCAGCGCGCGCCCCGCAGGTCCTGCCGCCTGCCGGGCGGGGGGTCCAGCGGGGGGTCCTCGGTCGCGAGCTCCTCGAGGCGTTCGCGGAGGACGCGCCGGGTCCGGGCGTCGAAGCCCGAGCCGACCTTGCCGGCGAACCGGAGCGGCCCACCCTCGGTCTCGCGAACGCCGACGACGACCGCCCCGAGGTCCCTGGCGTTCCCCTCCCCCGGCGTCCAGCCGGCGACGACGAGCGCCTGCTCGGGTCGCAGCTTGAGCTTCAGCCAGCTCGCCGAGCGTCGGCCCGGCTCGTAGCGGCCCCGGCGCTCCTTGGCCACGATCCCCTCGAGGCCCATCCCGGCGGCGGCCCGGTAGAAGGCCCGACCGTCCCGCTCGACGTGGGGCGCGTACCGGACTCGGGTCGTGTCCGTCAGGATCGATCGCAGGAGCCGCTTGCGGTTCTCGAGCGGGACCCGCAGGAGCGAGCGACCGTCGAGCTCGAGCAGGTCGAAGATCTGGTAGACGAGCGGCGCCCTGGCGGCGGGCTCGTCGGGCTCGCCCCGGCCGCCGCCCGTCCCGGCCCGCCCGGCGCCCGGATACGCCGGCACGCTCAGCCGCGCCTGGAGGAGCCCGAAGTCCGGCCGGCCCTCGTTGTCGAGCGCGACGACCTCGCCGTCGAGCACCGCCGTCTCCGCCCGCAGCCAGGTCCGCGGCGCCGGCAGGAGGCTCGGGAAGTACGTCGCTGCGTCCTTGCCGTTCCGGGTGAACAGCCGCACGCGCCCGCCCGCGACGACCGCCTGGACGCGGAAGCCGTCCCACTTGACCTCGAAGAGCCAGTCGTCGTGGTCGAACGGCCGGTCGGCGAGCGTCGCGAGCATCGGTTCGATGAAGCGCGGGCCGCCCGGGACCGCCGGCTCCGCGGCCGAGAGGTCGATCTCGGCGATCGCGGCCGGTGCCGCGCTGATCCAGAGCGCATCGGCGTTGGCCTTGACCTCGTCGTTCGTCCTCCCGGTCCTGACGCTCTGCGGATGGTCCTCGGCGTCCCAGCCGGGCACGGCGTGCTCGTCGCGCTTCTTGATGAGCAGCCACTGCTCGCCCTCGTCGTCCTCGAAGGGGCGGCTCGGGGCGGCGCGCGCCGGCGATCCCGTCCCGCCTCGCCGCGCCCGGGCCCGCTCGGCCGACGACGGCCGGCCGCTGGTCTGGACCATCGTGAAGCGACCGGCGAGCTTCGATCCCCGCAGCCGGAGCTTCAGCTCACCGTCCGCGATCGCGCGTGCCGGGTCCGGCGTCTCGGGATCGGGCTCCCAGGTGCCCCAGTCCCAGACGATGACGTCGCCGGCCCCGTACTGGCGCGGTGGGATCACGCCCTCGAAGTCGAGGTACTCGATCGGGTGGTCCTCGACGTGGACCGCCATCCGCCGCTGGTCCGGGTCCAGGGTCGGGCCGCGCGGCACCGCCCACGACACGAGGACGCCGTCGATCTCCAGCCGGAAGTCGTAGTGCAGGCGCGAGGCGCGGTGCCGCTGGACGACGAAGCGGCCGCCGAGCGAGGGGGCGGGGGCAGAGGCCGGGGTCGGGGCGGCGGGGGTCGGGGCGGCGGGGGTCGGGGCGGCGGGCGTGCCCGAGCCCTCGGGGGCGGCCGGGGCCGCGGGCGTTCCCGAGCCCGCGGGGGCGCCACCCGGCGACCCAGCCGGCTCGGGCGTCTTCGTGAAGTCGCGCTTGCGCTGGTACTCCTCGAGCGGCATCCGTGCAGTGTGCCCCCTGCGCCCAGTCGGAGTCACGAGGCCCCGACCGCCACCGGGGCGACCCGGCCCCGACCGTCACCCGGGCGACCCGGCCCCTGGCTTGCATCAGATGCAGAAGTGCGACCACCTGGACGGTCCGAGCCAGCCCGCGACGGGCCGGGGTCGCGTTCGGGCCGCGTCTGGGCCGCGTCTGGGCCGCGTCTGGCCCGTGTCCGGGCTGCCATGGGGGCCGGATCGCCCGGTGAGACGCCGGATCCGGGGCCAGGAGCAGCACCCACGCGAGGTTTCGAGACCCGGGGGCCGGGTCGAGGCGTCCGATCGAGAGGACATCGGTCGGACTTCTGCGCGTGATGCAAGTACCCGCCCGCGCAGCTGGACCCGGCCCGCCGGGCCCGCCCGCGGCGACGGAGCCCCACAGGCAGGCGCCGCGACGGACGGCCCGGGCTCGCCCGGCGGATGACCCCTTGACAGCGCCTCGCCATACCCGCTATATATCGCAGCACGATATATCGCCACACGACCGAGAGACACGCCCCGGACGCGGAGCGGGCCTCGCCAGGGAGGGAACATGACGTCGGGCCTCGCCGACCTCGGCCGCTTCGCGGAGCCGTCGATCGCCATCCTCGTCTCGCTGAGCGATGGCCCCAAGCACGGCTACGCGATCATGGCCGACGTCGAGGAGACGACCGGCCAGCCGCTCGGTCCGGGCACGCTCTACGCGGCGCTCGGGCGACTCGAACGGCGGGGGCTCATCGAGCCGCTGCCGGCCGAGGACCGGCGACGGCCGTACCGGATCACCGGTGTCGGCGCCACGACCCTCCGCGCCCACCTCGACCAGCTCGATCGCTTCGTCCGGACCGGGCTCACCAGGCTCGGCCCGTCGGCGGGGTTCGCCGGGGGCGGCTGAGCCAAAGACCACGCCTCCAAGCCCAAGGAGCGTCCCATGCGTCCTGCGCGTCCTGCTCGATCCCTTCGTCGCGTCGTCGGTGCGCTCGGCCTCGCCGGATCGATCGCGATCCTCGCCGCTGGCCCGGCCCTCGCCAGCCACACCCACGTCCGGATCCTCGGCAACGGATCGTGCGTCATCCTCGCCCCCGACTCGGGCGAGGAGGCCGTCCAGCTCCCGTTCGCCGGCGGCTTCGCCCCCGACCGCCAGCACCCGCTCCACGTCCTCGTCCACTTCGGCATGGCCGGCATGGGTCCCGACGGCTCGATGCGGGTCTGGGTCCAGGGGTCGGCGGGGGACCTCGCGAACTGCGACGGCTACGTGAACCCCACCGCGGACAACGACTGAGATGACGGCGCCCGGCCTCGTCCGGCGCGCCACGCCCGGCCGGCGCTCGTTCGGAGCACCGGCCGGGTGACCATCCTCGTCCCCATCCTCCTGCGCCTCTACCCGCCCGGCTGGCGGCGGCGGTACGACGCCGAGTTCATCGCCATCCTCGCGGATCGGGCGCTCGCGCCGTCCGACCTGGTCGACATCGTCCTCGCCGCGCTCGACGCGTGGCTGAGCGGCGAGTACCCATCGACCGCGGACGACGGCAGAAAGGCCAGCCTTCGCATGTCCGATCGCATCTCGCCGCTCGCCTTCATCGCCGGCGGCGTGCTCATCCTCGGCGGGATCGCCGCCATCGTCGCCGCGGGCGACGCCGGCTGGGAGCCGCCGCTCGCCTACCTCTTCCTCGCCCTGCCGATCGGGTTCGGGTCGCTCGCCGTCGGCATCCTCGCCTCGGTCGGTGGCAACGGCCATGGACCGAGCGACCGGCTGAGCCGCGGCCTGGGGCTGCTCACCGCGGGGCTCGCGGCCGGCACCGCGGTGTCGTTCCTCGCGGTCGGCGTCTCGGATTCGCTCTGGATGGTGATGTCCGCGTTCCTCGTGGCGTTCATCATCGTCGCCGGCCTGTACGGCATGCGGCTGCTCACCGACCGCGACCGCCGGATCCCCGGCGGCATCCTGGCGATCGGGTCGGCGCTCGGCGTGTTCCTGCTGCTCGGGCTCACCGGTGTGCTCGGCGATCTGCTCGGCGGCACCGGCGGCGAGATCCCGGGGGTCGAGTACCTCATCGGCCTGCCGTTCGTCGGCTGGGTCCTCCTGGGGCTCGTCGAGCTCCGCGGGAGCGGGAGGATGGCGCCCGGCTGACCCGGGGACCGCGTCGGGGCGGCCGCCCTTGCCGCCCCGGCTGCACCCGCCGCCCCGGCCGCCCTTGCCGCCCCGGCCCGGCGGGGCCAGACTGACGGTCAGCCCGCACGAGGAGGATCGTCGATGGCCCCGCAGGCCCCGCTCCGGGTCGGCTTCGTCTCGACCCGCTTCGCCGGCACCGACGGCGTCTCGCTCGAGACCGCCAAGTGGGCGTCGGTGCTCGAGGGGATGGGCCACCGGGCCTTCTACTTCGCCGGGCTGTGCGACCGGCCGGCGGACGTCTCGCACGTCGTGCCCGAGGCGCACTTCCTGCACCCCGACATCGACGGCATCAACAGCGCCGTCTATTCGTCCCGGAGCGTGGCCGCGGCCGTCGCCGACACCCGCGGGGCACGGCCCTTCGTCCGGGCACCCGCCGTCAGCCAGCTGATCCACGGCCTCCGGGAGCACCTCAAGACCGAGCTCCACCGGTTCATCGCGGCGTTCGAGCTCGACCTGCTCATCGTCGAGAACGCCTCGGCGATCCCGCTCAACCTGCCGCTCGGCCTGGCGATCTCCGAGCTGGTCGCCGAGACGGGCATCCCGACCATCGCCCACCACCACGACCTGCCGTGGGAGCGCCAGCGGTTCCTCGTCAACTCGGTCGCCGACGTCATCGCCGCGGCCTTCCCGCCGACCCACGCCTCGATCCGGCACGTCGTCATCAACTCGCTCCAGGCGGGCGAGCTCAGCTCGCGCCGCGGCGTGACCGCCCGGGTCATCCCCAACGTGATGGACTTCGACCGGCCGCCGGTCCCGTCCGCCCCGGAGCAGGTCGCCGCGGTCCGGACCGACCTCGGGCTGCTCGACGGGGAGCTGCTCCTGCTCCAGCCGACGCGGATCGTCGCCCGCAAGGGCATCGAGGACGCGATCGAGTTCGCCCGCCGGCTCGAGCAGCCGGCCCGGCTCGTCATCTCCCACGCCGCGGGCGACGAGGGCGGCGCGTACCAGCGGCGGGTCTGCGAGTACGCCGAGCTGCTCGGGGTGTCCCTGGTCCTCGCCGGCGACCGGATCGACGTCGACGGGCGCGACCGGGACGGCCGGCGCCACACCCTCGCCGAGGCCTACGACGCCGCCGACTTCGTGACCTACCCATCGCGGTTCGAGGGCTTCGGCAACGCCTTCCTCGAGGCCGTTTACCACCGCAGGCCGATCCTGGTGAACAACTACTCGACCTACGAGGTAGACCTGCGGCCGCGCGGCTTCCGGGTCGTCTGGTTCGATGAGTTCATCGACCGTCACACCCTCGACCAGGCCCGCCGCCTGCTCGACGACCCCGAGGAGGCCCGGCGCTGGGCCGACCGCAACTACGAGGTGGGGCGGACCCACTTCTCGTTCACCGTGCTCGAGCGCCACCTCGCCGACCTACTCGTCGACTGCTTCGGGGCGGAGTGACGGCGGTGCGTCGGGCGACCGGCCGTGGCTCGCGGGCGGGCAGCGATGACGCGCCGCCGCGGATCGCGCTCCTTCATTACGCCGCGCCTCCCGGCGTGGGCGGGGTCGAGGCGGTGCTCGGGGCCCAGGCGCGGCTGCTGGCCGCGGCGGGCCATCCGGTCCGGATCGTCGCCGGGCGGGGCCGGGCCGCCGACCCGCGGGTCGAGTTCCGGCGGGTCCGGCTCGCGAGCGCCCGACATCCCCGGATCGCCGCGGCCCGCCGGGCGCTGGATGCGGGCACGGTCCCGGCCGGGTTCGCCACCCTCGTCGCCGAGCTGACGGCCGAGCTCGACGACGCCTTCGAAGGGGTCGCCGTCGTCATCGCCCACAACGTCGCGACGATGCCCCTGAACCTCGCGCTCACCGCGGCGCTCCGGGCGATCGCCGACCGACCGGGCCCACCCGCCCTGGTCACCTGGACCCACGACGTTGCCGCGGCGATGCCGGGCTACGCCGACCAGCTGCACCCGGGTCCGCCATGGGACCTCGTCCGGACGCCGTGGCCGGTCGCGGCCGCGGTCGCCGTGTCGACGGTCCGCCGCGACGACCTCGTCCGGGTGACCGGGGTGACCCCGGGGACGATCCGGGTCGTGCCGAACGGCGTCGACGTCGCCGAACGCCTGGGGCTCCATGCCGCGACCCGTCGGCTGGTCGAGCGGCTCGGTCTCGTCGGCCCGGGTCCGATCCTCCTCACCCCGAGCCGGGTGACGCCGCGGAAGAACCTCGAGTTCGCGATCGGCGTCCTCGCGGCGCTCCGCCCGACGAGCCCGGGGGCGCGTCTCGTCATCACCGGGGCGATCGACCCGCATGACGGCGCGTCGGCGGCGTACCTCGGGCGGCTCCGCTCGATGGCCGACGACCTCGGCGTCTCGGCCGCCGTCGCGCTGCTGTCCGACGTGGCGCCCGCCCGCGAGGCCGGCCACGTCGTCCGCGACCTCTTCCAGCTCGCCGACGCGCTCCTGCTCACGAGCCGTGACGAGGGCTTCGGGCTGCCGCTGCTCGAGGCCGCGGTCGCCCGCCTCCCGGTCGTCTGCCCCGCGATCCCGGCGCTCGTCGAGCTCGCCGGCGACGATGCGACGCTCTTCTCGCCCGACGCGGCCCCCGCCGAGGTCGCCCGGCTGCTCGAGGCGCGCCTCGCCGGCGACGAAGCGCACCGGCTCGCGGTGCGCATCCGGACCGAGCGGTCGTGGCCGGTCGTCTACCGGTCCTGGATCGAGCCGCTCATCGCCGAGGTGCTCGCCGCTCGCCGATGAGCGCGGGGCGGCGCGCCCGGCGGCGCGCGGGGCGCCCGGTCAGCCGGCCGGGTCGCCGAGGACGCGGCCGAGGAACTCGATCGTGCGCGCCGCGGCGAGGTCGGCGGCCGCGGGCCGATAGGCGTCGCGCGACGGCTCGGCGAACCAGTGGCCGGTCCCCGGGTAGCGGTGGACGACGACCTCGCGACCGGCCTCGCGGAGCGCGCCCTCGAACGCCGCGACGGCGTCGTCGGGCTCGTACGGGTCGGTCTCGGCGAAGTGCCCCAGGACGGGCGTCGTGGCGCGGGCCAGGCTCGGCCCGCCGACGGACCCGTAGTAGACGACCGACCCGAGGACGCGGTCGCGCATCGCCGCGCTCCAGACCGACCAGGCCGCCCCCAGCGAGAAGCCCACGGTCGCGATCCGGGCCGCGGGACCGAGGTGGTCGGCCAGCCGGTCGATCGCCGCCAGGGCGATCGCGTCGGCGGTCGCCTCGTCGAGCGCACCCGACAGCCGCTCCGCCTCCTCGATCGTCGTCGCCAGCGGGCCGCCGTACAGGTCCGGCGCGATCACCGCGAAGCCGGCATCGGCGAGCCGGTCGGCGTAGTCGACGACGTCGTCGTTCAGGCCCCACCAGGCGTGGAAGAGGACGACGCCCGGCGCGCCGGGCTCGGCCTCGCCGACCGCGTAGGCGCGGGCGCCGACCGCGGATGCCTGGGTGCCGCCAGCGTCCGCGACGATCGTCTCGAACCGACCTTTGGTCATGCGGTCTTCCGCCTGCGCGCCGGGCGCGCCTCGGTGGTGTCATCCGCGGCGCCACCGGCCTTGGCGGCCCGGGCGGCCTTGGCCTCCTTGGCGTCGGCGACCGAGACGGGGGGCCCGGTCTCGGCATCGCGGACGGCCGTCGCCGCCTTGACGCTCGCCTCGAGGGCGGCCATCAGGTCGATGAGCTTGCCGCCGGTGTCGGCCTCGACGACCTCGACCGCCTCGCGACCCTCGATCTTCGCCTCGATCACCGCCCGCAGGGCCTCGCGATACTCGTCGCGGTACTGGGTCGGGTCGAACTCGCCGGTCATCGCCGCGACGAGCTGGGCCGCCATCGCCTTCTCCGCCGGCCTGAACTCGAACGCCTCGTCGCCGAGGTCGAGCTCGTCGACGGCCCGGATCTCGTCGGGCCAGTGGAGGGTCGAGAGGAGCATCGTGCCGCCGAACGGGTCGAGCGCCGCGAGCGCCTCGCGGTCCTTGATGACGACCTTGCAGATCGCGGTCAGCCCGCCCTCGGCGAGGACCTCGCGGAGGAGCGCGAAGGCCTTGCGGCCGATCTTGTCGGGCTCGACGTAGTAGGCCTGCTTGACGAACCGGACGGCGGCCTGGTTCGTCTCCCGCTCGACGAACTGCTCGATCTCGATCGAGCGGACGGTCTTGAGCGGGACGTGCTCGAGATCGTCATCGGTGATGACGACGTACTCGCCGGGCGCGTACTCGTAGCCGCGGACCGTGTCGGAGCGCTCGATCATCGCCTCGTCGACCGGACACCAGACCTTCATCTGGATCCGCGAGAGATCCTCCTTGTGGAGGAGGTTGAAGCTGATCGTGCTCTTCGACTCGGTCGCGAGGTAGAGCTTGATCGGGATGGTCACCAGCCCGAACTGGATGGCCCCCTTCCACATGGCACGCGCCACGATCGCCCTCGCCCTGCGTGCCCGGGGGCCGTGTCACCTCGCGCGGCCCGCCCCGGGGACGCGACTCTAGCACGGGCCTGCAACGTCGCCTCCCGGCCGTCGATGCCTGCACGCGTCAGAATCGCCGCATGACGAGGTTCTCCGCACCGTTGGCCGTCGTCGTCGTGGCGGCGATCGCCGCGACGCTCGTGTCCGGCTGCGAGCGGGAGTCGGAGCGCTACGGCCGCGAGCTCCAGGAGCGGCTCGCCGCGTCCGGGATCCTCCTCGAGGAGACGCTCGCCTGGCCGCCGCGCGGGAGCGTCCCGCATTGGGTCGTCGAGGCGCACTTCACCGGAGACGAGGCGGCCGCCGAGGCGGCGTGCGAGGTGGTCGCCGCCACGCCGATGCCGGACGGCGAGCTCCCCTACCTCGTCCGCCTGACCTACGAGCCCGCCGGCACGGTCCAGTGCGGCTGGGCCGCCGAGCCCGGAGCATCGCCCGACGCGGGGGCATCGCCGCCGGGCTGAGCCCCCACGTGATCTCCGTCAGCTCGGCCGGAGCTGCGCCTCCGCCTCGGCGACCCGCGCGAGGACCCCGCTCCGGAGCGTGTCGAGTCCCGACCAGACGGCCTTCGTCGCGTTGCCGATCGAGGTGAGCTGGGCCTTGAGGGCCTTGATGGCCTCGAGCTGCTCGCGGATGCCGGCGAGGGCGGTCGAGATGACCGCCGGGTCGATCTCGACCTCCCGCTCGTCGAGGCTCGCGACCGCGAGCAGGCGGGCCAGACGGACCGCCGCCTCGAGGATCGACGACTCGGGCGCCTCGGGGTCGACGACGCAGTAGACGTCGCCGGCACGGACGTCGAACGGGGCGACGCCGCTCGGCGCGTGCCCCGGGGTGAAGACGGCGACCGCGACCGCCGCCGAGCGGTTCTCCTTCGCCGCACGGAGCTCCTCGCGGATCTGGCGAGCGGACATCGTCTTGTCCTTGGCCTCGATGACGATCCGGACGTCGGCGCCGCGGGCGATGCCGTCGCCGAGGGTGAGGACGAAGTCGCCCTTCTTGGAGCGGATCGTGTCGCCCGACAGGAAGCCGGTCCGGTCCAGCAGGTCGCCGGCGCCGCGGGCGATCTCGCCGAGCATCTGCTCGAGGACGTCCTCGAAGTCGACGCCCTTGGCCGTGCCCTTCGCCCGTTCGGTCGCGCGGGCCTGCTGGGCGGCCTCGAGCGCGGCCAGCTTCTCGTGGATCCCCGCGAACCCGGCCGTGACCTCCTGCCGGAACTGGTGCAGCGGCGAGCCGAGCCGGGTCGGGTCGAGGAGGAGCGCGAGCCGGCTCGCGTCGCCGTCGAAGTAGGACCCGAGGAGCTGACGCATCCGGCCGATCGCGCTGTCGCGCTTGGTCTCGTCGAAGAGGTCGTTGACGAACGTCCGGAGCTGGCCGCGATCGCCGAGGAACCGCTCGAGCGTCCGCGGGAGGCGGCCTTCCTCGTCGGAGAAGTTCGACCTGAGGGTCAGCTCGAGCGCCCGAGCGGCCTGCTCGTTCACCTGCTCCGTCGAGCGGAGGAGCTTCTCGAACTCGCTCCGGACGACGTCGACGTTCAGCGTCACGCCGGCGTCCTGGAGCGCGATCAGCCCGATCCTGAGCGCGCGCTCCACGAGGGCGGACCGTTCGGCCTCGGGGCGGTCGGCGACGAAGGCCGCGAGCCCCGGGTCGACGAGGGTCAGGCGCTCGACGACGACCCGGTCGGGTCCGACCGCGACGACCGCGGGCGTCGGTGCCGGGAGGGCGATGCCGGCGGCGGTGTCGGTCGGTCGCGCGGGGCGGGCCGGCGATCCGCCGCGGGGGAACTCGACGATGGGTGCTTCCATGGCCCCGATGGTCGAGGGTGCTCGTGTCAGCTAGCGTGTCACGGCGGGGCGACGCGGCCGGGCCCGGGCCCCTCGATCGCCATCCGGCTCTGTGCATGTCATGCAGCGACGCGGATGGAGCGCGGGCGACGCGGATGGAGCGCGGGCGA
>CAZABC010000002.1:22043-173128 GCA_964483405.1 uncultured Anaerolineaceae bacterium
CATGTCATGCAGCGACGCGGATGGAGCGCGGGCGACGCGGATGGAGCGCGGGCGATGCGGATCGAGCGCGGGCGACGCGGATGGAGCGCGGTGCGCCGACGCACCGCCACGTGACGCGACGGCGAGGACGCGACATGTGGCTCTTCCTTCGCCGTGCGGCCCGCTCGACCATCGGGGCACGGCGTCCCAGGAGGGATGCGATGCGACGGTCCGGACCTGCGGCGACGGTGCTCGCCGCGCTCATGAGCCTCGTCCTCGCGGGCGCGGCCCTCGGTGTCACGTGGGCGGCGCCGGTGACCCTCGTCCCGGGCGGCGGCGACAGCGGCGGGATCGGCACCCGGGCGCTGGCGACGTCGGGCGGGACGACCCATGTCGTCTACCACGACGACGGGATCCTCTACCGCCGGTCGACGACGTTCGGTGGCGCCTGGAGCCGGCCGGTCGCGATCGCGCTCCCGACCGCGACGACGACGCCGGGCGACGCGACGATCGCCGCGTATCGGGGCCTCGTGGTCGTCGCCTACACGACGGCCCGGACCGACGACACCAAGACCCTCTGGGTCCGGCGGAGCATCGACGCCGGACTGACCTGGCAGCGGCCGATCGCGCTCCAGTCGTTCGTCTCGGACGACCCGATCGGCGATCCGTCGATCGCGATCGCGTCGAGCGGCGTCCATGTGGCCTGGACGGACGGCCGCACGGGCCGCATCTGGTATCGCCGGAGCCTCGACTCGGCGGCCAGCTTCGCCGGCCGGGTCGCGCTGGCGATGTCGACGCGGGAGCTGCCCGGTGCGACCTGGTTCTCGGGCGCTGTGAAGGTCGCGGCGTCGGGCACCCGTGTCTACGTCGCCTGGTCGCGCGGCGACGCGGCCGACGACCACTGCACGTCGGGGCTCGCGATGCGTCGCTCGACGAACGGCGGCGCGAGCTTCCTGCCGGAGCAGCTCATCGACCGGCGGGCCCAGTCCGACATCCGCGGGCTCTCGGCGAGCGGCTCGGTGCTGCTCGCGAGCTACGCCCTCTGCGACCACGAGGTCGTCGTCGCCCGCTCGGCCGACGGCGGCGTCGCGTTCGCCCGGACGATCGTCGCCGGCGCGACCGGCACGGTGCCCTACTACTGGACCGACGTCCACGTCACCGGAACGACGGCGCGGCTCGTCTACTCGCAGCTGACCATCGCCTCGCCCGACAAGCTCTGGCTCCGGACGAGCACCGATGGTGGCGTGACCTGGCCGGCGCTGGCCGCGGTCGCAAGCGCGACCGACCTGGGCGGGCCGAGCGTGATCGGCAGCGCGACGACGGTGCTCGTCTCGTACGGCACGGCCGACTACATCACCGGCGACCTGCTGGGCGTGTACACCCGGAAGGGCACGCTCCCGTAGCGACCCGACGACCGACGCGGATCGAGACGCACCAGCCGGTCGCGAGTTACGGTGACGGGCGACCGATCCGCCACTCACACCGGAGGCCTGCATGTCCGATCGACCCGTCACGGGCGCCTACTTCTACCGCATCGCCTGGGGCCACCTCGATGAGTGGCTCGAGCTGTACGAGCGGAACCACCTGCCGCTCCTGCTGGCCCAGGTCGAGACCGGCCGGATCCGCTCCACGCGGACCTTCACGAACCGCTTCCACGGCGACGGCGCCGCCGCCTGGCAGGTCATGGTCACCATCGAGTGGCGTGACTGGGCCGCGATGGAGGAGCACGCCGACGCCGGCCTCGTCGGCCGGCTCTATCCCGACCGCGAGCGACACACCGCCGAGGAGCGCCGGCGGTTCGAGCTGATGGAGGCGCACTGGGACGTCGTCCTCGAGGAGCGTCCGGCGACGGCCGGCTGAGCGGCGGGCGGGGCCCGGCGCGCTACTCCGCGAGCGGCGACCAGAGGCTCAGGCGGTAGCCGTCGGGGTCGTGGAGCCAGGCGTGCCGGGCGCCCCAGGGCTGGTCGACCGGCGCGGTGACGGCGACCCGGGCCGCGCGCAGGCGCTCGACGACCGCGTCGACGTCGCCGACCCGGATCTGGAGTTCGATGCCCGGCGCGCCGATCTCGGCCGCGGCCCGCTCCTCGACGCCGATGTGGAAGCCATCGCCACCACCGAGCCGGAGGTAGCCGCCGCCCTCCTGGAGGACCTCGAGGCCGAGGTGCTCGACATAGAAGGAGCGAGTCCGACCGAGGTCGCGGACGTGGACGAACGCGTGGCTGAACGACGAGCGGGCGAGCGACGGGTCGGCGGCGCCCGAGCCAGCGGACGGGTTCGGCGCCGAGGAGGCGTCGTGCGGGGCCGAGGAGGCGTCGGGCGTCATGCCCGCAACGCTACCAGCCGCCGGCCTCGCGGATGAGGCGGTGGAGCACGCGCGCGGCGACCTCGCGCCGGTACGTCGCCGTCGACCGGATGTCGTCGATGGGCGCGAGCTCGCCCGCGAGTGCCCGGACGGCGGCGTCGGCGACCTCGGGCGTGGGCTGGGCGCCCTCGAGGACCGCCTCGGTCGCCGCGGCGCGCACGGGCACGGCGGCGACGGACCCGAGGGCGACCCGAACGCCGGTCCAGACGCCGCGGACCCGGGTCGGGCCGGGCGCCTCGGGGGCCTCGGGGGCCGGGGCCGCCTCGTCGGCGACCTCGCGCCAGGCGAGCGCCACCGAGACTTTCGAGATCGCCTGGGCCCGCCGCGTCCCGACCTTGCGGAACCGGACCTCGCGGCCGGGCACGATCGGGATCCGGACCCGGATGATCAGCTCGTCGGGGGCGAGCGCCGTCCGACGATAGGCGAGGAAGAAGTCGGCCACCGGGACCGCTCGCTCTCCGCGCGGACCCCCGAGGACGATCTCGGCGTCGAGGGCGAGCAGGACCGGCAGGACGTCGCCGGCGGGCGATGCGGTCGCGAGGTTCCCGCCGATCGTGCCCCGGTTCTGGATCTGGGCCGCCCCGACGCTCGCGGCCGCCTCGACGAGCGCGGGCGCGATCTCGTTCGCGAGGACCGAGCGGCGGAGGTCGGTGTACGTCGTGAGGGCGCCGAGGACGAGGATCCGCGGCTCCAGGCTGACGCCTCGGATCGCCCGGATCCGCGACAGGTCGAGGACGCGATCGGGCGGCTCGCCGCGGCCGGCGGCGAGCTCGACCATCAGGTCCGTCCCGCCCGCGATCGGGCGCCACGGCCGGCCGTCGGCAAGGAGCGCGTAGGCCTCCTCGAGCGTCCGCGGGGACTCGACCGGCGGCTCGACCGGCAGCGGCATCTCAGCGGCTCCCGGGCTCGCGCGCCTCGATCGCCGCCCGGGCGATCGCGTCGACGATCTTCGTGTAGCCGGTACAGCGACAGAGGTTGCCCGCGATCGCGGCGCGGATCGACGTCTCGTCGTCGTCGCCGCCGTCCTCGAGGTACGCCTGCGCGGCGAGGAGCATGCCCGGGGTGCAGATGCCGCACTGGGCGGCCCCGGCCTCGAGGAACGCGCGCTGCAGGGGCGAGAGGTCCTCGGGCCGCGTCGAGCCGGCGCCGCCGATGAGGGCGGCCGTCGCGAGCGTGGGCGTGCCATCGACCGGGCCCGTGGCGGCGGGCGGCGCGACCGGGACGCCGGCGCCGCCGGGATCCGCCGCCGCCGCATCCACCTCCGGCCGCGCTCGGCCCGGAGCGAGCCCCTCGACCGTTCGCACGGTGTGGCCGTCGACCTGGCAGGCCGGGACGAGGCACGACACCGCGACCTGCGAATCGATGATCACCGTGCAGGCCCCGCACTCCCCTTCCCCGCAGCCCTCCTTCGTCCCGGTCAGCCCGAGATCGACCCGGAGCACGTCGAGCAGGCGCCGCATCCCGGGCACGGCGACCTCGACCGGCTCGCCGTTGAGGAGGAACCGGATCGTGCTCATGCCGCGGCTCCCGGATCGGCGGCCGCGGCGGGGTCGGCGGCGGCTCCCGGACCGGCGGCGGCGGTGCCCGTGTCTCCGGCCCGGGCCGGGTCGCTGTGGATCGCAAACCCGCCGTCGGGCGCTGCGCCGGGTCCGAGCGCGGCGAGGATCCGCTCCGGCGTGGCCGGCAGCTCGGCGATCCAGGCGCCGGTCGCGTCGGCGATCGCCGCGACGACCGCCGGCGCCCCGACGTCCATCGGCAGCTCGCCGAGCCCCTTCGCCCGGTGCGGGGCGAGCGGGAACGGCGCCTCGATGAGGACCGCCTGGATCCGCGGGGCGTCGAGCGCGGTCGGGATGAGGTAGGTGGCGAGCCGGTCGTTGCGGTAGCGGCCGTCCTCGACCTGGATCTCCTCGATCGTCGCCCAGCCGACCGACTGGAGCGTTCCGCCCTCGACCTGGCCCTCGGCGAGGATCGGGTGGATGACCCGCCCGACGTCGTCGACGGCGACGACGTCGCGGACCGCGACCTCGGCCGTGTCGAGGTCGACGTCGACGACCGCGATCGCCGCCGCCCAGCCGTAGGCCGGGTAGGCGTCGCCGGCGTAGGTCGCATCGTCGAACTCGATCCCGGGGTAGCCCGCGAACCGCTCGTCGATCCGGGTCGAGCCGTGGTGCCGGGCGTCGTCGCGGTAGACCTCGGCGAAGGGGCGGCCGTCGTTCCGTGCCTCGACCCGCTCACGGAGGCGCCGGGCGGCGTCGACGAGGAGCCCGCCGACGACCATCGCGCTGCGGCTGGCCACGGTCGGCCCGCTGTCGGGGACGATCGCGGTGTCGGGTCGGACCAGGTCGACCTCACCGTCGGGGATGCCCAGCTCGGCGGCGACGAGCATCGGCAGGATGGTCGATGTCCCCTGCCCGATCTCGGTCGAGCCGACGGCGATCGTGACCCGCCCCGCGGCGGTCAGCTCGAGGGTCGCGACCGAGGCGAGGCGGCGCTCGCCCGAGCCGGTGAACCCCGCGCCGTGCCAGGCGAGGGCGAGACCGATGCCGGTCGCCGTCCGCTCGCGGGCCGTCCGGAGGCGGTCGTCGGGCGCGCCGGCCGCGCCCGCCAGCCTCGCGCCCCGCTCACGGGCCGTCCACTCGCGGACCATGTCGAACGAGGTCCGCTCGACCGCCGCCTCGAGGACCGCCTCGGCCGCGACGCTGTCGATGAGCTGCTGGCCGGTCGGGGTCGTCCCGCCGGGGCGATAGACGTTCCGGCGGCGCAGCTCGGCCGGCGACAGCCCGAGCGCCTCGGCGATCCGGTTGAGGTGCGTCTCGATCGCGAAGTGGACCTGTGGCGCGCCGAAGCCGCGGAAGGCGCCGTTCGGCGGCGTGTTCGTCGCGACGGCCCGCCCGACGACGTGGACGTCGGGGACGTCGTACGGGCCGCCGGCGTGGAGCGAGGCGCGCGACAGGACGACGGGCGTGAGGGTGCAGTAGGCGCCGCCGTCGAGGAGGACCTCGATCTCCTCGGCGACGATCCGGCCGTCGCGCATCACGCCGGTCCGGTGGCGGACGACCGACGGATGGCGCTTCGTCGTCGCCGCGATGTCCTCGTGGCGGTCGTAGATCATCCGGATCGGCCGGCCCGCCCGCCGGGCGAGGACGGCCGCATGGAGGGCGAGGATCGACGGGTACTCCTCCTTGCCGCCGAACCCGCCGCCCGTCTCGGCCTGGACGACGCGTACGGCGGTCGTCGGCACGCCGAGCCCGCGGGCGAGGGCCGCGTGGACGTAGAAGGGGCACTGCAGCGAGCCGTGGACGGTCGTCCCACCGTCGGGCGAGGGGACGGCGATCATCGCCATCGGCTCGATGTAGAGCTGCTCCTGGTGGCCGGTCCGGTAGGTACCCTCGACCACGAGGTCGGCGGCGGCGAGCCCGGCCGCGACGTCGCCCTTGCGGATCTCGTAGCGGGTGAACGTCCGCTCGGCGCGCTCCGGGTCGAGGATGGCCGGCAACGGCTCGGTCCGCGGACGGGCACGCGCGAGCGCCGCGCGGAGCGTCGCGGGGTCGGGGGCCGCCACGAGGGCGAGCGGCTCGGCATGGTGCTGGATCTCGCCGCCGACCGGGACGAGGATGGGCTGATCGTCGCTGATCAGGCTGACGACGTTCTCGCCGGGGATGTCGGCGGCGGTCGCGATGACGACCGACGACCAGTCGAACGCGTCGTCGAGCTCGAGGCCGAGGAACCGGGCGTGGGCGTCGGTCGAGCGGATCGTGCCCCCGTACCACGCATCCTCGAAGACGAGGTCGTCGGCGTACAGCGCCTCGCCGGTCAGCTTGGCGGGGCCCTCCCTCCGCAGCGGCAGGCCCCGGGCGAGGCCACGGGTGGCGGCGCCGGGGGCGATGACGACCGGCATCGCCGGGCCACGCTCGGATCGGGGGTCGCCGCGGCCGTCGCCGGGGTCGCCCTGATCGCCCGGATCGGAGGGCCGGCCGGTCACGCCTGGCACGCTCGTCATCGCGACCGACGATGGCGGTGTGGCGCGGCGCATGTCAAGTCGGTCACGCACCGTGGCCCCCGGCCGGCGGCTCCCAGCCGGCGGGCCCCGGCAGCCGGCGACCGCGGACCCAGGCCGCCCGGACGAGGTCCGGGTGTCCCCGGTGGATGAGCCGCGAGACGAGATCGGCCGGGTCGTCGGGCATCGCCGGTCCGCCGGGCGGCGCCGTCCGGGCGGGGTCGACGACGACGAGATCCGCCTCCTTGCCGACCTCGAGCGAGCCGATGGTCGCGTCGAGGCCCAGGCAGCGGGCGCCGTCGATCGTCGCGAGGCGGAGCCAGTCGAGCGGCCCGGGCGGACCGACACCGCCCGCGTCCCCGTCGCGAACGGCGACCGCGACCGACGCCCCGATGCGGGCGACCGCGAGGAGCGACGCCTCGGGGCCCCCCGCGACGTCCGACCCGAGCCCGAGCCGGACCCCGGCATCGAGGTAGCGGGCCAGCGGCATGGCGCCCGACGCGAGGAACGCGTTCGAGGACGGGCAGTGGGCGACGCAGGCGCGCGTCTCGACGAGCCGCCCGACCTCGCGATCCGAGAGGTGGACGGCGTGGGCGAGGATCGCCCGCTCGCCGAGCCCGCCGGCCCGGTCGTAGACGTCGAGGTAGTCGCGGGCCTCCGGGAACCGGGCGGCGACGGTCGCGATCTCGCCACGATCCTCGGCGAGGTGCGTCTGCCAGTAGGTCCCGGTCGCGGCCGCGAGCTCGGCCGAGGCGCGGAGGAGGTCCGCGGTGCAGGCCACGGCGAACCGCGGCGTGACGGCGTAGCGGAGCCGGCCGCCGTCGCGGCCGTTCCAGCGCTCGATGTGGGCGGCCGACTCGCGGATCGACGCGTCGAGGATCTCGGTGGCGGGGAGCCGCTCCTCGTACCGGTCGCGGTCCATCAGGACCTGGCCGATGACGGCCCGGATGCCGTGCGACTCGGCCGCCGCGAAGGCGGCATCGGTCGACGCCGGGAAGACCGCCGCGTAGGCGACGACCGTCGTCGAGCCGGCGGCGGCGAACGCCCGGAAGACGAGCGGCGCGAGACGCTCGGCCGCCGGCCGGTCGAAGCCGCGCTCGAGCGGGAAGACGTGGCGCTCGAGCCAGGGCAGCAGCCCGAGGCCGGCGCCGAGCCCGGCGCTGGGGAGCTGCGGCAGGTGGGCGTGGAGGTCGACGAACCCGGGCAGGAGGACGTCGCCCCGGCGGTCGACCGCGGTCGCGGTGAGGTCGGGCCGGTCGGCGGCCGCGACGACCGCCTCGATCCGGCCGGCCCCGTCGACGACGACGACCCCATCGGCGAGGTCGAGCATGCCGCCTGTCGCGAGCGGCGTCACGACGCGGCCGCGGATGGCGAAGGGCGGATGGTCGGGCAGCGGCGCCAGCGCCGACGGCTCGGGCGGCGTCGGGCGGGTCACGCGGTCCATCGGACGGAGGCTACACGCGCCGGGCGACCCGGCCGCCTGTCATCGGTCCCGAAATGGCACCGCCAAGGCAGGGACCCGGGGGCCGTCACGCCCCGCCGGTCACCGTCCCGGCGGACGCGCGGCCGGGCGGACGCGCGGCGGCGCTCGATCCCCCACCCCGCGCCCCGCTGCGCCGAGCTCGTGCATCGCCGTCCGGAGCGCGGGGTACAGCTCGCGGTAGACCGCGTGACGGGCATCGTGGATCGCCCGCGTCGCCGGGTCGGGCTCGATCCGCTCGGCGACCCGGACCATCGACGCGATCGCCGCGCGCAGGTCGGCCCGGGCGCCGATCCCGACCGCCCCGAGCATCGCGGCGCCGAGCATCGCCGTCTCGGTGACCTCCGGGACGGCGATCGGCACCCCGAGGACGTCGGCCTTGATGCGGTTCCAGGTCGCGCTGCGGGCGCCCCCGCCGCAGACCCGCAGCTCGCTGATCGGGAACCCGGCCGCGGCGATCGGCTCGGCGACGTGGCGGAGGGCGTGGGCGGCGGCCTCGAGGACGGCGCGGACCAGGTGGCCGCGGCCGTGGCCGACGGTGAGCCCGACGAAGGCGCCCCGGGCGTCGGCGTCCCAGATCGGCGACCGCTCGCCGGCGAGGTACGGCAGGAAGACGAGCCCGTCGGCGCCGGCGGGCACGGCCGCGGCCTCGGTGTCGAGCGCCTCGGTGGCCGCGACACCGCCGAGGATGTCGTCGCGGAGCCAGTCGAGCGCGGCCCCCGTCGCGGCCATCGCCCCGCCGACGAGCCAGCGGTCCGGCAGCGGGGCCGGCGCCACCCAGGCGCCCGGGATGCGCGGCTCACGGGCGGCGTAGATCGCGAGGCCGCCGGCCGAGCCGCCGGTGTCGATCGCATGGCCCGCCTCGAGCAGCCCGGCGCCGAGGCAGCTGGCGAAGGCGTCGTTCGTGCCGGCGACGACCGGGATGCCCGGCTCGAGGCCGAGCGCCGCGGCCGCGTCGGCGCCGAGCGCGCCGATCGCCGTGCCGGCCGGGGTCGCGGGCGGGATCCGCGCGGCCGGCAGCCCGACGCGCGCGACGACCGTCGGGTCGGGCAGGGTCTGGCCGGCCGTGACCGTCGCCGCTGCGACGCCCGAGAGCCGCATCGCGAGCCACTCCCAGGCGGCCAGGTAGTGCGCCGTCCGGGCCGCGACCGCCGGCTCGTTGCGTTCGATCCACAGCGCCGCCGGCAGGATCCCGAGCATCCAGCCGGGCCGGCCGGTCGCGACGGCGAGCTCCTCGCGGACGTCGACGGGCCGCCGGTCGAGCCAGGCGATCGCCGGGCGGGTCGGCGTCCCGTCGGCCGTCGCCGCGACGCAGGTCGGGCCCTGGCCGACGACCGCGACCGCGACGACCCGGGCATCGCGGGCGCCGGCCCGGAGGTCGCCGGCTGCGGCGACGACCGCCGCCCACCAGGCGCGCGGGTCCTGCTCGGCCTGCTCGGGGCCATGGTCGGTCGGGTGGGTCGCGCGGGCCTCGGCCAGGACGTGCCCGTCGAGCCCTACGATGCCCGCCTTGAGCAGGCCGGTCCCGAGGTCGATGGCGAGGACGGCGTCGGTCGTCGGCACGGCGCCACTCTACCGACCGCGGCCGCGTCGTGGCACGATGCGGCGATGCCGATCACCTACCGCCGCGGCGTCCCGGGCGCCGACGACCGTTCCGTCCACGCGATCTTCGAGGCGGCGGTCAACGACATCGACCTCCGCGTCGGGTCGGTCGACGCGCACCCGCGCGGCGACATCGAGGCCATCGAGGCCGACTGGCGTCGGCGGCGGACCCTCTTCGAGCACCTGGCGGCGACCGCCGACGAGTGGTGGATCGCCGAGGACGACGGTCGGGTGGTCGGCTACGCCCGCTCGATCCTCCGGGACGGGCTCCGCGAGCTGACCGAGTTCTTCGTCCACCCCGAACGCCAGGCCGGCGGGATCGGCCGGGAGCTCCTCGCGCGGGCATTCCCGACCGACCGCGTCGAGGTCCGGGCGATCATCGCGACCCTCGAGCCGCCGGCCCTGGCCCGCTACTTCCGGGTCGGGATGGCAGCCTACGATCTCATCGCCCTCATCCGGGCGGCGCCATCGGCCGAGGCCGTGCTCCCCGGTGCGGCCGCTGCGCTGCGGGTCGAGGCGATGCATGCCTCGCCCGAGGCACTCGACCGGCTCGCCGCCATCGACCGGGCGGTCCTCGGTCACCGGCGCGACCCCGACCACGCCTGGTTCCTCGCCGAGCGACACGGGCTCCTGTTCCGACGCGACGGCCGCCCGGTCGGGTATGGCTACGTCGGCGTGCGTTCAGGGCCCTTCGCCGCCCTCGACCCGGCCGACCTGCCGGCGATGGTCGCACTCGCCGAGCGGATCGCCGCCGAGCGCGGCGTCGAAGAGCTCGGGATCTGGGTCCCGCTGACGAACGGGGCGCTCACGCAGGCGCTCCTCGGGCGAGGGTTCCGCCTCGACCCGTTCCTGTGCGTCATCCTGGGCGAGCAGCCGCCGACGGGCTTCGACCGCTACGTCGTCACCGACCCGCCGTTCTTCTTCTGACGCTCCGCAGGAGGGCGCCGCGGGACCCGGCAGGGCCGCGCGGCGCGGGGCTCGGCCCGGCCGCGCGAGGTCCGGCGCAACGTCGGTCAGGGCAGCAGCCGACCCGGGTTGAGCGTGCCGAGCGGGTCGAGCGCGTCCTTGATCGCCCGCATGATCCGGACGGCGTCGGGGCCGCGCTGGAGCTCGAGCCACTCGCGGCGGGCGATCCCGACGCCGTGCTCGCCGGTCATCGAGCCGCCCAGGGCGATCGCGGCCCGGTAGAGCTCGTCCTCGAGGACCGGCAGAAGCGCCTCGGCCCGGTCGTCCCCGGGCGGGAAGACGAAGTTCGGGTGGAGGTTGCCGTCGCCGGCGTGGCCGAACGTCGCGCAGCGGACCTCATGCCGCTCGGCGATCGCCCCGATCGCGTGGACGAGCTCGGCGACGCGGGCCCGCGGGACGGCCACGTCCTCCATCTTCACGGTGCCCTGCTTCTCGAGGGCGTGGAGCGCCTCGCGGCGGGCTCGTCGAAGCCAGTCGGCCTCGGCCGGGTCGGTCGCCCGGATGACGAGCGACGCCCCACGGGCCTCGGCGAGCGCCGCCGCCCGGTCGAGCTCGGCTGCGGCCGCGGCTCCCGGCAGGTCCGACTCGACGAGGAGCATCGCCTCGGCGTCGCGGTCGAGCCCGAGGGTGAACTCGTCGTCGACGGCGCGGATCGTCTCGCGGTCGAGCAGCTCGAGCGTCACCGGGCCGAGCCCTGCCGGGGCGAGGTCGGTCACCGCGCGCCCGGCATCCTCGACGCTCGGGAAGAAGGCGAGCAGCGTCAGGCGTGCCGGGGGCGCCGGCCGGAGCCGAAGGGTGGCCTCGGTGACGATCCCGAGCGTGCCGCCGGACCCGACGAGCAGCTGCGTCAGCGAATACCCGGCGACGTCCTTGACGCTCCGGCCGCCCGTCCGGATGACCGTCCCGTCGGCCATGACCGCCTCCACCGACAGGACGCTCTCGCGGGTCTGGCCGTACTTGACGCAGCAGAGGCCACCGGCGTTCGTCGCCAGGTTGCCGCCGATCGTGCAGCTCTCGAACGAGGCCGGGTCGGGGGCGTAGAACAGGCCGCGGTCGCCGACGGCCCGCTTGAGATCGGCGTTGACGACGCCCGGCTGGACGACGGCGACGAGGTCGCGCTCGTCGATGGCAAGGATCCGGTCCATCCGGGTCAGGGCGATCGTGAGCCCGCCCTCGATGGCGTTGGCCCCACCCGACAGGCCCGTCCCGGCGCCGCGCGGGACGACCGGGACGCGGTGCGCGGCGGCGAGCCGGACGAGCGCCGCGACCTCGGCGGTCTCGGTCGGCAGCGCGACGGCGAGCGGGCGTCCGGCGGGCAGGTAGGGCGTCCAGTCGCGCCGGTAGCCCTCCGTGTCGGTGGGGTCCTCGAGGAGTCGCAGGTCGGGCAGGGCCGCCCGGATCGCGGCGACGAGGTCGGGCATGGCCGAAGGATACCGAGCGGGTGCCGCGGCGGGACGATGGTCGGGGGCGACGGGACGCCCGGGATAGGGCAGGATGGCGTCGTGATGCTCCGCCCGCGCTCGTTCGTCGCGCTGCTCGTCGCGACCGCCGTGCTGGTCGCGGTCATCGGGACCGACACCGCGGCCGGCTCGGCGCCCGCCGTCGCCGCGGCGGGATCGGTCGCCCCACGGCCCCTCCCCTCGCCGATCGAGCGCGTCGGCGAGACGGCCCTCCCCGCGACCGCCATCGTCCCCGGCACGGTCGGCCGGACCTCGCTCGGGCTGAGCGCGACCTACGACGTCGCCGCCCGCCTCGAGTACGACCGGCGCTACCTCCTCGTCGTGGCGATGCTCTCCGTGCGGAACGATTCGGGCGCCGGCATCGACCGGGTCGAGCTCAACGCCCTGCCCGGCGGTCTCGGGATCCTCCACCTCGGCCACACGTACGTCGACGGTCGCGAGGTCGACGCGACGGTGGCCGACCAGACGATCGTCGTCCCGCTCGGCGGCGTCCTGCCGGCCGGTGCGTCGACGGTCGTGCGGACCGCCTACTCGGCGACGCTCCGGACCGGCACCGCCGGCTCGGACTGGATGTTCACCAGGACGAACGGCGTCGTCGCGCTCTACCGCTGGATCCCATGGGTCAGTCGGGCCCGACCGTTCGACCGGCCGAACCACGGCGACCCGTTCGTCACCCCGGTGAGTCCGAAGGTGACGATCCGCCTCACGACGGACCGGCCGCTCATCATCGCCACCGCCGGGCGACGCGTCTCGACATCCGGGCTGACCCAGAGCTTCGAGGCGACGATGGTCCGCGACGTGTCGCTGGCCGCGGCACCCGACTACACGAGTGGCAGCCGCACCGTCGGCGACACGCTGGTCCGGGCGTACGTCCGCGGCGGGGTCGCCGCCGGCCCGCGCCTGGACGCCGCGACCGCCGCCCTCTCGAAGCTCGAGGCGCTCCTCGGCCCATACCCGTACCCGACCCTCGTCGTCGCCCAGACCGGCGGCGGCTATGGGATGGAGAGCCCGGGCGTCGTCTGGATCCCGGCCGGCGTCGCCGCGGCGAACCTGCCCTACCTCGTGACCCACGAGGTCGCCCACCAGTGGTTCTACGGCCTCGTCGGCAACGACCAGGCGAACGAGCCGTTCACCGACGAAGCGGCCGCCGACTTCGCCGCCCGCCGGGTCCTCGGCATGCGCCGGTCAAGCGGCTGCGCGACGGACGCCCTCGACCGGACGATCTACGCCTACTCGGCCGCCTGCTACTACGAGACCATCTATGTCGGCGGCGGCAACCTCATCGACGACCAGCGGCGGAAGATGGGCGACGCGGCGTTCTGGCCGGCCCTCCGCGCCTACATCGACCGGTATGCCTGGAAGCTGGCGCCGCGCGGCGCGCTCCTCGACACGCTCGACGGAGCGACCCCACTCGACCTCCGCGCCGGCTACGCCGCCCGCTTCCCGCGCTGGTACTAGCGCTCGCCGGGCCGCCGCCCGACGACCCACCAGGCGAGCGGGAAGAGGGCCCCCGCGAGGAGGATCTTCAGGCCGTCGCCGAGGAGGAACGGGGTCAGGCCCTGGGCGATCGCCTCGCTGAACCGCAGGTCGGCCGCGATCGCGAGCCAGGGCACCCCGAGCGCGTAGATGATCGCGTTGCCGACGACCATCGCCAGCACCGCGCCACCGATCGAGCGGTCCCAGCCGAGCTCGGCGAGCCAGCCGACGACGGCGGCTGCCACGACGAACCCGACGAGGTAGCCGCCGGTCGCCCCGAGGACGATCCGGCCGGCGTCGACCGCGACGATCGTGTCCGGCCCCGACGCGCCGCCCGCGTAGACGGGCAGGAAGAGGCCGAGGGCGAGATAGAGCAGCGCCGACATCGCGCCACGACGCGCCCCGAGCGCCCCACCGACCAGCAGGACCGCGAACGTCTGGCCGGTGACGGGCACCGGCGAGCCCGGGACCGGGACGACGATCCGCGCGGCGAGGACGATGAGCAGCGCCCCGACGACGACGAGCGCGATGTGGCGCGCCCGCGAGCTGAGGCGTTCGCCGATCCGGACGGGGACGAGGAAGTCACCGATGGTGATGCCGCGGTCGGCGGCGGGCAGGCGGTTCAGCGACGGCATGCGGATCGTCACGGGCGGGGCGGTCCTCCGAAGCCGACGGGCGTGGCGAGCGCGACGGGTGCCGCGCACGCCGACGGCGCGAGTCTAGCAGCGCGACCCGGGGCGGCCCACTGCCGGAGGTCCCGACCTGGCCCGGCGACCTACTCCGCCCGGACGGCCCGGACGATCGAGAGCGAGGCGGCCCGGCGGGCCGGCCACCAGGCCGCGACCATCGCCAGGGCCACGCCGAGGGCGATAGCGAGCCCGAGAGTCGCCCACGGGACCGAGGCCGGGAAGACCGGCACCTGGCCGGCGAGGACGAGGAGGACCGCGGCCGCGGCGAGACCGGCGAGGCAGCCGAGGATCGCCCCGGCGAGGCCGAGGACCCCCGCCTCGACGACGACCGAGCGGGCGACCTGGCGGCGGGTCATCCCGGCGGCCCGGAGGATCCCGAGCTCGCGGACCCGCTCGACGACGTCCATCGAGAGCGTGTTGACGATGCCCAGCGCGGCGACGGCGACGGCGACCAGCGCCAGCGCGTCGAAGAGCCCGAAGACGCGGTCGAGGGCCGCGCTGACCGAGCCCTGGATCCGCTCGAGCGGGACCGGCTGGAGCCCGAGGAGCGCCGCGGCGTCGGCGGTCCCGGCGGAGGCGGCGGCCTCCTGGCCGTCCACGAACCGGACCGCGATCGCATCGGCCCCCGCGACGCCGAACGCGTCGCCCGCGTCGGGCCAGCCGACGAGGACCGTCTCCCCGGCGCGGCCCGGCAGCCCGCGGCCGACGACCCCGGCGACGGTGAGCTCGACCGGCTCGCCCGATGCCCCGGCGACGGTCATCGCCGACCCGACGGCGAGCCCGAGCCGATCGGCCTGGGCGGCCGGCAGGACGATCGCCCCGCCGGCGTCGAGCGCGCCGAGGGCCGTGTCGCGGTCGCCCTCGACGAAGGTCAGCCGCCCGTCGGCGGCGAAGTCGGCCCCGACGATCGCGCTCGCATCGAGGCGCTGGCCCGCGTAGGCAAGCGGGAAGTTGGCGATGGGCGTCGCCCGGACGACCCCGGCGACCGCCTCGAGCTCCGGGATCGGCCCGTCGTCCCCGGTCGAGACCGGGGTGACCGTGGTCAGGACCTCGTCGCCGGGGATGACGTCGACGAGCCAGGCCGAGGCCGACCGGCGGGCCTCGGCGGCGACCGTGCCGACGGCCACGACGAGCCCGAGCCCGATGGCGAGCGCGCCGACGGTCAGCGCGGTCCGCCCCGGGTCGCGCAGGACCGCACCGCGGGCGAGCCGCTCCTCCGCCCGGGCGAAGAGCGCGAACGGCAGCCCGGCGAGGCGGGCGAGCGGACCGATGACGAACGGCACGAGGAGCGCGACGAGCAGGAAGAGCCCGTAGACGAGGAGCGGCCCGAGAATCCCGGCCTCGTCGCCCGAGCCGGGCCAGAGCGCGACGCCGACCGCCGCGACGACCGCGGCGACGACGACGAGCCAGCGGAGACGCGCCCGGCCTTCGATGCCGGGGTCGGCCCGCGACATGAGGGCGACGACCGGCGGGACCCCGCCGGCGCGGCGGGCCGGCTCGACGGCGGCGAGGACGGTGACGAGCAGGCCGATCGCGGCGACGAGGGCGAGCTGGCCCGGGGCCATCTCTGGCGCTGCCCGGAGGCCGAACGCGTTCCGGACGAACCAGGCGAGCACGGCTGCGAGGCCGAGCCCGAGGAGCAGCCCGAGGGCGGTCCCGGCGATCGCCAGCAGGACGGCCCCGAAGAGGACCATCCGGGTGACCTGGCCACGGGTCGTCCCGGCGGCCCGAAGGAGCGCCACCTCGCGGATCCGCTCGGTCACCGTCATCGAGAGCGTGTTGAAGACGAGGAAGGCGCCGGCGAAGAGCGCGGCGGCGGCGAGGAGGACGATCGTCGCGGTGAAGTCGGCGGTCGAGGCGCGCAGCGACGCAGCGAGGTCGGCCGGGGTCGACACGACGTACGGCTCGGCGACGGACCCCGCGACCGCGTCGGTCACGGCCCCGACGGCCGCGCCGTCGGCGAGGACGACGTCGACCCGGCTCACCCCGTCGAGGTCGAAGAGCGTGCGGGCGCGGTCGATCGGCAGGATGACGAGCCGGCCACCGGCGCCGACGAGGGGACCGTCGCCTTCGACGATCCCGACGACGCGGACCCGGCCGGTCCCGGGCGGGGCGTCGACGGCGCCGTACAGCTCGATCTCGTCGCCGACGACGGTGCCGGTCGACGCGGCGAACGTCTCGGCGATGAGCGCGCTCGGCTCGTCGGCGCGGGCGAGGGCGGCGCCCTCGATGATCACGAGGTCGCGCACCTGCGGGTCGAGCGTGGGATCGATGCCGAGGACCGCGACCGGCACGTCGCCGAGGGTCGGGTCGTCGATCGTCGGGGCGAGGTAGGTCCGACGCTCGATCGTCGGGGCGGCGACGGCGACCCCGTCGGTCGCGGCGATCGTCGCGACGGCGGCGTCGGACAGCCCGGTCTCGGCGAAGGCCGCGAACGACACGTCGGCGTCTCCGGCCACCTCGGCGACCGTCCGCTCGACGGCCCGGTCGATGCCGGCGACGGTGACGGCGGTCCCGGCCAGGAGGGCGACGCCGAGGGCGATGCCGATCGCCGTCAGGATCGAGCGGGCGGGGCGGGCAACGACGCTCCGCCAGGCGTACGCGGTGAGCCCGCCCATCAGAGGCCGAGCTGGGCGAGCCGGGCGATGAGCGGGGCGGCCCCGTGATCGGCCCGCCGGCCGAGCGGGATGGTGTCGAGGACCCGCCCTCCGCCGACGACGCAGACACGGTCGGCGTAGGCGGCGGCCTTCGCGTCGTGGGTCACGAGGACGATCGTCTGGCCGCGCTCGACGCAGGACCGCCAGAGCGCGTCGAGGATCTCGGTCCCCGTCGCGTAGTCGAGGTTGCCGGTCGGCTCGTCGGCAAGGAGGATGGCCGGCCGGGTCACCAGCGCCCGCGCGACCGCGACGCGCTGCTGCTCGCCGGCCGACAGCTGGTCGGGGCGGTGGCGCTCCTTGCCGGTCAGGTCGACGAGGGCGATCACGTCGCGGATCCGCTCGCCGAGCTCGCCCCTGCGGGCGTCCTGCCCGGCGATCGTGAACGGCAGGGCGACGTTCTCGCGGACGTCGAGGAGCGGGATGAGGTTGAACGACTGGAAGACGAAGCCGGTCTTCTCGCGGCGCAGCCGGGTCGCCTGGTCGTCGTCCAGGCGGCTGACGACCTCGCCCTCGAGGACGACCTCGCCCGACGTCGGCCGGTCGAGCCCGCCGAGGAGCTGGAGGAGGGTCGACTTGCCCGAGCCCGACGGACCCATGATCGCGAGGAACTCGCCGGCCTCGACCGCGAGCGAGACGCCGCGGAGCGCCTCGACGGTCCGGCCGTCGAGCTCGTACGTGCGGGTCAGGTCGCGGGCTTCGAGGATCGGCGGGGTCGGCGGCATCAGCAGATCACCGGCTGCGGCTTCGGACGGAGTGTACGGGGCGTCATCGGACACGCCCGGGGCGAGGACGGCCATCCGCGTCAGCCGCCGAGGTACGCGGCGGCGACGCTGCCGACGATCGTCTCGACCAGCCCGCCGCCGGCGGGCGGGCCGATCACCCGTACCGGTTCGCGGTCGGTCGATCGGCCGGGGCCCTCGTTCCCGCCCGGCGGCCCGCCGCCGTTAGCGCGGCCGCCGGCGCCCGGTCGGTCGTCGTCGGGCTCGGGGGTCGCGGTGGCGCTCGGCTCGGGGCTCGGGCTCGGGCTGGGCTCGGCGCTCGGGTCGAGGGATGGGTCGACGCTCGGCGCCGGCGACGGCGTCGCACCCGGCCGGTCGGTCGGCCCGGGGGTCGGCTTGGAGGTCGGCTTGGGGGTCGCCGTCGGCGCGGGCGTGGGCTTGGGCGTCGGCTTCGGGGTCGGCTTGGGGGTCGGGGTCGGGGTGGTGCCGCCGCACTTGTCGGCGAAGAGCACGGTCCACATCTTCTTGCCGTTCGGGCCCTTGTAGGCGCCGACGGCCATGACGTCCCAGCGCTTGCCGAGGATGTTCGCGCGGTGACCCGACGAGTCCATGAACGCCTTGTGGATCGCGGCGGTCGCGATGTCGTCGGGGTAGTTGTTGTAACCGATGTTCTCGGCCGCGAACTCGTAGCAGTAGCCGCGGGCGTCCATCTCGCTGAAGACGAGCCGACCGCTCGGCGGGATGTTGTGGCTGAAGTAGTCCCGGGTGATCATGTCCTTGCTCCGCCAGCGGGCGATCGTGCGGAGCGCGGAGTCGACCTTGAGCGCCTTCAGCCCGGCGGCGGCGCGCGCCTTGTTGTGGAGCGCGACGAGCTGCTGCTCGGACGTGGCGCCGAAGCTGTTCGGGTCCCAGGCGAACGCCCCGGACGGCATCGCGAGCTGTCCGAGCGCGCCGAGCGCGACGGCCACGGCGACGACCGCGGCGAGGCGGCGGCCGGCGGGGCGGAGCATCGGCGCTGGACGAGCGGGCATCGGTCGGGCGGCCTCCGGCCTGGGGTGATCCGGGTCGCGACGCCGCGGGGACGTCGCAGGACCGACCGTAGGCGGCGACGGTGCGCGGCGACCCTCGCCCCATGGTCCCGGCCCCGCTCACCCGTGGTACCGCTCCGACCACACCCGACCGCCCATGAGGGCACCCGAGGCCACTGGTCCGCCGAACCCCGGGCCCTGTGGCGCGGCGAGGTACGGGCCGACGCCGCGGACGGCCGCCTCGAGCAGGATCGTCGGGTACACTTCCGCGGCGCAGGCGAGGTGTCGGCGGCGGTCCCGAGCGTGACCGCCCGACGCCGAGCCATCCGCGGTGGCCTTAGCTCAACTGGCAGAGCATCGGATTGTGGCTCCGAAGGTTACGGGTTCAAGCCCCGTAGGCCACCCCAAGCCCTTCCCTGGCACCCATCGGCGGCGCCGTCGGCCCGCGCACGGCGGGGCCGTTCGGCGGTCGGCAGGCGTGCGAGACGGCCCTTGCGATGCCCGCCGCGGGCGCCGAGCCTGAGCCCGACGACCGAACCTGACCGGCGGGCCCCCGAGTGACGGGCGGCGTCCCGACCCACCGGCGTCCGAGGAGGATCGCCGATGGCGATGCCAGTCACCCCCGCCCGGCGCGCGTTCCCGCGTGAGCTCGCGCTGGCCACGACCCTCGTCCTGATCGCGCTCGTCGCGGCGATCCTGCTGGGGAGTGCCCGCGTACTGCCCGCGCCATCCGGGCTCCCATACCAGCTCGACCAGCAGACGATGGAGATGCAGCGCGCCGTGCCGTAGCGCCGCCCGCGTGGGGTTCGACGCTATGCTCCGGGGCGGTCCGCGCACGTCCTGCGGGCGGACCGAGCCGAGGAGCGACGCGTGTCCGACCTGCCCGACCTGATCCCCCTGGAAGACGCCCAGGCCCGGGTGCTCGACGGGGTCGAGCCGCTGCCGGCCACGACCGTCGCGCTCGCCGACGCCGCGGGGCTCGTCCTCGCCTCGCCGGCCCACTCGCCCATCGACGTCCCGCCGTGGGCGAACAGCGCGATGGACGGCTTCGCGGTCCGGGGCGCCGACGTCGCCGGCGCCGGGCCCGAGCGGCCCGTCGTCCTCCGGGTCCTCGGCGAGGTCCCGGCCGGCCGCGCGCCCGACGTGGCGGTCGAGCCCGGGACGGCCCTCCGGATCATGACCGGGGCGATGGTCCCGGCCGGCGCCGACGCCGTCGTCCCGGTCGAGGACACCGACGCGCCCGCCGGCGCCTCCGAGATCCCGGCGACCGTCGCGGTCCGGGCGTCGGTGCGCCCGGGCGACCACCTCCGTGCCGCGGGCACCGACGTCGTCGCCGGCGCCGAGCTGCTCGCGGCCGGACGGGCCTGCGACCCGGCCGCCATCGCCCTCCTTGCCGCGACCGGGCACGCGACGGTGGTCGTCCACCGTCGGCCTCGGGTCGCGGTCATCTCGACGGGCGACGAGCTCGTTCCGCCGGGCACGCCGCTGGGTCCCGCCCAGATCTACGAGTCCAACTCGTACGCGCTCGCGGCGCAGGCGGCCGAGGCCGGTGCCGAGGTCCGCCGCTTCGGTGTCGCGGCTGACACGCTCGACGCGCTGCTCGCGCTCGTCCGCGAGGCGACGGCCTGGGCCGACGTCGTCGTGATGAGCGGCGGCGTCTCGGTCGGCGCGCACGACCACGTCAAGGCGGCGTTCGGCGCGGTCGGGTCGCTCGACCTGTGGCGGGTGGCGATCAAGCCGGGCCGGCCGTTCGCCTTCGCCCGAGCGACCGTCGACGGACGGTCGGTCCGACTCTTCGGCCTGCCCGGCAACCCGGTCAGCGTCTTCGTCACGTTCGAGCTGTTCGTCCGGCCGGTGCTGCGGCTGCTCGCCGGTCACCGCCGGGCGTTCGACCGGCCGGCACGGCTCGTCCGCCTGGCCGAGGCGATGCGCGGGTCGGCGGGGCGGATGAACATCACCCGGGTCGTGCTCGAGGCCGACCCGACACGCCCCGACGGGCTGCTCGCCCGGACCTCGGGCGGGCAGGACTCGTACATGCTCGCCTCGCTCGCCGCCGCGAACGGGATGCTCTTCCTGCCGCCCGACGCGGACCTGCCCGCCGGCGCCGAGGTCGTCGCCTGGGAGCTGCGCGGCCGCGACGCCTAGGGCCGGAGCGCGCGGGTCGCGGGGGCGCGGCGGGCCTCGGGGACGCGCGGCGAGGGCGGCGGGCCTCGGGGTCGTGGGGCGGGCTCGGCCGTCCGGCGGGGGCAGGTCGCGGCGTCGCGTTCGGCGCGCGGTCGCGTGGCGGCCTCGGGCCGCGCGGGGGCGCGACGGGCGTGGTTCGCTGGCCGGCGGGCGACGCCGTCGGTCAACGGGTGGCGGGCCCTGCCGGGCGTCGCCGCTGCCCCGGCCCGCCGCGCCGGATCCGCGGGGGCCTCGCCGCGGATCCGGCCCATCAGCCCTCGAGCGTCGGCTGCATGGTCACCCCGAGCACACGGGGCAACGCCAAGGGCACACGCCTGACGGAAGGCGGGCCGACCAGTCGCTCCACCGAGGCCCCCCGCGTGCGATCCACGCTCGAGCGGCGTCTGGAAGGCGGTCGCGGGCGTGGGCAACACCGGGCTGTGGGTCCGTTGTGACGTCACGTGTGCTGGAGGTGTCCATGCAGCGGACATCTCGCCCGTCACGGGCGGCCGCAGGACCCGGGCGGACGACCCGTCGCGAACGACGTCAGCCGCCGCTCGAGGGCGGGAACAGGTCGAGCCGGTCCTCGTCCGAGACGGTGATCGCCGGGTCGTCGAGCCGGACCACCTCGCCGTTGAGGCCGGCGACCGCGATCTCGGCGAGCGGCACGCCGACCAGTCGCACCGCGTCGCCGATCGTCAGCTCACGCCCGAGCGCGACCTCGAACCGCTCGCGCCGGTCCGGGCCGTAGAAGCCGAGCGAGCCGTGGAGCCGGACCTGCACGCGTCGTCCGCCCGGTTCAGCCGACGGCGGCGGCGTCGGCCTCGGCCGCCCAGTCGAGACCGAGCGTCCGCAGCCGCTCCGCCGTCGGGACACCGGTCGCCGGGTCCCAGCCCTTCAGCGCGTAGAGGGCCGTGATCGCCCCCTCGAACGCCTCCCGGTCGATCGACCGGCCGGCCAGCGTGCCGCCCTCGAGCGGGTCGTGGAGACGGTCCGGCAGACGGTCGTCGTGCCGCGTCCGGCCCTCGCGCACGTTGAACACGCGGGCCATGGTGACCGCGCGCTCCCCGACCTCGAGCAGCTCGTCGACGGTGACGGCCCAGCCGGTCGCGGCCCGGACGGCCGCGACGACGTCGTCGACGCCGATGAACGACCGTGGTGCAGGGCCGAAGAAGCACAGCCCGAGGACCTTCTCGGCGCTGTTCCAGCGCTCCGAGGTGTACCAGTTGCGGACCTTGGCCTCGCCGAGGCTGAAGACGTCGGCCGGCTCGGTGATGCCGAGCGCCATCGCGCCCTTGAACGGGACCGACTCGGGGTTGACGAAGATGGGGTCGTGGAAGCCGACGAGGTGGTCCGCCCCGGCCTCGTTCGTCGCGTAGCCGAGGGCGACGCCGACCTTGCCGCGCGGCTCGTGCATCGCCATCTCGAGGCCCTTGACCTGCATCGCGAACGAGGGCGCATCGCCGCCGAGCCGCTCCGCGATCGCCCGCGAGCCGAGGGCGAGCAGCTCCCCGACCCCCTGCCGCTCGGCGATGCGCGGGATCGCCTCGAGGAGCGCCTCGCCGTTGCCGAAGCGGAGGTCGACGCCGTCGAGGTCGGCCGGGCCGAGGAGCCCGTGCTCGACGCACTCCATGACGAAGGCGACCGTGCCGGCGGTCGAGATGACATCGAGCCCGAGCTCGTTGCACAGCTCGTTCGCGCGGGCGACGAGCTCGATGTCGAAGATGGCGCAGTTCGAGCCGAAGCCGGCGATCGCCTCGTACTCGGGGCCGTCGTACGTGTCGGTGACCCGGTAGCGGCCCTCGAAGGCCGTCTCGGGCTTGCACCGGACCGCGCAGGCGTAGCAGGACCGGGTCCCGCTCCGGATCGCCTCGAAGGCCGCCCAGCCGATGCCGTCGACCCGCTCGAACGAGCCCTCGCGGAAGTTGCGGGTCGGCAGGATGCCGGCGGCGTTGAGCCCGTCGGTGAGCCCCGGGGTCCCCTTCGTCCGGAGGTCCCAGCCCTGTGGGTGGTCGGGCAGCGACCGGCTGAGCCGCTTCCCGATCTCGGCGAGCGCCGGCGCGTCGAACGCAAGGTCGGTGTACTTCCGCGAACCCTTGACCGCGATCGCCCGGACGTTCTTGCTGCCCATGACCGCGCCCATCCCGGTCCGCCCGTTGTAGTGGCGGAGCTCGTTCATGAGCATGGAGTACGGGACGAGGTTCTCCCCCGCCCGGCCGATCTGGAGGACCCGGGCGAGCTTCTCGCCGACCGCCTCCTTGATCGTCGCCTGGACCGTCGGCGGGTCCGCGCCCCAGAGCTGGCGGGCGTCGCGGATCTCCGCGCCGCCGTCGTGGACCCAGAGGTAGACGGGCTCGGGCGAGCGTCCGCTGAGGACGATCGCGTCGAGCCCGGCCATCTTCAGCTCCGGGCCCCAGTAGCCGCCGGCCTCGGATTCGCCGAAGCCGCCGGTGAGCGGCGAGCGGGCGATCGCGTTGAAGCGGGTGGCGGTGGAGACCGGGGCGCCGGTCAGGAGGCCGGTCGCGAGGACCAGGACGTTGTCGGGGCCGAGTGGGTCGGTGCCGGGTCGGAGCTCGTGGAGCAGGTGGTACGCGGCCAGCGCCTTGCCGCCGGGGTAGCGGCGGTAGAAGGCCTCGTCGAACGTCTCGACGCTCGTCGTCCCGCGCGTCAGGTCGACCCGCAGGATCGTCCCGTTGCTCCCGAAGCCCATCGCCGACCTCCACCGCCGGGTCGTCCGTGCGCCGACGGACCGCCGGGACCCATCATGCGCCGTCGCGTCGGGCGCGGTCCCTGTCGTTCGGCCCGTCGGACCGGGGCGGATCGACCGGAGGAGGACCCTTCCCCGGGCCGTCGCGGCGGCGTGGGCGGCGGCGTGGGCGGCGGCGCGGGGCGGCTGGGGCGGCGCAGCGGTCGCGGCAGACCGTTCGCCCCCGCCGGCCCGCTATCGTTCGGCCATGCGCATCGTCGTCGCGGGCCAGACGTGCCTCGACCTCGTCCCGACGCTGCCGGGGGCGCCGGTGACCGACCCCGGCACCCTCGTCGCCGTCGGTGGGCTCGACCTCCGGCTGGGCGGCTGCGTCGCCAACACGGGCACGGCGCTCGCCGATCTGGGCGCCGAGGTCCGGCTCGCGACCGACGTCGGCGACGACGACCTGGGCGCCGTCCTCGTCCGGCTCGCCCGCGAGCGCTTCGGCGCGGGGGCGCGGATCGGGGTCGCCGCCGGGCTGCGGACGTCCTACTCGATCGTCATCGAGCCGCCCGGCCGGGACCGGACGTTCTGGCACCACGCCGGGGCGAGTCGAGCGTTCGACGGCACGACCGTCGACCTGGCCGCCGCCGACGGCCTCCACGTCGGCTACCCGCCGCTCCTGCCGGCCCTCGTCGCCGACGGCGGGGTGCCGCTGCGCGCGCTCCTCGAACGGGCGCGCGGCCAGGGCGCCCTGACCTCGCTCGACCTCGTCGTCGTCGATCCCGGGCTCGAGACGGCGACGCTCGACTGGGAGGTGATCCTCGGCCATGTCGCGCCCGCGCTCGACGTCCTTTCGCCGAGCGCCGACGACCTCGCCTCGATGGGGCTGTGTCCCGCGCACCCGTCGGCCGACGAGGTCGGCGCCGTGGCCGGGCGGCTCGTTGACGCCGGCGTGGCGGTGGTCGCCGTCTCGAGCGGGGCCGGCGGGCTCGTCGTCCGGAGCGGCGGTCGCGACCGGCTCGCCGCGACCGGGCGGCTGGCGAGCCTGGCCGAGGACTGGGCTGATCGCGAGCTCCGGGTCGCGGTCGCGCCGGGCCCGGTCCGGACGACCCTGGCGGCCGGCGACGCGGCGAGCGCGGGGCTCCTCTTCGGGCTGCTCGCGGGGCTCCCGCTCGACCGGGCCGCGGCGCTCTCGGTGGCCGTCGCCGGGCGCCGGGTGGCCGGGATCGACCCGCTGCCGCCGTTCGGGGCCGACGGCGCGGCATACGACCTCGACGGGATCGCGGTCGAGGTGCGGCGGGTCGGGTAGGTCGCGTCGCCGGGACGCACGTCCGGCAGGCGGCTACGTCGTTCGTCCATGGCCGCAGCGACCGGCGGCGAGGCATCCTCGGGTCCGTGACCGGACCGAAGACCGACCAGCCGAGGTACTCCCGATGCCGTACCGCCGCACCGCCAGCTCCCTCGCCCTCCTCCTCGCCCTCCTCGTGCCCGCGACGACGCTCGCCGCGTCGATCGCGTGGACCCGCCAACTCGGGACCTCGGGCGAAGAGGCCGCCGGTGGGATCGCCGCCGACACGACCGGCGTGACGATCATCGCCACGACCGCGGGCAGCCTCGCCGGGCCGCTTCGGGGGCCGAGCGACGCGGTCGTCCGGCGCTACGACCGGACCGGCGCCGTCGTCTGGTCGCGCCAGTACGGGACGACCGGCCAGGACAGCGGCGAGGACGTGGCCGCGGGCGGCGGTGGGATCGTCGTCCTCGTCGCGACCGACGGCCCATCGGGCCCGACGCCGGCGACGCCCGGGATCCGGGACGTCCTCGTCCGGCGCTACGACCTCACCGGGACCGCCACCTGGACACGCCGCTCCGGCACCGCGGCCGACGAGGACCCGGGCGCGGTCGCCGCGGACGCGGGCGGGGTCGCGGTCTCGGGGACGACCTGGGGCGCGCTCGGCGGCCCGAACGCGGCCGACGACGCCGACGCCTTCGTCCGCCGCTACTCGCCGACCGGCGCCATCTTCTGGACCCGCCAGTTCGGGACGGTCGAGGCCGACTCGGCGAACGCCGTCGCGCTCGACGCGGCCGGCATCACGGTCGCCGGCGGCACCGACGGCAACCTCGCCGGGCCGAACGCCGGTCCGTTCACCGACGCCTACATCCGCCGCTACGACCTCGCCGGCAAGCTGCTCTGGACCCGCCAGTGGGGCCAGGCGGGCGACGACACGATCCTGGCCCTCGCCGCCGACGGGACGGGCATCACCGCCGTCGGATACACGAGCGCCGACGCGAGCGGCGAGGTCCCGAGCCAGGCGTTCATCCGCCGTTACGACCGGGCCGGGACGTTGAAGTGGTCGCGCATCTTCGGGACGTCGAACGCCTCCGAGGTCGCCTGGGGCGTGGCCGCCGACGGCGCCGGCCTGACCGTGACCGGCTACACGTACGGCTCGCTCGACGGGCAGAGCAAGGGCAGCTTCGACATCTTCGTCCGCCGCTACGACCGGGCCGGCGCCCTCACCTGGAGGACCCAGTTCGGGACGACCGGGGCCGACCTCGGCATCGACGTCGCGGCCGACGGCGCCGGCTTCACCGTCCTCGGCCACACCAACGGCGCGCTCGGCGGCAAGCCCGCCGGCGAGCTCGACCTCGTCGTCCGGCGCTATCTCCGCTGAGGGTCCGGCTGCCGTACCCTCCGCGGATGGAGATCGGCGCCTTCACCTTCGGCGACATCGCCCCGGACCCCGTGAACGGCCGGGTCGACCCCGCCCGGCGGATGCGGGACCTCGTCGAGGAGATCGTCCTCGCCGACCAGGTCGGGCTCGACGTCTTCGGCGTCGGGGAGCACCACCGTCCCGACTTCGTCGTCTCGTCGCCGGCGATCGTCCTTGCCGCGGCCGCCGAGCGGACGAGCCGGATCCGGCTGACGAGCGCGGTGAGCGTCCTGAGCTCGGACGACCCGGTCCGGGTCTTCCAGCAGTTCTCGACGCTCGACCTGCTGTCGGGCGGGCGGGCCGAGATCATGGCCGGCCGCGGCTCGTTCATCGAGTCCTTCCCGCTCTTCGGCTACGACCTCGACGACTACGACTCGCTGTTCGTCGAGAAGCTCGACCTGCTCCTCCGGCTCCGGGCCGAGGAGCGGGTGACCTGGTCGGGCAGGCACCGGGCGCCGATCGAGGACCGGGCCGTCTATCCGCGCCCGGTCCAGGACCCGCTGCCGGTCTGGGTCGCCGTCGGCGGGACGCCCGGGTCGGCGGTCCGGATCGGCTCGCTCGGACTGCCGATGGCCCTCGCGATCATCGGCGGGATGCCGGAGCGGTTCGTCCCGTTCGTCGACCTCTTCCGGCGGTCGGCGGCCGAGGCGGGTCACGACCCGACCCCCGCGCTGAGCATCAACATGCACGGCTTCATCGCCGACACGTCGCAGGCCGCCGCCGACGACGCGTTCCCGCCGCTCGCGGCGATGATGAACCGCATCGCCCGGGAACGAGGCTTCGCGCCGCTGGACCGCGCGGCGTTCGAGGCGTCACGAGACCTCCGCGGGGCCAACCTCGTCGGCAGCCCCGCGGAGATCGTCGACCGGATCCTGTTCCACCACTCGCTGTTCGCCCACGACCGGTTCCTGCTCCAGGTCATCGGTGGGGCGATGCCGCACGCGAAGATCATGCGATCGATCGAGCTCCTCGGGACCGAGGTGGCGCCGGCGGTCCGGCGGGCCCTCGGCGCGGGCACGCCGACGGCCTGAGCCGGTCGGTCCCTCGGCTGCCCGGCATGGCCGACCGTCGCTGCTATCGGCCGGCACGGACCGGGGGCGGCCCGCCGAGGAAGGCGACGACGGCCTCGCGGACCGCCGCGCCGGCCGGCGTCCCGTCGCCGAGCAGGTCGTGGTCGGCGTCGAGCGAGAGGCGGGTCACCCGCCCCGGGATCGAGTCGGCGACGCGCCGGGTCACCGCCGGGCGTGAGGCCGTGTCCCGCTCGCCCTGGGCCACGAGGACCGGGACCCGGATCGAGCGGGCCGCCTCGGCCGCCACGACGGTCCCGGCGATGATCGACTCGACGAAGCTCCGCGGCACCGGCAGCGTCCGGAGCGCCCCGCGAACGGCCGGGTCGTCGAGGTCGAGGTCGCCGAAGATCCCCCGGAGGCCCGCCTGGACCTCGGGGTCGTCGAAGTCGGTCCGGCCGAACGGCCGGAAGCCGTGGGGGATCACGGCCCGGAGGGCGGGCCCGAGGACCCGCTGCCACGGCTTGAGGTCCCAGACGAACGGGGCCAGGAGGACGAGGGCGTCGGGCCGGATCGATCCGGCGGTCGCGAGCGCGAGCGCGCCACCCATCGAGTAGCCGACGAGCGCGAGCCGGCCATCGCCCGGTCGCTCGCGCATCGGGTCCGCGGCCGCGACGGCCGCCGACCGCCAATCGTCGAACCGCGTCTCGAGGAGGCGCGGCAGCTCCCGCCCGAAGCCGGGCAGGAGCGGCGCCTCGACCGCCCAGCCATCCGCGGCGAGCGCGGCGGCCAGCGGCCGGAGCTGGGCCGGTGTCGCCCCGAAGCCGTGGAGGAGGAGGGCGGTCCCGCGGACCGGCACGCCCGGATCGGCGACCAGCCGGATCGGGTCGTGAGCCGGATCGTCGAAGACCGGGAGCGCCGGCAGGGCGACGTCGTCGCCGGGGACCCAGCGCACGTGCGCGAGGTCGAACACGAGCAGGAACAGGCCCTGGACGACGATGCCCGCGCCGGTGCCCGCGAGCCAGGCGTCGGACCCCGCGCCGGCCCACAGGAGCGCGCCGCCGGCGACGTACAGCACGTCGAGTCCGGCATTCGCCCAGAGGAGTCGTCGGACGAAGCGGGCCTCCGCCCGACGATCGGCAGCGGCCCCCGGTCCGACGTCGATCCGGCGGGCGTGGCGACGGCCGGCGTGGCCGATCAGGCCGTCGATCGCGCCCCAGACGACGGCCTGCAGGCCGAACCCGCGCCAGAACGCGTCGCCGAGGGCGAGGAGCGGCAGCCCGATCGCGACGCTGAGCGTCGCCCAGGCGAGCAGCCGATAGCCGAGCGTGTCGACGAAGTCGCGGAAGAGCACACCCCATCATCGCGCGCCGAGCCGGGGCGGATGTCCGGGACCGTCCCGGGCCGACGGTGGTGCGACCGCGCACCACCGTCACGGGGCGGCCGCTCGACGACGCAATCCGGCCGGACCGGGGCGCCGAAAGGACGGTCGACACCCGGGCCGATGGCCCCCAGCCGAGCCCCCGGGGATCACCGTCACAACCAGGAGGGACCACCCAGATGCGCCGCTTCATCCTCGCCTTCACCGCGGGCGCCCTCGCCCTCGGCATCGTCGCCGGCCCGGTCGCCGCGAAGCAGCCGGCCAAGTCGCCGTCGATCGTCGAGTTCGCGATCGCCGCCAACACCTCCGGCGACTTCGCCGGCCAGTTCGACACCCTGATCTTCGCCCTCGGCGCGGCCGATCCGGTCGTCATCGAGACGCTGAGCGGCAAGGGCCAGTTCACCGTCTTCGCCCCGACCGACGACGCGTTCGCGAAGCTCCCGGCCGACGTCCTCGCGGCCGTCGTCGCCGACCAGGAGCTCCTCACCGACATCCTCCTCTACCACGTCGCCAAGGGCCAGCGCTACGCGGCCGACGTCGTCGCCAGCGACCAGATCCGGATGCTCAACGGCGACTTCGCCGACGTCGAGGTCAACGACATGGGCGCCTACATCGACGGCGCGAAGATCATCGTCACTGACCTGGACGCCCCGACGAACGGGATCATCCACGCGGTCGACACCGTCCTCCTCCCCTAGTCCCCCCGGGGGCGCCGACGTCCCGGACGCCTCCCGACGACCACGACCCCGCTCCCCGTCCCGGGAGCGGGGTCGTTCGCTTGCCCCGCCGGAACTCCTCCGGCGCGGGTCCGGCCCTCTGCTACGATGACCCGACCGCACGGGATGTCGCGTACGGGGTCCGTCCAGCCACGCCACCGTGGCAGATGCAAGGGCCCGCGCTCTGCCCGTGGACAGGAGGACGCTGGGTCATGTCGACCGTCACCTTCGATCACGTGACGAAACGCTACGGCGACGTCACCGCGGTGGACGACCTCAACCTGGAGATCCGGGACGGCGAGTTCATGGTCCTCGTCGGCCCATCCGGGTGCGGGAAGACGACGAGCCTGCGGATGATCGCGGGGCTCGAGGAGATCACCGAGGGCACGCTCCGTATCGGCGAGAAGGTCGTCAACGACGTCGCGCCGAAGGACCGCGACATCGCGATGGTCTTCCAGAGCTACGCGCTCTACCCCCACATGACCGTCCGCGACAACCTCGCCTTCGGCCTGAAGCTCCGCAAGGTCGCGAAGTCCGAGATCGACCGCCGCGTCGCGGAGGCGGCCGGCATCCTCTCGCTCGAGAAGCTCCTCGATCGCAAGCCGAAGGAGCTGTCCGGCGGCCAGCGCCAGCGCGTCGCCCTCGGCCGGGCGATCGTCCGCGAGCCGGCGGTCTTCCTGATGGACGAGCCGCTGTCCAACCTCGACGCGAAGCTCCGGGTCCAGACCCGCGCCGAGATCGCCCGGCTCCACCAGCGCCTGAACGTCACGATGGTCTACGTCACCCACGACCAGGTCGAGGCGATGACGATGGGCCAGCGGATCGCCGTCATGAGCGACGCCGTCCTCCAGCAGGTCGGCACCCCGCAGGAGCTGTACGATCACCCCGACAACCGCTTCGTCGCGGGCTTCATCGGCAGCCCGTCGATGAACTTCATCGACGTGACGCTCGTCGGGAGCGGCGAGAGCGCGATGCTCGAGGCGCCCGGGATCTCGATCCCGCTGCCCGCGCCGTTCCGCGACGCGGTCGGCCCGACGACCGGGCACAAGCTGATCCTCGGCATCCGGCCCGAGCACATCGACATCGGGGCGCCGGGCGGCCCCGGCGGCTCCATCACCGGCAAGGCCGACGTCGTCGAGTACCTCGGCAACGAGGAGCTCATCCACGCGGACATCGCCGGGTTCGACCTCGTCGCCCTCCTATCGTCGGACCACCGGGTCCGCCCGGGCGACGCGCTCAACCTTGTCGCGATCCCGGAGAAGCTCCACCTGTTCGACCCGGAGTCGACCCACTCGCTGCTGCGCTCGGTGGCCTGACGCGATGGGTGAAGGGGGCGGCCCGGGCCCCGCGGCCGGACCGTCCCCGGCCGACCCGCTCGACGAGCGGGTCGTCGCCTCGCGGGTCCTCCACCGCGGCCGCTACCTGACCTTCCGCGTCGACACGGTCGAGCGGCCGGACGGCTCGCGGGCCGAGCGCGACATCTGCGGCCACCCGGGCGCCGTCGCGATCCTCGCCCTCGACGAGGCCGACCGGGTCCTCCTCGTCCGCCAGTTCCGCGTCGCGACCGGGCGGCGGCTCCTCGAGATCCCCGCCGGCACGCTCGACGTCGCCGACGACGGGACGATCGAGGCGCCCGACGGCGCCGCGCGGCGCGAGCTCGAGGAGGAGACCGGCCAGTCCGCCGAGCGGTGGCGGAAGCTCGCGACGTTCTGGACCGCCCCCGGCTTCGCGACCGAGGAGATGCATCTCTACCTGGCGTCGGGCCTGACGACCGTCCGCGACCGACTCGGCGAGGATGACGACGAGCGTCTCGAGCTCGAGCGCATCCCCTGGCGCGAGGCGGTCGAGCTCGCCGAGACCGGCGCGATCGAGGACGCGAAGTCGATCGTGGGGCTCTTCTGGCTCGCCCGCCTCAAGGCGGCCGGCGAGGCCTGAGGTGGCGGACGTCCTCGTCCGACGGGCCCGGCTCGAGGACCTGCCCGGGATCCGGGCGGTCCAGGAGGCGTGCCTCGCGACGGACGGCATCCCGGGCTTCACCCGGGTCGACATCGACCGCGCCCTGTCGCGGATCGAGCCCGACCTCGACGGGACCGCCGTCGCCATCCTCGAGGGGGCCGTCGCCGGCGCGTGCACGCCGCGCCACGACGACCTGACGGTCCACCCGGCGTTCCGCCGACGTGGCGCCGGTCGGGCGCTCGCGACCGAGGCGATGGCGATCGTGCGGGAGCGCGACCAGCCCTGGCTGCAGCTCTACGTGCCGCCGCACCTGCCGGCCTCGGAGGCCTTCGCCCGGGCGATCGGCCTGGCCTACCACTCCAGCCTGTGGCTCTGCGAGCTGGCGCCGGCGGTGCCGGTCGAGCCGCCCGCGTTCCCGGCCGGGTTCGTCACCCGGCCGTTCCGACCGGGCGAGCCGCTCGAGCCCCATGTCGCGCTGATGAACGAGGCGTTCGGCGACCACCCGACGCCAGTGTCGTGGGACGTCGCGGTCGTCCGCCACGTCCATGCGCTCGACGACTTCGACCCCGCCGGCATCCTGCTGGTGGCCCCGGCCGACGACCCCGATCGCCCGGTCGCCTATACGAAGGTCGAGGTCGGCCCCGACGACGCCGGAGCGATCGAGGGCTGGATCGCCCAGATCGGCGTCCTGCCGGCCTGGCGCGGCCGTGGCCTCGGCCGCGAGCTCCTCCGCTGGGGGGTCGCGTACACGCGTGCCCGCGGGGCGGGGCGCGTACAGCTGTCGGTCGAGGGAGCCAACGAGACGGCCCTCGGGCTGTACCGCCGGAACGGCTTCGTCCCGACGATCGAGTGGCCGCACTGGATCCGGCGCACCTGAGCCGGCCCGCCACGCCTACTCGCCGGCCGGGGGCATCCGCCGCAGCGCCGAGCGGTACAGCGCGCTGGTGGGGTCGAGGGCGGTCGCCAGCCGCAGGTGGGTCCGAGCCTCGTCGATCCGGCCGAGCCGCTTGAGGGCGAGCCCGAGCCCGTAGTGGCCGTAGGCCGCCGACGGGTCGACGTCGAGGAGGGCGGCGAACGCCTCCCGCGCCGCCTCGAGCTGGCCGCTGTTGTAGCGGGCCCGCCCGAGCGCCTCGAGGATCGAGCCCTTGCCCGGCTCGAGCCGGGCGGCCCGCTCGAGGACGATCGCGGCCTGGGCGTGGTGGCGGTCGCGCATGAGCGACCGGCCGCGCTGGAGGAGCTCGTACGCGGACTCCGGATCGCCGGCCTCCGGCTCGCGGGCCGCCGGGTCGTCGTGCGCGTCAGCCACCGGGCATCGCCTCGTCGCCGCCGGCGCCGACCGCATCGGCGGTCGCGATCGCCCGGGCGTCCCGCCGCGAGCGGACCCAGCCGAGGGTGAGCCACCCGGCGAGCAGCGCGAAGAGCAGCGCCCCGACGATCGTCGCGCCGCGCCGGAGGCCGACGTCGGCGGCCGACGACCAGGCGGCCCGCGCCCGGTCGGCCGCCGCGATCGCCGCCGCGACGTCTCCCGCGGCGAACGCCGTCGCCGCCGAGGCGAGGTCGGCCGCCGGATCCGAGCCGAGCCGGCCGAGCCACCCGAGCGGCCCGGGATCGGGCTCGCGCGCCTCGGCGGCCGCGACGATCGCCGCGATCGCGTCGAGCTCGGCCCGGGCCTCGGCGTCGGCGGCGCGCAGGCCCGCATCGCCCTCGAAGGCCTCGCGGAGCGTCGCCGGCGCGACGAGACCGGCGGCGCTCGCGGCGGCCTCGACCTCGTCCCGGAGGGCGAGGACGACGACGGCCTGACCGAGCAGGCCGCGTGCCTCGTCGAACCGCCAGGCCGTCATCGCGGCGCGGATCGCGGCGGGCAGCTCCCAGTCGCCGGCAGCCGCGAGCGCGTCCGCGTATGCCATGCGCGCCGTCCCGCGCGCATCGAGGGCGGGGATGTCGTCGGGCCGGGCGACCCACGTCCGCCACAGGTCGTCGTAGCGACGGCCGGTCCGCTCCTCGAGGAGGTCGAGCAGGCCGCGCCAGTCGGGCGCGCCGTCGACCGAGCCCGTCGCCGTGCCGGCATGGGCCGGTCGGTAGGCCGACTCGCGGGCATCGGCGGCCACCCAGACGTCGCGCAGCCCCGTCTCGCCGGCCCGCGCCGCGATCGCCTCCGCGAGCGCAAGGGCGGCCGCGTAGCCGTAGGACTCGCCCGCCTCGTCGCCATCGCCGACCGCGCCCCAGGCATTGAGCGGGAAGCCGACCGCCTCGAGCTCCGGCGTCAGGCGGTCGGGTTCGACGGTGAGGCCGAGCTTGTTCGCGACCCCGGCCGCGTACCAGGAGGCGAAGGCCTCGCTCGCCCATCGATCGGCCAGGAGCCCGCCGTTGAACCAGACGTGGGCCGCCTCGTGGAGGACGACGAAGTCGCTCGCCGCGTAGTCGACGTCGATCCGGCCCGACGCGGGGTCGTAGAGCCCCGCGTAGCCGCCGAGGGTCCGGCTGACGCCCTCCTGGACGATGAGCGGCTCGGTCCGCGGGTACGGCAGCCCGATCGCCTCGCCGAGCGCCGGCAGTCCCCGGCCGAAGCCGTCGCCGATCCGCTCGGCGAACGCGGGGTCGTCGACCCACGAGCGGACGACGACCGGGGCGGCGCGTCCCCCGACGCGAGGGTCGAGCGAGGTCTCGCTGTACGCCGCGGCCCGATCGCCGATGACGTAGGCGGCGAAGCCGAGCGGGTCGGTGAGCTCGCCCGACCGGTAGACGAGGGATCCGTCCTCCCCGGTCAACGGCCCGTCGAGCTCGCCGCCCGCGACGGTGACGGTGAACCCGGGCGGGAAGACGACCTCGACCGACGCGCCGGGCGTCGCGTCGGTGGCGATCGCCCAGGCCGGGAAGGCGACGAGGGCGCGATCGACCCGGACGTCGCGGTCGGCCGCGCCGCCCGGATCCGGCAGGTCGAAGCCCAGTCGGAGGTCGAGCGACGTCCCCGAGAACAGGCGCTTGCCGAAGGTGACGAGGAGGAGCGTGTACTCGTCGGTCCGCTCCGACACCGACACGCGCGGCGTGGATCCGTCGGCGGCGACGGTGAAGCCGGTCGTGCCCGGCAGGACCGCGAGGTACGCCCGGTCGAAGTAGAAGCGCTTCGCGGCCGTGTCGGGCTTGCGGTTCGTCGCCGTGAGCTCGGCCGTGACCCGGACCAGTCCCGCCTGGGGCTCGACGACGTAGCGCGTCCGGCCGGCGATGGTGAGCTCTGGCGTGGCGGCGACGACGGCCGGCGTCAACGCGGGCAGCAGGCCGCCGACGATCGCGAGGACCAGGGCGGCCCGGACGACACGGAGGAGCGACGCTCGCGCGGTCGCGGCGCGGGCCGGCCCGGCGGCGGCGATGGACGGCGTCACGACGGCGAGAGCTCCCCGAGCCGATCGGCGAAGCGGGCGAAGAGGGCGGCCTGGCGGCTGACGCGATCGCCACGGTCGGGGAAACGACCGCCGATCCAGAGCCACCCGGCGGCGTCCTCGAGGAGCTGGTCGCAGATGAGCAGGACGCGGGCGACCGCGAGGCCGAGGCCATCACGGTCCAGGCCGGCGACCGGAAGCTCGGCGGTCAGGATCGGCCGCTCGTCCTCGGCGATCGCGAACTTCACGAACGGGAACTCGTCGTTCCAGCGGAGGAGCTTGCGGTACGACTTCCGGAAGCCGTCGCCGATCGGCGGCGCGAAGTGGACCCAGACGACGAGCGTCAGGGCCGGGTCGAGGATGATCGTGACCGGGATGTCGAAGCGGCGGCGCCCGTCGAGGTCGAGGTCCCAGGAGGCGACGCCCTCGCGGTCGGCGCGGGCGGTCGGGACGAGGTCCAGCTCGCCGAGCCAGCGCTCGACGTCCTCGGGGGTCACGGCCGCTCGCCCGGCGTCGGGGAGGGTCATGGCCGGCGTAGTCTACCCGGCCTTCGCCGGACCGGTCCTCGGCCGCTCAGGAGCCGGCGGCCGACGCCCTCGGCCGCGCGTCGACGGGCCTCAGCCGGCGCGGATCGACGGGGTCGCCGGCTCCGGCGGCGCGTCGTCGGGCTTCGCGGCGCGGGCCGCCCGCTTCCGCCCACCGCCGCGGCTGATCGATTCGCCGCTCCGGACGACCCGGGTTGCGAAGTCGACCGGCCGGACCTCGCCATCGACGCGGACGTTCCGGCCGATCCGGGTCCGCGGCGGGATGATCGCCCGCTTGCCGACGACGGTGATGCCGGTGTTCAGCCGACCCGGCTCCTGGCGGTTCGGCCGGTCGTCGTCGCCGTCCCCGACGATCGAGCCCGGACCGACGACGACCTCCTTGTCGATGATCGCCCGGTCGACGACCGCGCCGGCCCGGATGACCGTGTCGAACATGACGATCGAGTCACGGACGGCGGCGCCGACCTCGACCCGGACGCCGGGCGAGAGGATCGAGTTGACGACCATCCCGTCGATCTCGCAGCCGTGGCTGACGAGGCTCCGGTGGACCTGGGCCATCGGGCCGATCCGGGCCGGCGCCCGCTCCTCGGAACGGGTGTGGATGATCCACTCCTTGTCGTAGAGGTCGAGGGTCGCGTGGTCCTCGAGCAGGGCGAGGTTCGCCTCCCAGTACGACTGGATCGTCCCGACGTCCTGCCAGTAGCCGTCGAAGCGGTAGCCGTAGACCCTTGCCCCGCCGTCGAGCATCGCCGGGATGACGTTCGCCCCGAAGTCGACGAGCGATTCGTCGAGCCAGCGCATCAGCGCCCGCTTCGAGAAGACGTAGACGCCCATCGAGGCGAGGTCGCTCTTGGGCTGCTTCGGCTTCTCCTGCCACTCGACGATCCGGTCGGCGTCGTCGAGGGCGAGGATCCCCATCCGCGACGCCTCGGCGAGCGGGACCCGCCGGACGGCGATCGTCACGTCGGCCCGCTTCCGTCGGTGCGCGGCGACGAACGGCGCGTAGTCCATCTTGTAGATGTGGTCGCCGGCGAGGACGAGGATGAGGTCCGCCGGGTGCCGCTCGATCTCGCCGAGGTTGCGAAGGACGGCGTCGGCGGTCCCCCGATACCACTCGGCGACGCGCCCGCGCTGGATGTACGGCTGGAGCAGCTTCACCCCGCCGCGGTTGCGGTCGAGATCCCACGGCCGACCGAGCCCGATGTGGTCCATCAGCGACCGCGGGGCGTACTGCGTCAGGACGAGGATGTCGTCGATCTCGGAGTTGACGCAGTTGCTCAGCGAGAAGTCGATGATCCGGTACTTCCCGCCGAACGGAACCGCCGGCTTCGCCCGGACGGACGACAGGATCGAGAGCCGCTCTCCCTCGCCGCCGGCGAGGATGACCGCCATGGTCCGCTTCACGTGGTGGCCTCCCGCTGCCGGGTCCTCGACGAGCGCCCTGCGGGGATGCTAGCACCGGCGGACCGGCGCGCGACGAGCGCCGGTGAACGCCGGGTCAACGCTCGGTCAACGGTCGCCCGGTCGGCCCGCGACGCGGACCGGGCTCAGGTGAACAGCCGCGGGTTCTTGAACGCCCCGTCGGACTGGACCATCCAGTGCAGGTGCGGGCCGGTCGTCCGGCCGGTCATCCCGTTGTAGCCGATGACCTCGCCCTGCTTGACCCGGTCGCCGGTCCGGACCGTCGCCGGCTTCCGGCTGGCGTCGAGGTGGGCGTACCAGGTCAGGAGGTCCTCGGCGTGGGCGATGATGACGATGTAGGCCTTCGGGTAGGGGTCGTACGGGTTGAACCCGGCGAAGACGACGACCCCGTCGGCGGCCGCCTTGATCGGCGTGTACATCGGGGCGGCGATGTCGATGCCCTTGTGGAAGTGCTTGCAGCTCCCGAAGGCGGGCTCCCACGAGAAGCCGGTGCAGCCGAACTCCTGGGTCACCTGGCCGGCCATCGGCCAGACGAAGGTCCCGTTGTAGCGGGACGGGATGTTCGAGAACTGCTTGCGGTCCTTGATGAGCTCGGCGATCTTCGCCTCGAGCTGACGCTGGGCCGCGGCGGCCTGGGCGACGGCCTTCTCGGCGGCCGCCTTGTTCCTGGCGAGCTTCGCGTAGGCGGCCTTCTGCGCCGCGAGCGCCTTCGCCGTCTGCCTCTCGAGCTCGACGAGCTGCTCGCGGGCGACCTTGAGGTCGGCCAGCCGGGCGTCGAGCTCCTGCTTCTGGGCCGCGGTCTCGGCGCGGAGCGCGTCGGTCTCGCGGCGCGACGTGATGAGCGAGTCGGTCAGCAGGGCGAGCGTCTCGCCATCGAGCGCCAGCTGGCGGGCGAGCTCGCGATCCTGCTCGCCGACGTCCATGAGGTAGCCGACCTCGGTCAGGACGTCGGTGAACGAGTCGCCCGAGAGGAACGTCTCGAGGAGCGACGTCCGGTCCGTCTCGTAGGCCTGCCGCAACCGCTCCGCGAGGAGCGCCCGGCGGGCATCGAACTCGACCTGCTTCGCGTCCGCCTGGAGCTCGGTGATCCGGACCCGGATGCCGAGAAGGGCGAGCTCGGCGACGAGGGCGTCGTAGGCCTTCTGGACCTCGCCGATCTTGGCGGTCATGTCGATGATCTGGGCCTTGATCGCGACGAGGTCGGCGTTCACGTCGCGCAGGGCCGCCTGCGTCGCGGCGATGTCCGAGCGGATCCCGGCCTGGAGCTCGTTGATCCGGGCGACCTCGGCCTTCTGCTTGGCGACCTCGGCCGCGGCGGCCTTCTTCTCGTCGATCGCCGCCTGGAGGTCGTCGCCGCGAACCGTCGGCGCGGCGGGCGCCGCGAGGATGCCGGCGACGAGCGGCACGACGAGCAGGGCGAGGAGCCAGGCCCGGCCGGGCCGGCGACGGCGAGCGGGGGCCCAGCCGGGGGCGAGCTGGCGCATCAGTGGGCGGTGACCAACGTGCGAGCGTCTCCGTGTCGGCGCCGCGGTCCGCAAGCGATCCACGACGAGCTGATTGCCATCGGCCGGCGCCTGGGACCCGAGCGGACACGGACTCGGACGTGCCGGTTGACCGGCATCCTACACCCGCTCGCGAGGACGCTCCCACGGTACGAAGGTCCCGAGGCGGCGCGGCTCGACCGGGCGGTCCGGCTCGGCAGCGGTCGGGCGGGCCCTGCTCAGCCGGGGCCGAGGAGCGACCAGAGCGCGCCGAGGATGAGGAAGGGCCCGTACGGGACGTACGAGCGGAGGCTGATCCGGCGGAGCACGAGCAGGGCGACGATGACGACCCCGCCGACGAGGATCCCGGCGATGAGGCCGGCGATGAACCGCTCGACGCCGGCGAGCAGCCCGAACCCGACGAGGAACTTGACGTCGCCGAGCCCGAACGCGCCCGCGCCGAACGGGATCGACAGGGCGTACAGCCCGAGCGGGACGACGAGGGCGACGAGCGCGGCGAGCGGGAGGTCGGCCGGTCCGACGAACGGGCCGATCCCGGCAAGGGCGACGACCACCGCCGCGACCGCGAGCGGCAGGGTCACCACGTCGGGCAGGAGCCGCTGGTCGAGATCGGTCGCGAAGAGCAGGACGAGCGCGATCGCCCAGGCCCCGAGGACGACGAGCGCCGGCGGGTCGGGGAAGCGGGCCGCGACCCCGGCGAGGGCGAGCGCGCCGACGACCCCGACGACCGGGGTCCGCCAGTCGGCCGGCCGGACCGCGGGGGCCGGTGGCTCGTGCTCCGGCCAGCGGGCGGCGATCCGGTCGGCGACGAGGCCCCAGGCCCCGCCGAGCGCGCCGAGGAGCACGACGAGCGAGCTCATCGGATCCCCCGGCGCGTGCCCGGCCGCCCCGGTCCGGTCAGGCGGGGCTGGCGCCGGCGAGCGCGAGCTCGACGAGCGTGGCGTGGGAGGCGCCGGTCGCCCCGCGCGGGGCGTACGGCGCCGCCTTGCGGAAGTACGCAGTCCCGGCGATGTCGAGGTGGACCCACGGCACGGTCACGAAGCGGCGGAGGAAGAGGGCGCTCTTGACGAGGCCGCCCTCGGCCGAGCCGGAGTTGACCATGTCGCCGTACCAGCTGTCCATCTCGGGCCAGTAGTCCTCGACGAGCGGGAGCTGCCAGAGGCGCTCGCCTGCCCGGGCCGCCGCGGCGGCCACCGCGTCGAACCAGGGCTGCGGGGCGCCGAAGCCGCCGGTCACGAGATGCCCGAGGGCTCGCGAGACCGCGCCGGTCAGCGTCGCCACGTCGACGACGTGGGTCGCTCCGAGGCGCTCGGCCCAGGTCATCGCGTCGCCGAGGATCAGGCGCCCCTCGGCGTCGGTGTTGGTGATGTCGACGTACTGGCCGTTGAGGGCGCGGACGACATCGCCGGGCCGGGCCGAATGGGGGCCGGGCATGTTCTCGACCGCCGGGGCGACCGCGAGGAGCGGCGTGCCCGGGGCGAGCCGGGCGACGGTCGCGATCGCCGCGATGACCGTGCAGGCCCCGGTCTTGTCCATCTTCATCTCTTCCATCCGGTCGGCCGGCTTGATGCTGATGCCGCCGGAGTCGAAGCAGACGCCCTTGCCGACGAGCGCGAGGTGCCGGTCGAGCGCGTCGCGCTCGCCTTCCCCGCCGGAGCGGAGGACGATCATCCGCGGCGGGTTGTCGCTGCCGCGACCGACCGCCAGGAACATCCCCATGCCGAGCTCGGCCGCCCGGACCTCGTCGATGACGTCGATCGACAGCCCGTGGGCCTCGGCGACGGCCCGCGCCTCCTCGGCGAGGACCTCGGGCGTGACCTCGTTCGCGGCCCGGTTGCCGAGCGTCCGGGCGAAGTTCGAGCCCTCGCCGACGATGATGCCGCGATCGGCGGCGCGGGCGACGGCCGGGTCGCCGGCAGCCGCGCCGACGAGGACGAGCGCGTCGAGGACCGGCGGCGCCGACTCGGCATCGGCGTGGTAGAGCGTCTTGGGATCGTAGCCGCCCTCGACGATCCCGCGGGCGACCTGGTCCGCGGCATCCGCCGGGCTCCCGGCCGCGGCGACGAGCGGGTCGAGCCAGACGGCGACCGTCGTGACCGGGCGACCGCCGAGCCGCCGCATCGCGCTCGCGGCGGCCTTGCGGACCGTCTCGCGGTCGAGCTCCGCGGGGTCGCCGAGCCCGACGACGAGGACCCGGGCCGCGGCGAGCGACCCGGCCGCCACGAGGACGGCCTGGTATCGCTTCCCGGTCAGCTCACGGAGCCGCGCGAGCGTCGCGAGCTCGCCGCCGGTCCGCCGGTCGATCTCCCCGAGCGGACCATCGAACGTCGGGTCCGCGACGACGGGGACGACGAGGACGTCGGCGGGGACGTCCCACGGCTGGTCGGTGACGAGGCGCAGCTGCATCTGGTCCAGATCCTCCCGGGTGGGCGGCCGCAGCGCATCACGCCGCCGGCCGTCGGCCAGTGTACCCCGCCGACCGGTCCCGTCAGCCCCCGGTCGCGTCGGCCCCGGCGCCGACCTCGAGGTCGGCGAGGGCGTCGTCGAGCGCCGCTCGCGTCTCCTCGATCGCGATCGCGATCTCGTTGATCCCGCCCCGGGCGATCTCGGCGAGGATGATCGTGAGCCCGCGGGTGTCGGGCGGGAGTCGGTCCTTCGCGTCGCGCTCGGTCGCGAATGCCGCGCGGACCTCGTCGTTCACCCGGCCGCCGGAGCGCGCCAGCGCGTCGTACAGGCCACGGAGCGCCTTGTCGTAGGCCGCGTTGCGGTCGATCCACTCGGTAAGGGTGACCACGTCGACGGTGTTCGCCAGCCGATCGCGGAGCAGCCGGGCCTCGGCGATCAGCGCGTCGGACGTGTCGAGGCCGGCGAGCGCCTCGTCGTACCGGCCGGACCGGCCGGAGGCCGCCGCGGCCGCCGTCGTCGCGTCGTGGTCGATCAGCAGCGTCGTCAGCCGCTGGGCGGCGAGGCTCGCCGCGCTGAAGCGGGTCCAGTCGGCCGCGAGGACCCGGGTCTCGCGGAGCGCCCGGTCGAGCCGCTCGAAGCGGCGCATCGCCGCGCCGTCGAGGGCCAGGGCGGTCCGCGGCGAGAGGTCGCCGTTCGGGTCGAGCACGATCGCCGGCAGGTCGAGCAGCGACGCCCGCAACTCGGCCACCGCCGCGTCGACGGCCTCGGCCGTGCCGCTGCCCTCCTCGATGCTCTCCTCGAGCAGCCCACGGTCGGTCGCCACGAGGGCCGCGAGCGCGGTCCGGGCGGACAGGCTGAGGGCGGCGACGTCGTCCCGGATGGCCTCGAGGTCGGCCTTGGCCGCCGTGAGACCGGGCTCGATGGCCCGGTCGCCGGCCCAGGTGAGCTCCGGCCGGGCCGGGCCCCCCGGCGGGCCGCCGATCCCCGTCGCGATCCCGGCGGCGCCGAGCGCGATGAGCGTCGCGGCGACGAGCCAGCCGACGGCTAGGACGATGGAGCGGGCGAGCGCGGCCGGACGGGATCGCATCCGCGTCATCGTCGCACAGCCCGCGGCGGCGGGCGCGTGAGGGTGCCGCAGTGGGACGGCCGCGGCGCCGGTGAGCCCGGCGCCCCCTCAGCCCGCCGAGACCGCCGGCCGGGTGACGACCCGGTCCTGGTCCTTCGGCTTGCGCCGGAGGTAGCCGAGCCGGCCGGCCATGTCGGTCGGGGCGAACCCGAACTCGGCCTCGACACCGTCGAAGCGGTCGGTGATGTTGTCGAGCTTGAGCTGGCGGAGCTGGTCCGAGGCGACCGGGAACGGGATCCGGAGCGCCTCGCTCATCCGCGCGACGAACGAGATGAGCGGGATCGGCATCCCGACGATCGCCCGCTTCGCGCCCATCCCGGCCATCACCTCGCGGAGGATCTGCCTGTACGTCCAGTGCCGCGGACCGCCGAGGTCGAACGCCCGGCCGACGGTCGCGTCGTTCTCGAGGGCGATCCCGACGATCCGGGCGGTGTCGAGGACCGCGATCGGCTGGAAGCGGGCGTCGCCGCCGCCGGGGACCGGGACGATGCCGGGCGACATCCTGACGAGACCGGCGAGGATGTTGAAGAAGCCGTCGCGCTCGCCCCACATCAGCGAGGGCTTGAGGATCGTCCAGTCGAGGCCGGACTCGCCGACGAGCCTCTCGGCCTTCGCCTTCGAGCTCGCGTAGTGGAGCGACGGATCGTCCTCGACCCCCATCGCCCCGAGGTGGATGAGGCGCCGGACGCCGGCCGCCTTCATCGCCTCGATCACGTTGCGGGTGCCCTCGGTGTTGACGAGCCGGAGGCTCGCCCCGCCGTCTCGGTCGCGGGCGATGGCGACGAGGTGGACGACCGCGTCGACGCCGGCCATCGCCGCCGGCAGGCTCGCCGGATCGGTGACGTCGCCGTGGCGGAGCTCGACCGCGGCCTGGCGGGCCGGGACGAGCCGGCCGACGACCTTCTCCCCTGCCCGCTCGTCGCGGACGAGCGCCACGACGCGGTGCTCGCGCTCGAGGAGCGCGGGGACGACGTAGCTGCCGACGAAGCCGCTGGCGCCGGTGACGAGGACGGTGGCCATGGATGGGGTCCCTTTCGCGCTCGATCGGCGTGGTCTCGGCCGCCGGTCACCACGTATTCGGCCCGCGGGCCGTCGCGGATGCCCGGCGGGGCGTAGCATCACCCGCCATGGAGCCTCTGGCCAGCGCCGAACGGCTCGCCCTCCTCGCCCGGATGCCGAAGGCGGAGCTGCATCTCCACCTCGACGGCTCGCTGCTCGTCGAGACCGCCATCGAGCTCGCCCGCTCGCGCGGCGTCGACGCGCCGCTGGATCGGGCCGCGATGCGGGCCGCCCTCGTCGCCCCACCGGTCTGCGCCGACCAGCGCGATCTCCTCCGGGCCTTCGACCTGCCGATCCGGCTGCTCCAGGACGCCGAGGCGCTCGAGCGGGTCGCGGCGGAGCTCGTCGAGGCGAAGGCCGCCGACGGCGTCCGCTACTGCGAGATCCGCTGGGGTCCGCTGCTCCACGTCGAGCGCGGCCTGGATCTCGCCGATGGGATCGCCGCGGTCATCCGGGGCGGGTCGGACGCCGCCCGGCGACGCGGCATCGAGGTCCGCTTCATCTGCACCGCGCTCCGGACCCACGACCCCGTGGCGAACGTCACCCTGGCCGAGACGGCCGCCCGGTTCCGCGGCGACGGCCTGGTCGGCTGGGATCTCGCGGGCCGCGAGGCCGACGCGCCCGATCCGCTCGATCATGCCGCGGCGTACGCGGCCGCCCGGGCCGCCGGCCTCCGGATCACGATCCACGCCGGGGAGTGGGGCGGTGCGGCGCAGGTCCGGCGGGCCCTCGCGGTCGAGCCCGAACGGATCGCCCACGGTCCCGGCGCGATCGACGACCCGGGCCTCATGGCCGAGCTCATCGACCGCGGCATCACCCTCGACCTCGCCCCCACGAGCAATACCCAGGCCGCGGTCGTCCCGTCGCTCGAGGCGCACCCGCTCGCCCGGCTCCACCGGGCCGGCGTGCCGGTCTCCCTCAGCACCGACGACCTGACGGTCTCCGACCTGTCGCTGTCCGAGGAGTACCGCCGGGCAGTCGAGCGGATCGGGCTGACTCTGCCCGAGCTCTGGGCGATCGACCGCCACGCCCTCGACTGCGCCTTTGCCGACGAGCCGACGCTCGCCGGCCTGCGGGCGGCCTTCGACGCCTGGGCGGCCGGCGAGCCGGCGGTCGCCCCCGTCGCCTGACCCGCCCCGGTCGCCTAGCCCGCCCCGGTCCCCCCGCCCGCCTCGCCGCCCGACGGATCGGAGGCCGCCAGCCGCGCGAGCGCCTCGGCGAGCCCCGCCGCGTCCTCGACGACGGCCGTCGGCCGCTCGGCGGTCGGCAGCGCCTCGACCTCCTCGAGCCGGGTGACCCCGGTCAGCATCAGGACGGAGCGCGCCCCGACCGCACGGGCGGCCGCGAGGTCGGTCGCGAGCCCGTCGCCGATCATCACCGCGTCGCGGGCCTTGCCGCCGGCGGCGTGGGCGGCGAGCTCGAGCAGGTGCGGAGCCGGCTTGCCGATCGAGACCGGCACGACGCCCGTCGTCGCCTCGACCGCGGCGACGATCGACCCCGCGCCAGGCCGGAGGGCGCGCTCGGTCGGGTAGACCGGGTCGCGGTTCGTGGCGACGAACGCGGCCCCGGCCCGGATCGCGTCGGCGGCGGCGGCCAGGCGGAGGTACGTCAGCTGCGGGTCGAGCCCGACGACGACGGCATCGGGGCGTCCGGCCGCGTCCGCGCCGTCGATGCCCTCCTGGGCCATCCGCGTCGCCGCGTGGGCCGCCGTCACGACGTCGAGACCGACGTCGCGCAGCTCGCGCTCGAGGCCGCCGGCGCCCAGGACGAGGACCCGCCGGACATCGGGGCGACGCTCGACCAGGTAGGCCGCCGTGGCGCGGGACGACGACACGATCCGGTCGGCCGAGACCGGGGCGCCCATCGCGGCCAGCCGGGTCAGGTAGTCGGCCCGGTAGTGCATCGAGTTGTTCGTCACGTAGACGACCGCGTCGCCGGCGGCCGCCCGCTCGGCGAGGACCGCCGCGACGCCCGGGACCGGGTCGGCGCCGCGGTAGACGACGCCGTCGAGATCGACGAGGAGGAGCATGGCCGAAGGGTAGCCGCGGCGGCGGTGCGGCATCATGGCGTCGTGCCCGCCCGCCGACCGTCGCACCCGCCGCCGCCCGCGCGCGATCCCCTCGAGGGCGTCGAGCGGCTCCTCGTCGACGGCAACAACCTGCTCCACGCCCTCCGGCGCGGGCTGGGCGGCGGGCCGGCCGCCGCGGTCGTCGGTCGCCTCCGGGCCGCGGTGCCGGCGACGGTCTCGATCGAGATCGTCTTCGACGGGCCGCCCGAGCCAGGGTCGAGCGGCCGCGTCGCGTCCGGCGTCCGGGTCCGCTACTCCGGCACCCGCTCGGCCGACGCGGTCCTCGTCTCGATGGTCGACGTGGCCGAGCCGCCGGCGCCCGGGGCGGATCCGACGATCCTCGTCTGCACCGACGACACCGAGCTCCGCCACGTCCTCCGTCGCCACGGCGCCGGCACCGTCGGCACCGGCTGGCTCATCCGCCGGCTCGACCGCGCTCGCCTCGCCGCCCCCTCGGTCGGGGCGGGCCGGCCCCGCCCGACCGCCGGCCCGACCGGCCCGGAGGGCGACGAGGACGCGCGTCCGGGCTGGCGCCCCGGACGGGGCGCGACCGCCAAGACCGGCAACCCGCGGCGGGCCCCCGGACGCGGCCCACGGCCCCCGCGGCCGGGCTGCTAGGATGCGCCCGTGATCGACCAGCTCGGCGTCTGGTGGCAGGCGCTCCTCGACTTCACCGCCAAGATCGTCATGCCCGACTGGGGCTGGCTGATCTCGATGATCCCGGTCTTCGTCCTCATCGGCGTCGTCGGTCCGCTCCTCACGCTGCTCCTCCTCTACTGGCTCGTCTACGGCGTCCTCAAGCCGCGGACCGCGGTCCGCTTCGCGACGGGTCCGACCGCCGCCCCGCTCGCCGCGGATGGCACGCCGGTCTTCCCGGTCGGCGAGCCGTACTCGCTCCGGAGCGGCCTCGTCTACCCGCCCGGCACGACCCGTGACGACGCCGGCGAGCCGCTCGTCGTCACCTGCCCCAAGTGCGGCCTCGGCCGGAGCGCCGAGATCGACACCTGCGGCAGCTGCGGCCTCATCCTCCGGATCGCCCCGCGGGCGCGGACGATCCGGCCAGCCGGTCCGCCACCCGGCGGCGCGACCATCGCCTAGCGGCGAGGGCCCGACGACCTCGGTCGACCGACCGGGCCGGGCTCCCCCGTCCCACTCGAAACCCGGCGACCGGCGACGGCGTCGGAGCGGCGTCCCACCCGAGCGCCACGGAGCCACAGCGACATGGATCCCACCACCCTCTCCGGTGCCGCGTTCGCCCTCGGGGTCATCGTCCTGCTCGTCGCCTTCGCCGCGAACGTCGGCCACGCGGTCCTCCTCGCCAGCGAGCGGCGCTCGCTTCGGGTCGCGGCGGCGGCGCATCAGCCGGCCTACGCGGGGGTCGCGACCGGCTCGTTCGTGACCGCGACGACGAGCGCGGCGCGCGGTCCCGGCCCGCTCGCGGCAGCCGCCACGCCGCTGTCGGGCGCCGCGATCGCGACGACCGTCGTCGCCTTCGGGCTGCTGGCCGCCTCGCTCGTCCTGCGGGCGGTCGTCGTCGGCCGCGGTCCGTGGGGCAACCTCTACGAGTACAGCGTCGCCTTCGCCGCGAGCATCCTGCTCGGCTACCTCGTCCTCGGGCGCTCGTACCCGATCCGGGCGATCGGCTTCATCCCGGTCGGCGTCGCCGCTGGCCTGGCGCTCTACGCGGCGTCGCTCCCGTCCGACGTCCGGCCGCTGGTTCCGGCGCTCCAGAACGCGCCGCTCCTGACGATCCACGTCGGGATGGCGGTCCTCGCCTACGGCATCTTCGCGACCGCCTTCGCCGCGGGGGTCGGCTACCTCGCCCAGGGGACCGGCGACCGCTTCGCCTGGCTGCCGTCGCACAAGGTCCTCGACCAGGTCGCCCACCGGGCGGTCATCATCGGCTTCCCGATCTTCGCGACGATGATCATCCTCGGGTCGTGGTGGGCCTCGATCGCCTGGTCGCGCTACTGGGGCTGGGACCCGAAGGAGACGGCCGCCCTCGTCACCTGGCTCATCTACGCGGTCTATCTCCACGCCCGCCACCGGAAGCGCTGGGCCGGCCGGCCGGCGGCGCTCCTCCTCGTCATCGGCTTCGGGATGGTCCTGGTCACGTACTCGGGCTCGCTCTGGTTCAGCGGCCTCCACTCGTACAGCGGGCTGTAGCCGATCGATCAGGCGGCCGCGACGAGCGGCGATACGTGCCGGGTGAGTCGCCGCGGGCATCGTTCCCGGCATGGCGGACCCACATCTCGGCCGCGCCGTCCGGGCCGTTCGCATCCGGAGGGGCCGGCGCCCGGGCGACCTGGCGGCCCGGGTCGGCGTGTCGCGACAGCTCGTCAGCCGGATCGAACTCGGGCACGCCGACGGCGTTCCGCTCGGGACGTTGCGTCGGGTCGTCGGCGGGCTCGGCACGACGCTTCAGCTGGTGCCGCGGTGGCAGGGCGGTGACCTCGACCGTCTGCTCGCGGCCCGCCACTCCGCGCTCCAAGAGTCCGTGGCGGCGGTGCTGGCCGACCTCCCGGGGTGGGAGACCCGGCCCGAGGTCACGTTCAGCATCTATGGCGAGCGGGGCGCCATCGACATCCTCGGCTGGCACGAACAGACCCGGACACTGCTGGTGATCGAGCTGAAGACCGAGATCGTGGACGTCGGGGAGCTCCTCGCGACGCTCGACCGCAAGGTCCGGCTCGCCCCACGGATCGCGCGTGACCAGGGTCGAGCGTCCGAGCGCGTGTCGGCCTGGGTCGTCCTGGCCGACTCGACGACGAACCGGCGTCGCGTCTCGGCACACCGCAAGGTCCTGCACCGCGCCGCCGCTCCTAATTGAAACATCTGTTCTAGCATCGACCGGCGACGCCAGCACCGAACCGGGCCCCGAGGCCGCTCGATCGGCCCGCGTCGTCCGCCTCGTGGATGATCAGGCGGGGCCATGTGGACGGACCGGCGGCGCCGTGTGGACGACCGCCGACGGGCGGTGGACAGCCAGTGGACGAACGCGGCCGAACCACAACATGTAGCGTTCGGGGGTGCGTTCGGACCACGACATATTGTGGTCCGGGCCTTGACGACGCGGTCTCGGCGGCGTACTGTTCGAGGGTCGCCCCGGACACCCGGGCGTCGACCGACGACTCCCCCGCACCACTCCGCCCCGGGTGGCCCACGGGCCCGTCGGCCGTCGACCCGCCCGGCGCGACGCCCGCCCGGGGCGCAGCTATCGCGGACCGGTCGGAGGAGAGGGATGCGCGCCTCCGCCCGGGCCCGGACGGGACGTCGGTCGGAGGCGCAGCCATCGGTCGGATGGGCCGACCGCACGGAGAGCACCGGCCGCCCCGGCGGTCGAGGAACGGGAGACGCGAAGGATGGCGCGAGCCGCAGTGCCGGTCATGACCCAGTCCGCCCAGTCGAAGGCCGCGCGCGCCGCGGGTCCGGCGGGCCGGAGTCGCAGCCGCAAGCTCGGGGGCCCGTGGGGGGCGAGCTTCACCGGCGAGGGGACGAGGGGTCTCCGGTTCGAGCGGCGCTGGACGCGGCCCGGCATCCACCCGTACGACGAGATCACCTGGGAGCTCCGCACGGCCGGCATCAGCAGCGAGTCGGGCAAGAGCGTCTTCGAGCAGACCGACGTCGAGGTCCCCTCGTTCTGGAGCCAGCTCGCGACGAACGTCGTCGTCAGCAAGTACTTCCGCGGCCACCTCGGGACGCCCGAGCGCGAGCACAGCGTCAAGCAGCTCATCGACCGGGTCGTGAACACGATCACGGCGTGGGCCGAGACGCAGCGCTACTTCGCGACGCCCGAGGACCTCGCCGCCTTCAAGGCCGAGCTGACCCACCTGCTCGTCCACCAGAAGATGAGCTTCAACTCGCCGGTCTGGTTCAACGTCGGGATCGAGGCGAAGCCGCAGTGCTCGGCGTGCTTCATCAACTCGGTCCAGGACTCGATGACCTCGATCATGGACCTCGCCAAGACCGAGGCGATGCTCTTCAAGTACGGCTCGGGCGCGGGCTCGAACCTCTCGCCGATCCGCTCGAGCCGCGAGCGGATGTCGGGCGGCGGCGTCGCCTCGGGGCCGGTCAGCTTCATGAAGGGCTACGACGCGTTCGCCGGGGTCATCAAGTCGGGCGGCAAGACCCGCCGCGCGGCGAAGATGGTCATCCTCGACGCCGACCATCCCGACATCGTCGACTTCATCGACTCGAAGATGCTCGAGGAGCGGAAGGCGTGGGCCCTGATCGAGCAGGGCTACGACGCGAGCTTCACCGGTGAGGCCTACGGCTCGATCTTCTTCCAGAACGCGAACCACTCGGTCCGCGTGACCGACGAGTACATGCGGGCGGTCGTCGAGGACCGCGAGTGGACGACCCACGCCGTCACCGATGGCACGCCGGTCGACACGTACCGGGCCCGGGAGCTCTTCCGCAAGATGGCCGACGCGGCCTGGGTCTGCGGCGATCCCGGCATCCAGTACGACACGACGATCAACGACTGGCACACCTCGGCGAACACGGACCGCATCTACGCGAGCAACCCGTGCTCCGAGTACATGTTCCTCAACGACACGGCCTGCAACCTCGCCTCGCTCAACCTGCTGAAGTTCGTCCGCGAGGACGGCGAGTTCGACGTCGAGGCCTATCGCTACGCGGCCCGGGTGACGATCACCGCCCAGGAGATCCTCGTCGACAACGCGAGCTACCCGACGCCGAAGATCGAGGAGAACTCGCACCGCTTCCGGCCGCTCGGCCTCGGCTACGCGAACCTCGGCGCGCTGCTCATGAGCCGCGGCCTCGCCTACGACAGCGACGAGGGCCGCGACTTCGCCGCCGCCCTGACGGCGATCATGCACGGCGAGGCGTACCGCCAGAGCGCGGTCGTCGCCCGCGACCACGGCGGCCCGTTCGTCGACTACGACGTCAACCGCGAGCCGTTCCTGCGGGTCATCCGGAAGCATCGCGACGCCGCCTACCGGATCCCGTCGGCGGGCGTGCCCGAGGAGCTCCTCGATGCCGCGAAGGTCGTCTTCGACGAGGCGCTCGCCCTGGGCGAGAAGCACGGCTACCGCAACGCGCAGGTGACCGTCCTCGCCCCGACCGGGACGATCGCCTTCATGATGGACTGCGACACGACCGGCATCGAGCCCGACATCGCGCTCATCAAGTACAAGAAGCTCGTCGGCGAGGGCTTCCTCAAGATCGTCAACAACACCGTCCCGGTCGCCCTCCGACGGCTCGGCTACACGCCGGACCAGGTCGAGGAGATCGTCGCCTACGTCAACGCCAACGAGACGATCGAGGGCGCGCCGGCCCTGCGGCCCGAGCACCTCCCGGTCTTCGACTGCGCCTTCAAGCCGGTCAACGGCGAGCGCTCGATCCACTACATGGGCCACGTCCGGATGATGGCCGCCGTCCAGCCGTTCCTCTCGGGCGCGATCAGCAAGACCGTCAACATGCCCGAGGCCGCGACGGCCGAGGAGATCGAGACGGTCTACCTCGAGGGCTGGAAGCTCGGCCTCAAGGCGATCGCGATCTACCGCGACGGCAGCAAGCGGAGCCAGCCGCTCTCGACCGGCAAGAAGAAGGACGAGGCGGTCGCCGACGCCGACTCGGAGACCGTCGCCGCGCTCCGGGCCCAGCTCGCGACCGCCCAGGCCGAAGCGGCCAAGCCGCACCGCCGCCGGCTCCCCGCCGAGCGGACCGCCGTCACCCACAAGTTCGACATCGCCGGCCACGAGGGCTACATCACCGTCGGCCTCTATCCCGACGGCCAGCCCGGCGAGATCTTCCTCAAGATGGCGAAGGAGGGCTCGACGGTCTCGGGCCTGATGGACACCTTCGCGACGTCGGTGAGCCTCGCCCTCCAGTACGGGGTACCGCTGCGGGACCTCGTCAACAAGTTCGCCCATGTCCGGTTCGAGCCGTCGGGCTTCACCGGCAACGCCGAGATCCCGATCGCCAAGTCGATCGTCGACTACATCTTCCGCTGGCTCGGCTCGCGTTTCCTGTCGACCGACGAGAAGACGAGCCTCGGGCTCATCGACCGCTCGGCCCTCGTTGCCGAGGCGCCGGCCGGGTTCGGCTTCGCACCGGCCGGCGGCGTCGCGGCGACGCCCGAGGACGACCAGTCGGCGAACGTCGACGCGATCGCGCCGGTCGCCGACCGGCCGGTGACGGGCGGCAAGGCACCGACGGCCCCGGTCGACGACGCACCGCGGGCGACCGCCGCCGCCGTCGCAAGCGGACCGGCGATCGAGGACCCCGCCCCCGAGGCGGTCGCCTCCCCGCTCGAGCTGCCGGTCGTCGCCGGCAACGGCCACGCCAAGACCAACGGGGGTGGCGACGGCGGGAGCATCACCCTGAACATCGGCGGCACGAAGGTCGGCTTCCAGCAGCAGGCCGACGCCCCGTCGTGCGCCGAATGCGGCTCGATCATGGTCCGCAACGGCAGCTGCTACAAGTGCCTCAACTGCGGCAGCACGAGCGGCTGCAGCTGAGCCCGGGGACCTCGACGCGAGTCCGAAGGGCCGGACCGAGCGTCCGGCCCTTCCGCATGTCCGCGCGCCGATGACCCGAGCGCTCGACGGGGCGACGCTGCTCGCCGCGACCGACGAGCTGGCGGCGCGCGACCCGGAGCTCGCCGCGATCCGCGCCCGATGGGGACCGCCGCCGCTCTGGGATCGCGAGCCGGGGTTCGCCTCGCTGCTCCACATCGTCCTCGAGCAGCAGGTCTCGCTCGCCTCGGCCCGGGCCGCCTTCGACCGACTCGAGGCGGCCATCGGGCGCCCGGCGCCGGCGGCGTTCCTCGACCTGTCGGACGCCGAGCTCCTCGCGATCGGCTTCAGCCGCCAGAAGGCCCGCTACGGACGAGCCCTCGCGACGGCGGTCATCGACGGCGCGCTCGACGTCGACGGCCTGGCCGGCCTCGGCGACGCGGCGGCCCGGTCGGCCCTCCTCCGCCAGGTCGGGATCGGCCCGTGGACGGCCGACATCTACCTGGTCATGGCGCTCCGCCGACCGGACGTCTGGCCGACCGGCGACCTCGCGCTCGCGACCGCGGCCGCCGAGGCGAAGGGGCTCGCGACGAGGCCGAGCGACGCCGACCTCGCCGCGCTCGCCGAGTCGTGGCGACCCTGGCGGGCCGTCGCCGCGCGGCTGCTCTGGCTCGACTACCTCCGGCGGCGCGGCCGGCCTACATGACCTCGAACGTCTCGACGACCTCGACCGACGCGCTCGGGTCGGCGAGGACCGGGCAGCCACGGGCGATCTCGACCGCGGCGTCGAGGCTCTCGGCCGCGATCACCGAGTAGCCACTCGGCGCGTCGGGCCCGCCATCGCGGACCGAGCCGTCCGCCCCGAGGACCTTCGTCGGGCCGGCCGGGTTGCCGCCGTCGACGACCGCCGGGCCGAGGATCGTGTACCAGTCGGTCCAGGCCTTCATCACCGCGGCGCCCTCATCGGGCGTCTCGGGGTTGCTGCCGCCGTGATACACGAACAGGTAGTTCGCCATCGAGGGATCCCTCCTGCGCCTGGGACGCCGCGGCAGGTGCCGGCGGTCGCGAGCGGGTGCACCGGTCCATACCGTCGACGAGCCGCGCGGGTTCGGGACGACGGCACGACCGGAGCGACGAGGCTATCCGACGGGCCAGCCGCCGGGGCGGTCGGGTCGCACGTCGCGGGCCGCCATCTCCGCCGTCCGCTCGATCCGGGCGGCCCGCGTCGCCGGCCGTTTCGCGACGGCGATCCAGCCGAGGGTGAGCTTGCGGGCGGAGGGCGGCCAGGCCGCCCAGTTGGCCGCCGCCGGTGGTGTGGCGTCGAGCGCGGTCGCGAGGTCCGGCGGGACCTCGAGCCGCTCGGGGCCGTCGAGCACCGTCCACGACCCGTCGGCCTTCGCCCGCTCGACCGCGGCCAGCCCCGCCGGGGCCATCAGCCCGGCCGCGACGAGCCGCTCGACGCGGGCCTTGTTCGACGCCGCCCACGGGCTCGACGGCCTGCGCCGCGCGAAGTAGAGCTTGCCCCGCTCGTCGTCGACCCGACCGGCTGTGCCGTCGACCCAGCCGAAGCAGAGCGCCTCCTCGATCGCCTCCTCGTAGGCGATCGTCGGCCGCCCGGCCGGCCGGCGCCACGAGACGAGCCAGACGCCGGCCGCCGTCGCGTGGTTCGCCTCGAGCCAGGTCCGCCAGGCGGCCCGGTCGGCGGGCTGGAACAGCGGCGCGTCGTCGAGGGCCGACACGGTTCGGGCCGCGGCCGTGCGTCGAAGCGACCGAGCTACACGCCCGCGGCCCGATCGCGGTCGGCGAGGATCCGCTGCGCGGCGAGCCGTCCCGGCGCCCCGACGACACAGCCGCCGGGGTGGGTCCCCGATCCACACTGGTAGTAGCCGTCGATCGGCGTCCGGTACTGGCTCCAGCCCGGTGCGGGGCGCATGAACCACATCTGCGGAGCGAGGAACTCGCCGGCGAAGATGTTGCCCTCCGACAGGCCGACCGTCCGCTCGATGTGGAGCGGCGTCACGACCTCGCGCTGGAGGACGAGGTCCCCGAAGCCCGGGAAGAACGACTCGAGGGTCCGCTGGACGGTGTCGCCGAGGTTCTCCTTCTCGGTGTCCCAGTCGCTGCCGCGGAGGTGGTACGGCGTCCAGTGGACGAAGCACGACATGACGGCCTTGCCGGGCGGCGCCATGTCGGGGTCGACCATCGACTGGACGGCGCAGTCGAGGTACGGCCGGCTCGAGTACCAGCCGTACTTGCCCTCGTCGAAGGCCCGCTCGAGGTACTCCATCGACGGGGCGATGTTGGTGAAGCCGCGGAGGTGGTCGGTCGAGTCGCCGAGGGCCGGATAGCGCGGCGGCGCGTCAAGGGCGAAGTTCACCTTCGAGCTCGTGCCCTGGAACCGGAACCGGCGGATCGTGTCGACGAGGTCGCCCGGCAGCTCGGCCGGCTCGACGAGCTCGAGGAAGGTCCGCCGCGGGTCGAGCGAGCTGACGACGACCGGGGCGTGGAGCTCGGTCCCGTCGGCGAGCGCGACGCCGGTCGTCCGGCCGCCACGGGTGATGACCGCCGCCACGGGCGACTCGAGCCGGATCTCGGCGCCGAACGACTCGGCGGCCCGGGCCAGGACCTGGGTGAAGCCGCCGTTGCCGCCCTTGTGGAACGACCAGGCGCCGTAGACGCCGTCGTGCTCGCCCATGAGGTGGTAGAGCAGGACGAGCCCCGAGCCCTGCGAGTACGGCCCCACGTTCGTGCCGATGATCGACGACGAGGCGAGGTACCCCTTGACGATGTCGGACTCGAAGTAGTCGTCGAGGAAGTCGGCGGCCGAGCCGGTCAGCAGCCGGACGGCATCGTGGACGACCTTGCGGTCGAGGCCCCGGAGGTGCTGGGCCATCGCCGCGATCCGGACGAGCTCCTCGGGGTCGTCGCTCCAGAAGTCGGGCGGGGCCGTCTCGAAGAGCGGCCGCAGCGCGTGGAGGACCCGGGTGATGTCGTGGTCGAACGCGTCGTAGGCGTCGGCGTCGTGCGGTGAGTGGCGGGCGATCTCGCGCTGGTTCTCGCCGTGGTCCTGGCCGAGCAGGAGGTAGTCGCCGTCCTCCTTGGGGCAGAACGTCGTCGGCATGAGGAGCGGCATGAAGCCGTGCTTGACGAGCTCCAGCTCCTGGACGATCTGCGGCCGCAGGAGGCTCAGGGCGTACGAGAAGGTCGTGAACCAGAAGCCCGGCCGGAGCTCCTCGGTGATCGCCGCTCCGCCGACGAGGTGACGCCGCTCGAGGACGAGCGTGCGCAGGCCGGCCTTGGCCAGGTAGGCGGCGTTGACGAGGCCGTTGTGGCCGGCGCCGACGACGATCGCGTCGTACGTCCGGTCGGCGGCGGTCGTCGCCTTCGCGCGCTTGGGCGCCTTGGCCCGGGCGGGCGCCTTGGTGGTCGTCGTCTTCGGCATCTCAGGCGGTCCTTCGCGGCGGGTCGTAGAGCGGGAGGCGGGTCACCTCCGCGCCGAAGTACTCGTAGTGGTGGTGGACGGGCAGCTCGAGCCGGACGCGGGTCCCGGGGACCGCCATCGGCGGCGGCACCCGCCCGAGCGCGATGTGGCGCTGGAGGACCGGCGAGTACATGAAGCTCGTCACGTAACCGACCTGGCGCAGGTCGTCGTCGTACAGGTACGACTCGCCGTGGACGGGGACGTGGTCGCGGGGCGGGATGACCCCGGCCTCGGTGTAGCGCCGGTCGTACTCGGCCCAGTCGAGGACGAGCCCGGTCAGCCGGTACCGGGTCGAGCCGGTCGCGAGCTCGCGACGGATCGCGTCGCGGCCGAGGAAGGCCCGGTCGCTCGTCGCGATGTCGCGGAACATCCAGCCGTAGCCGAGCTCGACCGGCGTCGAGCGGGCCTCGTCGGTCCAGGCGAAGCGGCTCGAGTGGAAGTCGACGCCGAGCAGGAGCAGGCCGGCCTCGATCCGGGCCATGTACAGCGCCGTCAGCCCGAACGGGACGATCCCGCGCCCGGCACTCGCCTCGGCGAGGGTGTCCCAGACCCGGAGTCCATCGGTCGCGTCGATCCACAGCTCGTAGCCGAGGTCGCCGGTGTAGCCGGTCCGGGTCACCTGGAGGCGACGGCCGCCGATCGTCGCCGGCGCGAGGTCGAACGGGCGGAGGCCGCCGACGGACGCGTCGAGCGAGGCGAGGACCTCGCGCGACCGGGGGCCCTGGAAGGCGAGCACGCCGTACGCCTCGGAGACGTCCTCGACGACGACCCGGCGCCGGCCGACCTGGTCGGCGAACCAGGCGAGGTTGGGTTCGGCCGCGGTCAGCAAGAAGTCGTCGTCGGCGAACCGGAGGACGACGCCGTCCTCGACGACGCCGCCGCGGTCGTCGCACCACAGCGTGTACTGGGCCCGGCCCGGACGGCAGGTCCGGATGTCGCGGGCCAGGGCGGTGGCGAGGAACGCCTCCGCGTCGGGGCCGTGGACCCGGTACTTGAACAGCGGCGAGGTGTCGAAGACCCCGGCCGCGTTGCGGATCGCGACGTACTCGGCCTTCTCGGAGGCCTGGTAGCGGGTCGCGGCGAGATAGCCGGACCAGTGCTCCCACAGGCCCGTCTCGTTGCGTGCGCTCGTCCGCTCGTGGAACGGGGTCGTCCGGATCATCGGCCGCCTCATCGGGTCGTCGCGGGCCGCGCCCGCCGAAGTCCCGGCATGGTAGCCGCGCAGCCGCGGCGGTTTCCTGGCCGTCCCGCCCCATGGGCGGGTATCGCGAGCGCTCCCGCTATCCTTCGCCCGTGCGCGTCTTCGACCTCCACGACCACGCCCCGCTCGACCGACCGGTCCTCGTCGTCGCCCTCGACGGCTGGGTCGACGCCGGCTCCGCGGCGACCCTGGCCGCGGCCCAGCTCGCCGAAGACGGCGAGCTCGTGGCCACGTTCGACCCCGACGCGATCTACGACTACCGCGCCCGCCGGCCGACGCTCAAGATCGTGGACGGGCGGCTGACCGAGATCGACTGGCCCGAGCTGACGGTCCGGGCCTGCCGGATCGACGGCCGCGACCTCCTCGTCATGACCGGCCAGGAGCCCGACGATCGCTGGCGCGCGCTGGGCGCCTCGGTCGTCGAGCTCGCCCGCGCGCTCGAAGTCCGCGAGTGGATCAGCCTGGGCGCCATCCCGGCCGCCGTGCCGCACACGCGGCCCGTGCCGATCATGGGGACCGAGTCGGAGCCCGGACGGCTCCGCGGCGGGGTCGCCGCCGGCCCGGCCGGCGTCCTGCGGGTCCCCGCGGCGGCGCTCTCGACGCTCGAGATGGCGGTCGACACGGCGGGGATCCCGGCGGTCGGCCTGTTCGCCCAGATCCCGCACTACGTCTCCGGGCCGTATGCGCCGGCGGCCGTCGAGCTGCTCCGCGCGCTCGGGCGACATCTCGAGGCCCAGCTGCCACTCGGCTTCCTGCCCGAGGAGGCCCGCCAGCTCGGAGCGCGGCTCGACACGGCGGCCGCCGGCGACGAGACGACCCGGGCGTACATCGCCCGCCTCGAGGGGATGAGCGACGAGTCGCGGCTGCCGTCGGGCGACGACCTGATCGCCGACATCGAGCGGTTCCTCCGCGACCGCGGCGCGCCCGGCGAGGGCGAAGGCAGCAGCCGCCTCAACTGATCGGCGGGGCCTGGCGGCTGGCGCCGGATGGCGGGCCGGCGGAGGGACCCCGGCCCAGCGCGCCACCCGCCGACTCCCGTAGAGTGACCGTGCGCCGGCGACGGGCGCGACGACGCGTCGCGGACCGCCGGGGTCGCTCGGAGGCGTTCGGAGGGATCGTGGACCTGCGCGAGGCGTTGGCCAGTCCGGCCGGCGTGATGGTCGTCCTCCTGACGGTCATCATCGTCGCCCCGTACGTCGCGGAGCGGCTCCGCCTGCCCGGGATCATCGGGCTGCTGATCGGCGGGTTCCTCATCGGCGAGACCGGGCTCGACCTGGTGGGCGGCAACGCGGCGCTCGAGTTCATCGGCGACATCGGCCTGCTGTACCTCATGACCCTCGCCGGGCTCGAGCTGGACCTCAAGGCCTTCTCCCGGATCCGGAACTCGGCGATCCGCTTCGGGCTGCTGACGTTCATCCTCCCGTTCGGCCTCGGGCTGGGGATCGCCATCCGTCTCGACTACGACCTCCTCGCGGCGATCCTCATCGGCTCGCTCTGGGCGTCGCACACGCTCGTCGTCTACCCGGTCGTCCGCCGCTACGGCCTGGCCACGAACCCGGCGGTCAGCGTGACCGTCGGCGCCACGGTCATCACCGACACGCTCGCCCTGCTCGTCCTCGCCGTCGTCGCGGGCACCTTCATCGCCGGTGGCTTCGACCCGTCGGTCATCGTCGGTCTCGGCATCGGCCTCGTCGTCCTGCTTGCCTACTGCTTCGTCGTCCTGCCGCGGACGGCCCGCGGGTTCTTCCTCGGGTTCGGACGGGAGCGGGGCCTGCGCTTCCTGTTCGTGTTCGCCGGGTTCCTCTCGGCGGCGGTCGTCGCCGACCTTGCCGGCATCGAGGGCATCGTCGGCGCGTTCTTCGCCGGACTCGCCCTCAACCGGCTCGTCCCACGCGGCAGCCCGCTCGCCGAGATCGTCGAGTTCTTCGGGTCGTCACTGTTCATCCCGGCCTTCCTCGTCTCGGTCGGCCTGCTCATCGACCCGTCGGTCATGTTCGATCCGCAGACGCTCGCCCTCGCGGCCGGCTTCCTCGTCGCGGTCACCGGCGGCAAGCTCCTGGCGGCGGTCATCGCCGGCCGTCTCGCGCGCTACTCGGTCGCCGAGACCGGGGTGATGTTCTCGCTGTCGTACGCCCAGGCGGCCGCGACCCTCGCCGCGACGAAGGTCGGTTACGACATCGGGCTCTTCGGCGAGGCGACGGTCAACGCGGTCGTCGTCGTCTGCGTCGTCACCCTCCTCGTCGTCTCCCTCGCAGCGTCGTACTTCGCCGCCCGCGTCGCCCCGCGCGAGGCCGAGGCCGCCCGCCTCGGCGGCACGGTGATCCTGCCGATCGACGACGCCGCGGCCGCGCCGGCGCTCGTCGCACTCGGCCAGGCGATCGCCGTACCCGACGGCGGCCGGATCGTCCCGATCCACGTCCACGCCGACGACGAGGGGCGGCCACTGGCCGAGGCCAGGGCGACCGCGCTCGCGATCGACGAGCAGGTCCGGGCGTCGGGCGTCGAGGCGGAGCCCTCGTTCGTCGTCGCTCGGTCGATCGTCCAGGGCGTCCGGAACACGATCGTCCAGCACGAGGGCACGATGGTCCTCCTCGGCCGCGCCGCCGGCCTGCCGACGGCGGAGCTCGTGTTCGGCGGGCGGGTCGACGACTTCGTCGCGGCGTCGCCCGTCCCGGTCGTCGTCGCCGCGCTGTCGGACCGCCCGATCGAGCGGGTCGTCGTCGCGGTCAGGGCTACGGACCTCGACGCGAACCGGCGCGTCGAGCTCGGTCTGGCGATCGAGCTGATCGGCCGGCTCGCCGAGTCGGACCTGCCGATCGTCATCGGCGCCGAGCCGGGCGTGGCGATCCCCGCCGGTTCGCTTCCCTCGGACGGGGTGACCGTCGAGCCGATGACCGGCGGACGCCCGGCCTGGCTCCGCGCGACCGCGAAGCCCGGCGACCTCGTCGTCTTCCCGGCGGGCCTCGGGCGCTGGCTGTTCGGCGTCGACGCGGCCCGCATCGCCGCGCTCGAGGGCGTCTCGGTCGCCGTCATCAGCGGCCCGAACCGGGCCGGGGCGGTCGTCCCGGCCATGGACACCGGGTCCGGGGTCCTCGGCGGCGCGTCCGCCTGAGGCGGGCTCGAGGGGGCTGCGCCGGGGCGGCGGCTCGACGGCCGCGCGACCTGCGCTCGCGCCGCGCCGTCAGGCGGGCGGGCCGAGGTCGTCGAGGATCACCTCGACGACCATCCCGACGTCGCGCCCATCCGTCTCGACGACGAGATCCGCGACGCCGGTGAAGCGCGCCGCGCGCCGCGCATCGAGGTCGAGGAACGACGCGACCGGGTCCCGGCCGTGCCGGGGTCGGTGGGCTGCGGCGTCCGTGGCGAGGCGGGCGACGAGGACGGCTGGGCCGGCCCGGAGCCAGACGGCGCGGACCGTCGGGTCGGCGAGCGCCGCCCGGCAGACCGGGTCGTCGACGACGCTCGCCGCCGCGGCGACGACGGCGCGGCCCGGCATGGCGAGGGCATCGAGGAGGACCCGCGCCTCCACGGCGTGCAGGGCGGCGACGCCGTGCCGCGACTCGCGATCGGCCGCGGTCATGGTCCGGCCGTCGGCCACGCCGGTCTCGAGCCGTTCGTCGCTGTCGACGAACGGGAGCCCGAGGCGCTCGGCGAGCGCGCGGCCGACCGTCGTCTTGCCGGCCCCCATCGAGCCGACGAGGACGACGGCCCGCCAGGGCGGTCGCGGCATGCCGGCGCCCGGTGCGCCCCGTGCCTCAGCCGTCCGCGCGGGCCGCGGCCTTCATCTCGCGCTTGCGGGCCTGGTAGGTCGCCAGCGCCTCCGCGGAATCGACGTCGGCGAGCGTCGGACCGGTCGGCATGACCGCCTCCCAGCCATCCGGCCGGAGCCCGAATCGGCGGACGAGGACCCCGACGATGGTCGCGGCCTTCATCTCGCCGATGCCCGGCAGCGCCCGGAGACGGGCGAGGAGGTCGGCGCCGTCGCGGGCCTCTGTCCAGACCCGTCGGACGTCACCGCCATGGTCGGCTACGACCGCGGCGCAGAGCGCCTGGACCCGCTCGGCCATCGAGCCCGGGAAGCGGTGCAGCGCCGGCGGTGTGCGGAAGGCCGTCGCAAGCGCCTCCGGGTCCATCGCCGCGATCACCGCGGCATCGAGCGTGCCGATGCGGCGGCGGAGCTCGAGCGGGCCGGCGAACGCCTTCTGGACGGTGACCTGCTGGTCGAGGACGAAGCCGATGGCGAGGGCGAGCGGGTCCGTGGCAAGGAGGGCGTCGGCCTCCGGATCGCCGGTGAACGGGAGGCTGGTCACGGGGGCGGTCGGCGGTGTCGTCATGGCCGGATGCTACCGCGGGCCGCTCGGCACCGACAGCCGTTGGACGGCGGACGGCTCGGCGGGCGACACTCCGCGCATGACGAACCCGACCGACGACGCGCCGCACGGCGCCCCGATCCCGCCGCCGCCCGCGCCCGAGGGGCCGCCAGCGGCCCCGTCCGAGCCGGCGGCCCCGGCCGAGCCGGCAGCCCCGGCCGCGCCCCCGCCGGCCGAGCCGGCCCGTGGTGGCCGGGGTCCGCTCGGCTATGTCATCGCCCTCGTCGGCGGCCTGGCGATCGGCGTCGTCGCCTTCGCCCTCGCCGGCTCGCTCGCGGCTGGCCCGGCTGCCACCCCCGAGCCCTCCAGCGCGGCATCCCCGTCGCCGAGCGGCGGGGCCGGCGGGTATGAGCGCGGCATGGCCCTCGGCGACCCCGACGCCCCAGTGACGATCGAGGTCTGGGCCGACTACCAGTGCCCGTACTGCGGGCTCCAGGCCCACGGCGTCGAGCCGGCGATCGAGCGGATGTACGCCGCGACCGGGCGGGCGACGATGGTGTTCCGCGACTTCGCGTTCCTCGGCCAGGAGTCGTTCGACGCGGCCGTCGCCGCTCGCTGCGCCGGGCAGCAGGACACCTACTGGCACTACCACGACCTCGTCTTCGCCTCGCAGAGTGGTGAGAACCAGGGGGCGTTCGCCCGCGAGCGCCTGGTCGGGCTGGCCTCCTTCGCCGGCCTCGACGAGGCGGCCTTCACCGCCTGCCTCGACGACCCGGCGGTCCTCGCCGAGGTCGAGGCCGACACGGCCGAGGGTCGGACGTTCGGCGTCTCGTCGACCCCGACGATCCGGATCGTCGGCCCGATGAGCACCCAGATCGTGACCGGCCTGAAGCCGCTCTCGGAGATCGAGGCGGCGGTCGAGCGCTCGATCAGCGAGCCGCCGACACCGAGCTCGTCCCCGAGCCCCGGCAGCGGGGCGAGCGCCTCGCCGAGTCCCGCCACCAGCCCGGCCGCCTCGCCGAGCCCGTAGCGACAGCGCCCGCTCTGGTCCGTCCGACCCCGGGCCCAAGCCCGGTCAGGCCGGCGGGACGATCACCCGGACCGACCCGGGCACGACCCGGGCCGTCATCCGGCCGCTGCCGACCCGGTCGCCGTCGACCTCGACCGGCTCCGGCGGGTCGCCCGCGATGTCGACGGCGACCTCGGTCCCGGCCAGCCGGAGGCCCTTGCCGGTCGCGCCCCAGCCCGGAGCAGCGCCGGCGAGGAGTTCCAGCGCGCCGACGACGCTGCCGACGACGCCGCCCCGGACGAGGAAGACGTGGAGCCGGCCGTCGTCCGGCCGGATGGGCAGGCGCGGCCGAAGGAGCCCGGGGATCACCTCGCCGGCGTTCGCGACGAGGACGACGATCGCCTCGGTCTCGTGGCGGACGCCGTCGACCGTCAGGACGGCCGGGCGCGGCCGGAGGTCGCCCACCTGCCCGAGCGCCGCGACGAGGTAGGCGCCGATCCCGTAGCGTCGCTTGGCGTCCTTCGAGGCCGCCGCGATGAACCGGGCGTCGAGCCCGATCCCGGCGGCGACGAGGAACGGCGACCCGCCGGGCTCCCCGGTCCGGTCGTCCGTGTCCCAGGTCGCAGCGCCCTGGTCGATCGCCCGGACCTGGCCCGACCGGAGCGTCGCGAGGGCCGACCGGCGATCGGTCGGGATCCCGAGGGCCGACGCCAGCAGGTTGCCGGTGCCCGCCGGCACGACGCCGAGCGCGACGTCGCGGGGCCCGCTGCCGGCAGCGGCCTCGCGGACCGTGCCGTCGCCCCCGACGGCGACGACGAGTCCGGCTCCCGCGTCGACGGCGGCGGCGACCGTCGAGCGGAGCGTCGCGGCATCGGGGCACTCGACGACCTCGACGGTCCGATGGCCGCGGGCGCTCGCGGCTCGGGCAGCGTCGGCGGCGTAGGCGGCGCGCCGCCCCGGGTCGACGAGTCGCGACGCGCCGAGCCCGAGGACGACGATGGCCGGACGGTCGTCGTGCACGTCCCCGAGCGTAGCGCCGAACGCGTCGGCCGATCGCGCCGCGCCGCCGCGGCTATGCGACGATGACCGCGTGAGCCACGAGCCGCGGATCCACTTCCTCGGGCACGCGACGGTCATGATCGAGCTCGAGGACCATCGGATCCTCACCGACCCGGCCCTCCGCCCGATCATCGGGCCGCTCGTCCGGTCCGGCCCGGTCCCGACGCCGGCCGACTACGCCGACGTCGACCTCGTCCTCATCTCGCACCTCCATCACGACCATCTCGACCTGCCCTCGCTGCGGCTCCTGCCCGGCGATCCGACGGTCCTCGTGCCGGTCGGCGGCGGGCCGTTCCTCCGCCGCAACGGCGTCGGCGACGTCGTCGAGGTCGCGGAGGGCGACCGGATCGATCGCGGGAGCCTCCGGATCCGGGCCGTCCAGGCGGTCCACCCCGGCCAGCGGCCGCCGCTCGGGCCGACCGGACCGGCGCTCGGCTACCTCCTCGAGGGCGCTCGGCACCGGATCTACTTCGCCGGCGACACCGACATCTACGGCGGGATGGCCGAGCTCGGCGATCCCGACATCGCCCTCATCCCGGTCAGCGGCTGGGGCCCCACCCGCGGCAAGGGCCACCTCGACCCGAGGGAGGCGGCCGAGGCGCTCCGCCTCATCCGGCCCCGGGTCGCGATCCCGATCCACTGGGGGACGTTCTGGCCCCGGGGGCTCGGCATGGTCCGGGCCGATCGCCGGACCGGCGCTGCGGCGCTCTTCGCCAAGCACGCGGCCGAGGTCGCCCCCGAGGTCGACGTCCGGATCGCCCTGCCGGGCGAGCGCGTCTCGCTGCCGCGTCACCACGACCACCCGGTCGAGGCGACCGGGTGAGGACCGTCACCCGCAAGTCGGCCCGCGAGATCGAGCAGATGCGGCGGGCGGGCCGACTCGTGGCCGAGGTCCTCGCGCTCGTCGAGTCGAGCCTCCGGCCAGGCGTCACCGCCGCGGAGCTCGACGCGGCCGTCGAGCGCCACATCCGGGCCGCCGGCGGCCTGCCGTCGTTCAAGGGCTACCGGATCGACCCGGCCACGCCACCGTTCCCGGGCTCGATCTGCGTCTCGATCGACGACGAGGTCGTCCACGGGCTGCCCGACAGGCGGGTCATCCGCGAGGGGATGCTCGTGTCGATCGACGCGGGCGCGATCGTCGACGGCTGGCACGGCGACGCGGCCCGCACGTTCTACGTCGGCGATCCGCCGGCGGAGATCGCCGCCTTCATCGAGACGACCCGCCTCGCGCTCATCGCCGGGATCGCCGCGGCCCGACCCGGCGCCCGGATCGGCGACATCTCGGGGGCCGTCGAGGACGTAGCGACGGCGGCCGGCTACGGCATCGTCCGCGAGTGCGTCGGCCACGGGATCGGCACCGCGATGCACGAGCCGCCCGACGTCCCGAACTTCCGTGGTCGCTCGGCGGGGATGCGGCTCGAGCCGGGACTCTGCGTCGCCATCGAGCCGATGCTGACGATGGGCCGGCCGGTCGTAGGCCTGCTCGACGACGGCTGGACGATCGTCACCCGCGACGGATCGCTCGCCTGCCACTTCGAGCACACGGTCGCGATCACCGACGACGGGCCGGTGATCCTGACGACCGTCTGAGGCCGGCGTCCCCGGGCGGAGTCCCGCCTCAGCCCCGGGCGATCGGCGCGATCGTCGCCCCGGTGAGGCCGACCAGGTCGGCCGGGTCGAGCTCGACCTGGAGCCCGCGCCGGCCGGCGCTGACGAACACCGTCGCGTGGGCGAGGGCGCCCTCGTCGACGACCGTCGGGAGCCGCCGCCGCCCACCGAGCGGGCTGATCCCCCCGACGACGTATCCGGTCGCCCGCTCGGCGGCAGCGGGCTCGGCCATGACCGCCCGGCGACCGCCCACGGCGGCGGCGAGCGCCTTGAGGTCGAGCTCGCCGGCGACCGGGACGACGCCGAGGACGAGCGTCCCGTCGACCGCGGCCACGAGCGTCTTGAGGAGCCGCTCGGGCGACACGGCGAGGGCCACCGCGGTCTCCTCGCCGTAGGCATGCCGCCCGCCGCGCGCGTCGACCCGCTCGTCGAGCTCGTAGGCGTGGACGGTGTGCGCGACCTTCGCCGCGACGAGCGCGGCCAGCGCTGGCGTGGCCGGGGGCATGCCCCGAATCTAGCCGCTCGCGGCGGACACGGGCGGGCTGCCGAGGTCGGGCGGTGTCGTGCCCGGCATCGGAGGCGCCGGGGGCGGTGACGGATCCGCGGCCGACGGGGCGATCGGCCCCCCGGGCTCGTCGCGGACCCGGACCTCGAGGTGGGCGCCGGGGAAGAAGAAGCCGAGCATGAGCCCGGCCTCGACCCGGTCGACCGCGTAGCGGTTGACGAGGAGGTGCTCGTGCGAGGCGACGACCGCGTCGGGCGCGTCGAGGAGGGCGATATCGACGGAGCGAAGGTGGACGAAGTCGCCGGTCGGCCGGGCGAGCGCCCGTCCGGGATCGAAGCCCGGCATCGTCGGCAGCTCGCCGGTCAACCGGTACGGGCCGACGTCGATCGTCACGGCGTGCCAGGTCGCGTGGACGGGGACGTCCGCCTCGGACGGGACGACGAGCAGGAGGCCCTCGACAGCGACCGACTCGGTCGCCGACGCGACGGCGGCTCCGTCGAGGGTGATCCCCTGGATCTGCACGACCCGGACCTCGTCGAGCGTCTCGAGGGCGTCTCGGAGCCGACCGGCCACGTCGACCAGGCCGGTGAACGAGCCGTCGGCCGTGTAGGCCTCGATCGGGACGGGCATCTGCGGCTCCGTCGGGCGAAGATCGGATCCGAGCCTGCGGCGCCGGGTCGACGCCGTCCAGACCCGGAGGTACCGCGCCGCCCCGGCGGAGGTCCCGCGCCGCCGTCACGGGGCGAGATCGCGGCGCGCCCACGCACCGTACAGGGCCCCCGGGAGTGGTTCGCGGCCCGCATCGGCTATCCTGCGGCTGCCGCCTGCGCCGGCCGCCGGCGGCTGCCGCCGCCGGCGTGTCGACCCGTCCCACGGGCCACCGCGCCCATCGTCACCGCCCTGGTCCCGGGGCGGACCAGGAGGAATGCCCTGACCTTCGCCGACCTCGGCCTGTCGCCCGAGCTGCTCCGCGCCGTCGAGGACGCGGGCTACACGGAGCCGACGCCGATCCAGCAGCAGGCCATCCCCGTCGTGATCGCCGGGCACGACGTCCTCGCGACGGCCCAGACCGGCACCGGCAAGACCGCCGCGTTCGTCCTGCCGATCCTCGAGCGACTCCGCGGCCACGCGAACGCGAGCTACTCGCCGGCCCGGCATCCGGTCCGCTGCCTCATCCTCACGCCGACGCGCGAGCTGGCCGTCCAGGTCGAGGAGATGGCCCGTGGCTACAGCATCCACTCGCCCCTCCGGACCGCGGTCGTCTATGGCGGCGTGCCGATCGACCCCCAGGCGAAGCAGCTCCTCGCCGGCGTCGAGATCCTCGTCGCCACGCCGGGCCGGCTCCTCGACCACATCGGCAGCCGGACGACGAACCTCGGCCAGGTCGAGATCCTCGTCCTCGACGAGGCCGACCGGATGCTCGACATGGGGTTCCTGCCCGACATCCGCCGGATCCTCGACGCCCTCCCGTCGCAGCGCCAGAACCTCCTCTTCTCGGCGACCTTCGGCGACGACGTCCGGTCGCTCGCCGACCGCCTCCTCGACGCACCGGTCCGGATCGCGGTCGCCCCGCCGAACGCGACGGCCGACCGGGTCCACCAGCTCGTGTACCCCGTCGACCGCGACCGCAAGGAGGAGCTCCTGGCCCACCTGATCCGGACGCGCGACCTCCGGCAGGTCCTCGTCTTCACCCGGACGAAGCTCGCAGCGGCGCGACTCGCGTCTTGGCTCGACCGGCGCGGGCTCGAGGCGACGGCCATCCACGGCGACCGCAACCAGGCGGAGCGGACGAAGGCGCTCGAGGCGTTCAAGGCCGGCGAGGTCCGGGTCCTCGTCGCCACCGACGTCGCCGCCCGCGGCCTCGACATCGAAGAGCTGCCGCACGTCGTCAACTTCGAGCTCCCGTTCGACCCCGAGGACTACATCCATCGGATCGGCCGGACCGCCCGGGCCGGGCTCGAGGGCGAGGCGATCAGCCTCGTCTGCATCGACGAGGCGGACCTCCTTCGCGGCGTCCAGCGCCTCCTGAAGCAGGCGATCCCATGGACGGTGGAGGAGGGCTTCGTCCCCGACCGCAACGTCGAGCCGCGGCCCGTCCGCGTGCCCGGTGGCGCCCGCGGCGGCGGGTCGCGTGGCGGTGGGTCGCGCGACGGGAACGGAGCACGGGGCGGTGGCTCGCGCGGCACCAGCCCCGCCCGCCGTCCCCGCTCGAGCACCTCGGCCTGACGGGCCGACCACCCGCGACGGAGGCGTCGATGCCGCCGAAGGGCTTCCGCGAAGTCGTGATCCTCGTCCCCGAGGACGATCCCGGGGCCGCCGAGGCCGTACCGGGCGGGGCCTGGACCGCGCCCGGCGCCACGGCCGGCACCGACGACCCGTTCCCGACCGAGCGATGGGGCCGCCTCGTCCGGCGCCTGCCCCGCTACCTGAAGCTGGCCTGGGGTCTTGCCGGCGAGCCGCGGCTCCCGGCGGTGAAGAAGGCCGGCGTCCTGGCCGCCGCCGCCTACCTCGCCTCGCCGATCGACCTGGTGCCGGGCATCGTGCCCGTCCTCGGCCAGCTCGACGACGTCGCCGTCGTGATGCTCGCCATCCGGGCGGCGCTCCGGGCGCTCGACGAGCCGACCCGGATGCGGCTGCTGGCCTCCGCCGGCCTCGCGCCGACCGACCTCGACGACGACCTCACCACGATCGGCCTGTCGGCACGCTGGCTGGCCCGGCGGGGCGCCAGGCTCGGCCGACGCCTGCTCCTCCTCTCGGCGCGGGCCGCGGTCGTCGCCGGTCGGGCGGGGATCCGCGTCGGCGGCGACGTCGGCCGGCGGGTGGCGCCGCGCGTCGGGGCCGGGATCGGGGCCGGGGTATCGCTGACCCGCCGGGGCGTCGCGAGCGGCGCGTCGGCGACCGGACGCCGGATCGGGGGCATCATCCGGCGTCGCGCGGAGCCGACCGACGGCCCGCCCGGCGTTGCGGGCGCGCCCGCCGAACGGGGCGAGCCCACGTCCTGAGCCGGACGGGTCAGTCGCAGGTCTGGCAGCCCGGGATCGGCTCGGTGACCGCGACGTACTCGAGCAGCTTCCGCATCAGCGGGGCCGGGTCGACCCGGCTCTGGTTCGTCAGGAGCGCCACCGCGATCCGCCGATCCGGCAGCCAGCGAACGTGACCCCGAAAGCCGGTGAACGTGCCGCTGTGACCCCAGGTCACCTGCTTGCCGATCGGGATGACCTGGACCCCCAGGCCGTACGGAACGCGCGGGAAGTGGACGGCCGTCCGGTCGACGTCCGCGATGGCGGCGGTCAGCGTCGCTCGCGACAGGACCTGGCCGCCGTACAGGGCGGCAGCCCAGCGGGCGGCATCCTCGGCCGTCCCGGCGATGGCGCCGGCGGGTCCGGCGGCGGTCACGACCGAGGTGAACGGCGAGAGGGGGTCGTCGCCACCGAGGACGCGGTGGGCGCCGGGCGTCCCGCGATGCCCTTCCGCCAGCGGGCCGCGCGGCGACTCGGACCCCTGGACGAAGGCGTGGTCGAGATCGAGCGGGTCGAGCAGCCGGTCCCGGACGAGCCGGTCCCAGGGCGTCCCGGTCGCCCGCTCCGCGATCAGCCCGAGGTACAGGTAACCGGTGTTCGAGTAGCGCCAGAACGTGCCCGGCGGCACGCGATGGGTCATCCCGAACTCGGCCAGGATCTCCTCGGGCGTCCAGACCCGGTGGAGATCGGCGTTGAGGGCGGGCTCGATCCCCGTCTCCCGGAAGTAGTCGTTGAGGCCGCTCGTGTGGTCGAGGAGATCGCGGAGCGTCATCGCCGGGTGGAACCCGCCCTCGGGGAGCAGGTCGGCTGCCCGATCGTCGAGCGAGAGGACGCCCTCGTCGACGAGCTGGAGGACGACGGCCGCGGTGAACGTCTTGGTGATGCTCGCGAGGGCGAAGGCCGTGTCGGGCGTCACCGGCTCGTCGGTCGCCGCATCGGCGACACCGACCGTCCCGACCCACAGCCGGCCGTCGGGGTAGACGACCGCCGCGCTCAGCCCCGGGACCCCGGCGGCCTTCGCCCAGCGGGCGATCATCGCCTGCAGCCGCGGGTCGCCGACCGATCGCAGCGGTCGGCGCGCGGGCGGGCTGGGGCGAGCCGGGCTCGGCGAGGGCGAGGCGGCCGGCGACGGCGAGGGCGCGGGCGAGGCGGACGGCTGCGGGCTGGCGACCCCGCCGCCGGGCGGCAGCGACGCCGCGGCGACGGTCCGGTCAGGTCCGGCGCCGGCGATGAGGCCCGGGCCGGCCACGACACCGGCGACGACGAGGGCGACCAGGGCGACGAGGGCCACGAGGCGACGCACGCGGGGAGTGTACGGCCCCGAGCGGGTACCCTTCGTCCGATGCCGACGACCGTGACCGCCCCCGAGCTCCTCCGTGCCGTCGGGCTGCTGCCCGATGGGCCGGTGCCGTGGGGTCAGCCCGTCCCGGCGAAGGGACCCGGCGTCTACGTCGTCGAGCTGCCGGCCCCGCTGCCGACCGCGCCGATCGAGCTGACCCGGGTCGGCAAGTGGATCGAGCGGGTCCCCGACCTGCGGCTCGACGGCGAGCGGCCGACCTCGAAGGCACTCGCGACCCGGCTCGCCGCGTTCTGGCGGGCGGACCAGCGGGTCCTGTTCGTCGGGTCCGCTCCGGCGAGCGTCGGCGGTCGCGTCGGCGCGCTCCGCAGGACCGTCCTCGGCGACCGACGCCCGTACGCCGGCGGGCACTGGCTCCACACGCTCCGCGGGCTCGAGCGGGCGCTGGTCTGGTGGGCCACGACCGACGCCCCCGAGGAGTACGAGGACGCGCTCCTCGATGCCTACGCCGCCGCGGCCGGGGTGGCACCGTCCCGTCCCGAGGCCGGAGCGGACGATCCGGTCCTCCCGTGGGCCGTCCTGCGCCGCCCGACCGGGGAGCGGCGCGCGCACGGCATCGGCGGGGCGCTCCTGCCCGAGCCGGTCGAGCCGGCGGTCCCCGCGATGACGGTCCGGGTCGTCGACCCGGCCGAGGCCCCGGCGGTCGCGACGCCGGTCGGCGGCGCACCCCGGGCACCGCGGACGCCGCGGCCGCCCCGCGATCCGGCGGCGAGGCGACCGGCGCACGGGGCGGACTCGGCCCGTCCCGGCGACCGCGACCTCGACTCAGGCGCGCAGCCGACGGCGCCGATCGCGGTGCCGGGCTCGGCGGGCGGGGTCGTGGAGCTGTCGCGCGAGGGCCACGACCGGATGCAGGCCGAGCTCCACGAGCTCCGGGTCGACCGACGACCGGCGACGATCAAGCGCGTCGCGACGGCCCGGGAGCTCGGCGACCTCAGGGAGAACGCCGAGTACCACTCGGCCCGCGAGGAGCTCGGCTTCATCGAGGGGCGGATCCAGTCGCTCGAGGCGCGCCTGCGGAACGCCGTCATCCTCGAGGCGTCGAGCGGCGACACGGCGCTCCTCGGGTCGACCGTGACCGTCGAGATCGACGGCGAGCGCCTCGTCTACCGACTCGTGAGCACCGCCGAGGCGGACCCGTCGAACGGACGGATCTCGACGAGCTCGCCGGTCGGTCGGGCGTTGCTCGGGCGGGTCGTCGGCGACGAGGTCGTCGTCCGGATGCCGGCCGGCCACGACGTCCGCTACCGGGTGGTCGAGGTCAGCTGAGCCGTCGCGGAGGGCTCAGCCCTCGGCGACCGCCGACACCCGCGCGACGAGCTCGTCCGGCTCGAGCGTGGCGGGCAGGATCCCGTCGGCGAGGCCGCCCGCTGAGCCGGGGCCGTCGCCCTGCGGTGTGCCGCGGACGAGCAGGCGGACCCCGGGGATCCGCCGCCGGAGGACCGCGAGCAGGGCCGTCCCCGCGTCGACGTCGGGGAGCCGCGGATCGACGAGCACGACGTCCGGCGCGAGCGCCTCGCAGCAGCGGAGCGCCTCGCCGGCGTCGCCGGCCTGGCCGACGACCTCGAGTCGGCCCTCGGCGGCGAGCAGGCCGGCGAGGCTGTGGCGGACCCGGTGGTCGGCGTCGACGACGACCACGCGTCGCGCGACGGGCGGGGCGAGGGTCGGGGCGGCGGGTCGGCGGTCGGCGCGTCGGTCGATCACGCGCCCCATGGTGGGTGGCGGGCCGGACGGCGGCGACCGGCGTGCGTCGCGTCCGGCCTACGTCATCCGGCCGATGCGGCGGACGGTCCGGGATCGGCGAGCGACGGCACGACCGCCGTGGCGGTCCGACCCTCGACCGGCGCGGATACCTCGATCCGGGTCCCGCCGCCGCGCCTCGACCGGACCTCGAGGTGGCCGCCGATCCGCTCGGCTCGCGCGCCCATCCCGGTCAGCCCGAGGTGGCCGTCCGGGACCGAGGCGGGATCGAACCCGCGGCCGTCGTCGACGATCGTGAGGTGGACCCGGCCCTCCACCCGGGTCAGGTCGACGGCGACGCGGGTCGCGGCCGCGTGCTTGACGACGTTGTGGAGGGCCTCCTGGGTGATCCGGTAGAGCGCGTCCTCGACCTCGATCGGGAGGCGCTCGTCGAAGAGCCGGTCGTCGATCGTCAGCTGGATCGGGACGCCGACCCGACCCTCGACGGCCGCGCAGTGGGTCCGCAGCGCCTGGGCCAGCCCGTCGTGCTCGAGGCCGCCCGGCCGGAGCTCGAAGATGAGCGACCGCATCTCGGCCAGCGCGTCGCGCTGGAGGTCGCGCAGGATCGCCAGCTGCTCGGCCGCCCGGGCCGGGTCGCGCTCGAGCAGGACCTCGAGGGTCCGGGTCACGAGGGTCATCGAGAACAGCGCCTGGGTCACCGAGTCGTGGAGCTCACGGGCGAGGTGGGCCCGCTCCTGGGCCGCGGCGACGTCGGCCGCCGAGCGCCGGAGCTCGCGCTCGAGCCGCTCCCGCTGCGACACGTCCCGAGCCGACCCATGGACCCCGGCGAAGGTCCCGTCGCGGAGGAAGCCGGCCGCGACGATCTCGAACGGGATGCGGGTCCCGTCCCGGTGGACCAGGACGATCGGCGTCCGAACCTCGCGCCCGGGGTCGGCCGCGGCCTCGGCGTACCGCTCGGCCGCGACCGCCATCGTCGCCGGGTCGACGAGCACCCTGAAGTGCTGGCCGACGACCTCGGCGGCCGGCCGGCCGAGCGACCGCTCGACGGCATCGCTGATGTAGGTGAAGGTGCCGTCGGCATCGGCCGAGAAGACGATGTCGGGCTGGTTGTCGACGAGGAACCGGTAGCGCGCCTCGGACGCCGCCAGCTGCTCGTGGAGCCGGCTGTTGACGAACGCGATCGCGGCGAAGTCGGCGAAGCCCTGGAGGAGGTCGAGCTCGTCCTCGTCGAAGGCCCGCGGCGCGCGGAAGTTGACCGCGAGCGTGCCGATGACGTCACCGAACGGCCCTCGGAGCGGCGCGGCCGCCATGCCCCGCAGGCCCATCCGCTCGGCCGTCGCGATGTCGGCGGGACTGTGCGGGGTGATCCGCGGGTCGACGAGGTAATCCTCGGTCCAGACGACCGTGTCCGTCGTCGCGGCGAGGCCGTTGATGCCCCCGACGAGCGGGAAGCGCATCGCCCGGATCCAGTCGTGCGTCGCCGCGTCGGTCGCGCCAGTGAGGACGGCCGGCACGAGGTGGGTCCCGTCCTCGGCCAGGAAGGTCAGGTGCGCACCGTCCGACCCGAGGAGCCGGCTGACATCCCCGACGATCCGCTCGAGCACCTCGGCCGGCTCGCGCAGGGCGGCGATGCCGGCCGCGATCCCGCGGAGCGACTTCTCCCGCTCGACCCGCCGAGCGAGCAGCCCACCCGATCGCTCGAGCTGCTCGATGAGCCGGGCGTTGGCGATCGCGATCGAGGCCTGCTGGGCGAGCGACGAGAGCCGGTCGGCGTCGACCTGGCCGTACGCGCCGGCCCGTCGCGACTCGACGAGGAGGGCGCCGATCGGATCGTCCCCATCCACGAGCGGCGCAGCGAGGACCGATCGGAAGCCGTGCTGGCGGATGTAGCGGTCGGTCCCGCGGCGGTGGCGGAACCGGCGGTCGCGCAGGTAGTCGTCGGTCCAGAACGGGCCGCGGTCGGCCAGCGCCCGGCCGACGACGCCGTAGCCGGGCAGGATCGGGTCGCTCGGCGGGCCGGTCGTCGTGCCCGACGCGTCGACCCAGGTCCAACCGGGCCCGATCCCCGAGCGCGCCTCGAGGTAGATGGCCGCCCGGTCCGAGGCGAGCAGCCGGCCGGCCTCGGCGCAGATCCGCTCGAGGATCACCGCCGGGTCGCGGACGCTCGTGATCCGGGCGGCGATCTCGCGGAGCGTCCGCTCCGCCTCCGCGCTCCGGGCGAGGGCGGCCCCGGACGCCTCGAGGCGGTCGATGAGCCGGGCGTTCGCGATCGCGATCGAGGCCTGGTCGGCCAGCGCCTGGAGGAGCGCGCCGTCCTCGTCGTCGAAGGCGTCGGCCCGGCGGCTGACGACCGTCATCGCCCCGACCGCTCGCTCTTCCATGACGAGGGGAGCCGAGATCGCCGAGCGGATCCCATGCTTGACGAGGAACGCATCGATGCCGGCCCCGTGCTCGAACCGTCGGTCGGCGAGATAGTCCCCCGTCCGGACGGCCCGGCGCTGCTTGAAGGCGAGCCCGGACACGCCGACGCCGGGGACGACGATCGGCGACCCCGGCGCACCCGTCGGTGGTCGCGGCAGCGAGGTGCTCCCGGCGTACTCCGACGGGCCGCCGCCGACCGCCAGGCCGATCTCGGCGTAGTCGCCGCGGAGGAGCTTCTCGGCCGCCGTGATCGTCCGGCTGATGACCTCGCGCGGGTCGCGGAGGGCCGTCACCGTCGCCGCGATCTCGCGGAGCGTCCGCTCGGCCTCGGCCCGCCGACCGAGCTCGCCCCGCGAGGCGTCGAGGGCGACGATGAGGCGGGCCGTCGTCAGGGCGGCCGCCGCCTGCCCGGCCAGCGCCTCGAGCAGGTCCGCGTCGAGCTCGTCGTAGGCGTCGGTGACGCTCGTGCCGACCTGGAGCACGCCAAGCAGACCGGTCTCGCCGACGACCGGCGCGGCGATGACCGACCGCAGGCCGGAGGCGCGGATGAACGCGTCGGCGGACCGGCTGTGGCGGAAGGATCGGTCGCGGACGTAGTCGCCGGTCCGGACGGCCCGACCGAGCTCGATCGCCCGGGTCGCGATCCCGCCGCGGCGCGCCCGACCGGGGCGACGCGACGGCTCGACCCCGACCGGGAAGCTCCACTGCCAGCGCTCGTCGACCGGCTCCGTCAGGTCGATCTGAGCACGTTCGGCGCGGAGCAGCGCGGCGGCCTCGTCGAGGACGCGCTGGAGCAGCTCGGCCGGGTCGCGGACCGTCGCGATCCGGGTCGCGATCGCCCGGAGCGTCCGCTCGCCGTCGGCCCGGCGCGCCAGCCGCTCGCGGGACCCGTCGAGCGCCTCGATGAGCCGGGCGTTGGCGAGGGCGATCGAGGCCTGCCGAGCAAGGGCCTCGAGGATGGCGGCGTCGGTCTCGTCGAAGGCGTCGCGCTCGCGGGCCTCGACGAGCATCGCCCCGATCGCGGTGTCGCCGTCGAACATCGGGACCGCGATCGCCGAGGCCAGCCCGAGGCGCCGCGTGTAGCGGTCGGGCCCGGGGCGATGGACGAAGCGGTCGTCGCGCAGGTAGTCGCCGGTCGCGAACGTCCGGCGGTCGGCCATCGCCTTGCCGGTCACCCCCTCGCCGGCCCGGATCGACTCGGCAGCCGACCAGGGGTCGCGCCCGACCTCGGTCGGTGAGTACCAGGTCCAGCCGGCGTCGCCGGAGGCATCGTCGAGGATGTTGATGAAGACCCGCTCCCGGCCGAGCAGGCGGGCCGCCTCGGCGGCGATCAGGTGGAGGATGGACGGCGTGTCGCGGAGCTCGGCGATCCGGGCGGCGATCTCCCGCAGAGCCTGCTCCATGTCCGCCCGCCGGGTGAGCGCCTCGCGCGAGCGGGCCAGGTCGTCGATGAGCCGCGCGTTCGCCATCGCGGCGGCCGCGTGGTCCGCCAGCGCCCGGACGAGGGCGACGTCGGCAGCGTCGAAGGCGTCGCGCGTCGCCGAGAAGACGCCGAGCGCCCCGGCGACCTCGTCCCCGGCGATCAGTGGCGCGACCGCCATCGACCGGATCGCCAGCCGGCGGACCACCCGGTCGGGGCCGGCCGCATGCCGGAACGACGTGTCCGCCGGGTAGTCGCCGGTCGAGACCACCCGCCGCTCGGCGACGGCCCGGCCGAACATCCCCTCGCCCGGCGCGAGGCGCAGCCGCCGGACCCGGTCGCGGCGGCGCTCGTCGGCGATCCCGGCATCGCAGGCGAATCGCAGCTCGCCGGTCACCGGCTCGAGGAGATAGGCCATCGCCCCGTCGCCGCGGAGCAGCTCGGCGGCCTCGGTCACGGCCGAGACGAGGACCGCCGGGACGGCGGGCGGGGCGCCGCGGAGGATGTCGCGACGCGGGCTGGCGGGGACGGCGGGATCGGACGGCGGCTGCATCGGGGCCAGAGGATACGCCGGTGGCGGCCGCCCTTGACAGCCGGCGCGGTCGGCCGGGATGCTGGCCCGGCGACACTCCCGCGGGGGCCGGGAGGGGTGCTCGACCCGGGGGGGTGCGGATGCTCGAGATCGACGACCTCGCGAAACGGTACGGGCCGGTGACGGCACTCGACGGTGCGTCGTTCGTCGCGCGGCCCGGCCGGATCCTCGGCTTCCTCGGTCCGAACGGCTCCGGCAAGACGACGACCATGCGCTGCGTCTTCGGGCTCGCCCGGCCCGACCGGGGCGAGGTCCGCTGGGCGGGTCGCGGCGTGGACCGGTCGGCCCGGCTGCGCTTCGGCTACATGCCGGAGCAGCGTGGGCTGTACCCGCGGATGCGCGTCGCCGAGCAGCTCGCCTATTTCGGCCAGCAGCACGGCCTGTCCGGCCGCGACGCGGCCGCCGGCACCGCCCGGTGGCTCGAGCGCTTCGGGCTCGCCGACCGGGCGAAGTCGAAGCTCGAGGACCTCTCGCACGGCAACCAGCAGCGGGTCCAGCTCGCCGCCGCCCTCGTCCACGAGCCCGAGCTGCTCATCCTCGACGAGCCGTTCTCGGGCCTCGACCCGATCGGGACGGCGACGATGGCCGAGGTCCTCCGCGAACGGGCGGCCACAGGCGTCGGCGTCGTCTTCTCGAGCCACCAGCTCGACCTCGTCGAGGATGTCTGCGAGGACGTCGCGATCATCCACCGCGGGCGGATCGTCGCCGACGGCCCGATCGAGGCGCTCCGGTCGGCCTCGGGTCGGCGCCACTTCGAGGTCGAGGTCGCGGGATCGGGCGGACGCTGGCTCGACGGTCGAGGCGACGTCACCCTCGTCGAGCGCAACGGCGACCGTGTCAAGGTGCTCGTCGACGAGACGGCCGACCTCCACGACCTCCTCGCCAGCGCGCGGGCCGCCGGGACGATCCGGCGGATCACCTACGAGCCGCCCCGGCTCTCCGAGCTGTTCATGGCGGCCGTCGACGACGGCTCGCCGACGCCGGGCGACGTCCGATGAGCCGGGCCCGGAGCGTCTGGCTCGTCGCCCGTCGCGAGATCCTCGAGCGGGGCCGGTCGCGCGGCTTCATCCTCTCGATGGTCTTCACGACGCTCCTCGTCATCGGCTCGTTCGCCCTCCCGGCGCTCCTCTTCGGCGACGACGACGACCTCGACATCGGCCTCCTCGAGCCCGCACCGGCGGGGCTCGACGCGGCGCTCGTCGCGACCGGCCTCGCCTACGACGAGTCGGTCGTCGTGGTGCCGGTGGCGGACCGGTCGGCGGGCGAGGCCGACCTCGCCGAGGGAGCGCTCGACGCGCTCCTGGTCGTCCCCGAGGACCTCTCGTCGAGCGGCGAGCTCGTCGTGGAGCGGACGGCCGACCCGACCGTCCAGGCCATCACCACGACGGCGGTCGTCGGCCTGCGCCAGGCGACCTTCCTCGACGAAGCCGGCATCCCACCGGCCGAGTTCGCCACGGTCTCGACGCCGCCCGAGACGGTCGCCCTGGATCCCGAGACCGAGGGCGAGGCCGCCAGCCTCCTCATCGCCAATCTCGGGATCGTCCTCATCTTCATCGGCATCTTCTCGTTCGGCTTCACCGTCCTGACGGGGGTCGTCGAGGAGAAGCAGAGCCGCGTCGTCGAGGTCGTCCTCGCGACGGTCCGGCCGCGTGACCTGCTCATGGGCAAGGTCTTCGGCATCGGCGTCCTCGGCCTCGTCCAGCTCGCCTCGTTCCTCATCGCCGGCGCGGTGGCCGCCGTCGCGCTCGGGTCGTTCGAGCTGCCCGCCACGACGCCGGGGGCGATCGTCCAGCTCGTCATCTGGTTCTTCCTCGGCTACATCCTGTACGCGACGGCGCTCGGCTTCTTCGGCTCGCTCGCGACGCGGATGGAGGAAGCCTCGAACGCCTCGACGCCGATCACGATCGTGGCAACGGCGTCGTACCTCCTCGCGTTCCTCGCCGTCGGCGACGACCCGACCGGGACGGTCGCGCGGTCATGACCTTCCTGCCGCCCTCGGCGCCGATGGTCGTCCCGCTCCGGGCGGCCCTCGATGCGATCGAGCCGTGGGAGATCGGCGTCTCGTTCGTCCTGACCGTCGCGGCGATCTGGGTCCTCTTCGTCGTCGGCGGCCGGATCTACGCCGGCGCGGTCCTCCAGACGACGGGCCGGATGAAGCTCCGCGACGCCTGGCGCGCGGCCGACGAGTAGCGGACGACCTCAGCCTGCCGGGCCGACCTCGCGGACGAAGTCGGCGATCTCATCGAGCGCCGCCTCGGCGACCGGTCGGAGGGTGTGCCCGAGGCGCGGCCAGGTGACGAGCCGGCCGTCGGGCAGCAGCGGCAGCGCCGCGCGGAGGAGGTCGATCCGGGCGAACGGGTCCGACTCGCCCGACAGGAGGAGGGCCGGGCAGGCGACGCGGGGCCAGTGGGCGACCCGCGTCTCGCCTTCGGGGGCGCCGGGTCGGTGGAGCGGGTAGCTGAGACAGACCAGTCCCGCGAAGACCCGCTCGCCGCCGGCGGCGGCGAGGCTGGCGACCCGACCGCCGTAGGAGTGCCCGCCGACGATGACGCCCGGGCGGTCCGGCACCTGGGCCAGGAGCGCGGGCACGGCGTCCTCGGCCCGCCGGCGCGGCAGCGAAAGGGCGTGCGCCTCGATCCCGCGGCGGTCCAGCCCGTCGATCCAGGGAGCCATCGACGACGCGTCGCCGCTCGCGCCGTGTCCGAGATAGACGATCGGATCCATCGGTCGGAGCGTACCGCCGCGGTCCGGTGTCGTCCGGGCCGGTACGGTCGGGTGGTTGCGACATCGCCGGCCGGCCGGTAGGCTCCCCCGACGTATGTTCGTCCGGTTCGCGCGGCTCGCCCTCGCCGCCATCCTCGCCCTGCCCCTCGCGACCGCCGCCGGGGCCTCCATCGGGGCCGCGCCCGCCTCCGCGGCGTCTCCGTGCGCCCCGTGGCCGACGTCCTACGCCACGCCGTTTACCATCCGGGTGCTCCGGACCGAGACCGGGACGGTCGAGACGGTGCCCTTCCGGACCTACGTCGAGAACGTCATGTCGTGGGAGTGGCCGGCCAGCTACCCGGAGGCCGCGCTCCGGGTCGGGGCGATCGCCGTCAAGCAGTACGCCCTCTACTACCTGATGTCGCCGCGCGGCTGGTACGAGACGGACGGTGGCGAGTGCTACCACGTCCGAGACGACAGCTGGGACCAGGTCTACGACCCGCTCAACGGCGACGGGAAGCCGCGGGTCATCGCCGCGTCGATCAAGGACGCCGTCGCCGCGACTTGGACCGTGACGATGCGCCGCGACGGCCGGTTCTTCCTGCCCCACTACTGGGGCGGGGAGAGCGACGTCTGCGGGGCGAAGGTCGACCGACCGTCGGTCACCTGGCTGCCGCAGCGCGAAGTCCGCGCCTGTGCCATCGCCGGCATGTCGCGCGACGAGATCCTGTCGCTCTACCTCGGCCCGGAGCTCGGGGTCGCGAACGCGATCCGCCGGTTCGGCCCCGACCGCTTCGAGACGGCGGCGGCGATCGCGGCCGCCAGCGTCGAGCCGGGGGCCTCGGTCGTCTACGTCGCGTCCGGGCTCGACTTCCCGGACGCGCTCGCCGCCGGGCCGGCAGCGGCTCTCGGCGGCGGCGCCGTGCTCCTCGTCTGGCCCGACGCCGTGCCGGCGGCGGCGGCGCAGCAGCTCGAGCGGATCGGGCCCGCCCGCATCCGGGTCGTCGGCGGTCCGTCGGTCGTCGACGACACCGTCCTCGCGGCGCTCGGGGCGTACGGCGCCGACGTCGCCCGGCTCTCGGGGCCGACCCGCTACGATACAGCGCTCGCGGTCGTCGAGGACGCCTTCGCCGACCCGGTCGAGACCATCTTCGTCGCCACCGGCCGGACCTTCCCCGACGCCCTCGCCGGCAGCGCGGCGGCCGCCCGCCTGGGGGCCCCGGTCGTCCTCGTCCCGGGCGACGCGCTGCCCGACGAGGCGCTCGCGACGCGGATCGCCGACCTCGTCGGCCGGCTCGCGCCGACGACGATCCGGGTCCTCGGCGGTCCGTCGGCGGTCGGCGAGGACACGGCCGCCTGGCTCGCCTCGCTCGGGCCGACGGTCGAGCGGCTGGCCGGCGTCGACCGCTACGAGACGGCGGCGGCGATCTCGGCCGCGGTCTACGGGTCGACCGAGCCACGGGTCCACCTCGCGACGGGCCTGGACTTCCCCGACGCCCTCGCCGGCGGGCCGCTCGGCGGGCCGCTCCTGCTCGTGAAGGGGACGGCCATCCCGGCCGCGGTCGCCGCCGAGGTCGAGCGGCTGGAGCCGGCACGCCTCGTCGTGCTCGGCGGCCCGACGGTCGTCGGCGACGGCATCGTCACTGCGGTCGCCCGGATCCGTTGGCCGATCGCGCAGTGAGCGGCAGCTCGGTCGCCGCGGCCGACGCCGGCGGCCGCCCGCGGTGCTGGTGGGCCGGCGACGAACGCGTCGACCCGCTGATGGCGCGCTATCACGACGAGGAGTGGGGGGTCCCGGTGGTCGACGACACCGAGCTCTTCGAACGGCTCGCCCTCGAGTCGTTCCAGGCCGGCCTGTCCTGGTCGACGATCCTCCGCAAGCGGGCGGCGTTCCGGTCCGCCTTCCGCGGCTTCGAGCCGGCCGTCGTGGCCGGCTTCGACGACGCCGACCGGGCACGCCTCCTCGCCGATGCCGGGATCGTCCGCAACCGGGCGAAGATCGACGCGACCATCGCGAACGCGGGCCACGCCCTCGAGGTCATCGCCGAGCACGGCTCACTCGCCGCGTATCTCGCCGGCCGCTGCCCGTCGCCGCCGCCGACGCGCCCGGCCGGGACGACATGGGTCGACCTCCCGGCGACGACGCCGGTCTCCGATGCGCTCTCGGCCGACCTGAAGCGGCGCGGCTTCCGATTCGTCGGGTCGACGATCGTCTACGCCTTCATGCAGTCGGTCGGGCTCGTCGACGATCACCTGCCGGGCTGCTTCCGCTACCGCGGCTGAGAGGTCGAGTCGCGACCCGCTGCGCCGCCGCGCCTGGGGCGCGGATGCGACAATGCGGCCCGCACGCGCCGGACGCCGATCCGGCGCCCGGAGGGAACCCGCAGCCCAGGGGAGTCGGATGGACCCGCGCAAGTACGCCGCCGAGCTGGTCGGCACCTTCGTCTTCTTCGCGATCGGCTTCACGTCGGTCCAGGCGGCCATCGCGGCCGATGTAACGCCGTTCCTCGCCGTGCCGTTCTCGTTCGGCCTCGGCCTGCTGGGGGCGGTCTACGCGTTCGGCCACGTGTCGGGCGGCCACTTCAACCCGGCCGTCACCGTCGCGATGGTCCTCGACCGCCGGACGACGCCGCTCGACGCGGTCGGCTATATCGTCGCCCAGGTCGTCGGCGCGATCGGCGCCGCGGCGCTCGTCGTCTATCTCTTCGGCGAGACCGGCGCCACGTCCGTCCTCACCGCCCCCAGCGGTGGCCTCGAGGGCAACGACATCGGGACGTTGGTCGCCGAGACGGTCATGACCGCGGCGTTCGTGCTGGTCATCCTCGCCTCGACCCGGAAGAGCCCCGCCGTCGCCGGGATCGTCATCCCGCTGACGCTCGTCGGGATCCACTTCGCGATCGCGTCGCTGACCGGCGCGTCGGTCAACCCGGCCCGATCGATCGGCCCGGCCGTGCTCGCCATGGACTTCGGCGCCCTCTGGATCTATCTCGTCGGACCCATCGTCGGGGCGGTCATCGCCTGGGGGATCTGGGCCGCGATGGGCGACCGCGAGGCCGCCGCGGCCTGACGGTCGCCCCGAGCCGGCTAGCCCGCGACCGGGTCGGCGCCCGCCGGCCCGGTCGTTCCGTCGCCGGCGGGTGACGCGGCGTCGGTCGCCGGATCGCCGGCGCCCGCGGGACCGGTCGCGCCGGCCGCGACCGGTCGGCCGGCCGTTGGCAGGGTCGGCAGCGGCTTCCCGCCCTCGGCGAGCCAGCACGCCGCGGTCTGCCCGCCGCCGACGTCGAAGAGCGGCGGCGCCTCGGTCTCGCAGCGGTCGAACCGGAGCGGGCAGCGGGGGTGGAAGCGACAGCCCGGCGGGATCCGCGCCGCGTCGGGCGTCTCGCCCTCGAGGATCGTCCGCTGGAGCGGCGCACCGGCCTGCGGCGGGTCGGGCGTCGGCGACACGCTGACGAGCGCCGCGGTGTACGGGTGGTGAGGAGCCCGGATGACCCGGTCGGCCGGCCCGAGCTCCATGATCTTGCCGAGGTACATCACCGCGATCCGGTCGGCGATCACCCAGGCGAGCGACAGGTCATGGGTGATGAAGAGGTACGTCAGGGCGCGCTCCTCGCGCAGGTCGAGCATCAGCCGAAGGAGCTCGGTCCGGATCGACACGTCGAGCATCGAGACCGGCTCATCGGCGACGACGACCTCGGGGCCCATCGCGAGGGCGCCGGCGATGACGACGCGCTGCCGCTGGCCGCCCGAGAGCTCGTGGGGGTAGCGGAAGGCGAAATCGGCCGCCGGGCGCAGCCCGGCCGCGTCGAGCGCGGCGAGGACGCGCTCCTCCTTCTCGGCGAGCGACTTGACGAGCCCGTTCACCTCGAGCGGCTCCGCGACGAAGTCGTGGATCGTCTGCTTGGGGTTGAGGGTCTCGTACGGGTCCTGGAAGATGATCTGGACCCGCCGGCGGTAGTCCCGCAGGCGCCTCTGGCCCCACAGCGACGAGACGTCCTGGCCGTCGTACTCGATCCGGCCCGCCGTCTGGCGGGTCAGCTTCACGATGACCCGACCCGTCGTCGTCTTGCCGGAACCCGACTCCCCGACGAGCGCGAGGACCTCGCCGCGCCGGATCGTGAGGTCGATGCCGTCGACGGCCCGGATCGCCCCGACCGGCCGCCGCAGGAGGATGTCGAGGAGGCTGCCGCGCATCGGGAAGTGGACCTCGAGGCCTTCGACCCGGAAGAGGTCCTCGCCGCTCACGGCGGACCCCCGGCGCCCGGACCGCCCGGAGCCACCGCCGTCGAGGCGACCGTCCCGGCGACCGCGGACGCGTCGGTCGGCGGCGCGACGGCCGTCGCGCCATCGCGCCCGGCCGGGTACAGGTGGCAGGCGACCCGGATGCCGTCGGGGAAGCGGACCTCCGGCGGCTCGACCTCGCGGCAGACGTCCATCGCGACCGGGCAGCGGGGGTGGAAGCGGCAGCCGGGCGGCGGCTGGCGGAGATCGGGCGGCGACCCGGGGATCGTCTCGAGCGTCCGCCGGTCGGCGTGGATGTTCGGGAATGCGCCGAGGAGCTTCTGGGTGTAGGGGTGCCGCGGCGCGCCGAACATCCGCCGGACGGGTCCTTCCTCGGCGACCCTGCCGGCGTACATGATCAGGACCCGGTCGCAGGTCTCGGCGATGACCGAGAGGTCGTGGGTGATGAGGACGAGCGACAGGCCGAGCTCCCGGCGGAGCCGCTCGAGCAGCTCGAGGATCTGGGCCTGGACCATGACGTCGAGCGCGGTCGTCGGCTCGTCGCCGACGACGATCGCCGGGTCGCAGGCCAGGGCCATGGCGATCATCGCCCGCTGCCGCATCCCGCCCGACAGCTCGTGCGGATAGGCGGCGGCCCGCTTGCGGGGGATCCCGACGAGCTCGAGCAGCTCGCCGCCGCGGCGCCCGGCCCGGTCCTTCGGCTCGCCGAGGCGCTCGACGAGCGGCTCGGCGATCTGCTCGCCGATCGTCCGGACCGGGTTGAGCGCGTTCATCGCCCCCTGGAAGACCATCGAGATCTCGCGCCACCGGTAGCGGCGCATCTGCTCCTCGGTCTTCGACACGAGGTCGATGCCGAACAGCTCGATGCTGCCGGAGCGGATCCGGGCGTTCTTCGGCAGGATCCGGACGAGCGAGAGGGCCGTCGTCGTCTTGCCGCAGCCCGACTCGCCGGCCAGGCCGAGCGCCTCCCCGTCGGCGAGCGAGAAGCTGACCCCGTCGACGGCCTTGACCCACCCGTCCGGCAGCTTGAACCAGGTCCGCAGGTCGCGGACCTCGAGGAGCGGTGCGTTCGGGTCGGCCTGCTTGGGTAGCGGCCACTGGCGACGGCCACGGATCGCCGCGGCGGCCGCGGCGACGGCGGCCGCGTCGGCCGGGAGCGGTCCGGGGACCGCCGGGACGATCCCGGCCGCCTGGGCCCGGGCCAGCTGGAGCGCCTCGTCCTCGGCGACCTCGTCGTACTCCGCCCGACGCAGGGCGTCGGCGAAGTCGCCGCGATCGTCGAGCGGCATGTTCATCGCCGGCCCGCCGACTTCGGGTTGAGGATGTCGTCGAGGGCATTGCCGACGAGGGTGAAGGCGAGGACGACGAGGACGACGCAGGCCGCCGGCGGGACGATGTACCACCACGCCCCGAGCCCGGGCGCCCCGGCGGCCTGGGCGGAGTTGAGGATCTGGCCCCAGGACGGCTGGAACGGGTCGCCGAGGCCGATGAACGAGAGCGTCGTCTCGGTGAAGACCGCCAGCGAGAACGTGATGACCGCCTGGGCGACGATGAGGTTCACGACGTTCGGGAAGATGTGCTTGCGCATGATCCGGCCGGATCCGGATCCGACGACCCGGGCCCGGTCGACGAAGGCCCGCTCCTTCACCGACAGCACCTGCGACCGGATGATCCGGCCGGTGACCGCCCAGGACGTCAGCCCGATGACGATGACGATGACGATGAGCGTCGCCCGGATCCCGAAGATCTCCGTGCCCGGCCCGAGGACCTCGAGCATGAGCGGGGCGAGGATGATCGCGAGGACGAACGTCGGCAGGACGAGGAAGAAGTCGGTCACCCGCATCAGGGCGTTGTCCGTCCGGCCGCCGGTGAAGCCGGCGACGATCCCGACGACCGCCCCGACGAAGATCGTGATCAGCGTCGCCAGCAGCCCGATGGTCATCGAGATCCGGGCCCCGTGGACGGTCAGGTTCAGCATGTCGCGGCCGAGCTCGTCGGTCCCGAGGATGTGCTCCGCGCTCGGCGGCTCGAGCGGACCGCCGGTCGCGGTGATCACCGTCTCGAGCGGCCCGACGAACAGCTCGGGCGCGATCGCGAGGATCGAGAAGATGAGCAGGATCACGAAGCCCACGACGCCGTCGGTCCGGGCCCCGAACCGGCGGACGAACGTCCGGACGCTCTTCGCCCGGAGCCGCCAGCGCTCGGCCCGGACGTTCGGGGTCGTCGTCGCCGCGCTCATGAGCGCACCCGCGGGTCGAGGAAGCCGTAGATGATGTCGGCCAGGAAGTTGGCGACGACGACCGCGATCGAGACGAGCAGGAAGATGCCCTGGAGGACCGGGTAGTCGCGGGCGGCGAGCGCCTCGACGGTCAGCGTGCCGAGGCCGGGCCAGTTGAAGACGACCTCGGCGGTGATCGCGCCGGCGACGACGTAGCCGAGGTTGATGGCGATGATCGTCACCATCGGCAGGAGGGCGTTCGGGAAGGCGTGGGCCCGCAGGATCCGGTCGTCGGCGAGGCCCTTCGCCCGGGCCGTCGTGATGTAGTCCTCGGCGCGCGTCTCGATGATCGACGACCGCATGAGGATCGAGTAGCCGCCGATGAGCCCGAGGGCGACGGTCGCCACCGGCAGGACCAGGTGGCTGGCGAGGTCGAGGAGGGCGTCGAGCGGCGAGGTGTATGTCGCCCCGAGCGTCCACATGCCCGACGTCGGGAACCAGCCGAGCGTGTTGGCGAAGATGATGATCAGCGGCATCCCGATGACGAAGTACGGCATCGAGTAGAGGATCAGGCTCATGCCGCTCCCGATCCGGTCGCCGTAGCCGCCGCGCTTCCAGCCGGCGTACGAGCCGACCGCGAGGCCGATGACGATCGCGAAGACCTCGGCGATCCCGATGAGCAGGAGCGTCGGCCAGAGGAACGTCGAGATGACCTCGGTGACCGGCTGGCCGCGGTACTTGAACGAGTAGCCGAGGTCACCCTGGAGGATCGCCCCGTAGTAGGCGAAGAGCTGGTTGTCGGCGGTGAGGTAGACGTCGAGCCGGCAGCCGGGCCCGAAGACGCAGTCCGCCTCGGGCTCGGTCTCGATGACGATCGGGAAGAGCGGGTCGTTGAGGCCCCACGCCTCCCGCGTCGCCTCGATGACCTCGGGCGAGAGATACGGGTTCCGGAGGAGGATCCGCTCGGGCGAGCCGGGCATCATCCGGAACAGCACGAAGTTGAGGGTGACGATCAGGAAGATCGTCACCAGCGCCCCGATGGCCTTGCGGCCCAGGTAGCGCGCGCTCACCGGCGTCGCCCCGTGTCAGGTCACCCGGAGGGCCGCCGGCCGGCGGCCCTCCGTCCGGGATCGCGTGCGGCGCCGATGGCGACCGCGCCGGTCACTCCTCCTCCGCCGAGCCTCCGCCGCGCCGCCGCGCCACGAGGACGAGGCCGACGACGACGATCGCCGCGAGCGCGACGAGGGCGACGATGAGGACGGTGTTGTCGCCCTCGCCGCCGGTGCTCCCGCCGTCGTCGGGGGACGCCGACGGCGCGGCGGACGCACCGCTCGAGGCCCCCGCCGACGGCGAGGGCTCGGGGCTCGGCACGGCGGTCGCATCCTTGAGCAGGGTGTAGTTCAGGGTGCCGTAGGCGTAGAGCGGCGTGCCGTTCGCCGACGGCTGCTTCTGCCAGTCGGTGAACCGGTCGGTCCGGTAGGCGTGCAGGTTCGCGTCGTAGAAGAGGATGTGGTACGGCGCGTCGTCGTAGGCGAGCTGCTGCATGTCGTCGAGGATCGCCGCGCGCTCCTCGGCGGTCTGGGCGGCGTTCTGCTCGTCGTACCAGGTGTCGTACTGCTCGTTGCACCAGTTGCTGTCCGACGACGAGCCGATGGCCGAGCAGAGGAAGATCTGGAGCAGCCCGTTCGGGTCGGGGTTGCCCGACCAGCCCCAGATGAAGAGGTCGTAGTCGGCGGTGTAGCCCTCGCCGGCCTCCGGCGGGAGCATCAGGTCGACGAGCGAGTCGCTGTCGAAGACCTGGGTCGTGAGGCCGATGCCGAGCTCCGTGAACCAGCCCTCGATGAACTCGGCTGCCTTGGGGTAGTTGGCGTCCGAGTCCGGCATGTAGAGCCGGAGGTTGAGGACGTTGCCTTCCTTGTCGAGCCGCTTCCCATCACCGTCGAGGACGTAGCCGGCGGCATCGAGCTTCTGCTTGGCGACCTCGATGTCGAACGTCCGCGGGTTCGCCGGCTCGACGTGCCACTGGCTCAGGACCGGCGGCACGATCGTCGTGCCGACGTCGCCGAAGCCGCCGAGGACGCGCTCGACGAGGAGCTCCTTGTCGATCGCGTAGCCGAGGGCATCACGGAAGGCCGGGTCGAGGAGCGCCTTCGAGGACGGGCCGCCGTCGGGGATCACGTTGCCGGTGCCCTCGCCGTAGGCGTTGAAGCCGAGCTGGGTCCAGCCGTTCGCCGTGCCGACGACCGTCTCGATGCCCGCCTCACCCTCGAGCGACTTGAGCTGGTCAGCGTTGATCCCGGCCGCGTAGTCGATCTCGCCCGCCTTGAGGGCCTGGAGCATCGTGTCGGCGCCCGAGAAGAACTGGAGGTAGACCTCGTCCGCCGCGCCCTGCTCGAGGGCGAAGTTCGGGTTCCGGGCGAACCGGATGTACTGGCCGGTCTTCCACTCCTGGGCCTGGTACGGCCCGGAGCCGACGAGCGGCGGCTCGAACTCGACGTTGCCGATCGTCTCCCAGGTCTCCTCGCCCCAGACGTGCTTCGGCAGGATCGGGACGTAGGTCTGGAGGATCCGGCCGGAGGCGTCCTCGGTGTAGGCGATCATCGTCGTCGGGTCGGGGCACTCGACCTTGGTCAGCCCGGCGTCGGCGACACTCGGGTCGATGTAGCCGAGCCCGACGCTGCCCTCGTTGGCGATCGCGTCGAGGGCAAGCTGGAACGAGAAGCAGGCGTCGGCGGAGGTCGCCGGCTCACCGTCCGACCACAGCATGTCGTCGCGGAAGGTGAAGGTCCACGACTTCCCGTCGGCGGCCCGCTCCCACGTCTCGGCGAAGCCGGGGATCGGCTCGAGGTCGGGGCCGAAGTCGACGAGCAGCTGGTAGGACAGCAGGAACGCCTCGTACCCGACGACGAGCGCGGTGCCATACGGGTTCAGCGAGTCGTTGTCCTGGGTGCCGCCGACCTTGAGGACGAGGGGGTCCGCGGCGGCCACCGGGGCCAGGGCCGGGAGCAGGAGCGCCCCGGCAAGGCCGAGCGCGCCCGCCAGGCGGGCTCCTCGGGCGCGGAGTGAGCGTGCCATCGACGTCCTCCTCGAGCCGCGGGTGCGGGGCCGTCCCGCCTCGTCGCCCGCCCGTTCCCCGTCCGATCGACCCCCGCCGGCACGGGGCACGGGCCGACTCTCGCACACCGGCACCCGCCGCCGCAAGTCGGCGGCGCAGCGGGCGGGTCGGGCGGCCAGCTTGGGGGGCCGGTCAGACGAGGAAGCGTCGCTCGGCGTCGGGCTCCCGGAGCGCCGGTCGGTCGATCCCGAACGCCGCGATCTCGCCAGCCGCCGGGGTCGCCGCGTCGAGGGCGAGCTCGGCGGCGATCGCGCCGAGCGCGGACGCGAACTTGAAGGCGTGGGCAGCGCCCTGCAGGACGACCACGCCCGGCGCCTCCGGCAGCCGATCGACGATGAAGTCCCGGTCGGGCGGCATCGTGTAGAGGCATGTCTTCGTGGACAGCCGCGGCCCGAGGGCGCCCGGCAGCCGGGCGGCCAGGAAGGCCTCGACCCGGGCGAGCGCGTCCGGGTCGGGCTCGAAGGTCCTCGTCGAAGGGCTCACCTCGCGACCACCGACGTCCTGGGCGGCCTTGGGACCCGGCTCGCCGTACGTCGGGAACCCGTAGAACGACGGGTCATCCATCCAGATCCAGACCGGGAAGCGCTCCGGCGCGAACGCGGCGGCGTCGGGCGCGGCGAAGTAGGTGACCTGTTCCTGGGTCACCGTCAGCGGCAGGCGCCGCTCGAAGGAGGCGAGCAGCTCGTTCGTCCAGGCATCGGCCGCGATCACCACCGAGCCGGCCCGGTGGACCGACCCGTCGACGAGGACGAGGTCGTGGCCGCCCGCGATGGGCCGGATCGCCGTGACCGGGCTGCCGGCGAAGAGCGTCGCGCCGGCGGCCCGGGCGAGCCGCCGGTGGGCGGCGTTGCCGCGGTACGGATCGGCGATGCCCGCGTCCGCCTGGTGGAGGGCGACCGTGTCGTCGGCGAGGCGCCACGCCGGCCAGCGACGCATGACCTCGCGTGCGTCGAGGCGCTCGAACGGGACGCCGGCGGCGGTCATCGCCTCGACGTAGTCGGCTTCGCCGATCGCCGCGCCGACGGGGAACAGGTCGAGGCCGCCGGTCAGCGTCACGATCCGCTCGGCGGGCCCGAGCCCGGCGGCCGCCTCGACCTCGGCCCAGCTCGCGTACGCCCGCGCGGCGAGCCGGACGTAGTCGGCCCGGTGGTACGAGCGGCGGATGATCCGCGAGTGGTCGGCCGAGGCGCCGTTCGCGTGGCCCAGCGCGAACCGCTCGAACCCGGCGACCCGGTCGCCGAGCCGCGCCGCCAGCCACCAGGCCGCCGCCGAGCCGAGGGCGCCGAGGCCGACGACCGCCGCATCCCACTCGCGCCGGCCGGTCCAGCCGGCCGCCGACTCGCCCGGCGGCTCGGGCGGCTGGCCGGCGCCGGGGCCGGGGCCGGTGGATCCGCTCACCCGGCGGGTCCCGCGTCGAGCGCCGCCGGTCCGAGCCGCTCGGCGACATAGCGGCGCATGTCGAGCGAGAGGTCCTCCATCGGCGCGTAGTAGCCGACGTCGAAGCGACTCGACGACATCCCCGACTGGACGGCCTCGCAGACGACCCAGTCCTGGCGGTTCACGAGATCCCAGAAGTCGACCGCGTCGGACGGGTCGAAGTTGGGCCTCGCCATCTCGTCGGGGTGGAACAGGAAGTCGACGACGACCCGGGTCCTACCAGGGCCGTCCGGCAGGAGCATGAAGGCCGCCGCGTGGTCGGCCGAGAGGCTCAGCATCAGGTTCGGATAGACGAGCTCGCCCTTGTGGCGGACCTGCTCCTCGGGCGAGAGGCCCGGGAAGGGCGACCGGTCGCTCGTGCCGGTCATCGTGAACGTCCACGTCCCGTCGGCCTGCGGCACGCCGTCGTCCCAGTCGAGGTCGACCCCGCCGCCCTCCCGGAAGGCCGGGACGATCCGGCACAGCTCCGGGTGGACGCCCGCGCAGTGGTAGCACTCGTTGTAGTTCTCTTCGACGACCTTCCAGTTCGCGGCGACGTCGTAGACGATCCGACGGGCGATCCGGAGGTCGGCCAGCGGGTACCGGGCGACGCGGCCGGGGATCGGCCCGAGCTGCGCCGCGAGCCGCCCCGCCGGGTCGTCGAGGGCGGCCGGGTCGAGGCTGGCGAAGACGAAGCCGCCCCAGGTCGCGACGGCGACGGGGTGGAGCCCGAACCGTTCGCGCGGGAAGTCGGGTGCCTCGCCGAGGAAGGGCGCGCCGCGGACGGGTCCGTCGAGCTCGTACGTCCAGGAGTGGTATGGGCAGCGGATGACCCCGCGGAACGTCCCGGCCGGGCCCGGCGGCCCGGCGCAGGTGTCGATGGCGGGTGGGTCGAGGACGAGCCGGCTGCCGCGGTGGCGGCACAGATCGACGTGGGCGCGCAGCTCCCCGGTCCGGGTCCGCACGACGAGGATCCGCTCGCCGGCGAGATCGACATGGAGGTAGTCGCCGGCCGCCGCGAGGCTCTCCTCGCGTCCGACGAGGACGAGCTCGCGATGCCAGATCGCGGCCCGCTCGGCGTCGTGGAACGCCGGATCGAGGTAGGCCCGTCGCGGCAGCGACGGCTCGATGGCCGTCCGGGCCATCCGGTTCGGCGACGGCTCGTAGGTCGGCTCGACGGCGCGGTCGGTCACGGTGGGTCCTCGGATCGACGGGGCGGGACGCTCCGGCATGGGTAGCACACGGCCGCGGCCCGCGCCAGCGGGGTGCGAGGACCGCGACGGATCCCGAGACCTACCGACCGCGGGTCGAGCGCTCGAGGGCGACCCGAAGCAGCCCGACCTGGCTCATCGCGTCGGTGATCTCGCCGCGGTCGATCATCGCCAGCGCCTCGGCCAGGGAGACCCAACGGAGCTCGATGTCCTCGGTCCCCTCGGGCGAGGCTTCCCCGGCCTCGAGCCCGGTCGCGACGTAGACGACGCCCGCCTCGTCGGTGACCGAGTCGGAGGTGTGGAGGCGGAGGAGCTCGCGCCACTCCCGGGCCCGGTAGCCGGTCTCCTCGGCGAGCTCCCGCCGCGCCCCCTCGAGCGGGTCCTCGTCGAATGGGACGCCACCCTCGGGGATCTCCCATGACGGCCGATCGAGCGTGTAGCGCCACTGGCCGACGAGGAGGATCCGGGCATCGTCGGCGATCGGGACGACCCCGACCGCGAGGCTCCGGAAGTGGACGACGCCGTAGATCCCGGCGACCCCATCGGGCCGCGTCACGTCGTCATGGAGGACCTCGATCCAGTCGTTCCGGTAGACCGTCCGCCGGGCGCGGCGGACCCAGGGGCCGATGCGCTCCTCGAGCATGTCCCCATCGTAGCCGGCGCCGGCCCGTAGACTCGGTCCCGTGCCGACACCCGAGGTCCCCGCCCCCACCCCCGGCGCTCGCCCGGCGAGCGGGCCCGAGCACGAGGTCGAGGTCCGCTTCGACGTCCGGATCCCGGCCCGCGACGGGGTCGAGCTATCGGCGAACCTGTGGCTCCCGGTGCCGCGACCGGATCGGCCGGACGAGCGGTTCCCCGCCCTGCTCGAGATGATCCCGTACGGCAAGGACAGCTGGCGCCGCAACGCCGACCTCGCCCGGGGCGAGTGGTTCGCCCGGCGCGGCTACGCGGTCTGCCGCGTCGACGTCCGGGGGACCGGCTCCTCGGGCGGGATCGCCCTCGACGAGTACACCGCTGCCGAGACGCTGGACGGCTGCGACGCCGTGGAGTGGCTCGCGGCCCAGCCGTGGTGCAGCGGCCGGGTCGGGATGTGGGGGATCAGCTACGGCGGCTTCACCGCGATCCAGGTCGCGGCGCTCCGGCCACCGCATCTCGCCGCGATCGTGCCCTTCTACGCGACCGACGACCGCTATCTCGACGACGTCCACTACCGGGGCGGCTGCGTCACCGTCAGCGAGCTCTCGCAGTACGCGGTCAGCCAGGTCGCGATGAACGCCATGCCGCCCGATCCGTCGTTCCGCGGACCCGGCTGGCGCGACGAGTGGCGAGCCCGCCTCGAGGCGACCCCGACCTGGCTCTTCACCTGGCTCCGGAACCAGGCCGACGGGCCGTACTGGCGACAGGGCTCGCTCGCCCCGCGCTACGACGCGATCGAGGCGGCGATCCTGCAGGTCGGCGGCTGGAACGACAGCTACGTCGACCCGGTCCTCCGGATGCACGAGCGGTGCACCGCTCCGCGCCGGTCGATCGTCGGCAACTGGGTCCATTCGTGGCCGCACGACGCCTTCCCCGGCCCGGGGATCGACGAGCTCCACGAGATGACCCGCTTCCTCGACCACTGGCTCATGGGGGTCCCGAACGGGACGATGGACGAGGCGCCGTTCACCTGGTTCGAGCGGGAGTGGGCGCCACCGGAGCGCTTCCCGGTGACCTGGCCCGGCCGCTGGCGGGCGGCCTCGGCCCTCCCCCACCCGGCGATGGCGCCGCGGTCGTGGCGGCTCGCGCCCGGCGACGAGCCGGACCGCGGGCGGCTGACCGGCGATGCCGTCGACGGACCCGAGACCGTGGTCCGCCTGCCGCACCGCCCGACGGTCGGCACCCGCTCCGCGCTGTCGTGGGGCGCCGGTGATGCCCCCAACGGCCTTGGCGGCGACACCCGGCCCGACGAGGCGCGGTCGCTCGTCTGGACGTCGGCGCCGCTCGAGGCCGCGGTCTCGATCCTCGGCGTGCCCGCCGCGACGCTCGCGGTGTCGGCGGACGTCCCCGTCATGTCCCTCGTCTGTCGGCTGATGGACGTCGCGCCCGACGGCGTCCCGCACCAGGTCGCGGCGGGCGTCCTCAACCTGACCCACCGCGACGGCCATGCCGCGCCGACCCCGCTCGAGCCGGGCGTCCGATACGACGTGACGGTGCCGCTCCGCTCGTCGGGCTACCGGTTCCTGGCCGGTCACCGGCTGCGGCTCGTCGTCTCGACCGCCTACTGGCCGGTCATCTGGCCGTCGCCGTACCTCGGCGAGCTCGCCGTCCATCTCGGCGGACCGGACGGCTCGCGGCTCGTCCTGCCGGTCGTCCCGGAGGCCGGCGGCGACGGCGACGTGGCGGTGCCCTCGTTCCGGACCGACCCGCCGGACGTCCCCGCGGTCGGCGACGGCGATGACGAGCCGCCCCGCTGGACGGTCACCGAGGACGTGCTCGCCGGCACGGTCACCGTCGAGACCCACGAGGGCGGGACCACGATCCTGCCGGACGGTCGATCGCTCCTCGCGAGCGAGCACCTCGTCATGACCGCGTCGGACGACGACCCGCTCGCGACGACGTTCGATGGCGCCGTCGTCTACCGTTGGATCGAGCGCTCGGCGATCGTCGACATCCGGGCGACCGCCTCGCTTCGCTCGACCGTCGAGGCGTTCGACCTGGCGGTCGACCTCGAGGTCGACCTCGACGGCGAGCGGTTCCACGAGCGCCGCGAGCGGGCGTCGATCCCCCGCCACCTCGTCTGAGCGCGCGGCTCAGCCGGCGATCAGGTCCCGGGCGATCAGCGCCGCGAAGCCGAGGATCACGAGGTTGCCGACGACGCTCGTCGCCCGGATCGCCCCGGGCGAGGCGTGCCGGTGGAGGAGTCCGCCGGCGCCGGCGAGCAGGAGCTGCCACGACGCGGAGGCGATGAACGCCGCGAGGGCGAAGACGAGCCGCGCGCCGGCCCCGCCCTGGACCGCCGGCAGCCCGAGGACGAGCGCCGCGAAGTAGGCGATCGTCATCGGGTTGAGGATCGTCAGGGCAAGGAAGCCAGCGTAGGTCCGGAGCGCCGAGCCGGCGGCCGCGTCGCGGGCGACGCCGTCGGCCCCGGCGACGACGTCGGCGGGCCGACCCCGGGCCGCGAGGAGCAGCCCGCGGCCGCCGATGCCGACGAGGACGAGGACCGAGAGCCAGCGGAGCGGCACGGACAACGGCGCGAGGGCGACCGCGATCGCAGCCCCGAACAGGCCCGCGAGCGTGGCGTAGATGCCGTCGGCGGTCGCGGCGCCGAGGCCGGCCGCCGCCCCGATCCGGACGCCGCGGCGCGCCGCCGTCTCGACGATGAGCACCGCGATCGCCCCGACGGGGATCGCGACGCCGTAGCCCGCGAGCGCGCCGGCGATCGCGGCGTCGACGAGGTCCATCGGGCCGCCGGGTCAGGCCCCGGGCAGACCGAGCTGGGCGATCGCGTCACCGAGCGCAGCCCGGTGCTCGGCGGTCGAGAAGTCGAGGAGCGGGTGCGGGGGCAGCGCCACCTCCCGGATCGTGCCGCCGGCCCGGACGTAGGCGACCGGGAAGATCGAGCCCGCGCCGTCGGCCTCGACGGTCATCGCGACGGCCGCATCGGGGCCCTCGTCGACGAACGACGCGAGCGGCACGATCCCCTCGTCGCGCACCCCGAGCTCCGGCGAGACCGAGACGACCCGGGCGAGGAACGCCTTCTGGTGCCACAGCTCGGGCGCGCAGGTCGCCTCCTCGAGGAGCATCGGCAGGACCGCCTCGGGTGCCAGCGACGGGCGCACCGCCGGCCGCCCGAAGCGCGTCTCGGCCAACCGCCGGGCGAGGATCCGGGCGTTGTAGCGATGGCCATGGACGGCCCCGGAGTTCGGCGGGATGCCGTGCTTCTTGAGCCCGGCCTGGGCTTGGGTGATCGTCCCCGCGAAGAAGATGCCCGGGACCGACGCGGACTCCCACCAGGTCGTCTGGGCCGGCAGGGCGGCCTGACCGAAGGTGGCGACGCCGAGGCCGGGCAGGTCGCGGAGCGGGCAGGTGAAGCCGGTCGCACTGATGACATCGTCGGCGGCGAAGCCGAGCTCGGCGCCGGTGTCGGTCCGGCGGACCCGGATGGCGAGCGCGCCGTCGCGCGGCTCGATCCCCTCGATCGTCGCGTCGAGGATGCCGACCCCGCCGCCGAGGGCGTGGTCCTCGAACGGCTGGAGGTAGCGGGCCCGGACGCCGACGAGCGACTTCGTGACGACCGAGAGCTTCGCCGGCGAGGGCGAGGCGAGGGTGATCGAGCCCGCCCACGGGAGGAGGCCCGAGGCGAGCTCGAAGCCCGAGTTGTGCTTGCCGAGGATGAAGACCCGCCGGCCGGCGTACGACCGGGCGGGCCGGACGGCCGCGTAGTGGTGGGCATGCTCGATCCCGGGGACCGCGGGGTCCCATGGCTCGGCCACGCCGACCGCGAAGATGGCGACCCGGCAGCGGTACTCGCCGTCCTCGGTCTCGAGGACGAACCGCTCGCCATCCGGCCCGTCCTCCCGCCGCGTCGCCGTCCAGGCACAGCCGTACCGCACGGCGGTCCCGGTGCGGTCGGCGAAGGCGGTGAGGTTCGCCTCCATCTCCGGACGCGACGGGAAGGACGAGGTCCCGTCCATCAGCCCGGCCTGGAGCGAGGCCGCCTCGGGCTCGTCGGCCAGCAGGCTGTTCCAGTCGTAGCGCTCGTAGGCGCGGGTCCCGCGCTCGTGCGGCGCGTACGGCTTCGTCCACGACAGGAGCCGCTGGAAGAACGGCCAGCGACGGAACATGCCGCCGGGGCCCGGGTCGGCCGAGACGATCGCGTGGTCGATCCCGAGGCGCCGCAGCGAGTACGAGAGCTGGAGGCCGCCTGGGCCGCTGCCGACCACGACGACCGGGTAGTCGCCGGGCGGGAACGGGCGCCCGTCCGGCCCGACGGGGATCGTGGGCTCGGGAGTCATCGGACCGCCACGCTCAGGCGCGCCAGCGGTTGGCGTTCCGCAGGCGACGGGCCTGCGACTGGAGCATCCGGTACATGACCCGCGGATGGGCGACGAGGAAGGCCTCGACCGCCGGCCCGCCGAGGACGAGCGCCCGGACCGGCCGGAGGGCGACCACGTCGGCGGTCGGCGGCTCGCCGAGGAGGATCGACACCTCGCCGAAGAACTCGCCCCGGCCGAGCCTGGCCCGCTCCTCCCCGTCGACGAGGACCGAGCACTCGCCGTCGAGGATGACGTAGAAGCCCGAGCCGGTGAGGCCCTGGCGGAGGATCCGCTCGCCGTCGGGGAACCAGACTTCCTCGAACTGGCCGGCGACCGCCTGTAGCTGCGGCGTCTGGAGATCCGCGAACATCGCGAACCCGGCGATCGTGTCGACGATCTCGTCGCGACCCGCCATCGGCCCTCCCTCTCCACCGCGGGGCTCGGGGTCCGCGATGAGCCGCGATGGTACACCCGCGCCTTCGGGCCGCGGAAGGACCCCGGTCGCCTTGACGCCCGTCGGTCCGGCGCGCACGATGCGCGGCACGCAGGGAGGGTACCGGTCCATGCCAAGCGGTCCGCACGACGAGGCGCTCCGGTCGGTCCCGCTGTTCGCCGGCGCGGAGCCCGACGACCTCGGCGCCATCGCCGCCATCGCCGCCGAGGTCGAGTTCCCGGCGGGCCGCGTCATCGTCCGCCAGGGCGACCCGGCGAACGGCCTCTTCCTGATCGTCAGCGGCGGGGTCCACGTCGTCTCCGACGGCGAGACGGTCGCCTCGCTCGGGCCGGGGGAGGTCTTCGGCGAGCTCGCGGTCCTCGATCGCGGCCCGCGGGTCGCGTCGGTCGTCGCCGACTCGCCGACGCGCTGCCTCGCGGTCGCGGCCTGGGACGCCGAGCGGCTCCTCCTCGAGCGCCCAACGCTCGCGGTCGCCGTCGCCCGGACCCTCGCCGTCCGCCTCCGGAAGCGCGCGGAGGACCATCACCACTGACCGAGCCCGGACCGCCCGCGAGCGACACCCCCGGCGTCCCGGGCGATCCGGGGCCGGTGGGCGGCCCGGCCGTGGCCGGCGGGCTGCCCACCGGCACGATCACCTTCGTCTTCACCGACATCGAAGGCTCGACCCGCCTCGGGCAGCGGCTCGGCCCGGATCGCTACGGCGAGGTCCTCGAGCGCCAGCGAACGGCCCTCCGGGCCGTCTGGGCGGCCCACGGCGGCGTCGAGGTCGGGACCGAGGGCGACTCGTTCTTCGTCGCCTTCCCGAGCGCCGCCGAGGCCGTCGCCGCGGTCGCCGACGGGCAGCGGGCGCTGGCGGCGACGGACTGGCCGCACGACGAGCCGGTCCGCGTCCGGATGGGGGCCCACACCGGCGAGGGCCGCCTCGCCGCCGGCACGTACGTCGGTCATGACGTCAACCGGGCCGCCCGGGTCGCCGCGGCCGGCCATGGCGGCCAGGTCCTGCTGAGCGAGACGACCCGGGCCCTCGTCGCCGACGCGCCACCGCCGGGGACGGCCATCCGCTCGCTCGGCGAGCATCGCCTCAAGGATCTCCGGCCGGAGACGATCTTCCAGCTCGACGTCGAGGGCCTGCCGGTCGAGTTCCCGCCGCTCCGCTCGCTCGACGCGCGCCCCAACAACCTGCCGACGCTGCTCACCTCGTTCGTCGGCCGCGAGCACGAGCTCGTCGAGACGGAGCGGTATCTCGAGACGACCCGGCTGCTGACCCTGACCGGGCCGGGCGGCACGGGCAAGACCCGGCTCTCGCTCCAGGTCGCCGCGCGGGTCGGCGACCGGTTCCCCGACGGGACCTGGTTCGTGGCGCTCGAGCCGATCCGCGACCCGGCCCTCGTCGCGCCGACGATCGCCCGCGCGATGGGGCTCGCCGACAGCGGCGCCAGGCCGGCGGTCGACGTCGTCGCCGATGCCGTCGGCGAGCAGCGGGTGCTGCTCGTGCTCGACAACTTCGAGCAGGTCCTCGACGCCGCGCCGGTCGTCGCCGCGCTGCTCGGGCGGTGTCCGTCGCTCCGGGTCGTCGCGACGAGCCGGGCGGCGCTGCACGTCGCCGGCGAGCAGGAGTACCCGGTCCCCGGCCTGCCCGCGCCGCCGGACGCGAGCCACCTATCGCCGCTCGAGCGCGAGAACCTCCCGGCCGACGTCCTCCGGCCCGGACCGGCGGCGCTGTCGCAGTACGAGGCCGTCCGGCTCTTCATCGCCCGGGCGGGGGCCGTCCGGCCCGGGTTCGCCGTGACGAACGAGAATGCGCCCGCCGTCGCGGCGATCTGCGCCCGGCTCCACGGCATGCCGCTCGCGATCGAGCTCGCGGCGGCCCGGGTCAAGCTCCTCGGTCCGGACCAGATCCTCGCCCGGCTCGAGCAGCAGCTCGGGACGCCGTCGGGGGCCGCCCGGGACGTCCCCGACCGCCAGCGCACCCTCCGTGGGGCGATCGCCTGGAGCTACGACCTGCTCGACGAGCCCGTCCGGCGCCTCCTCGACCGGCTCTCCGTCTTCAGCGGCGGGTGGGACCTCGACGCCGCCGAGGCCGTCTGCGGCCCGGGCCCCGAGCTCGACGTCGAGGTCATCGACGGCCTCGCCGTGCTCGTCGACCAGAGCCTGGTGCGGGCCGACACCGAGGCCACCGACCCACGCTTCGACCTCTTCCCGACGATCCGCGAGTTCGCCGCCGAGATGCTCGCCGGGCGCGGCGAGGCGGCGGTCATCGCCGCGGCCCACACCGCCCACTTCCTGGCGGTCGCCGAGACCGCCGCACCGCACCTCTCGGGCGCCGACCAGCGCCGCTGGCTCGACGCGCTCGAGCGCGATCACGACAACCTGCGGGCCGCCCTGGAGCGGGCGACCGCCGCGCCGGACCCGGAGTCGGCGGTCCGGATCGCCTTCGCGCTGTGGCGGTTCTGGCAGCAGCGCGGCTACCTCAACGAGGCGCGCGCACGCCTCGCGACCCTCGCCGCGCAGGATTGGGCGCTCGCGCCCGAGCTCCGGGCGCGCCTCGCCGAGGCCGCCGGCGGGGTCGCCTACTGGCAGGCCGATCATGCCGAGACGATCCGCTGGTACGACGAGGCGCTCGCCATCCGCCGCGAGCTCGGCGACCCGCGCGAGCTCGCCAACGCCATGTACAACCGGGCCTACGCGGCGATCCTGCCGGTGACGGACGAGGCGGAGCGCCGGCGCAACTTCGAGGCCTCGCGGGCGATGGCCGAGGAGGCGCTGGCGATCTATCGCGAGCTCGGCGACGAGGCCGGCGAGGGTAACCTGCTGTGGGCCCTCGGCAGCCTCGCCTACTTCGACAACGACCCGGCCGGGGCCGAGCGGTGGTACCGCGAGGCGCTCGAGACGTTCCGGGCGGCCGGCCACCGGACGATGGAGGCCTGGGCGCTCCACATGGTCGCGACGACCGACCTCAAGCTCGGCCGGGTGGACGACGCCCTCGCTGCGGGGCGGCACGCCCTGCGCCACTTCCGCGACGCCGGTGACCTGTCCGGGCTGACGCTCGTCCTCGACGACCTGTCGGCGACGGCGGTCGCGATGGGCGACCACGATCGAGCCGGCCGGCTGCGCGGGGCCGCCCGCCGGCTCCAGGCGACGACGGGCACCGAGCTCGCCGGCTGGGTGGACGCGTACTTCGAGGAGGAGACCCGGCCGAGCGCGGCGCGGACGCTCTCGGCGGCCGATCTCGAGCGGACGATGGCCGCCGGCGCGGCGATGAGCCTCGACGACGCGGTCGCCTACGCGCTCGGCGAGCGCGACGCGCTACCATGACCCGGATGCGCGGACGAGCAGAGCCTCCATCGCCCACCGCCCCCGGCCTGCCGGCGGGGTGCGATTGACATGGCCATCGCACCGATCGTCATCCGGATCGACAGCCCGGCCTCGCCGGCGACGGCCTGGCGGGCGATCACCGATCCGGCCTGGGTCACCCGCTGGTTCACCGACGCGACGCCGATCGGGCCGCCCGGCGAGACCTACCATCTCGACTTCGGCGGTGGCTCGGTCATCGAGGGCGAGATCGAGGTCGTCGACCCGGGCCGGACCTTCCGCCACCGTTGGGACTGGGTGGACGGCGCGCCCGGTGGCGGGACCGTCGTGACCTGGACCATCGAGTCACTCGACGACGACGGCGCCCGGGTGACCCTGCGGCACGATGGCTGGGCCGAGGCCGGCCAGCCCGAGGAGGTCCGGGACGACCACGCCTCCTACTGGGAGGGCTACCTGGCCGACCTCGAGGACCTGCTCGCGAACGAGGCGTGATCGCCCGGCTCCGGGCGTACGCCGCCGGCTTCCGCGGGTTCCAGCCGGACGCCCGGCTCTTCCTCGTCACGACGGTCGTCGCGGGTGCCGCGATCGGGCTCTACTGGGTCGACTTCTACCTGTACCTCGCGGCGCTCGACTTCGACAACGCGACGATCGGCATCGTCGCCGCCATCTCGTCGTTCGCCGCGGCGATCGCATCGATCCCGACCAGCGCCATCTCGGATCGCATCGGACGGCGCCTCCCGCTCGCGGGCGGGATCGTCCTGATGATCGGCGCCACGATCGGCTTCATCGCCGTCACCGAGCCGATCGCCATCGCGGCGCTCGTCGCGGTCTACGCGGTCGGCCAGCAGGCGTTCTTCGTCGTCACGATCCCGTTCATGGCCGAGCACAGCCGGCCCGAGGAGCGCAACGAGCTCTTCTCGCTCCAGTTCGCGCTGAGCACCGGCTCGAACATCATCGCGGTCCTGCTCGGTGGCGGGCTCGCCGCGGCCGTCGCCACCGGGCTCGGCCTCTCGGCCGACGCCGACGTCTATCGGGTCATCCTCGGGGCCATGGTGATCGCGCTCGTGGTCGCCCTCGTCACCGTCGCCCGGCTGGGCGACGATCGCCCGCGCGCCCGGGCGATCGCGAACCCGGCCGCGCTCGGCGAGCCCGCCGCGTGGCCGACCCGACCGCCGTCGTCCGGGTCGGCGGCCCGGATCGGCCTGACGGTCGTCGACCGGGGTCGCTTCGTCCGGCTGGTCCTGCCGGGCTTCCTCATCGCCCTGGGCGCCGGACAGGTCATCCCGTTCCTCAACCTCTTCATCCAGGGCAAGTTCGGGCTCGATCTCGCCCAGCTCAACGTCGTCTTCGCCATCACGAGCCTCGGCACGGTCGTCGCGATCATGGTCCAGCCGGCGATCGCCCGGCGGCTCGGCCAGGTCGGCTCGGTCGTCGCGGTCCAGGGGGCGAGCATCCCGTTCCTGGTCGTCCTCGGCTTCTCGCCGATCCTCGGGTCGGTCATCCTCGCGATGGCCGTCCGGAACTCGCTGATGAACGCGGGCAATCCGATCCAGAACGCCTTCGCGATGCGGATCCTCCACCCCGCCGAGCGGGCATCGTGGTCGGCGACGACGAGCTTCCTGTGGTCGACCGGCTGGATCATCGCCGGCGCCTGGTACGCGATCCTCCAGCGCCAGCTCGGCTTCGAGGCGGGCTACGCGGTCGCGTTCATCACGATCATCGTCCTGTACTCCACGGCGACCCTGCTGTTCTGGTGGTGGTTCCACCGGTTCGACGAGCGGGTCACGGACCCGGTCGTCGCGAGCGGCTAGACTGCCCCGCATGACGCCGGAGCCGACCGCTGCCGCTCCCGGGGCGCCGGCCGGCGCGCCGCGCGAGAAGACCGGGATCCCGCGCAACCCCGGCCGCCACGAGCTGGGGATGCGGGCGACGCTCCTCTTCCCGGACCGCGAGATCGTCGAGCGCTTCTACGTGCCGCTCGTCTACACCGCCTGCCGGACCTGCTACTCCGAGCTGCCGCCCGAGGAGATCTTCCGGCGGGCCGTCGCTGGCGAGATCGAGCCGGCGAAGATGCAGAAGCTCATCAGCGGCGTCATCGAATCGGGCCACGGCAGCACGATCGAGCACGTCGTCTTCACCTTCGGGATCACCGGCGTGAGCCGGACCCTCAGCCACCAGCTCGTCCGGCATCGGGCCGGCGTCGCCTTCGACCAGCAGAGCCAGCGCTACGTGACGTTCAAGGGCGCGACGACGATGCTGCCGGGCTCGATCGCCGAGGCCGAGCCAGCCCTTCGCGAGCGGTACGAGACGTCGATCGAGGGCTCGCTCGCGCTCTACCGCGAGCTCGTCGGCGCGGGGATCCCGGGCGAGGACGCTCGCTTCGTCTTTCCGAACGCGACCCGGACCAACCTCGTCATGACGACGAACCTGCGCGCCCTGATCCACATGTCCGGGCTCCGGCTCTGCACGATGGCCCAGTGGGAGATCCGACGCCTCTTCCAGCTCATCCGCCACGAGGTCTTCTCGGTCAGCCCGTTCCTCGGCTCGTTCCTCGCGCCCAAGTGCGTGCCGCTCGGCTACTGCGACGAGATGGGCAACCGCGACGAGCACTGCCCGATCCGGCCCCACAAGGACAGCGTCCTCGCGGCGTGGGCCGAGAAGGCGAAGGCCGCCAAGGCCGCCGGGCGGGACGTGCCGGTCCGCTGACCGCGCGGTCCGCTGAGGCGCGCTTACCAGCCCTCGTCGACGAGGTCGCCGACGAACCGGCGGATCACCCGGACGAAGCGCGGCCCGGCCGCGGCACCGGCAGCGAGGACCTCCTCGTGCGTCAGGGGCTCGCCGGTGTAGCCGGCGCCGGGGTTCGTCACGAGCGAGACGCCCGCCACCTCGATCCCGGCCCAGCGGCAGGCGATCGTCTCGAGAACGGTCGACATACCGACCGCATCGCCGCCCCAGGCGCGGAGCATCCGGACCTCGGCCGGGGTCTCGTACGTGGGCCCGAGCAGCCCGATGTACACGCCCTCCTCGAGGGCGACCCCCTCGGCCACCCCGGCGGCGTGGAGCCGCTCACGAAGGCGGCGGCTGTACGCCTCGGTCAGGTCGGGGAAGCGCTCGCCGATCGCGTCGGCGTTCGGGCCGAGGAGCGGCGTCCGGCCGGTCATGTTGATGTGGTCGGCGATGACCATCAGGGTGCCCGGGCCATAGGCCGGGTCGAGTCCGCCGGCCGCGTTCGTCAGGACGACGACGCGTGCGCCGAGCCGGCCCATGAGCAGGACGGGCTGGACCACGAGCCCGGGATGGTTGCCCTCGTAGAGGTGGAGGCGACCCTGGAGCAGGACGACCGGCACCCCCTCGAGCGTGCCGAGGAGCAGCCGCCCGGCATGGCCGGGCGCCGTCGCGGCCGGCCAACCCGGCAGCTCGGCGAAGGGGATCGCCACGGGGTCAGCGACCTCGTCGGCGAGGCCGCCGAGTCCCGACCCCAGGACGATGCCGACGCGCGGGACGAGGTCCGTCCGGGCGCGGACGGCCGCCTCGAGCGCGTCGAGACGGGCGGGCAGCTCGGCCGGGAGGATGGGCCGGGACGGATCCGGCGACGCGGGATCCCGGGGTGCCGTGTCGATGGACATGGCTGCGCCTCCGTGGCGGTCCGTCGGGGACGCCGGTCGGGCGGACCGGCTTCACCCGCCCAGCGGGTCGGCCGACACCGGGATGTCGCTCGATCCCGCCGGGCGAGGCGCCCGTCGGCCGGCCTTGCGGCCGCCGGCCGGGCAACGAAGCGCCCGAAGGAACCTCGGTGGACAAGGACCGTTGAGGTGATCGCCGATCCTCGGTCCCCGGTCGACGCGCTTGATGCGATCGCTCGCGTCGTCCGGTCCCGTCGCCCCGTTGATGTGATCTCCGGCGCTCCGGTTTCCCGTGGCCCCTTCGGGCAGGACGAACACTACCGGCCGGCGCGCGAACCGGGCAACGGGCTTATCCACGAACTTCGGCCGGTCGCCGAGCCGTCTGTCCACGAAACCGGCCGCGATGTGGACGGTCCGTGGATAAGCCGGCCCGTCGCGCAGCCCGCCGTGGGGGCCGGGCGACGGACGACCGACCGGGCGCCCGACCTCGGCCGGACCCCCGACCGTCAGCCGCCGATGGCGAACATCTCGATGCGCGGCAGCCCCTCGGTGGCCGCGCTGCGGAGCTCGCTGTAGCGGTCGGCGCGAGCTCGCCAGACCCGGCTGATCGCCGCGCGGAGGGCGGCGTCGTCGGCCCCGCCGCGGACGACGGCCCGGAGGTCGTGGCCGGCCGCGGCGAAGAGGCAGGTGTAGAGCTGCCCGTCGGCCGACAGCCGCGCCCGCGTGCAGTCGCCGCAGAAGGGCTTGCTGACCGAGCCGATGACGCCGATCTCGCCGGACCCATCCGCGTAGCGCCAGCGCTCGGCGACCTCGCCCGGGTAGCTCGCCGCGAGGGGGACGAGCGGCCGCTCGGCCGAGATCCGCTCGACGAGCTCGGCCGCCGGCACCACGTCATCGAGCCGCCAGGCGTTCGCCGTCCCGACGTCCATGTACTCGATGAAGCGGAGGACGAGCCCCTGGTCGCGGGCCCAGCGGGCCATCGGCAGGACCGAGTCGTCGTTGATCCCGCGCCGGACGACCATGTTGACCTTGATCGGCACGAGGCCGACCGCCCGGGCGGCCTCGATGCCGTCGAGGACGCGCCCGACCGGGAAGTCGACGCCGTTCATGGCCCGGAACGTCGCGTCGTCGAGCGCGTCGAGGCTGACCGTGATCCGCGCCAGGCCGGCGTCGCGGAGCGGGCCGGCGAGGGCGCGGAGCGCGGCCCCGTTGGTCGTCAGCGTCAGGTCGAGCCGGCCGCCCGTCGGCGTCCGGAGCGCGGCGAGCTGGGCGACGAGGTCGGGCAGGTCTCGCCGGATGAGCGGCTCGCCGCCGGTGATCCGAAGCTTCTCGACCCCGAGCGAGACGAACGCCTCGGCGATCCGGGCGATCTCCTCGAAGGTCAGGACCTCCGCCCGCGGCAGGAACGGGAAGTCGCGACCGAAGACCTCCCGGGGCATGCAGTAGACGCACCGGAAGTTGCAGCGGTCGGTGACCGAGATCCGGAGGTCGTGCAGGCGCCGGCCGAGCCGGTCGATCGGGGCGCGCGGGTCCGCCATGGCGGCATGGTAGCCGAGGGCGGGCCGAGCGCTCGATCGCCGACCGCGACGCCGGGGTGGTCGAACGCGACGCGACGACGGTCGCCCGGGGTGGTGCGCGCCGGTACCACCGGGTGGGTGCCGTGGTACCTCCTGCCGACTGCACCGCACCGGACCCGCCACCTAGCATCGGCAACGGCCGTCGAGGTATGTCCGACGGCGTGGTGGGAGGTCAGTCCCGATGGCAAGCACCGAAACGCGGTCCGGCTTCCGGCTTCCGTGGAGCACGGACCGTCCGGCCGCCGTCGACACCGAGGGAGTCGACGACGCGGCGCCGGCCGAGACGACCCAGCCCATCGACCAGGTCGAGGCCCCAGAGTCGGAGACGAGTCCCGAGATGCTCGAGCTGCACGCCGCCCCGGATACCGGTCGCGCCCCCGAAGCGATCGCCGAGGGCGATGCCGCCCCGGCCGTCGCCCACGACGAGCCGGCCCCGGCCTCGCCCGAGGCCCACGAGCCGAGCCCGGCCCCTTCGGACGCGGCGGAGCCGCCCGTCCGGCCGACGAAGTTCCTGGCCGACCTGACCCGCGCCATGCGCGCGACCGCCGAAGCCGAGCGCGCCGAGCTGGTCGGCGGGCTCCAGGAGCGGGCGAAGGGCTGCGTCGAGACGGTCCGCAACCGCGCCACGAGCGGCGCGACCGAGATCCGCACCGCCGCCGACGACGACATCGTCGGGATCCGCGAGTGGTCGAAGGCCGAGATCGCCCGCATCCGGGATGAGACCGAGCGTCGGATCGCCGATCGCCGGTCCGACCTCGAGGCCGAGCTCCAGCACCACGCCGCCTCGGTCGAGCGCGAGGTCGAGCGGGTCAACGACGCGGTCGCGGCCTACGAGGCCAGCATGGCCCGGTTCTTCGAGGCGCTCATCGCCGAGGACGACCCGAGCCGCTTCGCCGCGATGGCCGCCAACCTGCCCGCCCCGCCCGACCTCGACGACGTCGTCCGCGGCATCGCGAAGGTCGAGCCCCCCGCCGCGCCGGTCGAGCCGGCGGCGACGGGCTCGGGCTGGCCGACCGACGACGACGCCATGCCGACCGTCGCGACGCCGACCGCCGAGGCCGCGACGGATGGCGCGACGACCGAGGCGACCCTCGAGCCGGACGCCGCGTCGGCGACCGGCACCGAGGACGCCGGCGCGACGACGATGGGCGCGTCGGTCGAGCCCGAGGCCGACCCGGAGGCCGAGGCCGCCGAGGTCGACCCGCGCGTGGCCGCGCTGGGGCTCACGCCCGACTTCGCGTCGGCCGAGGCCGAGGCGCTCGCCGCGGCCGGGTCCGACGACGGATCCGACGACGCCGACGGCCCGATGATCGACGACGACACGATCGCCGCCCGGCTGTCCGGGCTCGGCGCCGCCCCCGTCGAGACCGCGAAGACCCAGCTCGTCGTCACCGGCCTGATGAGCGTCGCCAGCATCGCCGGGTTCAAGCGGCAGGTCGCCGGCATCTCCGGCGTCCGATCGGTCGGCGTCTCGTCGGGCCCCGACGGCGAGTTCGTCTACGCCGTCGAGCACGACGCCACGGTGTCGCTCGGCGACGCCATCCCGACCCTCCACGGCTTCGCGGCCCGCGTCACCGGCACCGGCGACGGCGTGGTGTCGGTCGCCGCGCGCGACCCCGAGTCGGACGCCTAGGCGCCCGCGCGCGGGAGGGTCGCACCGATGCCCCGTCCGATCGTCGTCGTCGCCCTGGCCGCGGAGGAGTCCGGGCCGGTCGCCGCCGAGCTCTCGACCGCCGGCTTCCAGCCGGTCGCCGTCGGCCGGCCCGGCGAGCTGGCGGCCTACCTGGACGCCGGGCTGGCTCCGGCCGTCGCGATCCTCGACGGCGAGGCCGACCTCAGCACCTCGCTCGAGTACTACGAGCTCCTCCATCAGGGCGACCGGGCCATCCCGGCTCTGATGGTCCTCGACCTCCACGCCTTCGAGCGACTCTCCTCGTCGGGCGCCCACGGCGTCCACGACGAGCTGATGACCCGGCCGTTCACGGCCGATTCGATCCGCTGGCGGATCGAGGCGATGATCATCCGGTCGGCGACCGTCGACGACGGCACCGGTGAGGCGGTCCTGAGCGGCGATGTCGCCGGCGGGAGCGGCTGGGCCGGTCTCGCCAACGTCATCGTCGTCTTCAACCCCAAGGGTGGCGTCGGCAAGACGACGGTGGCGACGAACCTCGCCGCGGCGCTCTGCGAGCGCGGCGACCAGCGGGTCCTCCTCGTCGACGCCGACACGGTGACCGGCCACATCCTGTCGTCGCTCGGCATCGAGGCCGTCGGGACCCTCGCCGACGCCTGGCGCGACGAGGCCGATGGCGGCGAGCCCGCTCCGTCGGTCGCCGAGCTGGCCGCGCACCACTCGAGCGGGATGCGCGTCCTCGCCCTCACGAACAGCCCGCTCTTCGTCGACGTCCTGGAGCCGACCCGGGTCGCGGCCGCGATCAACCACGCCCGCCGCGCGTTCGACGTCGTCGTCGTCGACCTCCACCCGTCGTACAGCCAGCTGAACCGGGCGATCTTCGAGATCGCCGACCGGATCCTCGTCCCGGTCACGCCCGACGTCCCCGCCATCCGGGCGGCGATCCAGCTCCGCGAGATCGCCGTAGACCTCGGCATCCGCGAGCGCCTCGCGATGGTCGTCAACCGGGTCAACAGCGGGGTCTCGCTCGAGGACCTCGAGCGGACGATCGGGATGACGGCCTTCGCCCGCATCAACTCCGGGGGGCTCGTCTTCGTCAAGGCGGCGAACGAGGGCCGGACGGTCATCGATCGCTTCCCCAAGGAGCGCGTCAGCGACGACTTCCGGGCGCTCGCCCGGGCGCTCGTCGCCCCCGCCGGCAGCGAGGCCGAGCCGGCGCCCTCCCCTCGGGCCGGGTTCCGGCTCTTCAGCCGGGTCAAGGAGGCCGCCCGCGCCTGATCCGGGCGACGACGCCGGCGCGACCCACGTCGCGCAGGACGGTCAGCGGCTCCGGTCCTGCCAGCTCGTGCCGCCGAGCGGCATGCCCGGCAGCGGCTGGACCGGCGACATCGTCCGCCGGTCGATCTGGGCCACCCCACGCAGGTAGAAGCGGTTCACCAGGATCGTCTCGTGGGCCTCGGCGTCGAGCTGCCGCTCGCCGAGGAAGGCCTGCGCGTCGGAGACCGCGACGAACATCTCGGTCGAGCGGTCCATCAGCCGTGACGGATCCGTCCCGGGGTACAGGTAGACCGTCCCGACGACCCGGAAGGGCGGCACCTCGAGCCCCACGTCGAAGGGCACCTTGTGGACCTTGAAGGCGACCTTCTCCGCGTCGGTGAGCACGGGCAGCGAGTCGGGCCCGGCCATGACCAGGATCAGGTCGTACGGGTCGACGCTCCGCAGGCCGGCGACCGGCTCGAGCGGGGCCGATCCGTCGGCCGGGCCCCAGGTCATCGCCGAGATCGCGATCGGCTCCCGGCGGTTGAGCGCGTCGGACAGCCGACCCTCGAGGTGCATCGTCCCGACGAGCCGCCACTCCTCGGTCAGGCCCTCGAAGGCGACCGGGCGGCCGGGTGGTGGCGGGCTGCCGGGCACGGCCGGCGACGCGGCCTCGACCGGCTTCCGACGGAACGGGTTGAACGGCACCGTCAGTCCTCCTCGGCCCCGCCGGTGCGCTCGCGGATGACGTCGACGACGGTGGCGTCGGCGAGCGTCGTCGTGTCGCCGAGCGTCCGACCCTCGGCGATGTCGCGGAGGAGGCGCCGCATGATCTTCCCGGACCGCGTCTTGGGCAGATCCGGCACGAACATCAGGTACCTGGGGCGGGCGATCGGGCCGATGACATAGGCCACGTGCTCCCGCAGCTGGACGGCGAGCGCGTCCGACGGCTCCTGGCCGGCCTTGAGGATGACGAAGGCGAAGATCGCCTGGCCGGTGATCTCGTCGGCCTTGCCGACGACCGCCGCCTCGGCGACCGAGCGGTGGTCGACGAGGGCCGACTCGACCTCGGTCGTGCTGATCCGGTGGCCGGCGATGTTCATGACGTCGTCGACGCGGCCGAGCAGCCAGTAGTAGCCGTCCTCGTCGCGCTTGGCTCCGTCGCCGGCGAAGTACATCCCCGGGAAGCGGCTCCAGTACGTCTTGTGGTAGCGCTCCGGATCGCCGTAGATGCCGCGCAGCATCGCCGGCCAGGGCCGCTTGAGGACGAGGTAGCCGCCCCCGCCGAACGGGACGCTCCGACCATCGGCGTCGACGATGTCGGCCTCGATCCCGGGGAACGGGAAGGTCGCGCTGCCCGGCTTCGTCGTCGTCACCCCGGGCAGCGGGGTGATGAGGATCTGGCCGGTCTCGGTCTGCCACCAGGTGTCGACGATCGGGGCCCGCCCGCGGCCGACGTGCTCGTGGTACCAGAGCCACGCCTCGGGGTTGATCGGCTCGCCGACCGAGCCGAGCAGGCGGAGCGACGAGAGGTCGTGGGCGGCCGGGTACTCGGGGCCCTGCTTCATGAAGGCGCGGATCGCCGTCGGGGCCGTGTACAGGGTCGTGACCTTGTACTCCTCGATGATCTGCCACCAGCGGTCCCAGGTCGGCGTGTCGGGGGCGCCCTCGTAGAGGACCCCGGTGGCGGCGTTCGCGAGCGGCCCGTAGACGATGTAGCTGTGGCCGGTGACCCAGCCGATGTCGGCCGCGCACCAGTACACGTCGTCGGGCTTGAGGTCGAAGATCGTCTCGTGGCTGTACGCCGTCCCGAGGAGGTAGCCCGCCGAGGTATGGACGATGCCCTTCGGCTTCGCCGTCGTCCCGCTCGTGTAGAGCAGGTAGAGCATGTGCTCGGACTCGACCGGGACCGGCGGGCAGACCGGGTCCTGGCGCTCGACGATGTCGTGCCACCAGTGATCGCGGCCATCGACCATGTGGACCCCGTGGCCGGTCCGGTTCACGACGATCGACGCCTCGATCGTCGGGGTCTCGGCGAGCGCCTCGTCGGCGTGGTGCTTGAGGCCGACCTCCCGGCCCCGGCGGTAGCCGCCGTCGGCGGTGACGAGGACCTTCGCCCCGCAGTCGTTGATCCGGCCGGCGAGCGCCTCCGCGCTGAAGCCGCCGAAGACGACCGTGTGCGGGGCGCCGATCCGGGCACAGGCGAGCATGGCCACCGGTAGCTCGGGGATCATCGGCATGTAGATCGCCACCCGGTCGCCCTTGCGGACGCCGAGCTCCTTGAGCGCGTTGGCGCACCTGGAGACGTCGCGCAGGAGGTCGGCGTAGGTGATCGTCCGGGTGTCGCCCGGCTCGCCGATCCAGTGATACGCGACCTTGTCGCCCAGCCCGCGCTCGACGTGGCGGTCGACGCAGTTGTAGGCGACGTTGAGCTCGCCACCGCTGAACCACTTCGCGAAGGGCAGGTCCCACTCGAGCGTCGTCTCGAACGGGGTGAACCAGGAGATGCGCTCCCGGGCGAGTCGCTCCCAGAAGCCGACCGGGTCGCGCTCGGCCTCCGCGTACAGGTCGGCCGTGGCGTTCGCCGCGGCGACGAACGCCGCTGGCGGGACGAAGGTCCGCCGCTCGTCGAGGAGGTTCTCGATCTCCGGGGACGCGCTGCCCCCAGCCGCGGGATCTTCGCTCACCTGGGCCCTCCGGCTCGAACGGCTCGTCCTGGTCGGGCCATCGTACCGCGCCCGGAGCGCGCCTAGGCGGGCGCCGTCCCGCCACCGTCCGGGCCGGTCGGCGAGCCGGCCTCGGCCGGCGCGTCGGGCAGCACCGCCCGGGCGATGGCGATGAGGGCGACGCCGCCGATGATGCCGACGGCGGGCCCGAGCGCGTTCCACAGGACCCACGTGCCGCCGGCGACGAGCGCCGCGAGCGCAAGGCCGATCCGGTTGGCGCGGAACCAGGCCACGACGGCGCCCTGGTCGCCGCTCCGCGCCGCGGAGGCGCCGGCGGTGAGCCACCGAGGCCGGCCGAGGAGATAGGCCGCGATCGCGACGACGATCCCGACGGCGGCGAGGACGGTCATCCACCAGCGGAGGTCGGTGACGAGATCGGTGACGATCCGGTCCACCACGACCAGGCCCTGGCCCGCGACGATCGTATCGACGATCGCGGCCTGGACGAGCCCGATCACGGCAAGCCCGACCGCGAACGAGACGGCGCCGCCGACCGCGAGGAGCCCGACCATCCGCAGCCGACGCCGCGCGAGCAGGACGGTCAGGACCGCGAGGACGATCGCCACGACGACCGAGCCGATCGCGATGAGGTCGAATGCCCGGACCGCGGTCTGGGCCGTGGTCAGCGACTCGGACTCGACCACCGGGACCATCGCGAAGTCCTCGGGCAGGTCGCGGCCGAGCCGCTCCTCGAGGCTCGCGACGAACGCGTCGCGCTGGGCCGGGTCGGTCAGCTCGGGGATCGCGAGGTCGGCCGGCAGGACCCCCTGCTCCTGGAGGGCGACGAGGGCGACGGACGCGAGCGGCAGCAGGTCGATCGACAGGACGCCATCCTCGATCTCGGCGAACGACGAGTCGCCCCGCAGGATCGCGAGGATCTGCTCGTGGGTGAACCGGTTCGCGGCCAGCCAGGCGTCCTGGAAGCCGGGGCTGGCGAGGGTCGTCCGGAGTCGCTCCTCGAGGCCCTCCTGGATCCGCGCGGCGAGGGTGGCCGCGACCGGGTCGAGGACGTCCGGCAGCAGCGCCTGCAGCCGGCCCTCGACGTCGATCGCCTCCATGACCTCATCGGCGAGCCGGACGCTCACCGCGTCGATGACCGCGGGATCGCTCGAGACCGACGAGACGAGCGCGACGTAGCGGTCGGTGACGAGGACGGTCTGGTGGGTCCAGACGATGACGCTCGAGGCGACGACGGCGAGGCAGGTCAGGAGGAAGAGGATCCCGACGAGGAACGAGCGGCCGCGGCCCCCGGCCGCGCGGGGAGCTGGTCCGGCCGCCGGCCCGGGGGGCGGAGCGGCGGGCGGCGGCGTCGCGACCGTCATCGGCGGGACGCCCTGTGGCTCAGACATCTCCGGCAGCTCCTTCATCCGGCGCCACGGCGGGCGCCATCGATCCGATCACCACCCGCCCACGCTGCGGGAGCTCGATCCCGGCCTCCTGGAACCCGAGTGCGAGCCGACGCCGGTACTCGCCCGGGACGGCCCAGCGGTCGCCGGCCCGGACCCGGCCGATGGCCCGCAGGATGATGCCATTGTCGGTCAGCGCGGCGACGTTGCGGAACGACGGCGCCTCGAGGATCCGGTCGGCCCAGGCCGGGTCGGTCGCGAGATCGGCGCCGATCCGGTCCATGACCGCGGCGGCGCGCTCGACGTCGGTGCCGGGCACGACCGGGACGTCGACGACGAGGGCGGCGTAGACACGGGTGAGGTTGGAGGCGATCCGGATCTCGCCGTTCGACACCGAGTGGACCGTCCCGGTCGTGTCGCGGACGATCGTCCGTCGCAGCCCGACCTCCTCGACCGTGCCCTCCGCGGTCCCGACGGAGATGTAGTCGCCGACGAAGTAGGGGCCCTCGATGAGGATGAGCATCCCCATCAGGTAGTCGAGGACGATCGACTGGCCGGCCAGGGTGATCGCGGCGACGACGATCCCGAGCGCGCCGATGACCGGCAGCAGCCCGAGGACGGCCATGACCGAGAGGACGACGGCGAAGACGACGCCGCCCTTGATCAGCTTGGCCAGCAGCGACTCGATCGTCTCGGCCCGCTTGGCCGCCTCGGCCTCGAGCAGCGACCGGTCGACGCCCTCGACGACCGGGACCGTGACGGCCCGCCGGACGGCCCGGTGGACGAGCGGCCGGGCGAGGGTCCACAGCAGGAACGCGCCGCCGGCGACGACGACGACCGGCAGCCAGTTGGCCTGGAGCCAGGAGGCGAGGTCGCTGAACCCGTCCGACACCGATGGCACGCCGGTCAGCCGACGGTCGCGCCGAGCCGGACCGAGATCGCCGCGGCCGCCTCGCGGACCTGGGCGGCGAGCTCCGGGACGCGGCGGGGGGTGAGCCGGAAGGTCGGGCCCCAGATGTCGACGGCCGCGATGACCTGGCCGCGGGCGTCGTGGACCGGCGCTGCGACCGCGTTGAGCCCGAGCTCGAACTCGCCGATCGCCGTCGCGTAGCCGCGGCGCCGGATCCGGGCGAGCTCCTCGAGGAGCGGCTCGAGCTCGACGATCGTCCGCTCGGTGTAGCGGGGCAGGCCGCGCTTCACGATCCGGACGACCTCGCGCTCGGCGAGGGCGGCCATGACGACCTTGCCCGAGGCGACGCAGTGGAGCGGGGTCGCCCGCCCGGTCCAGTCGCCGACGGCGACGAGGTTCGGGCCGTCGGCCTGGGCGACGCACAGGAGCTGGTCGCCGTCGAGGACGCCGAGGCTGGTCGTCTCGTGGGTGAGCCGGGCGAGCCGCTCGAGCTCGGGCGTGGCGATCCCGCGCAGGTCGAGGGTCCGCTCGGCGCGCTCGGCGAGCCGGATGACGACGAGCCCGAGGCGGTACTTGCCGGTCTCGTCGTCCTGCTCCACCAGCCCCCGTCGCTCGAGGGTCGCGAGGAGCCGCGAGGCGGTCGACTTGTGCAGGCCGAGGCGGCGGGCGAGCTCGGTCACGCCGGCCGCACCGGGGCTCTCGCCGAGGGCGAGGAGCAGCGCGGCCGCCCGATCGACCGAGCGGACCGCGTTACCGTCGATCGCCATCGCGCCCCCCGTCAGGCATCGACGAGCCGATCGGGATCGGCCGGCGCCGCGCCGCTGTAGGCGGCTTCGGTGGCATGCGGCAGGGCCACGCCGTGGGCCCGGGCCTCGAGCGCCGCATGGAGCGAGTCGGCGAAGATCGAGACGACCCGGTCGACGGTGTCGCCGCCGGCGTGCGCCTCGCAGACGAACCACGGCTCGCGCGAGTCGGGCTCCGGCATCGCGCCGCGGGCGTGCATGCCGACCGCGATCGCGTCGTAGAGCTCGTGATCGGTCGTCGCCCAGTCGCGGTACTCGGTCGCGACCTCCTCGCGGAACATGATCCCGAACATCGACGGGTGGCCGGTGAAGTGATAGGCGAGACCGGTCGGGTCGAGGACCGCCTTGAGCCCGGCCTGGATCGACTCGCCGGTGCGCCGGATCGTGTCGAGGGCCGACGTGTCGCGGATGATCTCGAGGGTCCGCACGGCGGCCGCCGCCGCGATCCGGTTGCCGGCGTAGGTCCCGCCGTGGGAGACCTTGTCGGGCAGGACGCTCATCACCTCGGCCGTCCCGCCGAACGCGGCGGCCGGGTAGCCGTTGCCCATCGCCTTGGCGTAGGTCGCGAGGTCGGGCGTGATGCCGAAGAACTCGGCCGCGCCGCCGCGGGCGAACCGGAAGCCCGTCTTGACCTCGTCGAAGATGAGGAGGATCCCGAACTCGCGCGTCAGGGCCCGCATCGCCTGGTGGAAGCCCGGCTGCGGCATGATCCCCTGAGCATTGCCGAGGACCGGCTCGACGATGATCGCGGCGATCTCGTGGCCCCGCTCCTCGAAGAGCCGCCGGAGGCGCTCGATGTTGTTGTAGCGGGCCGGGATGATGGTGTCGGCCACCGGCCCCGGGATGCCGCGGCCCCAGGTGAGCCGGACGGGGTTCTCCGCATCGCCGAGCTCGCCCATGTCGTTCGGCGCGACCGAGATGAGGGCGTAGTCGTGGACGCCGTGGTACTGGCCCTCGAACTTCACGATCTTGTCGCGGCCGGTGTATGCCCGGGCGACGCGCATCGCGTGCATCGTCGCCTCGGTGCCCGACACCGTCATCCGGGCGCGCTCGACCCAGCCGGTCAGCTCGCAGACGAGCTCCATCGCCCGGACCTCGTCCTCCGACGTCAGCGAGAAGCTGACGCCGCGTCGCATCCGCTCGTTGACGTGGTCGTCGACGCGATCGTCAGCGTGGCCGAGGATGACCGGGCCATAGCCCATCCGGAGGTCGATGTACTCGTTGCCGTCGAGGTCCCAGACCATCCCGCCCTTGCCGCGGTCGATGTAGACCGTGTCCTCGCCCCAGGCGCGGAAGTTCGAGTCGGTGCCGCCCGGCAACGTGCCGAGCGCCCGGCGGTACATCGCCAGCTGCACGTCTCGCCGGAGTCGGGGGGTGGCAGGCTCGGTGGCCATGGGGCTCCTCTCGGCCGTCGGTCGACGGGCGCGCGCGACGGGACTTCGTCGTCGCTGTCGCGCCTGTGCGAACGGCCGTTGCGCATGGTGGAACGACCGATGCGCCGATGCTGCCACAGCGCCGGAGCGGGCGTCAACACGCCCCCGGCGGCTCGACGCGGGCGGGCGCCCGGCAGCCGCCCGCTGCAGCCGACGGCGCGAGGCCCGACACTTGTCGGCGCCCATGCTCCCGCCGTACGCCTACCTCCTGGCGATCCTCGTCTCGTTCGCCGGCATGGTCGTCATCGACCGTCGCTGGCGGCTCGGTGTCGTCGGCCGCCGCCTGGTCGTCTCGATCGTCGCCGTCGAGGTCGCCTTCCTCCTCGTCTTCGACGCCCTCGGGTCGGCCCGCGGCTGGTTCGCGACGAACCCCGACCTCGTGGTCGGCCTCGGGCCGCTCGGCATCCCGCCCGAGGAGCCGCTCCTCCTCGCCTTCCTGGCGACGTTCGCGGTCGTCGTCGACCGGATCGCCGGCCGGCTGACCGGCGAGGATCCTGCGCCCGACGGGGGCTCGGACGGCTGATGCCCGAGTACACGCTCGCCTCGATCGTCGCCCTCGGCCTGGCCGCCGTCGGCGCGCTGGTGGCGGGCCTGCACCGCCGGCGGGCGACCTGGCTGACATTGGCGGTCTTCGGCGCCTTCACCGTCGTCTTCGACATCGTCCTGACCGGCCTGCCGATCGTGACGTACGGCGACGGGACGACGACCGGCATCGCGATCGGGCCGATGCCGGTCGAGGACCTCCTCTACGGCTGGGCCCTCTGCCTCACCGCGCTCGTCGCCTGGGCCGTCGCCGGACGGCGCCGCGCGACCCGCTGACCCGGTGACCCGCCTGCGCGAGCTCCTCTTGGCGAGCCGGCCGCTGTCGTGGATCAACACCGGCCTGCCGTTCCTCGCGGCCGCGTACGAGGTCGACCGGGCGCTCACCCCGCTCGGGCTGCTCGGGTTCGCCTACTTCCTCGTGCCGTTCAACCTGCTGATGTACGGCGTCAACGACATCTTCGACTACGCCTCGGACCTGGCGAACCCCCGCAAGCGCTCGCTCGAGGGCGGGATCGTCCCGCCGGATCGCCGCCGGGCCACGTGGGCTGCGATCGCCGCGACGAACCTGCCGTTCCTCGCCCTCCTCGGCTGGCTCGCGCCACCGGCCGGCTTTGCCGCCGTCCTCCTCGCCGCCTTCGCGGCGCTCGCCTACTCCGCGCCGCCGCTGCGGACGAAGGTCCGGCCATTCCTCGACTCGCTGACGAGCGCGTCGCACTTCGTCCTGCCGGCCGTCGCGGGGTTCCTCGTCGCCGGCCTCGACCCGGCGGCGCTGCCGTGGGCGCTGATCGTCGGCTTCACCGCGTGGGGCGTCGCGAGCCACGCCCTCGGGGCGATCCAGGACATCGCCTACGACCGGGCCGCGGGCATCGGCTCGATCGCCACGGCGATCGGGGCGCGGCCGACGGCCCTGCTCGCCCTCGCCGGCTACGGCATCGCGATCGGAGCCGCCCTCTCGTACGGGGGCCTCGCTGCGGTCGCCGGTCTCGCCCTCGCGACGTACCTCCTCCTGCCGTTCGCCGTCCTCTGCCGGCCCGACGAGCCACAGGCGCGCCGCGCCTGGCGCTCGTTCCTCGGGCTCAACCTGCTCGTCGGCTTCGTGCTGACCCAGCTCCTGCTGCGGCACTGGGGGCTGGTGACGCTGCCGCTCGGGGCCGCACTCGGAGCCGCCGCGGTCGCAGCCGCCGGGACGAGCCTCGTCCAGCTCCTCGCGACGGTCGTCCTCCTCCGCCGATCACGCGCGTCGGCGCTGGCCGGCGCGGGGACCGCTGCCCTGCCCCGCCTCAGCGTCGTCGTCCCATGCCGGGACGAGGCCGTCCGGCTGCCGGCCGTCATCGCCGCGCTCGCCGCGCAGGACCACCCCGACCTAGAGATCGTCGTCATCGACGACGGCTCGACCGACGGGACGGCCGATATCGCCCGACGCGAGCTCGCGGCCCGGCGGCCCACGGGTGGCGATCGCGACCGGGTCGTCGTCGCGCCGCCGATGCCCGCCGGCTGGACCGGCAAGAGCTGGGCGTGCGACGTGGGCGCTCGCACGGCGATCGGCGGGCATGTCCTCTTCCTCGACGCCGACACGCTCCCTGCGCCGAGTGCGCTCCGGACGCTCCACGCGATCGCCCGCGGCTCGCGGGCGGCCCTCGTCTCGGGCGTGAGCGCGTACGCGATGCCGACGACGACCGAGCGGGCGCTCGTGCCGGGCTTCCCGCTCGTCATGTACGGGCTCGTGCCGGTCTGGGCGGCCATCCTCGGGCGGGGTCGGAGCGGCTACCGATTCGCCTACGGCCCGCTCCTGCTCGTCGAGGCCGCCGCGTACCGCGCGGCCGGTGGGCACGCCGCGGCGCCCGCCTCGGCGCGCGAGGACCTCGACCTCGCCGCGACGATCGGCCGGGCCGGCGGCGAGGTCCGGCTCGTCGCCGCGGCCGACCTAGCGGCGACCCGCCACTACCCCGATGGGACCGGGGCGCTCGCCGCCTGGCGACGGGTCGCGGTGGCGTACGGCGGCGACTCGTTCGCCACGATCCTCGCCCTGCTCGCTGTCGAGGCGCTCGCCTGGCTGCTGCCGCTCGTCGCCCCGCTCGCCGGCGCGGCCCTCGGGGACCCGGACCTGCTCGGCGCCGGCCTCGTCGCGCTCGGGGCGCTCGTCGCCTTCCGGGTCGGCCTGGCCGTCGCGGAGCGGCAGCCGCTCGCCGCGATCGTCTGGCACCCGATCACCGTCGGTGCGACGATGGCGGCCCAGGCCGCCAGCCTCGTCGACGCCGTCCTCGGTCGTCCGGCGATCTGGCATGGGCGCTCGCTCGAACGGAAGGCACCATGAGCACGACCGCCGCACCCACCACCACCACTACCACCGACCCGGCCGGCCGCCGGCCGTCGGCGAGCGCGTCGCGCCCGCGGGCCGTCGTCGTCGGCTCGGGGATCGGCGGCCTCGCCGTCGCCATCCGCCTCCTCGCCGACGGTCACGACGTGACCGTCCTCGAGGCCCGCGCCACGGTCGGCGGCCGGGCGTCGCGGATCCGCGACGCCGGCTTCACCTGGGACACCGGCCCCTCGCTCATCACGATGCCGTGGCTCTTCGACGAGCTCTTCGCCCTCGGCGGCAGCCGCTTCCGCGACGAGGTGGTCCTGCACGAGCTCATGCCCGGCTACCGGATCCACTGGACCGACGTGGACGGTCGCGTCCAGCCCCGACACGTCGACTTCTCGAGCGACGTCGACATCCTCCGGTCGGAGGTGGCGAAGTTCTCGACGGTCGACGCGGGCCGGCTCGACGACTTCCTCGCGGCGAGCAAGCGGATCCACGAGGAGGGTGTCCTCGTCGCCGGCCGGAAGCCGTTCCTCCGGCTGACCGACTTCGTCGGCCTCGTCCCCCGGATGGTCGGGATGAACGCGATCCGGAGTCTCGACGCGTTCGTCGGGAGCTACTTCAAGGACCCCCGGGTCCGCCAGGTCTTCGACTTCCACTCGCTCTTCATCGGCGGCGACCCGCGGCGGGTCCCGGGGATCTACGCGGCGCTCGTCTACCTCCAGGTCGCCGACGGCATCTGGTACTCCGAGGGCGGTGTCTACAGCGTCATCGAGGCGATGGCCCGGATCATCGAGCGGGGCGGCGGCCGGATCGTGACCGGGGCGCCGGTCGAGCGGATCGTCCATCGCGGCGGGCGGGCCGTCGCCGTCCGGACCGCGTCCGGCGACGAGATCCCGGCCGACGTCGTCGTGAGCAACACCGATGTGACGGCCCGGCCGCACCTCCTGCCCGACGCGCCCGAGCCGCTGCCGTGGCGGGCCCGCCGCTTCCGGACGACGATGAGCGCCTTCCTGCTCTACCTCGGGACGAGCCGGCGGTTCCCGCAGCTCCTCCACCACACGCTCATCGTCGGGTCCGACTACCACGGCTTCATCCGCCAGGTCACCCGCGAGCGGCGGCTCCCCGAGTCCCTCAGCTTCTACATCCACGCCCCCGCCAGGACCGAGCCCGGGATGGCGATCCCCGGCGGCGACGCGCTGACCGTCCTCCTGCCGGTCCCGAACCTCGACGCGGACGTCGACTGGGACGAGGCGGGCCCGGCCCTCCGCGACCGCGTCGTCGACGCGCTCGAGACCTTCGGGATGGCGGGTCTCCGCGACTCGATCGTCGCCGAGCACGCCTGGACGCCGCGCACGTTCCGCGACGAGCTCGGTGCGCCCGACGGCAACGCCTTCGCGATCGAGCCGGCGCTCCACCAGTCGGCGTACTTCCGCCAGCCGAACCGGGACCGCGCGGTCGCGGGGCTGTACTGGGTCGGTGGTGGGACGCACCCGGGCGCGGGGATGCCGGGGACGCTGATGACGGCCGAGGTGACGGCCGGCCTCGTCCGCGCGGCCGCCGGTCGCTGAGGCGCGGATGGCGGCGGACCCGGCGCGCCCGTCGTCGAGGGACCCCGCGGTCGAGGCGCTGCTGCCGGAGGCCCGGCGGACGATCGAGCGGGTCGCCCGGACGTTCGCCATCGCCGCCCGGCTCCTGCCACGATCGGTCCGCGAGGACGTCGACCTCCTGTACCTCGTCCTCCGCGGCCTCGACGACCTCGTCGATCTCGAGGCCGAGCGGCCCAACGACCCGGCCGCCGCGGCGCGGCTCGCCGCGGTCGAGGCGTGGGCGGCCGGAGCGCCGCTCCCCGACGGCCCGACGCGCGAGACGAGGGTCCTCGCCGAGCTCGCCCGGCGACACCCCGCGCTGCCGCGCGACGCGGTGGCCGACTTCACGGCCGGGATGCGCCAGGACCTCGCCGGGACGGTCATCGAGACCGAGGCGGACCTCGACACGTACGCCTACCGGGTCGCCGGGACGGTCGGCCGGCTGATGGCGGCGATCCTCGGGGCCGAAGGGCCCGAGGCCGACGCCGCCGCCCGCGCGCTCGGGATCGCGATGCAGCGGACGAACATCCTCCGTGACGTCGACGAGGACCTTGCCCGGGGTCGCTGCTACCTGCCGACCGAGACGCTGCGGGCCCACGGGATCACCTCGCCAGACGAGCTCCGGACCGCCGACCGGCGGACCCTCCTGCGCGACGGGATCGCCAGGGCCGACGCCGCGTACGACGCGGGGCTGCGGGGCATCGTCCATCTCCGCCACGGCCGTCGCTCGATCGCCGCGGCCGGTCGGATGTACCGCGAGATCCTCCGCCAGATCGAGCGGGACGGGCTCGGTGCCCGGCGCCCGCACCGCGCCGCCGTCGCCCGCTGGCGCAAGGTCGCGCTCATCCTCGGGGCGATGGTCGCCCCCACCGCGGGCGACCGATGATCCCCGACCCGGCGAGCGCCGGGGTCCCCGACATCGGTCTCCCGGCGACCATCGCCCTGCTCGCCATCGGCTGGCTCGTCGGATCGTTCCCGAGCGCGATCGTCGTCGGGCGGGCCCGCGGGTTCGACGTCACCAGGGACGGCGACGGCAACCCCGGCTCGGCGAACGTCTGGAAGCTCGCCGGGCCAGCCGCCGGGACGACGGTCTTCCTGCTCGACATCGCCAAGGTGGTCCTGCCTGGGCTGGCCGGCTGGGTCGTCGCCGGATGGTGGGGCGCCTGGGCCGGCGCGATCGGGGCGGTCCTCGGGGCGATGCGACCGGCGTGGCCGGCCTGGCCGGGCGGGCGGGGCGTCAACGCCGGCGCGGGCGCCGCGATCGTCCTCGCTCCGACGGCCGCGGCGCTCGGCGTCGTCGCGTTCGCGGCGACGTACCTGGTCGCCCGGAGCCGAGTGGCGGCCGTCAGCGCCGGCTTCGTCGCCTACCCGATCGCGCTCGTCGCGCTGACCGTCCGCGAGCCCGACGACATGTGGCCGATCGCCGGGATCGGCGTGCTCTACCTGCTCCTCGTCGCCCGCTACGTCGCGACCGACCGCGCCCGCCGCGGCCGACCCGGGGGTGCGCCGCCCGGGCCCTGACGCTCAGGCCGGGGTCCGGACCCAGCGCGGCAGCTCGCGGGCGAGCGTCGCGAGCGGCAGCGAACCGTGCCCGAGCACCTCGTCGTGGAAGCTCCGCAGGTCGAAGGCGGCTCCATCGCGCTCGGCGATCTCGCGCCGGAGCCGCTCGATCTCGAGCTGCCCGAGGCGGTAGCTGAGCGCCTGGCCCGGCCAGGTCAGGTAGCGGTCGGTCTCGATGAGCGCGTCCGTCTCGGTCAGCCCGACCGAGAGGAGGAAGTCGATCGACTGCTGGCGCGTCCAGCGCAGGGCGTGCATCCCCGTGTCGACGACGAGTCGCGCCGCCCGCCAGGCCTGGGCGGTCAGCATCCCGAACCGCTCCTGGTCGTTGCGGAACAGCCCGAGCTCGTCGGCGAGCCGCTCGGAGTAGAGGCCCCAGCCCTCGACGTAGGCGCCGCCCGCCGCTCGCGAGCCGAGCCGGCGGAACGTCGAGAGCTCGTCGTTCTCGGTCTCGAGCGCGATCTGGAAGTGGTGGCCGGGGACCGCCTCGTGATAGGTCGTGGTCGCGAGCGTCGAGAACATCCGCGAGGGCAGGTCGTAGGTGTTCGCGTAGTAGATCCCCGCCCGACTGCCGTCGGGGGCCGGCGGGAAGTAGTAGGCGAAGGGGCTGTCCTTCTCCTTGAAAGCCTCGACGGCCCGGACCTCGCAGCCTGACCGGGGCAGCCGGCCGAAGATCCTGGGCGCGACCTCCATCGCTCGCTGAATGTCCTCGCGGGCGCGCTGGAGGAGTGCCTCCGCCGTCGCCGCGTGGTTCGCCGGATCGGCGACCAGCGTCTCGCGGTAGGCCATGATGTCGTCGCCGAAGCCGGCCGCGCGGCTGATCGCGCGCTGCTCCTCCTGGATCGAGGCCACGCCGTCGAGACCGATCCGGTGGACCTCCGCCGGGTCGATGTCGAGCGTCGTCCAGACGAGGGCCTGGGTCCGGTAGAGCGCATCGCCGTCCGGGGCGGACCACAGGCCCGGCTCCTCGCGGCTCGCCGGGAGATAGGCCCGGACCGCCTCGAGGAAGGCGGCGTCGGCCGGGTAGACGACGTCCCGGACCGCGTCGCGGATCCGCCCGCGATCCGCCTCGGATGCGCCGGTGACCGCGGCCGGGATGACCGCCGCCTCGATCGGGATCGCGAGGAGTCGCTCGAGCTGGGCGACCGTCCGCTCGGCGGTGATCCGGGGCACGGTCAGCCCGCGCGCGGCGCCCTCGCGGACCAGCTCGGCGTTCGCCGCCATGTAGGGCCCGTACGCGTGGATCCGGGCGAGCAGCCGCTCGACGCGCTCGGGGGTGTCGGCCTTCTGGAAGACGGCGATCTGGGCGAGGACCGTCTGGGGCCCGGCCATGTGGTCGACGACGCGAAGCAGGTCCACCCGCTGGTCGTCCTGCTCGATCGCGAGCTCGCAGATGACCCGGAGGATGTCGCGCGTGATCCGGTCCTCGAGGTCGAGCCCCTCCTCGGGGATCGCCATCGCCTCGGCGAGGGTCGACACGGCGAGGGCCCGGGCGGCGGCCCGGCCGACCTCCGAAGGGTCCTCCAGCCGGTCGTCGTAGCGCTCGTCGCCGTACACCGTCGCGGTCGTCGGGTTGAGCGCGAGCGTCGCCTCCCAGAACCGGTCGGCGAGCTGGTTGACGGGCGTGGTCGGGTCGAACGGCACGGTCGGATCTCCGGATCGGGGGTCGGCGCGGGTCGGCGGCGGTCGCAGGGACGGGACGACGTCGAGGTCAGGATAGCCTCTCGGGCCGACCGGACGGTCGTCAGCCGCCGAACATCGGCAGCTGTTCGCCGCCCCGCTCGACGATCGGGTCGAGCCCGAGGAAGGGCTCGAGGCCGTCGAGCATCGGCGCTTCCGCGCCGGCGAAGGTCCGGAGGTGGCTCCACTTGAGGAGATGCCAGTTGTCATCGACGAGCGCCGCGCGCAGGAGCGGCGACCGCTCGAGCTTGTGCCGGATCAGCTCGGTCCGCTCGGGCGCGACGACGAGGAAGCGGACGGTGCCGTCGTCGCCGGGGATCCGGGCGTGGCGGCGGAGGATCGGCTCGGCGAGCATCGCCGTCCAGAGGACCTCGAGGTAGATCGTCGCTCGGCCCCGGACGTACCAGATCGCGTCGACGTCGGCCAGCGCGTCGGCCGGCGCGCGGGCGACGAGCGGCAGGTGGACGCTCCGCTCGCGGGCCTCGAGGTGGTCGGCGAGGCGGTGACCGGCGACCGGCCGGTCGAGCTCGCGCTCGGCGATCGCGACCCGGAAGCCCATCCGGTGCCCGAGGTCGGCGAGCAGCGCGAGGATCGCGGTCCGCTCGGCCGTCCGGCGCAGGAGGTCGTCGCCGGTGACGAGCCCGTCGGGCGTCGAGGCGAGGCCACGGTAGCTCTCGAGGCAGGCCCGGACGAGACCCTCGTCGGGGAGATCGTGGCCCGGGAACAGCCCGGCGATCCGCTCGGCGAAGGCCGCCTCGGAGAGCGGCCCAGCGGTCGACAGGAGCGAGAAGACCGCCCACTCCACGCGATCGGACAGCGGGACGGCGGCCGCCTCCCGGTCCGTCGGGTCGGCCAGCCACCAGCGGCCCGGCTCGATCTCGACGATCCGGCGCTGCGTCGGCCGGGCAAGCTCGGCGCCGATGAGGTCGATGAGGCGCTCGACGTTGCCGGCCGCGACGACCTCCTCGCGCGGCCGGCGGTCCCACAGCCCGGGCATCGTCGCGATCGACGCGCCCGGCTCTGCCGATCCCGGCGCGTCAGGAGTCTCCGGTCCCGGCGCGTCCGTCGAAGCGGGCACATCCGGCGACGCCGCGGCGCGGGGCGACCGGGCGCGGGGATCGCCCGACCGGGGCGATGGCCTCGGCTCGGGGCCGGAGGGCGACCCGGCAGCGGCGCGACCCGCGTCGTCGGGTGCGGCTCCGGGCGTGGGGGCCACGGGCGTGGGGGCATCGGCCGTCGCCCCGTCGTCGGACGCGCCGTCGGACGCGCCGCCCGCGACGAGCCGGCGAAGATGGCCAGCGCGGTCCAGCCCGACGAGGATCTCGCCGAGGAGCCGCTCGGTCCGGGCCGGCTCGCCGCGGGCCTTGAGCACTTCGACCGCCGACTCGGTGATCGTCCGGGCGGCCTCGGCTGCCGCGAACGGCCGCGCCTCGAACCGCTCAGCCGGTGCGAACAGCGAGCCGCTCGGGATCGACTCCGGATCCCCGCGGCCGCCCGGGACCGGCGGGAGCGACACGTTCGCCCGGGTCCGGGGACCGGGCGGCAGGGCAGCACCCGGCGGGACGAGCTCGACGGTCGCGACCGTCTCGCCGGACTCCGCGAGCCGCGCCCCGGTGACCCGGAAGCCCGCGCCGACCGCCCCGAGGACCGCGGCGATGATCGGCTCGGGACCGCTCGGGTCGCACAGGAAGACGACGCGGCCGTCACGGGTCAGCATCGGCTCGACCGACCCGAGCGCGCGGCCGATGGCGGCGGACTGCCAGCCCCACGGGACGCGGAACGGCCCGGCGGTCAGCGCGTCGAGCGGCAGGAGCGCGGCGGCCTCCCGGCCGAGGACCCAGGCGGTCCCGAGGTAGGCGAAGGCGAGCCGTTCCGCCGTCGGCCGGACCGGTGGCTGGGCGAGGACCAGCCGGACCCCGGCGCCAGGGCGGGCTCGGGCGGCGTCGCGGGCCTCGGCGGCGAGCGAGCGCTGCGCCGACGCGGTCCCGATCCGCATGGAGACCGTCGCCGTGCCGTCGACGAGCGATCGGAGGTCCATCCCGACCCGGGCCTGCAGCTGGCTGCCCGGACCACCCTCGAGCCGCTGGAGGAAGGCTCGGACGGCCCGGTAGCCGTCCTCGAACGCGAGCCACGGGTTCCGCTCCCGCCAGGCGCCCGACGGCAGGCGGACCCGGCCGCCGACGATGCGGAGCTGGGCGGTCCGGCCGGGGGCGACGAGCAGCCGACCCGAGGGCAGGATCGCGTGGAGGAGGGCGAGCCGCAGGGCGGCCTGCACGTTCGCCGCACGGAGGTCCCCTTCGAGTCGCTCGAGGATCGCTGCCAGCCCGAGCAGCTGCCGCGGCGTGTGGAGGTCGAGCAGCTCGTCGACGAGACCGGGTGCGGCGTCGGGCACCGGGAAGCGATCGGCGACGGCCCGGCGCATCGACTCGAAGTCCTCGCCCGTGTCGTCGGCCGCCCGCGCGAGGTCGGCGTCGTCGAGCGGGGCGTGACGGTCCTCGCTGCCGCCGCGCTGGGCGCGGCACGCCGAGCAGCGGTAATGCCGGGTCGTCGGCCGGACGACACCGTCCGGTCCGGGGCTCCAGCCGATCTCGTCGATCACGAGCGGGCGCTCGCAGGTCGCGCAGCGCGTCGCGAACCGGTCGCAGATCCAGAGCTTGAGGCTCGTCTCGCGGCGCGGGGCGCCGGCCAGCGACTGGAACGCCGCGTCGAGGTGGCGGAGGTCGGGCGGCCGCAGGACGACCTCGGCGAGCAGCCGGTCGAGCGGGCTCGATTCGAGGGTGATCGCCCGCCGTTGCCGATCGACGGCGGCCCGGGCGATCCAGCCGCCGCGGCCATGGAGGTCGAGGACGACGTCGCCGGGGGCCGAGAGCGCCTCGAGCCGGGCGACGACGACCGCCGGCGGGGGCGGCGGACTGAGCCGCTCGAACGCGGGCAGGGCGAGGCCCGGCTCGTCCCGGGCGAGGAGGGCGCGGCCGACCATCGCCCCCATCGTGCCACAGGGCGGCCGGCCCGACACCGGGGCGGCGAGTACCATCGCCACGGTCGGCGCTCCCGGGCCGGACGCGCCGCGCAGGTACGACGGAGGTACGAAGGTGACCGACGACCGGCGGCCGCGCGATGGTCGAGCCACCTGGGCGGCCGTCCGGGAGGCCGTCGCCCGGGCGGTCGTCGGCGGCGACTCGGCGCTCCGGCTCGTCCTCGTCGCGGTCCTCGCCGACGGCCACGCGCTCATCGAGGACGTGCCCGGCATCGGCAAGACGCTCCTCGCCCGGGCCGTCGCCCGGGCGCTCGGGATCCGGACCGCCCGGATCCAGGGCACGCCGGACCTCCTCCCGGTCGACGTCACCGGTGGCTCGATCCTCGAGGGAGGCTCCCTCCGGTTCGTCGAGGGCCCGGTCTTCACGAACCTCCTCCTCGTCGACGAGATCAACCGGGCCACCCCGCGGACGCAGTCCGCGCTGCTCGAGGCGATGCAGGAGCGTCAGGTGTCCGTCGAGGGTGTCACCCGGCTCCTGCCCGACCCGTTCCTCGTCCTGGCGACCCAGAACCCGGTCGAGTACGAGGGGACCTTCGCCCTGCCCGAGGCCCAGCTGGACCGGTTCCTGCTCCGCATCCGGCTGGGCTACCCCGACGCCGCGGGCGAGCGGGCGATCGCCCGGCGCTACCGCGAGGTCGCGGAGCCGCTCGAGCTCGTCCCGGCGGTCCTCGACGGCCCGACGATCGTCGGGCTCCGCGAGCAGGTCCGGGGGATCCACGTCGCCGATGAGGTCGAGGGCTACGTGGTGGCCCTGACGGCGGCGACGCGCGAGCACCCGCAGCTCTCGCTCGGCGCGAGCCCGCGGGCGACCGTCGCGCTCTACCGCGCGGCCCAGGCGTGGGCGTTCCTCGACGGGCGCGACTTCGTCCGACCCGACGACGTGAAGGCGATGACCCCCGCGGTCCTCCCCCACCGGCTCGTCGTCGATCTCGACCAGGGGCTCCGTGGCGCGACGGCGGACGGGATCGTGGCCGGGCTCCTCGCCTCGGTCCCCGCGCCGCCGGGACCCGACGCGGCCGGCAACGGTGCGGACCAGGCCGCGGTGACGGCCCCGTCGGCGGTCGCCCCGCCCGGCACGGAGCGATACCGGCGCCCGGACCCCGCGTGACGCGGTGACCGGTCGGATCGCCCTCGGCCTCGCCGTCGCGGTCGCCGGCAGCCTGCTCGCTGCCCCGCTCGTCGTCGCCCTCGGTCTTGCCATCGCCCTGGTCGACGCGATCCGGCTGCCCTGGCGCCGGCGCGGCCTCGACGACGTCGAGTACAGCCGGCGGCTGTCGACCGATCGGGCGGTCGTCGGCGACGAGATCGCCCTCGACGTCAGCGTCTGGAACCGCAAGCGCCTGCCGCTCGCCTGGCTGCGAGCCGAGGACGCGGCGAGCGTCGGGCTCGAGGTGCGAGAGCGCGAGCTCACCTCGGTCGAGGGCGTCGGGCGGGCACTGGTCAACGCCTGGACGCTCGCGCCGTACGAGCGCGTGGTCCGCCACTTCCACCTCGTCGCGGCCCGACGGGGCGTCCACCAGCTGGGACCCGTCCGGCTCGCCGTCGGCGACCTGCTCGCCGGACAGGCCGGCGAGGCCGCGCGACCGAGCGTCGACCGGATCGTCGTCCGGCCGCGGATCGTGCCGGTCGCCGGGCTGGAGCCGGCCGCCCGGTGGGGCGGCCTCGACCGGGCCAGGCGTGGCCTGCTCGAGCAGCCGCTCGCCTACGCGGGGGTCCGCGACTACCAGCCGGGCGACCCGCTCCGGCGGATCCACCAGCGGGCGTCGGCGCGGCTCGGCCGGCCCGTGGTCAAGCGGTTCGACCCGGCCCGGGAACGCGAGGTCCTCGTGGCCCTCGACATCCAGACGGTCGAGGGTCCGGCCTGGATGCCGGTCGCCGACGACGACCGGGTCGAGGAGCTGTGCGTCGTCGTCGCGTCCGTCGCCCGGCGCCTCCGGGCGGACGGCGCAGCCGTCGGGCTCGCGGTCGCGGGCTATGCGGGAACGGTCCGGCCGGTCGCGATCCTGCCGCCCGCGGCATCGGCCGGCCAGGTCCCCCGGATCCTCGACCTCCTGGCCCGGCTCGCCCCGTACCCGTCGGCGAGCTTCGACCGGCTCCTCGGGACGTTACCGCGGGTGCTCGCGCCGGGCGCCGAGATCCTGCTCGTGTCGGCTCGCGACCCGGCCCCGTTCCTCGCTGCCGCCCGACGCCTCGGCGCGATGGGCTATGGCGTGACGCTGCTCGCGATCGGGCCGGGCGCCGACGGAGCCGCCGATCGGGCTCGGGCGGCCCGGATCGCGGCCCGGGTGGGCCGGCTGGACGGCACGTGGGCCGACGCCCGCGGCCTGGCGGTCGCGTGAGCGCGGCGACGTCTCCGCCCGCGGTCGCCCGACCGGCCCGGACGGGGGCTGCCCTCGACTTCGCGCCATCGCTCCTCGTCGCGCTCGCGGAGGGTGCCTGGGTCGCCGCGATCTACGCGGTCGTGCAGGCGGCGGCGGGCGGGCCGGCACCGCTCGGGCCGGTCGCGATGGGCCTCGCGGCGCTCACCGGCATGCTCGTCGCCCGGCGCTGGGGCCCGGGGCTCGGCGACCGCTGGCCGACCGTCGCCCTCGCCGGCGTCATCGCCGCCGGGGCGATCGGCTGGCTCGTCGTCCCGGCGGTCCTCGGCGAGCTCCTCGCCCTCGACCCGGACGGGGCCGCCCGGGCGCACCCCGGTGGCTGGCTGGCCGGGCTCGCCTTCTTCCGCGGGACCGCCCACGCGCGGGCGGTCCGGTCCGACGAGGTCACCGCCACGCTCATCGAGGTCGGCCTGCCCGGCCTGATCCTGCCGGTCCTCGCCGCCGGGATGCTCCCGGAGCCGGAGCGCTCGGCCGCGCTCGGCGGCGTGACCGTGGCGGTCGTCGTCTTCCTCGTGGCGGGCACGCTCGCCCTCGCCGTCACCCGGATCGCCGCGGTCGGTCGCTCGGCCGGCTTCGACTGGCGGCGCAACCGGGCCTGGCTCGGCCTCGTCGCCCTCCTCGCCGTCGGGGTCGTCGTCGCGGCGCTGCCGGCGGCGGTCGTGGTCGGCCCGGCCGTCCGCGTCCTGATCGCGCTCTTCGCCCTGCCGGTCCTCGCCGTCGGGACGCTCGCGGGGCTCGGCCAGGTCCGGACCAGGACGCTCATCGGGCTGCTCGTGCTCGCCGTCGTCCTCGTCATCCTCGCGGCGCTCGCCGGTGGGCCTGGCCAGCTCGCCCCCGAGCCGGCCGAGCCCGGCGGCGTCGGCGGCGACGACGGCGAGTCGACGCTGGTCACGATCTCCGGCGGCGGGCTGCTCGTCGTCCTCGTCGTCGTCGGGATCCTCGTCCTGGCCCGGCTCTGGATGCGCGAGGCGCTCGGGCCGGTCGAGGGCGACGTCGGCGAGGAGCGGACGATCGACACGACCGCGCCGGTCCGCGTCGTCGCGGCGCCGGGGCGCCGTGGTCGACGCCGGACGGCCGAGCCGGTCGACGCCGCCGGGGCCTACCTCGCCCTCCTCGACGACCTCGAGCCCGACGCCGACCGGCGCCGCCGAGACGGGGAGACCCCGGCCGAGCATGCCGGTCGGCTCCGTCGCGCCGGGCTCGGGGCATTGGGCATCGACCTGCTCGCCGCGGACTACGAGCTCGTGCGGTTCGCCGGCCGGCCGCTGCGACCGAGCGAGACGCGGCGGGCGCTCGACCGCTGGCGGCGGCTCCGGCGCGGCCGACGCTGACCGATGGACCGGCCACCCGCGGACCGCGGCTCGCGGCTGCGAGGGATGGTCGTCGACGTCGCGCCGCTCCGACACGACCGCGACTTCCGGCTGCTCTGGGTCGGCCAGCTCGTGAGCGGCGTCGGCCGCCAGGTGACGGTCGTCGCGCTGCCCTTCCAGCTGTACGTCCTGACCGGCTCGCCGCTCGCCGTCGGGCTGCTCGCGGTCGTCCAGCTCGTGCCGATCCTGCTCTTCGCGCTCGGCGGCGGCGCGCTCGCCGACGCGATCGACCGCCGCCGGCTGCTGCTGGCGACGCAGGGCGGCCTCGCCCTCGCCAGCCTCGCCCTCGTGGGCCTGGCGATCACCCCGGACGCTCCCATCGCCGGCTACTACGTCGTCGCGTTCCTCGCCGCCGGCATCGGCGCCGTCGACCAGCCCGCCCGGACGGCGTCGATCCCGCGGCTGGTCCCGCGCGAGCGGCTGCCCGCGGCCATCTCGCTCGGCCAGCTCGGCTTCAACGCGATGTCCGTCGCCGGGCCGGCGCTCGGCGGCGTCCTCATCGCCACCATCGGGGTGGCGGGGGCGTTCGCCTTCGACGCGGTGACCTTCCTCGCCGCCATCGTCGCGCTCCTCGGGATGGCGCCGTTGCCACCTCACCCGGGGGCCGCCCGGCCGAGCCTCACGACGATCCGCGAGGGGCTCCGGTTCGCCCGGCGGCGCCGGGTCGTCCTCTCCACGTTCGTCGTCGACCTCGTGGCGATGGTCTTCGGGATGCCGACGTCGCTCTTCCCCGCCCTCGCCCTCGACGTCTTCAAGGTCGGCCCGGTCGGGGTCGGGTTGCTGACCGCGGCGCCGGCAGCCGGCGCGCTCGTCGCGGTGCTCGCCAGCGGCTGGACCGGCCGGGTCCGGCGGCCGGGCCGGGCCGTCATCATCGCCGTCGCCGGCTGGGGTGCGGCGATCGTCGCCTTCGGCCTCGTGACCGAGGCGTTCGCCCTCGCCCTCGTGTTCCTCGCGATCGCCGGCGCCGCCGACGTGATCAGCGCCATCTTCCGGAGCGTGATCGTCCAGTTCGAGACGCCCGACGACCTCCGGGGGCGGGTCATGTCGATCCACGGGCTGGTCGTGACGAGCGGTCCACGGCTCGGCGACGCCGAGGCCGCGGTCGTCGCGGCGCTCGTCGGTCCGCAGCTGTCGGTGATCTCGGGGGGCGTGCTCTGCCTCATCGGCCTGGCATGGGTCGTCCGCGCCTTCCCGGAGCTCGGCCGGTACGAGAGCCCGATCGCCCCGGGCACCGGCTGAGGGCGTCGCGGAGCGACCGGCGCTCGGCTACCCTGCGGCGATGGATCCGATCCTCGAGGCGGCCGTCTTCGGCCTGCCGCCGACCGTCATGGACGCCCGTGACGATCGGGGTCGGAGCGTCGCCGACGCGTTCGCCGCGCTCGACGCGCTGCCGGGCTCGGCGGCCTCGCTGCGGCGAGCCGCCGAGGCCTGATCCGGGGGTTCGGGCCGGGCCGGGGGTCTACGCCTCCTCGAGCTCGTCGGGCTCCTCGACGAACGCCTCGTCGCTCGTCTCCTCGGGCGGCAGGACGCGCTCGAGATCCTCGATCTCCTCGTCCTCCTCGTCGTCCTCGAGGTCGTCCTCGAGGTCCATCTCCTCGCGGACGAGGGTGCCCTTGGTGTACGGCCGCAGGTCGGTCGACTTGGCCGCGGTCGGGAAGCTGACCTTGCCGTAGTTGCGCGGGTCCTGGAAGACCTCGCGGATGATGATCCGGACGTCCTCGCTGCCGAGCGAGGTCACCCCGGCGGCGTACTTGTTGCCGTCGGCGATGAGCTTGAGCAGCCGGGCGGCGACCCGCGGCTCGACGGCGCCGATCCGGACGCCGTTGCTGAACGCGATGAGGCGGTTGCGCTCGGGGGTCAGCTCGACATAGTCACCCGGGTTGACCTGGGCGAGCAGGGCCGGCGTGGCGAGGTCGACGAGGTGGGCGAAGCCGGTCTTGCCGGTCTCCTCGACGAAGATGCTGACCGGCGCCTTGCTGCCGGGGTTGGCCGGCACCGTCTTCTCGCCGGCCTCGACGAGGAGCATCCGGAGCCGGTCGATGTTCCGCTCGGCGATCCGGTTCGTCGGGTCGAGGGCGAGCGCGGTCTGGTAGTGCTCGCGGGCCGCCCCGAGCTCGCCGAGCTCCCAGAGGGCCTTGGCGAGTCGGTTCTCGGCCTCGGCGTCGGGTCCGAGCTCGAGGAGGCGGCGGTTGGTCTCGGCGGCGCCCGACCAGTCGGCGGCGCTCGCGGCCGCGATCGCCTGCTCGGCGAGCTGGCGCTTGAGGCGCACGGTGTTGGCGGGACCGGACGACTGGGGCTCGAGATCGGAGAAGGTCAAGGGAGGGTGTCCTTTCGGCGCGACGATCGACCCGCCTGGCGGCGGCACGGCGGAGCCGGCGGCCGGGATGGGGGCCGAGTGGTTCTACCACCGACCCGCCGGCCTGTCAACGCGAGGGGTCGGCCGTCAGTGGACCTCGGGCTCCTGGAGCGGGAGGACCATCGCCGCGAGCGTGACCAGCAGGGCACCACCCGCGAGGATCCCGACGACGATGAGCCACTCGATGATCGTCGGCACGTACCAGTACGACGTCGCGAACGAGCCGACGGCTCCGCCGGTGTCGCCGACCGACACCCCCGGTGGGATCCCGACCGGCAGGTACGACAGGCCGTTGAGCAGCAGGTTCAGGCGGTGGACCCAGATCCCGACGATCACGATCCCGGCCGCCAGGGCGACCCAGCGCGGATCGGTCCGGAGACGGCGGACGACCAGGATCGCGAACGGGATGGCCAGCCCCACGAGCGCCTCGAACCAGAAGATCGGGGCGTACGGACCGACGAGGAGCCGATGGATGGCGTCCGCCTCTTCCGGCGCACCCGGGTAGGCCGCGGTGAGCATCTCGGCGAAGACGAAGAAGGCCTCGACCACGATGAACACCCCGAGCAGCCCACCGAGGAAGGCGACGAGGTCGTTCCCGAACCGGACGACGCCGAACCTCCGGAAGGCGAGAGCCATGAGGATCACGAGCCCAAGACCCGAGACGAGCGCCGAGCTGATGAACATCGGGGCCATGATCGCCGAGTACCAGAAGCCGCGGCTGATCTGCAGCCCGAAGATCCAGGCGGTGATCGAGTGGAGCAGGATCGCCGCCGGCAGGGCGACCCAGGCGAGCGCCCCGATGAGCCGCTGGTCACGGGCCGCCGCGCCGTCCGACGCCGACGTCCCGAAGGCGAGCCAGCTGCCGCGTCGGGCGAGGTCGGCCCGGGTGTAGAGCCAGACGTACGTCGCCGACATCCCCATGTAGATGAAGACGATCGCGATGTCCCAGATCATCGGCGAGGTCGGGTTCGGGTGCAGCAGGATGTTGAGGATGCGGTCCGGCCGTCCGAGGTCCGGGAGGATGAACGTCGCCGCGAGGATGATCGCGACGGTCGCCTCGAGGACCGCGACGCGGACGATCGGCTTGAAGATCGTCGCCCCGAACAGCCGACCGGCCGACGCGACGATCAGGCCGCCGGCCGACAGGCCGACGAAGAACATGAAGAACAGGATGTACTGGCCCCACATGACGATGTTCGTCAGGCCGGTCACGACGAGGCCCTGCGAGAACTGGTAGAGCCAGGCCGCGACCCCGACGCCGATGGCGACGAGGAGGAGGAGCAGCCAGATCGCCAGGCCGCGGCGGATCGCGGGGCGTCGTGGGGTGGCTGCCGGGATGGCGCCAGCGCTCATAGCTCGTCCTTCCGCCGTGGGGGAAGGTAGGTCACCGATGGCCGGGTGCCGAGGGCCTCGAGGAGGACCTCGCCCTCTCGCTCGCGGATGAGGCGATTGACCCGGCTGTCCGGGTCGTTGAGATCGCCGAAGATCCGGGCCTGGGCCGGGCAGGACCAGACGCACGACGGGACCTGGCCCTCGGCGAGGCGGTGGACGCACATCGTGCACTTCTCGACCGTGCCGACCGGCCGGGCGGCGACCATCCCGAACTCGATCGGGATCGGCTGGTCCTGCTGGCCCCAGTTGAAGGTCCTGACGCCGTAGGGGCAGGCGATCATGCAGTAGCGGCAGCCGATGCAGCGCTCGCTGTCCTGCATGACGATGCCGTCGTCGCGGTGATAGGTGGCCTGGACGGGGCAGACCTTGACGCACGGGGCGTTGCCGCAGTGCTGACAGGCCAGCGGCACCCAGTGCATCTCGGGCTCGCCGTGCTCGAGTCGTGGCGTGTCGAGCGCCTCGCCGTCGGTCAGGATCCGGTTCCACCAGTTCCCGATCGGGATCTGGTTCTCCGACTTGCAGATGACGGCGCACGACCAGCAGCCGATGCAGCGCTCGGTGTCGACGACCATGCCCCAGTGGGGTGCGTCAGTGTGGGGCTCGATCTCGCCCCAGGCCCGCGAGGCGGGCGGCAGGGCCTCGATCGGGGAGACCTTGTCAGGCATCGGTCCCCTCCCCGGTCCGGCGGACCTCGACCCGGCAGTCCTTCCAGCCGGTCGACGGGCACCACATGTTCGGGACGTTGTGGATCTCGTGGATCGGGTTGACCGCCGACGAGGTCAGCTCGTTGACCCCCTTGCCCTTCCGGAACTGGCGCGGCCACCACCCTTCGTACAGGGTCGCGGCGCCCCGCCGGGCTCCCTCGGTGACGTGAGCCCAGCACTCGACCGTGCCCCGGGTGTTGAGGATCTCGACGGTGTCGCCATCGGCGATCGACCGGGCGGCGGCGTCGTCGGGGTGGAGCTGGACGATCGGGCGCCCGCCGTGGATCTCCGCCAGCCAGGGGTTGTTCGCGTACGAGGAGTGGATCCGCCACTTCGAGTGCGGCGTCAGCAGGGTCAGCGGCCAGGTCGCGGGATCGTGGACCTCATCGTCCTTGGGCGGCAGGTAGGTCGGGACCGTCTCGCCGAGCTCGATGAAGCGGTCCTCCTCCTTGTAGAACTCGATGCGGCGGGTCGGGATGAACGCCGCCGTCGCCTCGAGTGGCGCCGGCAGCGAGCGTGGCGGGAACGGCTCGAGGCGCTCGATCTGGCCGAGGAACGGGATGTCCGGGTCGGGCACGTTGAGCCGGACCGGACCGGCCTTGAGCTGCTCGAGGGTGATCCCCTCGGTCGGTCCGCCGGGGCCGCCACCTGCCGCGAGGATCGCCTCGATCGCGGCCTCCTCGTCGAGGTCGAACCAGGCCGCGGCGGCCTCGGGGTCGATCCGGCGGACGAGCTCCTGCCACACCCAGAGCTCGGAGCGGGACTCGCCGACCGGGTCGATCGCTGGCTGCTGGAGCTGGAGGAACGGGTGGAGCGGCGTCGCCGTGAGGTCCCACTTCTCGTACCAGGTCGTCGCCGGCAGGACGATGTCGGCCCACTCGACGGTGTGGGTCCGCTGGTGATCGATGACGACGATCAGGTCGAGCGCCGCCAGTGTCTCGTGGAAGTGGTTGACGTCCATCCCCTGGACGAACATGTTGGCGAAGGCGCAGACGAGGGCGTGCCAGCCGTTCTCCGGGTACGGAACGTCGGGATGCATCGTCGGCGTCCGACCGTGGGCGAAGTAGATGCTCGGGACGATCTTCGCCTTGATCTCGTGCTCGTTCCCGACGTTGTACCAGGGCGCCGTGTTGACCCGGACCTTGTACTGGCCGACGTAGACCGAGAACCCTCCGCCGGACCGGCCGATGTTGCCGGTCAGGGCCGCCAGCAGGGCCAGCGCCCGGCCGGTCTGGTCACCGTGGAACCAGTGGTTCGAGCCACCGCCCATCAGGATTGCCGCGGGCTTGGTCGTCGCGTAGGCGCGGGCGATGGTCGTGATCCGGTCGGCGGGGATCTCGCAGACCTCGGCCGCCCGCTCCGGAGTCCAGCGCTCCACCTCGGCCCGGACCAGCGCGAAGCCTGGCGTGGCCGAGACCGTCGAGCCGTCCGTGAGCCGGAGGTCGTAGACGCCCGCGAGTGCCGATCGGACGCCCGGGCCGCCGAGCCGATCGGTCCCGACCTCGACGGGTCGACCGCGGACCTCGTCCCAGGCGACGAACGCCTCTGCGCCCGGGGTGGCCTGCGGCCCGACTCCCGCCAGCTCCGACCAGCGCAGTCGCCTGCCGGTGTCGAGGCTCACGAGCAGCGGGCCATCGGTGTAGGTCCGCATGAACGCCAGGTCGGCCAGGCCCTCGCCGAGGATGACGTTCGCCATCCCAAGCGCGAACGCCGTATCGGTGCCGGGCCGGATCGCCAGCCAGGCGTCGGCCTTCGAGGCGGTCGGAGAGTAGTTCGGGTCGACGACGACGAGCTTCGCCCCCGCTTCGATGGCGTCGAAGAGGAAGTGGACGTCGGGGATCCGGGTCTCGACCGGGTTGCTCCCGATCAGCAGGAGAAAGCGACTGTTCGCCCAGTCCTTCGCCTCGTGCTCTGCGTTCTGGACGCCGAAGGTGATCGGCATCCCCATCGGCAGGTCGCCGTTGAAGTCGAAGCTCGTGCCGTGGATCATCCCGAGGGTCGCGCAGGCCCGGTAGTTGGCGCCCTTCTGGATGTAGCCGGAGCCCGGGACCTGGTCGAAGACGTGGATCGAATCCCAGCCGTACGTTTCGCCGATCCGCTTCAACTCGGCCGCGATCGTGTCGAGGACCTCGTCCCAGCTGGCCTCCCGGAACTCGCCCGAACCACGAACCCCGGTCCGCACGAGCGGGGTCGTGATCCGATCCTCGCCGTAGATGTGGAGCTGGTAGCTGATCCCCTTCATGCACCCGCGGGGGTTGTATGCGCCGTCGGGATAGTCGGCGGCCTGCTGGACCTTGACGACCTTGCCGTCCCGGACGAAGGCGAGCTGGCCACAGCTGCCGGTGCAATTCGGCGAGCAGGTGGTCCGGACGACCTTGTCGACCGGCAGCGACGGCTCGATGTCGTAGTCTCGCCCGGCATGGACGGGCGGCGGGTCGAGGACCGGCAGCGATGCGCCGACCGCCGCGCCGGCGACGCCAGCCGCACCCTTGAGGAACGTCCGGCGATCAAGCGGCATCGCGGACCACCCTGCGCTCCATCGGGCAGCGCGCGTCGAGCATCGTGTGCGACAGGTCGCCGCAGCGAGCGCAGCGCGTCGCGCTCGAACCCGAGGCCGACGGTCGGGCGGCGTCGACGGCCGACCGGACCAGACGAGCGGCCGAGACCGCCACGGCCCCGGCGACAGCGCCGATCGGAGCCAGAACGGCGATGCCGAGGAGGTCGCGGCGCGTGAGGGGCATGGGATCACCTCGCCATCTAGTAGTCAGGTGGTATGTATTTCATCCCTCCCGCGCCGGTCGGGCATGTGCCGAATGTCATGCCGTGGCCGGATGGCTGGACTACGATCGGGTCGCACCCGCACGGAGGATCACCATGTCGCCACTCGATCCTGCCCTCGAGGCAGACCTCGCCGCCTGGCTCGTCCGGTACGACGCCGTCCTCCCCGAGCCAGGATCGGACAGCCTCGGTGGCGACGAGCGCGAGCTCATCCTGGACGTCGCCCGGATCGCCGCCCACCGCGGGGTCCGCGCCGCGGCGCCGGTGGCGACGTACCTCGCTGGGATGGCGGCCGCCGGACTGCCCGCCGACGAGCGGGTCGCGCGCCTGCGGGCACTGGTCGCGGCCCTCGACACCGACTGACGTCGCGCGCCGGACCGGCCGTCAGCCATCCAGACGCAGGTTCAGCCCGATCACGAGGACGCCGAGCAGCGCGAGCAGGACGACCTCCCACAGCCAGCGCGGGTCCCGGCGTCGCGCCGGGGCGGTCCCGTGGAGCGTGTCCCAGAGGAAGAAGACGAGGGTCAGGAGCGCCGGTCCGACGAGGAGCGGCAGCGCGAGGGCCCGCGCCGCGCCGGCCGCGATGGCGACGACGACGGCATAGGTCACCGCCGACAGGGCCGCGTCCCGGACGCTCGTGACGCGCAGCGCGACGACCCGATAGCCGAGCAGGAACGCCACCAGGGCGTCGACGGCGGCGAGGACCGCGACCCCCCCGCCGGTCAGGGGCTCGGGGCTCTCGGCGCCGGGGAGGACGAGGGCGCCGGGCACGGTCGCCGCGACCCCGGTGAAGGCGACGAAGGCGAGGATGAGCGCGAGCGACCGGACCCGGGCCCGGTCCTCCGGTCCAGGCAGGCCGACGGCCGAGACAAGACGGGTCTCGAGCGCCACGCTGCGCTCGACGAGGAGCCAGGTCAGCGCGAGCGCCGGCACGAGGAAGAGGCCGACGGGAACGAGGCGGATCGCGCCGGCCGCGCCGACCGCGGCGACCGCCGGCAGGAGGAGCGACTCGATCGGGACGCCGCGGGGCTCGCCCTCGCCGATGACCTGGAGCGTCGCGAGCGCGACCCCGACGAGGAGGAGCGCGACCGAGGCCCACAGGAGCGGGCCATCGGCGACGCGGGTCAGCCCGACGATGCACGTGGCGAGCAGGGCGAGGTCGCGGCGTCCGACGCGGCGGGGATCCATCGCGCCGCATGGTACGCGAGCGCGTCGGGCGGCTACCGGGCGAGCCGCTCTGGCTTGGCGCCGACCCAGGCGAGGAGCTCGGCCCGCGAGCGCGTGTTGAGCACCGCGGACGGCTCGACCCACGCCCGTCGCGCCTGGCCCACGCCGAACCACACGTCGCGGAGCTCCTCGGTCCGATGGGCGTCGGAGTCGATCGAGACGAGACAGCCCGCGGCGACGGCCCGCCGCGCCCGCTCGGCCGAGAGGTCGAGGCGGTGCGGCGAGCCGTTGATCTCGAGGACGGTGCCGGTCCGCGCGGCGGCGTCGACGACCGCGTCCCAGTCGAGGTCGAGGTCGTCGCGGCCCTGGATCATCCGCCCCGCCGGGTGGGCGATGACGTCGACGTGCGGGCTGCCGATCGCGCCGAGGACGCGGACGGTCAGCTGGGCCCGCGGCTGGCGTCGGCCGACGTGGAGCGAGGCGACGACGACGTCGAAGCGGGCGAGGACCTCGTCGGGGAGGTCGAGGGCGCCATCGGCCCGGATCTCGAGCTCGCAGCCGTGGAGCAGCCGGAAGCCCTCCGGGGGCGTCCCGGGCGGCGCCGTCCCCGCGTCCTCCTCGGCGGCGAACCGGGCATTGAGCGCGTCGACGATCGTCCGCTGCTCGGCGAAGCGAGCCGGGTCGAGCCCGCGGGCGATGCCGAGGCTCATCGTGTGGTCGGTCAGGACCTGGTAGGCGTAGCCCCGACGGCGCGCGGTCTCCGCCATCGCCTCGATCGGGTGGACCCCGTCGGTCCAGTCGGAGTGGCTGTGGAGATCGCCCCGGAGGTCCTCGACCCGGACGAGCGTCGGAAGGCGACCGGCCAGCGCCGCCTCGATCTCGCCGGCGTCCTCGCGGAGCTCGGGCTCGATGAACGGCAGGTCGAGGAACGCGTACGCCTCGGCCTCGGTCGCGAACGTCCGGAGCTCCGCGCCCGCGCCAGGGTCGGCGTCGTCCGGCCCGAGCCGGAGATAGCCGTGCTCGGACAGGCTCCAGCCGCGGTCGCGGGCCATCGCCCGGAGCCGGACGTTGTGCTCCTTGCTGCCGGTGAAGTGGATCCGATAGGTCCCGCCTGCGCCCGGCGGCATGATCATCAGGTCGACCTGGGGGCCGTCGCGCAGCGTGACGGCGGCCTTGTGGCTGCCCGCCCCCAGGATGCCCTCGACGGCCGGCAGCGCCGTGAACGCGGCGACGAGGGCCGCCGGGTCGTCGGTCTCAGCGAGGATGTCGAGGTCGCCGACGGTCTCCCGTCGACGCCGGTAGGACCCCGCGGCCTCGACCGACCGGACGCCGGGCACGGTCCGCAGCGTCGCGAGCAGGCCCCCCACGATCGCCTCGGCCCGGTCGAGGAGGAGCCGCCCGCCGCGGGCCTCGAGCGCGGCGATGCCGGCGAGGATCGACGCCTCCGACTTCGCCGAGAACCCCCGCACGCTCCGGATCCGGCCGGCCTCCGCCGCTCGACGCAGATCCTCGATCGACTCGACGCCGAGGACCTCGTGGACGAGCCGGACGGTCTTGGGACCGACCCCCGGCACGCGCAGCAGGTCGATGAGCGTCGGCGGGATCTCCGCGCGGAGCCGCTCGTGGTAGGCGAGGCGGCCGGTCATCGCCAGCTCGGCGAGCTTGTCGTGGATCGCCCGGCCGACGCCGGGGATCTCGGGCGGACGGCCCTCGCGGTACAGCCGGGCCACGTCGTACGGGCTCCGTTCGATCGCGTCGGCGGCGCGGTGGTAGGCGACGGTCTTGAAGACGAGCTCGCCCTTGACCTCGAGGATGTCTCCGATCTCGTGGAAGATCCGCCCGAGGTCGGCGTTCGAGAGCGGCGGCGGCTCGGCGGTGCGGTCGGCGGCACGGTCGGCGGGCGGCTCGGCGGGCGGCTCGGCGGGTAGCTCGGCGGGCGGCTCGGCGGCGGTCGGCGGCGGGGCGGGCTTATCGTCGGCCATGGGGACCGATGGTACGCTCGGCGCGATGTCGCACGTCCCGACGATCCACGTCGGCCGCTTCGAGATCGCGACGATCTGCGAGGGGTTCGCGCCGCTCGCCCTCGCCGACGAGCTGCCGGGGCAGGCGGTCGACTGGACGGCCGAGCGCCGCCGCCAGCCATGGGCGTTCCACGACGACGCCACCTGGCCATGGCATGTCCATGCCTTCATCGTGCGGTCGGGCTCGACCGCCGTCCTCGTCGACACCGGCACGGGCGCATCGGGCCCGTACGTCCCGTGGGCGACTGCCGACCCGGAGGCCTGGGCCGGCGTCGACCCGGCGGACATCGCGCACGTCGTGCTGACCCACCTCCACGCGGACCATGCCGGCGGGGCGACCGTCCGCACCGCCGGCGGGGCGGCGGTCCGCACCGCCGGCGGGGGGACCGTCCGCATCGCCGCCGGGAGGATCGCCCGCAGCGCCGCCGATGCCGCCGCGACGGCCCCGCGCTTCCCGAACGCGACGGTCCACGTCCATCCGGCCGACTGGGCGTTCTTCGCCGACGCGGACGACGAGCAGGACTACGTCAGCCGGCAGGCGCTCCGCTCGGTCGAGACGGCCGGAGCGCTCGATCTCGACCCGCGCGACCGCGAGCTCGTCCCCGGGATCGCCGTGCGACACACGCCGGGTCACACGCCCGGCCACCGCAGCGTGGTCGTTCGCGACGGTGACGCCATCCTGCTGCTGGCAGGCGACCTCCTCCACCTGCCGACGCAGGCCGCCCGACCGTCCTGGCCGTCCAGCCATGACGAGGACCCGGCCGTCGGGGTGGTCTCCCGCGTCGCCCTCCTGCGTGAGGCGCGACACGGCAGGTGGCGGGTCGGCGTCCCGCACTTCGCTGCGCCGTTCGGGCGGGTCGGCGACAGGGGCTGGCGGAGCGACCCCGGCTGAAGGTCGGGCCCGGTCCCGCGGGACGGTGGAGACGACACGGATGCGCCCACCGGAGCCCGGACGGGATCGATGCTCAACGCACTGACGACTGCATGGACAGCGCGTGCGGAAGGCGAGCACGACGCGCGCTCCCGCACGGCTTCGACCGAGTGATGCCGAATGCCGCGAGCGTGGGACGTCCGTGCAGGCGACGCCCGCAGCGACAAGGCTCGCCGGCGTCGCCACGTGGCAGCGACTGTCGTCGGCCATGACCGTCCGGCGTCCATGCAGGCGACACGCGCGACCTCTGGCGCCGCGCGCGACCATCGGCCCCTCGCCGGACCCGGCGGGGCGGGGCGGAAGGCGGCCGTGCGGGGCGTCGGGTCCGATGGCGGCGCAACGGGGCGAGTCGGCGGGGCGCCGATCGGCACGCGCCGCCCGACGGGGCGCCGATCGGCACGCGCCGCCCGACGGCGCGGCCCGGGCCCCGGGGGTCAGCCGGCGATGACCCGGTCCCGACCGGCCTTCTTCGCCCGGTACAGCGCCTGGTCGGCCCGCTCCACCAGCCGGTCGATCGGTTCGTCGGGCACCTTCTGGACGGCGACGCCGACCGACACGGTCACGCGCGACACGCCGAAGGGCGCGAGGTCGAGCCGACCGACCGCGCCGCGGGCGCGCTCGCCGATCTCCGTCGCCACCTCGGCGGTCGGGTTGCGGAGCAGGACGACGAACTCCTCGCCCCCGTAGCGAGCCGGCACGTCGTCGTCGCGGACGGCGGTCGCGATCGCCTGGGCGACGGCCCGCAGGACCTCGTCACCGGTCGCGTGGCCGTAGCGGTCGTTCAGCCGCTTGAAGTGGTCGATGTCGACCATCATCACGCCGACCGCGTCTCGCGACCGACGCCGCCGGGCAAGGAGGCCGCAGAACTCGTCGAAGTAGCGACGGTTCGGCAGTCCGGTCAGCGCGTCGGTGCTCGCGCGGAGCTCGGCGGCCCGGTAGCCCTCCGCGCGGCCGAGGGCGATCGAGGCCTCTCCGGCCGCCTCGTCGAGGAAGCGGCGGGTCGCCGCCGGCCACGGGCCGACCGTGCGCCTGGACAGGACGAGCGCGCCGACCACCGTCGCGTCGACGACGATCGGCGCCGAGAGCGTGTCGCGCAGCCCGTAGATCGACGCGACGCGGTCCGCCAGCCGGTCGGCGAGGCGGGCCGCTGCGACGGGGTCTCGCCCGCTGCCGGCCGGTCGCGCATGCCCGGGCCCACCGCGCCCTGCGCCGGCCCCGAGCGGTGGCCGTCCACCCGGCGCCCTCGCGGTGTCCGGCGATGCGGCGGCCTGAGCCGAGCGGTCCGTCGCCGGCGCGGCGCCCGCCGCCGTCCCGTCCGAGGTCGCGCCGGTCGCCGCCGCCGGCCAGGTCACCGCCGGTGCCGGCATGTCGACCTCGACATCGACCGGCACGGGCGCCCGCCGGCGGCCGGCGAGCTCGGCCGGGGTGAGTGGCGCCTCGATGTCCGTCAGCGGCAGGTTCGTCGTCGAGCTGGCCACGCCGGGGCGGGCGCTGACGAGCATCGCCTCGAGCCGGGCCGGGTCCGTCCGGCGCCGGACGACGACGACGTGATCGGCCTCGACCGTCGCCGCGAGCTCGCGGGCGATGGCTCCGACGATCGCGTCGGCCGACAGCGAGCGCGAGAGCCCGCGGACGAGCCGGGCGGTGCGCTCGGCCTCGCCCCGTCGGCGCGCCTCGAGCGCCCCGACCGCCCGGCGGTTCGCGACGGCGGCCGACCCGGCGACACCGATGAGCGCCAGGGCGAGCAGGTCTAGCGCGCTGGCGCCGCCCGAGAGACGGGCGAGGGTCAGGAGCCCCAGGACGGCGAGCGAGCCGACGAAGACCCACCAGCTCCGGCGGATCAGCAGGTCCTCCGGGCCGGTCGGGTCGTCGGGTTCGAGCGGGGGCGCCTCCACGTCGGGGTCAAGGATGCGCCCGGCGCGGGGTGGCGTCCACTCGGGCCGACCGGTACCTCCGGCGACGGGCGACCGGTACTTCGGTACCGGGCGTGGCTCAGGCAGGCCCGGTCGCCGGTGCGACCACCCGGTCCCGGTCCCTCGTCGCCCGCCCGCGACGCGCCGTCGCCGCCGGTCGCTCGATCCCGTGGCCGCCCGTCCGCTTCACCCCGTACAGACCGGCGTCGGCCGTGGCGATGAGCGCGGTCGCGGTGAGGCCGTCGTCGGGGCAGGTCGCGACGCCGATCGAGACGCCGATCGGCACGGCGCCGCGGCCCTCGGGCTGGAATGCCCGGTCGGCGAAGGCTCCGACGATGCGCTCGCCGACCCGGGCGGCGGCTGCAGCGTCGGTGTCGGGCAGGATGACCGCGAACTCGTCGCCGCCGTAGCGCGCCGGGACGTCGGACGCCCGGAGCGTCGAGCGGACGACATCGGCGACCCAGGTGAGGACGCGGTCGCCGACGATGTGGCCCAACGTGTCGTTGACGGCCTTGAACTCGTCCAGATCGAGCATCAGGACGCTGACCGGCGCGCGCGTCCGGCCGGCGCGGAGCAGCTCCTCGCCGAGGCGCTCGTGGAAGTAGCGGTGGTTGAAGAAGCCGGTCAGCGGATCGCGGTCGGCGAGATCGCGCGCCCGCTCGTACAGGATCGCGTTCTCGAGCGCGATCGCCGCCTCGTTCGCCATCGTCCGGACGAGACCGAGCTTGGGGCCCTCGAGGTCCAGCCGCTCGGTCCCGTAGAGCTCGACGAGCCCGATCGACTCGTCCTTGGCGACGAGGGGCAGCATGATCATCGTCCGCTGGCTGTGCCGGGCGAGATACGCCCGCTCGTGCGGGTCGGCCGCCGGGTCGTCGACCTGGACGACGACCTCCGCCTTGGTCTCGAGGACGCGGCGGGTCTCCGGATACTCGCCCAGGCCGAAGGCGTCCTGGATGTTCTCGGGCGACTCGACCGGGTAGTAGCCAACGGTCAGGACCCGGTCGCCCGCCCGGTCCCAGGTCGAGATCCCGCACTCGTCGGCGCCGACCGCCTCGGCGAGGTGGCGGGCCATCAACTCCCCGACCTGGCGCGGGTCGAGGCTCTTCGAGAGCGACGAGCTCATGTCGAGCAGGCTGCGGAGCTCGGCGGCGAGGCCCGACGTGCGGGTGACCAGCCGCGCCGTCTCGAGCGCCGTCGCCGCCTGGTCGGCGAGGATCGTCAGGAGCCGCAGGTCGTCCGGCTGGAACTGGTGGAGGCCGAGCTTGGAGAGCGTGATGACCCCGACGACCCGGTCGTCGTAGCGCATCGGCACGACGAGCATCGACTCGTCGACGTCCTCGGTACCCGGGATCGTCTGGCCGCGTGGATCGGTGTTCGCGTCGTCGATGAGCAGCGGGACGCCGTGGAGGGCGACCCAGCCGGTGAAGCCCTGGCCGACCGTCGTCCTGAGCAGCTCGAGGTCGACGTCGTCGTACGCCCCGACCCGACCCTCGAAGGCGATCGGGACGAGCTGGTCGGGCGGCTCGAGGGTGTAGACACGGGCGTTGTGGTAGTCGAGGATCCGGCCGGTCTCCTCGACGATCGCCCGGCCGACCGCCTCGACCGAGGGCGCCCGGCTCATCCGGGCGGACGCGGCCTGGAGGACCGCGAGGTGGCCGGTCTTGGCGTGGACCCGCCGGGCACCGAGTCGCCAGGCGATGAACATCGCGCCGGCGATCGCCAGCGGCATGTCGAGGGTCAGGTCGAACTGCGGGTACTGGATGTGGTCGATGATCCAGGCGGCGGCCCCGATCCCCATCAGCACGATGCCACCGACGAGCCAGGCGTCCTTGATCAGCTCGAGGGCCCGCAGCAGGCCGGAGCGCCAGACGATCGCCCGCCCACGGGCACGGGCACGCTCCGCGCCCGAGGCGTGACCGGGCGGTGTCGCCGGCACGACCGCGGGCGCGACGGTCGCTCCTCCCGGGCTCGGCGCCGCGGGGCGGTCGATCTGCGCGCTCATGGCAGCCCGATCGTGGCAGCCGACGGCCCGATCGGACGCCCATCCGTGGTACCAGCCGTGGCGGGACCGTGGTACCCGCCGCGGCGCGCCGGAGGCGGGCGCCGCCGACCGGCGCCATGGGCCCCGGCCCGCAGGAGGGCTACGGCGCGATGCGCCCGTGCCGGACGATCTCGTCGCCGGAGTCGAAGCGGCACTTGCCGTACAGGACGTCGCCGGCCGCGAGGTCGATGTCGGCCGTCACGTCCCAGGTCCGGACGCCCGACGCGTTGGTCGTCCCGGAGCGATACGCGCTGTCCGAGTAGTCCGCCTTGCGGACCGAGATGTACGCCCCCTGGCCGGTCATCCCCGGGCAGGTCAGCGTCACGACGTCGGAGCCGGGGTCGGCGGTGACCGTGATCGCCGGGACCGTCAGCGTCGCGTCGCTGGCGAAGTCGCCGACCACCTTGTCGCCGGCCCGCGGGTAGACGGCGGTCCCGGCGCCGGTCCGGAACATCCCCGTGGCGTAGGTCTCGGATCCGCCCGGCGCGAGGTAGGCACGCCCGCGGACGGCGCCGGCCGACGTCCGCAGCTCGAGCTCGGTGACGCCCGGGTTGAGGTGACCCTCGGCCGTCGGCGACCCGCGGACGACCCGCATGTACTCGACCTGGCCGGAGTGCCGGAACTCGTCACCGGTCGTCGTGTTCGTGTACACGACGTACACGTAGTCGCCACCGCGGAAGCCGCCATCGGCCGTCACGTCGACCGAGAAGGTGCCGCTCGCGGTCGCCGTGACGGTCTTGGCGATGGTGGGCCCGGGGCCGTAGGTCCCGGTCGCGTATCGATTGACCGTCACCGAGATCGACTTCCCGGCCGGCGCGAGCCCCGAGACGACGTCGCCGTTGCGGTCGGTCCGGACGCTGAACGCGGGGACGGTGATCGTCCGAGTGTAGCCGGACGTCTGGATGCGGACCTTCATCCCCGCGACGACCGGGAACGGTGCGCAGATGTAGCCGTTGCCCGAGCCGTCGGTCGTCGCCGCGGCGACGTCGAGCACGTCGGTCCCGTCGAGGATCGTGATGGTGTACACGACACCCGCACCGCCGGTCCAGTAGACGCAGCCCGAGCCGGGATACAGGAGCAGCTTCGGCGCGACGACCGCGCCGGCGGGTGCGCCGATGGCGCCGGCCAGCAGCCCGCCGGCGACGAAGGCCGCCATGAGGCGGCGACGGATGGACATCCCCGGGACCTCCGCGTACGCCCCGGGCACCCCGACGCCCGGGCAGGCGCCGATGGTGGCACCCGCCGAGGGCCGGGGCAATGACCCGGACCGACCCGGACCGACCCGAGACGCTCGAAGCGCGCCTCGGTCCCGCGCTACGGGGCGACGACGGCGCGCACGTGGATCTCGTCGCCGGAGTCGAGCCGGCAGGTCCCCTCGAGCGCGTCGCCGACCTCGAGGTCGACCGACGCGGTCACGTCGTACGTCCGCACGCCGGATGCGCTGGTGACGCCGACCCTGGTGACCGACGCGGAGAAGTCCGCCCGCCTGGCCTCGACGATCGCGCCCTGACCGGGCATCCCGGGACAGGTGAGGGTGACGACATCGGTGGTCGGGTCCGCCACGATCGTGATGTCGGGGATGGTGAACGTCGCGTCCGGCGCGAGATCGCCGACGACCTTGTCGCCGGCGCGCGCCACGACGGTCGCGCCGTTGGCGGTCATGAAGCGCCCCCAGCTCGGGTTGTCCGGCAGGCCGACGAGCCTCGCCCGGCCGCGGATGCCCCCGGTCGCGTTCTGGAGGACGAGCTCGACCGGATCGCCGGGGCTGAGCCACCCGTCGACCCGGCTCGACCCCCGCTGGATCCTGGCGTGCTCGGCCGGGGCGCCGGTGAGCAACGAGTCGCCGGCCGCCGTCGTCACCCAGACGCTCAGCGCGTCACCGCCCCGGAACCCGCCGTCCGCCGTCACGTCCACGGAGTAGGTGCCGGAGGCCGTCGCCGTGACGGTCCGCTCGTACGGCGCCGCGCCGTCGCTGTACGTCCCCGTCGCGTACCGATCGACCCCGACGTTCACGGTCCGGCCGGCCGGCGCCGCACCCGACACGACGTCGGTCGCCCGGTCATTCCGCATCGAGAATGCCGGGACGGTCATCGTCCGCGCGTACCCGGCGGTCACGGCCCTGAGCTTCTGGCCTGCCGTCGGCGCGTCGGCGAAGCACGCCTGCCCCATGCCACCCCCATCGGTCGCGACGACGTCGCGGTCGAGGACGAGCGTCCCGTCCAGGCGCGAGACCGTGTAGGTCGTCGAGGCGGCCCCGTAGAAGTAGAGGCAGCTGTAGCGCAGGTCGACGCGGAACGTGACCGGCGTCGCTCCGCCGGCCGGCGCGGCCGGCACGACCGCCACGAAGCCGAGGAGCGCAGCCGCGAGGCCCGCCACCACGCCGCGAGATCCGGGAGCGCGCATGACCCGTCCTCCTTCGTCCCGGGACGCGTCATCGCGCCGATGCTCGGGCACCACGGGGTCGCGACGATAGGACCGGATGGCCCGAAGCGCGGCTTCGTCCCTGCTTCCGGGGGAAGGCCCGGCGGTGGTGCTAGACTCCGCACGCCCGGGGGGATGTCTCATGTCATCCCTGCGCGCCGCACGCGGCGCTTCATGTGACGTTCAAGGAGGCGGTGGTGGGTCAGCGGATCCTGGTGCTCGGCGGCGACGGCTATCTCGGATGGCCGACGGCGATGGCGTTCTCTCGCCAGGGCCATCGCGTCGCGGTCGTCGATAACTTCGCGAAGCGCCAGTGGGAGCTCGAGCTCGGCGTCCAGCCGCTCTTCCCGATCCCGACGCTCCACGAGCGGGCCCGCGCCTGGCGCGAGGTGAGCGAGAACGAGATCGAGGTCCACGTCGGCGACCTCGTCGACTACGACTTCGTCGACGCGCTGCTCGCCGACTTCCAGCCGGACGCGATCGTCCACTACGGCCAGCAGCCGTCGGCGCCGTACTCGATGATCGACGTCAAGCACGCGACGTACACCCAGCGCAACAACGTCGTCGGCAACCTCAACCTGATCTTCGCGATCCGCGACCGGGCCATCGACACGCACCTCGTCAAGCTCGGCACGATGGGCGAGTACGGGCAGCCGAACATCGACATCGAGGAGGGCTACCTCGAGGTCGAGCACAACGGCCGCAAGGAGACCTTTCTCTATCCCAAGCGCCCCGGCTCCTGGTACCACCTGAGCAAGGTCCACGACAGCCACAACATCGAGTTCGCCTGTCGCATCTGGGGGCTCCGGGCGACCGACCTCCACCAGGGCGTCGTCTACGGCGTCGAGACCGACGAGTCGGCCCTCGACCCGCGGCTCGCGACCTCGTTCCACTACGACGAGGTCTTCGGGACCGCACTCAACCGCTTCTGCGTCCAGGCGGCGATCGGCCACCCGCTGACCGTCTACGGCAAGGGCGGCCAGACCCGTGGCTACCTCAACATCCGCGACACGATCGCCTGCGTCGGCCTCGCGGTGGCCAACCCGGCCGACCGTGGCGAGCTCCGCGTCTACAACCAGTTCACCGAGCAGTTCAGCGTGCTCGAGCTGGCCGAGAAGGTGAGGGTCGCGAGCGAGCACCTCGGCTGGAGCGTCGAGGTCGCCCACACGACGAACCCGCGCAAGGAGCTCGAGGAGCACTACTACAACGCCAAGCACTCGAAGCTCGTCGAGCTCGGCCTCCAGCCCCGGCTGCTCAACGAGGAGCTCATCGACACGATGCTCCTCAAGATCAAGGCCAACGAGGCCCGGATCGACCGGGCGACGCTCGTCCAGAACGTCCGCTGGGTGCCCGAGCATCTCGCCCAGCCCGTCGGCGCCCGCTGACCGCCGGCTCCGTCCGGTAGCGGGCCGATGCCCCGCACCGTCCTCGTCACCGGCGGCGCCGGGTTCATCGGCTCGAACCTGGCCCGCCTCCTCGTGGACCGGGGCGACCGCGTCCGGGTCTTCGACGACCTGTCGATCGGCTCGCTGCGCTACCTCGACGGGATCCCCCACGAGCACGTCCACGCCACGCTCGCCGACCGAGCGGCCGTCGAGGCCGCCGTGCGGGGCGTCGACGCCGTCGTCCATCTCGCGGCGCGAGCGGGCATCCCCGACTCGGTCACCGACCCGCTCGGCACGTTCGAGGCGAACGTGACCCAGACGCTCGGCCTCCTCGACGCCGCGCGTCGCTCGGGGGCGACGCGCTTCGTCTTCGCCTCCTCGAATGCCGCCGCGGGCGACCACGAGCCGCCGGCCGACGAGACCGACCTCCCCCACCCCGTCTCGCCGTACGGCGCCTCGAAGCTCGCCGGCGAGGCCTACCTCCAGGCCTACGCCGCGACGTACGGGATGGCCGCCTGCTCGCTCCGCTTCTCGAACGCCTACGGGCCGAACTCGCTCCACAAGAAGAGCGTGGTCGCCGCCTGGCTCCGGGCCGCGCTCGCCGGCCGCCCGGTCGTCATCCACGGCGACGGCGAGCAGACGCGCGACTTCGTCTTCGCCGGTGACCTCGCGGCCGCCGTCTGCGCGGTCATCGACGCGCCCGAGGAGGACGTGAGCGGCGAGCTGTTCCAGGCGGGCACGGGTCGCGAGACGACGATCAACGGCCTCGTCGAGGCGATCCGGGTCGCGCTCGGGCGGCCGATCGAGGTCGTCCACGAACCGGGCCGGGCGGGCGACGTCCGACGAAACGTCAGCCGGGTCGACAAGGCGGCCCGGATCCTCGGCTACCGGGCGGCGGTGGCGCTGGAGGACGGACTGGCGACGACGGCTCGCTGGTACGAGGCCGCCCTGGCCGACCCCGAGCTGGCGGCCATCCGACCGCACGCGGCGTCCGGCTCCGAGTAGGCCGCGGACCGGTGGCGACCGAGCCCGCCCCGGGGTCGGCGGTCCCCGCGTCTCCCGCCGGGGCCGCCGGACCCACCGCACCGGCGGAGCCGCCGCGCACCTCGCCGCTCGTCCGCGACGCGTTCGTCACGATCGGGACGCGCTTCGCCCTCGCGATCCTCATCTTCGGGACCGACATCGTCCTCGCCCGCCTGCTCGGGCCGGCGGCCAAGGGCCGGTTCACCCTCGTCCTGCTCTACTCGCAGCTCGCGGCTCTCATCCTCGGCTGGGGGATGGACCAGGCTCTCGCCGTCGTCGCCGGTCGCGACGTCGGGTCGGCCAGGCGGGGGCTCGCCAACGCGCTCTGGTGGACCGCCGTCGTCGGCGGCTTCGGGGTGGTCCTGTCGGCCTGGGCGTACGGGCTCGGCCACCCGGGCCCGCCGGACGGCCCGCTCGTCGCCTGGCTCCCCAACCTGTCCGCCCGCCAGTTCGTCTACGCCGCCCTCGCGATCCCGGGCGAGATGTTCTTCTCGATCGGGCTCTTCGCGCTGCTCGGGCGGCGGCTCGTCGTGGCCTACTCGGCCATCCGGATCCTCCGGCGGCTGGTCCTGCTCGTCCTCGTCGTCGCCATCGCGGCGGTGGCCCGGCTCAGCCTCGACATCGCCCTGGTGATGAACCTCGTCGCGCTCGGGCTCACGGCGTTCGCGATCGCCATCGTGGCCGCCCGGCATGGGCTGCTCACGGTCCGCCCGTCGCTCCCGCTCCTCGGCGAGGAACTCGCGTTCGGGACGCGGGCCGTCCCGGGCGCGCTCGCCGAGCGCCTCCAGTTCCGCGCCGATGCCTTCCTCGTCAACGCCTTCCTCGGCGTCCGGGCGACCGGCATCTACTCGGTCACGAGCGGGCTCGCGGAGATGCTGTGGTACATCCCGAACGCCCTCGGGGTCGTGATGTTCAGCCGGGCGGTCGACCCGGGGGCCGACGCCGGCCGGATCGCGGCGGTCCTCACCAGGACGACGATCGCGGTCACGGCGCTCCTCGCGATCCCGATGTTCTTCATCGGCCCGTATCTCGTCCGCTTCTTCTACGGCCCGGCGTTCGCCGACGCAGGGGTGGCGCTCCGCTGGATCCTCCCGGGCGTCGTCGCCTACTCCGCCGTCGCCGTCCTGACGCGGTACGTCACCGGGCGGGGGCGGCCCGGGACGACGACCTGGATCATGGTCGCAGGGCTGGGCGTGAACATCGCTGCCAACGTCGCCCTCATCCCGAGGCTCGGCATCAACGGCGCGGCGCTCTCGTCGTCGATCTCGTACGGTCTGACGGCGGCCCTGACCGTGGCCGTGTTCCTCCGGCTGTCGGGCCGCGGCGTGCTCGAGACGCTCATCGTGCGGCCCTCCGACGTCCGGGCCGCCGGACGGGCCTTCGCCGCCCTCGGGCGGCGGCTGCGCGGCCGACCGGTGCCGGCGGGCGAGGAGGCCGGCCCGGCGCTCGGCGTGACCGGCGGCGACACCGGGGCGGGCCTGGTCATCGAGGAGCGGGAGCTCGGCGACGAGCGCTAGCGGCCCGGCACGTCGCCGGCGGCGACGACGGCGCCGTCACCCCGGGGACCCCCGGCGACTCGCGACAGGACCGACGGGCCATGGCGCTGCGGCCGTGGCCGGCCGACGATCGGGCCATGCACCGGTCCGTGCGCCGTCTCGCCGCGCTTGCCGCGCTCGCCGCCGTCGTCGGGGGCTCCGTCTCGCTCGCCCCGGCTCGCCCGGCATCGGCCGTCGTCGCGCCGCCGGATCCGGCGACGATCCCGTTCGCGACGTGGGAGGTACCGGTCGGCGACGTCGGGGCGATCGGGTCCCCGCGGACGGAGCTCCTCGTCAAGGCGTTCAGCCCGACGATGGACCCGGTGAAGTACCTCGACGCCGCGCAGGCGGCCGGCCAGAAGGTCGTCCTCTACTTCACCGACACGGTCGACTACACGACCGGGGTCGTCTATCCGTCGCGGATCGCGAAGTGGGTCGCCCGGGTGCGGGGGCACCCCGCGCTCCACGGCTACCTCTCGGTCAAGGAGCCGTCGTGGAACCGGGTGACGCTCGCCGAGATGCGCGCGCTCTACCGGGCGTTCAAGGCCGCCGATCCCGACCATCCGGTGATCGCGCTCCTCGGCGACGTGCCGCACTTCGGGACGAGCGAGAACCCGTGGGGCACCGGGGTCGCGAACATCCTGTGGGTCGACTGGTACCCGGTGACGTACAGCCGCGGCTACATCGCGACCGCGGCGACGCACTTCCCGAGGGTCCGGGCGTACGTCGAGCGGGTGACGCCGGGCACCCCGGTATGGCTGATGGTCCAGGGCCATGGCTACCGGAAGGGCGACCGGCGGACGCCGACGACCTCGGAGCTCGAGCGCCAGGTTCGCGACGGCATCGCCTACCTCAAGGCCGACGGGATCGTCTTCTACACGTTCAACAACGCGCTGTACGAGCAGGACCTGCGGCGGAACGCGACCCTCTGGTCGGCGGCGCGCTCGATCGTCGAGCGGGTGCGGGCCGGCACGTTCATGCCGCCGACGAGCGATCCGGTCGCGGAGGGGTTCTCCCGGATCGCGGGGGCCGACCGCTACGCGACGGCGGCGGCGATCAGCAAGGCAACGTTCCCGTCGGGCGCCCCGGTCGCCTACCTCGCGACCGGGCTCGGCTTCGCCGACGCGCTCGCGGGCGCCGTGGCCGCGGCCCGCGACGGCGGCCCGCTCCTGCTCACCGATCCGGCGACCCTGCCCGGCGCGACCGCGGCCGAGCTGACCCGGCTCGCGCCCGAGCGGGTCGTCGTCCTCGGCTCCTCGGGGGCGGTC
>CAZABC010000002.1:173228-185287 GCA_964483405.1 uncultured Anaerolineaceae bacterium
GCTGACCCGGCTCGCGCCCGAGCGGGTCGTCGTCCTCGGCTCCTCGGGGGCGGTCGGCGGCGCGGTGGTCGAGGCCGTCCGGGCGAGGCTGCCCGAGGTGAAGCTCTCCCGGATCGCGGGGGCCGACCGCTACGCGACGGCGGCGGCGATCAGCAAGGCAACGTTCCCGTCGGGCGCCCCGGTCGCCTACCTCGCGACCGGGCTCGGCTTCGCCGACGCGCTCGCGGGCGCCGTGGCCGCGGCCCGCGACGGCGGCCCGCTCCTGCTCACCGATCCGGCGACCCTGCCCGGCGCGACCGCGGCCGAGCTGACCCGGCTCGCGCCCGAGCGGGTCGTCGTCCTCGGCTCCTCGGGGGCGGTCTCGTTCTCGGTCGCCCACGCGGTGGTCCGGGCGGTCTGAGCTCGCGCGGCCGCCGGCCGCCGGCCGCCGGCCGCCCGCCGCCGACCGACCCCGCGCCCGCGGGCGTCCTGCGACAATGGCCCGGTGCCGCCTGCCAGACCGACCGAGGCCGAGCGCCCGATCCGCCTCGCCGTCGTCGACGACAACCCGTTCGTCCGCGACGCGGACGGCCGCGTCCGTCCGGCAGCCGCCTTGTTCAGTCGTTTCGTGGAGACGGTCGTCGCGGTCGGGCCATTCGAGCCGGCGGTCTACCTCGCCCCGGTCCGCGACCTCGGGCCCGACGACCCGCCCCCGGCCCTCGCGCCGGTCGACGCGCGCGTCCTCCGGGTGGTGGGCACGGCGCCCTTCGACGGGATCGCCGGCTACCTGCCCCGGTCGGCGTCGCTGGCCCGCCGCAACTGGCCGGTGATCCGCGACGCGATCGCGGGCGTCGATCTCGCCTGGATCAAGGCCCCGGCGTCGAACGCGCCGCTCGCCGCCCTCGCCTGTCGCCGGGCCGGCGTGCCCCGCTTCACCTGGGTCGCCGGGAGCGTCCGGGCCGTCGTCGGCGGGCAGGAGCGCCCGGCGGTGTCCCGGCTTGCCGCCGCGGCGGCTGGCATCCTCTACGACGGCACGACCCGCATCCTCGAGCGGACCGGCCCCGCGATCCACCTCGACGAGGAGATGTTCACGAGCGTCGTGACCCGCGCCGAGATCGAGGCGACCCGGCTCCGTGGGCACGCGGTCCGAGCGCTCGTCGTTGCGCCGGGGAGCCTTCGCGGCGAGCCGGCCGATGCCGGAGGGGATCGGCCGGCGGAGCGGGTGCGGATCGCCTGGGCCGGTCGGGTCGCCGAGGAGAAGGGGCTCGACGACCTCCTCGCCGCGCTCGCCCGGCTCGACGAGGCGGGGCTGCCGGCCACCCTCGACGTCGTCGGTGACGGGCCCGCGCGGCCGGCGCTCGAGGCCGCGGCCGCGCGGCTCGGCGTGGCCGATCGCGTCCGCTGGCACGGCTACGTCGGCGACCGGGCGGCCTACCTCGACGCGCTCCGCGGCGCCGACCTGTTCGCCCTGCCGTCGCACGCCGAGGGCGTCCCGAAGGTCGTCATCGAGGCGATGGCGGCAGGGCTGCCGGTCGTCGCGACGCGCGTCGGAGCCGTCGGGGCCGTCCTCGATGGCGGTGTCCGCGGCCGGCTCGTCCCGCCCGGCGACCCCGACGCGCTCGCCGGGGCGATCGCCGACCTTGCCGCCGACCCGCTCGCCCGAGCGACGTTGCGCCAGCGCGGGCTCGACTATGCCGCCGCGCACACGGCCGAGGCGCAGGCCGAGCGCCTCGTCGGCTGGATGCGGCGGACGTTCCCCGACCTTCCGTGGCCGGGCGGCGCCACGCCGACGGGTGCCGCGCCCACTGGCGCCCCGCCCACGGCCGCCGTCGGCGCCGGGGGGCGTGCGTGAACGCCCCCGCGCTGCTCCTCTTCTGGACCCCCGTCGCCCTGCTCCTCTGGGTCTACCTCGGCTACCCCGCCCTGGCCGCGCTCGCAGCCCGCGTCCGGCCGTTCCGGGTCGACCCACGCGACCCGATGCCCGCCCTCGTCACCGTCGGCATCGCCGCGTACCAAGAGGCGGCCCGGCTCGAGGGCCGGATCCACGACGTCCTCGAGCAGGAGGTGCCGTTCGAGCTCGAGATCATCGTCGCCTCCGACGGCTCGACCGACGACACCGCGGCCCTGGTGGGTCGCCTCGCTGTTGCCGATCCGCGGGTCCGCCTCCTCGACCTGCCGCGGGGTGGCCAGACGGTCGCCCAGGACGCGATCTTCGCGGCGGCCCGCGGTGACGTCGTCGTCCTGTCCGACGCCGAGACGCGGTTCGAGGCGGGCTGCCTCGCGACCCTGGTCGCGCCGTTCCGCGATCCGCGCGTCGGCTGCACGACCGGCCGGCTCGCCTGGCTCGACGCGAGCCGGACCGAGACGAGCCGCAACGAGGGCGCCTACTGGCGCTACGAGCAGGCCGTCCGGCGACTCGAGAGCCGGGCCGGCTGGCTCACGGCCGTCACCGGCGCGCTCCTCGCGACCCGCCGCGCGGCGTTCCGCGAGGTGCCGGCCCACGCGAGCATGGACCACCTCCTGCCGCTCTATGTCCGCGAGGAGCGGCTCGTCGTCCTCGCCGTGCCCGAGGCGGTCGCGTCCGACCGCGGCATCGCCGGGATCGCGGCCCAGTTCCGGAACCGCTCGCGGACCGCGACCCGCGGGATCCGCTCGAACCTCTCGATGGCCTGGCGGCTCGCGCCGTGGCGGCACCCGTCGGCGGCCCTCGCGATCTGGTCGCACAAGCTGCTCCGCTGGGCGACGCCGATCCTCGCGGCACTCGCGGCGATCGGCGGGCTCTGGCTGGGCCTCGACGGCGCACCGGCCTACCTCGTGCCGGTCGCCCTCGGGCTGCTCGTGCTCGGGCTGGCGGCCATCGGCTGGGTCGTCCGCTCGCGCGGCGGGCGGCCGCCGCGGGTCACGAGCTTCCCGCTCGCGGTCGTCGTCGTCAACCTCGCCTTCCTCAACGGCTGGCTCAACGTCCTCCGTGGCCGCCGGATCGAGGCCTGGCACCGGACGGAGTGGGCGACGGTCACCGAGACGGCGGGCGCCGAGGAGGGCTGATGGCGCTACCTGTCATCGCCGATCCGCGGGTAGCCGGACTCCTGGGCGAGCAGACCGCCACGACCCAATGGTGGCTGCGTCCGGAGGCGCAGGCCGATGAGGCGATCGCCGGCTGAGGCAAAGGTCACGCGGACCTGGACCCCTTCGCTCGAGCCGGTCCCGAGCTGGAGGTCGGGGGCGACCGGGATCCAGGGTCCGGCGCGACCGTCGGCCTCGACCAGACGGATGTCGAGTCGAGCGGCACCACCGACGACGTCGGCCTCCCCGCCGGTGACGACCGAGCCCGGCTGGATCGAGAAGACCGGGGACACATACTCCCCGCCGGCCGCAAGGGCCGTAGCCGATCGCTCGGCGACCTCGACGGCCGACGCCGTGCCCGCGGTGTAGGGCTGCGTCCGGCCGAGGACCGACACGCGGGGCAGCGCGAGCGTCCCGAGCAGGAGCAGGACGACGGCAACGGCGCCGAGACCGATCCCCGCCGCGACCGTCCCTCGAGCGAGCAGAACGAGGACGAGGCCGAGAAGCCCGAGACCCGAGAGCAGGCTGACCCCCGCCGGGATGGCGGCCGCGGCATCGCGACCGAGCGCCGCGGCCTGCAGGGCGACTCGCTCGAGCAGCGACGCGAGGCGGTCGATGTCGATGCGGAACGGCGCGCCCGGCTGCCCGTCGGCCGCAGGCCCGATGGCGACGCTGCCCGCGTCCGCGCCCGCCGGCATGATCGGGGCCGTGTCGAGATCGATGTCGAACCACACGCCGTTCAGGCCAGCCGTGCCGTCGTCCGACGTCACCTCCACCCTGAACCAGACGGTCGCCGAACCACGACCGTCGATCCGACCGGTGACGTGGTGCTGTGACCGCCCGGTCAGGTCCTGTGTCGCGATGACCTGCCACGCTCGGCCGTCCGCCGACGCCTCGACGGTGAGCTGGGCGGGCGACGCTGGGTCCTGGTCCTGCCCCACCGCGTGGATCAGTGCCCATCCGTACGGCCACGGCGTCTCGACCCGGAAGACGAGCGGCGTGCCGGATTCGGGAAGCTCGAGCGCCGTATCGCTCCACGTCCCGGGCACGAGCGTCGGTCCAGGAATGAACCAACCATCACCGGCGATCGCCTCCCGGAGCATCGTCTGCGGAGACCATGGACCACCCCGCATCCTCGCTCGCCCGTCGGGCGCGATCCGGAGCGACGTGTCCTGCGGCAGCGGCATCGCCTGCCAGCCGCCCGCGATCAACGGCTCGCCGTCGATCGTCACGCTGACGGGCAGCTCGGCGCCGACGCCCCGGGCGCGGATGACCGGGCGGCCGTCCGAGTCGACCAGTATCGCGGGCGGCGTACCCTCCACGACGACGAGATAGACGGAGAGGCGCCGGTCGGTTCCATCCGGCAGCCTGAGCGGAAGCGGGATCTCGTTGGGGCCGGCCGCGAGTGACGACCCGACCACCCGGCTCGTCACCGCATCGACAAGCGAACCGGGACGCCTGATGGCGACGTCGAGGACGAGGGCAGGGTCGACCTGTCCGTCGAGCTGGAGCACGATCGAGCCGAGCGACCGCCACTCGTCCGGCAGCTCGACGATCCCGGACGCTCCCGACACGAGCGCGGTGACCGACGTCGCGCCGACGTCGGGCTCCGGTCCGTCGACCGCCGCGACCGGCGGGATCGGGCTGAGGACCGCATTCCCGAAGGGGCTCGACCCGATCACGATCTCGCCGACCGTCCCCTCGGTCGGGGCGGCCGCTCCATCCGTCCAAGCGGCGCGGATCGTCGTCGAGCTGGCATCGGTCCGCGAGGGCGGCAGGATCGCGGGAAGCGCGACGGCCGCGACGATCACCCCGGTCGCCGCCCAGGCGAGGACACCCACCGCCCAGGTCCAGTCGGTACCGGTACCTTCTGACGGGGTGCGCCAGCGCCGGAGCGCCGCGGCTGCGAGGACGATCGACACGACGCCGATCACCACGAGGAGGCCTGCGGCGAGCACGAGCTCGCGAATGACGGCGGCCTGCGGGTCGACGATCGCCGCCACGATACGGCCACCGAGGTAGACACGGCCCTCCGCTGGATCCCCATCGCTCGTATCGAGGAAGAGCCGGCCGAGTGCTCGAGGGTTGGCGAGTATCGCCCGGAGCCGCTCGAGCGGAGCGATGGTGCCGGCGCCCGTGATGACGTGTGCCGCGAGATGCTGGACGAGCCCGTAGATGGTGGTCGCGGCGACGACGGCGAGGGCGAGCCCGAGGCCGACACGGCGACCGATCCGCGATCGGCCACCGATCCGGTCGCCGATCGCCCGCCCGAGCGCAGCGCAGCCGACGATCGCCCCGGCGATGCCGATGGCGTAGACCGGCGTCGCCTCGATGAGGTGGCGCGAGGCGTAGTTCAGGCCCCCGAACCGCTCGGGGTATCCGAGCGTCGCGATGAACAGCCAGATCGAGCCGACCCAGATCCATCCGGCGATCGCGACCAGTGGATCGCGCCTGAGGAAGCCGGCGAGCCCGACGATCCCGACGAGCACGACGGGCACCACCCACAGGATGCCCTGACGAGCGTCGAACACCAGCGACAGCAGTCCGCCGATCGGATCGCCGCCGGTGTCGGCGAGGTATCCGGAGTCCTCGTAGTACGAGGAGCCCGTCAGGCTGAAGTCGCCCGCGAAGACGATCGGCGCCAAGCGGCCCAGGCTCATGCCGGCGAGAAAGAGCACGCCCAGGAGCAGGGCGCGTCCGGCTGGGTCGATCGCCGCCCGGACCACGCCCCGAACACCCACGCGTCCGCCAAGGGCGACCACCGTCGGAACCGCGACCGACCAGAGCAGGAAGAGGGCGGGGACGACGGCGTACATGGCGCCGATCGGCCGCACGGCGATGAGCAGGCCGACGAGCGCGCCGAGCAGGATCCAGTCGCTGGCCCGCTTCCGGTCGCGGGCGCGGAGCAGGAAGAGCCCGACGACCCCTCCTTCGAGCACGACCGCCGGGCCGTGGGTGTGAAATGGGCGGAAGGTGCCCATGTAGACCAGCGAGGTGCCCAGCCACGCGGCGACGGCGCCGACGAACGCGGCGAGGGTCCCGACGGTCCGCTGCACGGCTCCGGTCGCCATGAGCAGCCCGCAGGCGATGAGCGCGCTCGTTCCGAACGCGACGCCGAGGATGTACGGCGCGTCGTAACCGTCCGCCGACACCGACACGCCGGCCGCGTCGAGCCCGACGGAGATCGCATGTCCGAGGGCCACGAATGGCGCGAACAGGACGATGATCCCCACGTTCGCGTAGTGCCGGAACCGCTCGTCGTAGTCGCGCGGGAGCCACTCCCTCGGGCCGGGGACGGAGAGCGGCGAGACGAGGCGCTCATCGAAGCGGTACTCGTCGGCGATGTCACCGTCACCGTCGAGGATGATCGATCGCGTCTGTGCGTAGTAGGCGACGCCGTCGGCCGTCATCCGCGGCATGACGAGGAAGACTCCGACGAAGGCGTACAGGGCCAGGAACAGGAGCGCGAGCCGGGCGACCGGCCCGAGACGGCTGTCTGGCTCGGGCGGCGTCAGCGCCACCACGTCTTGACGATCGCCCGGAAGAAGCCCCAGCCGTAGAGGAGCGCCTTCGGCTTCTTCGAATAGCCGGAGTGGCGCAGGCCGATGGTGATCGGGACCTCCTCGACGCGGAGGCCCGCCTTCACCGCGGCGAGGATCGTCTCGCTGGTGTGGAACTGATCCTCGTACAGCTTCAGCTTCTTGAGCTCGGACGCCCGGAAGGCCCGATACCCGCTCGAGCAGTCGGTGATCTTCTTGCGGGCCAGGATCGAGATGAGCAGGTTGAAGACGTAGATGCCGAGGTGGCGGATCGGGCTCGCGGCCTGATGCTCGCCCTTGATCCGCGACCCGATCACGAAGTCGGCCCGGTCGGCCGTGATCGGCTCGACGAGTCGCTCGAGCTCGGCTGGGTCATGCTGGCCGTCGGCATCCATCGTCACGATGATCGGCGCCCCGAGGTCCCACGCCACCTGATAGCCGAGCTTGAGCGCGGCACCGCCTCCCTGGTTCACCGGGTGCGAGATCAGGATCGCGCCGTCGCGGCGGACGATCTCCGGCGTGTGGTCGCTCGATCCATCGTCGACGACGATCGCGGCGACGTCGAGCCCGGCGACCTTCTTCGGGATGCGGTGGAGCAGGACATCGAGGTTCTCGGCCTCGTTGAGCGCCGGCAGGACGACAGCGACGCCGGGGGTCGGAAGCCCGGGCGGGACCTCGAGCGTCCGCTTCGCCAGGCCGGTGACCAGACGTGACAGGCGACGCCGGTTGTCGTCGACGCGGGCCGACTGTCCGAGCAGCAGGAGGAACAGGACGACGACCGCGCCGATGAGCACGACGACCAGGCCGGAGAGCGGGGCGTCCTCGATCCCCAGCGCATCCCTGACCCAGAACACGAGGTCCGGGACGATCGCCACGAGGGCGAGCGCGAGCGCGACAAGGACCCCCACGGTGAGCGTCGTCTTGCCGGCCTTGCCCTGTCCATAGCGGACGACGGCGAACGCGACGATGACGATCGCGAGCACGAGGCCGGCGACGCGGAGTTCGAAGAGCATCGCGCCGGATTGTAGTCGGTCGGCAGCCGTCACCGCCGCAGCTCGTCATACTTCGGCGCGATGCGTCGCTGGTACGTCTGGCTGCCGATCTCCGTCGGGCTGCTCGCGCTGCTGGGCTGGCGGACCCGCCCGTGGGATGCGGCGGCGCTCGCCTCGCGGCTCGACCCGTGGCCGCTGCTGGTCGCCGTCGCCCTGAACGCGCTCGTCGTCCTGCTCTGGGCGGTCCGGTCGCGGAGCCTCATGGCGGCGGTCGGATCGCCGATGGGGACGCTGCAGCTGGTGCCGGTGACGTCGTTCGCGAACACGGTGAACAACCTCACGCCGGCGAGCTCGGGCGAGGTGCTCCGGGCGATGATCCTGCGGCGGAAGTTCGGGGTGCCGTACGCCGACTCCACGGCGGTCATCCTCCTCGAGCGGGTCTGGGCGATCGGCCTGATGCTCGTCTCCGCAGGGGCCGCGGCCTTCGGGACCCTCATCGCCGCGCCGCCATGGCTCGTCGCGCTCGCCTGGACCGCCGCGCTCGTCGCGGCGTTCGCCCCCTCGCTCCTCTACGCGCTCGACCTGCGGCCGGGCCGCGTGCTCAAGCGCTGGGCCGCCCCGCCGGTCGAGGGTGAGCATCGCTCGCGCGCCGGCCGTCTCGCCCACCACGCGGTCGACGTCGACGACCGGCTGGACCTCATCCTGACGCGACCGCGCCGGTCGGCCCACTTCGTCGCGACCACGGCGATCATCTTCGCCACCTTCGCGACCCAGCTCTGGCTCGTCCTCTACGCCCTCGAGCAGCCGATCCCGATCGCGGGCGTCTGGGCCGCCTACGGCCTCGCGATCTGTGCCGGCGTCGTCTCCGCCCTGCCGTTCGGGCTCGGCGCGACCGACGTCGTCCTCGTCGTCCTCCTGGGAGCGCAGGGGGTCGATCCCGCGACGGCGGGCGCCGCGGCGCTGATCCTCCGCCTCGTCACGACGCTGCCGCTCGGGATCCTCGGGACGGCCTCCTGGATCTGGCTCAACCGGGGGCCGGACCACGTCCAGGCCGACATCGCTGCCGACCCGGGCCCGGCGGCCGACACGCCCACGTGACCCTCGCCCTCGCGGCCGTCGTCACCGGCCTGCTCGCCGTCGGGGCCGGCGTCGCCTGGCGGGCCGGCGGGCCGCCCGAGCGGCCGTTCGACCCGCTGACGCCGGTGCGGGTGCTCGTTCTCGGCTTTCTCGTCCTGTACGGGATCGGCTCGGTCGTCCTCGCCGCCACGGGCGAGGGCGCGGGCGGCCCGCTGCTCGTCGGGGCGGCCATGGTTGCCATCGGAGCCGGCACGTGGATCGCCCGCCGGCTCCTTGGCGCTGCGGCCACCCCGGTCACGCCCCCGGTCGTCGGGCCCGTCCGGGCCTGGGCCGTCGTCGCGCTCGCATCCGCGGGCCTCCTGATGTACCTCGCGCTCGCGGCGGAGCACGGCGTCCCCCTGCTGAGTGGCGACGCCCAGGCGGCGCGAGCGGGCTTCGCGGGGATCCGCTGGGACCTGTTCCGCTGGCTCGTCCCGCCGGCGGCGCTGCTCGCGCTGGCGGTCGCGCTGGCGACCCGCCGACGCGAGGCGTGGGCGGTCGCCGCCGTGGCCGTCGGCGCGGTCCTCGGGCTCGAAGTCCTCGCGGCGTCACGGGCGCTCCCCTTCGAGCTCGGGCTCGGCGCGATCCTGCTCGCGGCCTGGGCGGGGCATCGCCTCCGCTGGCGCGCCTGGCTCCTGATCGGGGCCGTCGCCGCCGTCGTCTTCCTCGGCGTCCTCTTCGCCCGCGTCGCGCCGGAAGGCAGCTTCTCGGGACCGCTCGATGCGCTCGCCTTCGCCTGGAACCGGACCGTCGGGCGGGTGGTGATGATCCAGGCCCGGACGATCGACCTCATCGTGGAGGCCTTCCCCGATGAGGAGCCGTACCGGATGGGCTCGTCGTACCTGCGCTGGCTCGACCGCGCGCAGGGGGAGGATCCGGAGCCCGCCCTCGGGTCGTGGCTCTTCCAGCAGCTCTTCCCCGACGAGCCGCCCGGCGGGTTCGCCGCGCCGGGGCTCCTCGGCGAGGGCTACGCGAACTTCGGGCCGGCCTGGGCGCTCGCGCTCATGGTGGCGCTCGGGGCGGCCACCGCGGCCCTTGGGACGGCCCTCGGGCGGGCGTCGCCCGGCGCGGCGCTCCGGGTGCTGTTCGCGCTGCTGACGGTCGTCGCCCTCCGGACGTACGCGGCGAGCCTCAACGGGACGCTGCTCACGGCCGCGGCGGCCATCGCATGGTACGTCGCGGCCGGGGCGCGGGTGCCGGGCCGGCTGCGACCTGGGAGCGGTCGGCGGCAAGATCCGGAGGCGACCGGCGAGCTGCGCCGCTAGGAGGACGGGCTCGGGACCGGGCTGGGCGAGGGGCTCGGCGATGGCGATGGCGATGGCGACGCCACCGGCGGCATCCACTGGTCGATCTGCCGCCGCACGACCGGCAGCTTGAGCTGGATGCTCGCCGTCCCGGCGATGCCGTCGGCCCACTTGGTCGGGCCGAAGACGACCCGCTGGTCGGTGGCGAGGTCGGCCTTCTGGGCGATCTCGAAGATCGCCAGCGTCTTCGCGAGCGGCAGGTCGGTCTTGACCCACTTCGCCCCGATCCGGACGAGGTCGGGCACGATGAGGATGCCCTTCTCGCGGACCTTGGCGACCGCGGCGGCGACGAGGAGCTGCTGGCGGCGGGCCCGCTCGTAGTCGTTGTCACCCTTCCGGGTCCGGGCGAAGATGAGGGCCCGGTCGCCGTCGAGGCGGTTCGCGCCGGCCGGGAAGTAGACGCCCCGCTCCTTGCTCGTCACCCAGTAGTAGGGATCGGCGACGGGCTTCTCGAGGACCACCGTGACGCCACCGACGGCGTCGACCAGCTCGCGGACCCCCTGGAAGCCGACGAGCGCGTAGTGGTCGATCTCGATGCCGAGGCCTTCGGCGATCGTGCGCTTCATCGCCGCGGCCCCCTGCTTCTGCCCGAGGTCGGCGACGTAGGACTGGTACAGCCCGTTGATCTTCGGGCCGTACGTCCCGCCGTCCGGCAACGGGAACCGCGCGGTGTCGCGGGGGATGCTCACCACAGCGGTCTGGCCCGAGACCGGGTCGATCGAGACGACCATGATCACGTCGGTCCGGTTGCCCGGGTGGGCCGGCCGGTAGTCGGTGCCAAGGAGGAGGATCGTGAAGCGACCATCGGACCCGGTCAGCTCGCTCGGGTCGGGCGAGGGCTCGAGCGACGGTGGCGGCGAGGGCGACGGCCGCGGGGAGGGCGAGGGACCGGGCGACGGGCTCGGCGAGGGCGAGGGGCTGGGCGAGGCGACCGCGGTCTCGGTCCCACCGCCCGACAGGAGCAGCGCCCCGCCGGCGATCCCGCCGACGAGGACGACCGCGCCGATCCCGACCGCGGCGAGCCTGATCGGGCTGGCCTTCAGCCAGGCGACGGCAGCGGTGACGCGGGCTCGCGGATCCATCGTCGGTCAGTGTCGCCGTCGCGGCGGCGCCGGGACATCACCCGAAGGTCCCATCCCGCACCGGACCCCACCGGACCGCACCACGGCTCAGCCGCCGGCCGAGGGACTCGGGCTCGGGGTGGCCGGCGGCGTCCAGTAGCGGCTGTCCTCGCCGTAGTAGTCGATCGACAGCTTCTTGACCGCGGCCATCTTGGGGACGAGGACATACAGGCCGCCGGTCTCGGACGGCGGCGGCTGGTCGGCGTACTTGCGCGGACCGAGGACCACCCGCTCGACCCCGTCGTCGTTCACGCCCCGGGCGAGGTCGAGGACCTCGCCGACGCGGTCGGACGGGAAGTTCGTCCGGACGGTGTCCCCGAGCGCACCGATGAGCGATGGGATCTGCGGCAGGACCGTCGGGTCGGTCAGGCGCTTCCGGAGCGCGAGGAGGACCTCCTGCTGCCGCCGGGCGCGGGTGAAGTCGTTGTCGCCGGCGCCCTTCCGCGAGCGGGCGTAGGCGAGCGCCTCCTGGCCGTCGAGGTGGTGCGGACCGGCCGACAGCCGGAAGCCGACCGGCCGGCCATCGGTCCAGCCGCCGTAGCCCGGATCGCTGATCGCCTTCGCGTTCACGACGTCGATCCCGCCGACGGCGTCGACCATCTTGACGAAGCCGGGCAGGTTGATCGCCGCGTAGTACGGGATCGGGACCCCGACGAGATGCCCGAGGGCGCCCATGAGCGTCGGCAGCGGCCCGTCGGGGTACGCCGACGGGTTGCGGGCGGCGGCGTTCATCAGCGAGTTGATCTTGCCGCTGTAGATCCGGCCGTCGGGGAGCTCGATCCGCGACAGGTCGCGGGGGATGCTGATCATCGAGGTCGCGCCGGTCTCGGGATCGATCGAGGCGACGATCATCGTGTCGGTCAGGTTGGTCCCCCGGCCGGGTTCGTTGTCGATCCCGACGATGAGGACGGTCAGCCGCTCGCCGACGGCCGGCGTCGGCCCGAC
>CAZABC010000002.1:185387-225259 GCA_964483405.1 uncultured Anaerolineaceae bacterium
CGGCGGTCGCCACGGCGAGCAGGCCGAAGGTCCCGGCGATGGCGGGGGTGAGGAAGCTGAGGGCGAACGACTCGAGGCCGCCGCCGAGCTGGACGAGGATGACCGCGACGACCGCGACGATCGGGATGGCGAATACCAGGCCGCGCAGCGGCCGGGCCGCGTAGGCCTGCCCGAGTCCCGGGATGAGGAACGAGAGGAAGGCGGCGACCGGGGCGGAGCGGCGGGCGCCCGTCGCCGGGCGGATGTCGGGGGTCTGCGTCACCGTCGGTCCAGTCTATCGCGGGTCGGCGTCCGACCCTTCCGGATGCCTCGACGGGCCGGTGGTGGGTACGGACGGCCGGCGGTCGGGGTCCGCCGGTCGTTCCTCTGACGCGCGGGGCGCCGCGCGCGTTGCGCGGCGCCGAGCTCGGACGCGACGCGCCGCGATCCGCGGAGCCGCGTCGCCCGACGCGGATGCGGCCCGCGACGAGGCGGGCAGCAGTCCGGGACGGCGGTCGTTGGGGCCGGTCCGGAGCGGCCGGTACACGGCGGTCGTGGTCGGTGCCCGGCGGCCGCGACCGGTCTTCGCCGGTCGTGGTCGGTGCGCGGCGATCCTCGCATCTACCGGCGTGGCCGGTCATGACACGACGGTCTACGTATGGCACCAGCTGCACCGGTGCGACGCGAGATCTGGCCGGATCCCCGTGCGTGGAGGCCTCGGGATCCTGTCCTTGCCCGGCTGCGACCTCGCCATAGCACCGACGGGGCTGGTAGAAGCGAGGATCTCGGGGCGCAGGACGAGCTCCGGGACCGGTGGAGCGGCGCCGGGCGCGGGCGCCGGGTCGGTGACGTCGCCGCGGACGCCGGGTCAGTGACGTCGCCGCGGACGCCGGGGGCGGGTCCGCGGCGCAGGCGCCGGGCGCGCTACATCATCGCCAGGCCGCCGTCGACCCCGAGCGTCTGGCCGGTGATGTACGCCGCCTCGTCGCTGGCGAGGAACGTGACCGCGTAGGCGATCTCGTCGACCGTCGCGAAGCGCCCGAGCGGGGTCGCGGCCTTGATCGCGTCCTTGACGTTGTCGGGCAGGCCGTCGGTCAGCTCGGTCATGACGAAGCCCGGGGCGATCGCGTTGACGGTGATCCCGCGCGAGGCGACCTCGCGGGCGAGGGCCTTCGTCAGGCCGATGAGCCCGGCCTTGGACGCGGAGTAGTTCGCCTGGCCGGCGTTGCCCATCTGGCCCGACACGCTCGACATGTTGATGATCCGGCCCGACCGCTGCTTCAGCATCGGCCGGAGGACCGCCCGGGACATGTAGAACGCGCCGGTGAGGTTCACGTTCAGGACCTCGGCCCAGGCTTCGTCGCTCATCCGCATCGCCAGGTCGTCGCGGGTGATGCCGGCGTTGTTGACGAGGATGTCGATCCGACCGAACTCGCGGAGCGTCTCCTCGACGGTCGCCGCGCACGACGCCGGGTCGGTGACGTCGCCGCCGACGCAGACCGAGCGGCGGCCCATCGCCTCGACGTCGCCCTTCGTGTGGTCGTCGATCAGGCAGGCGGCCCGGTCGATGAAGGCGACGTCGGCGCCCTGCCGGCCGAGCTGGAGGGCGACCGCGCGGCCGATGCCGCGCGAGCCGCCGGTGACGATGGCGACCTTGCCGGTGAGATCGAGCATGGCGGTGGCTCCTCCTGGATCGGGCGGCGAGGGGTTCGGCGGTGCGGGTCGGGCTGCGGGTCGGGCTGCGGTCGGTTCGGTCGCCCAGCGGTCAGCCCACGAGGGGCGGGTCGGCGTGCCGCGGCTCGCCGGGCACGACGTCGTCGAGCGGCGGGTCGACCGGGCCGGGCCGGGCGAGGACCTCGGCCAGCACGGCCGGGATCGGGTCGACCGAGTCCCAGTCCACCGGCAGGCGGACGTGGACGTCGTCGGGCGAGACGCTCGCCGCACGAGCCCCGGCGGCAGGGTCGGCGGTCCACTCGATCGCGACGGCGCCGCTCGTGAAGCCCGCCCCGAACGCGACGATGACGATCCGGTCGCCCAGCGCGATGCGGCCGCTGTCGACCGCCTCGGCGAGCGCGAGCGGCACCGACGCGGCCGACGTGTTGCCGTAGCGGTCGACATTGACGAACATCCGCTCCATCGGCAGGTCGAGGCCCTTGGCGACGGCCTCGATGATCCGGATGTTCGCCTGGTGCGGGATGAAGAGGCGGACGTCGTCGGGGTGGATCCCGGCCGCCTCGATCGCCGCGAGCGCCGTCGACGCGAGCGTCTTGGTCGCGAAGCGGTACGTCTCGCGGCCCTCCATCCGGATGTAGTGCTCGCCGCGGGCGATCGTCTCGGGCGACGGCGGGCTCTTCGAGCCGCCTGCCGGGAGCCAGATCATGTAGGCGCCCTGCGGCTCGGTCGTCAGGTGGACGCCGAGCGCGCCGCCCGGCTCGGGCCTGCCGGACACGACGACGGCGCCCGCCCCGTCGCCGAAGAGGATGCACGTCCCCCGGTCGGTGAAGTCGAGGAAGCGGGTGAGCAGCTCGGCGCCGATGACGAGGACGTGCTTGGCGATCCCGGCGGTCACGTACGCCTGGGCCGTCGAGAAGGCGTAGACGAAGCCCGAGCAGGCCGCCATCACGTCCATCGCCGCCGCCCGGGTGTTGCCGATCGCCTCCTTGACGAGCGCCGCGGTCGAGGGCATCCAGTAGTCGGGCGTGAGCGTGGCGACGAGGATCAGGTCGACGTCATCCGGCTCGAGCCCGGCGACCCGGATCGCCCGCAGGCCCGCGACGGCGGCCATCGAGGCGGTCGTCTCGTGGGCCGCGGCGACCCGCCGCTCGCGGATCCCCGTCCGCGACACGATCCACTCGTCGTTCGTGTCGACCATCCGCTCGAGATCGGCGTTGGTGAGGACCCCGGCGGGCGCATACGAGCCCCAGCCGGTGATGTGGGCGCGGAGCGGCTCGCCGGTCACAGCGGTTCGACCTCGATGAGCGGATGCTTCGCCTTGACGAGCTGGCCGTTCTCGGCGATGACCTTGACGACCCGGCCGGACAGGTCCGACTTGATCTCGTTGAAGAGCTTCATCGCCTCGATGAGGCCGATGACCTGACCGACGGCGACCTCGCCGCCGACGTGGACGAACGGCGCCGATCCCGGCGCCGGGGCGGAGTACCAGATGCCGGTGAGCGGCGCCTTGATCGACGGGCGCGCCGGCGTCGCCTCGGCCGCTGGGCCGCCGGCAGGGGCGCTCCCGGTCCCGCCCGTGCCGGTGGGACCGACCGGCGGAGCTGCGGGTGCGAGCGCGTCCGGGCGGCGGAGTCGGAGCGTCGTCGCGCCGGCCTCCACCTCGAGCTCGAGGAGGTCGCTCCGCTCGAGGATCCCGGCGAGCCGGTCGACGAGGGCGAGGAGCGACGCATCGGCCTCGGTCGCCGGCGCCGGGAGCGGCGGGTCGGGCACGGTGGCGGACGCGGCCGGACCGGTGGCGGGCGACACGGGCTCGATCGGGTCGGTCATCCGTCCCACCGCCTGAACACCAGCGCGCTGTTCTGGCCGCCGAAGCCGAACGAGTTCGACAGCGCGACCCGGAGGTCCCGCCGTGACGCGACGTGCGGGGTGAGGTCGAGCCCCTCGGCCGCCTCGTCGGGATCGTCGAGGTTGATCGTCGGCGGGACGATGCCGGTCCGCAGCGCCTGGATCGTCGCGATCGCCTCGAGCGCCCCGGCGGCCCCGAGCGTGTGGCCGAGCATCGACTTGTTGGCCGTGATCGCGACCTCGGGGGCGCGGTCGCCGAGGATCGTCCGGATCGCCTGGAGCTCGGCCCGGTCGCCCTCCGGCGTCGAGGTCGCGTGGGCGTTGACGTGGTCGACCACGGTCGGCGGCAGGCCGGCCTTCTCGAGGGCCCGCCGGGCGGCCCGCACCGCGCCGATCCCACCGGGCGCCGGCAAGGTGATGTGCGACGCGTCGGCCGTCGCGCCGTAGCCGACGACCTCGGCGAGCGGGGTCGCGCCGCGGGCCAGGGCGTGCCCGAGGGCCTCGAGGACGAGCACCCCGCTCCCCTCGCCGATGACGAACCCATCGCGGCCGCGGTCGAACGGGCGTGAGGCGCGGGCCGGCTCGTCGTTGCGGGTCGAGAGCGCCTTCATCGCGGCGAACCCGCCGACGGCCGCCTCGTGCATCGGCGCCTCGACGCCACCGGCGAGCATCACGTCGGCGTCGTCGCGGCGGATCGTCTCCCAGGCCTCGCCGATCGCATGGCCGCCGGTCGCGCAGGCCGAGACCGTCGCGAAGTTCGGTCCGAGCGGGCCGAAGTGGATCGCGATCTGGCCGGACCCGACGTTGCTGATGCCCATCGGGATGAAGAACGGGCTGATCCGGTCCGGCCCGCGCAGCGCACCCGTCACCACCCCGTCGAAGAGCGTGTGCGTCCCGCCCAGTCCCGAGCCGAGGATGACGCCGGTCCGCTCGGCGAGCTCGCCCTCCAGGCGGGTCGGCAGGCCGGCACCGTCCATCGCCTCGCGCGCCGCGACGAGCCCGAACTGGATGTAGCGGTCGGTCCGCCGGAGGTCCTTGCGGTCGAGGACGGCCGAGGCGTCGAAGTCGCGGACCTCGGCGGCGATCCGCGAGGCGACCCGCGACGGATCGAACGCCGCGAGCCGCTCGACGCCGGACCGGCCGGCGACGAGTCCGGCCCAGGTCGCCTCGACGCCCTGCCCGAGCGCGCTCAGGGCGCCCATCCCGGTGACGACGACGCGGCGTCGCCCGGCGTGGTCGAGGAGGCCGCCCGCCGCGGCCGCGTCGGTCACCGCACGAACCGCCCGGTGCGGACGGTCGCGGCCCGGTAGACGTCGCCGGGCAGGCCGCGCTCGCTGATCGCGTTCGCGACCGCGAGCGCATCGAACTCCGTCCGCCGCAGGTCGATCGTCACCGTCTCCTCGTCGAGCGTCACGAGGGCCCACGAGGCGGTCGGGTCGCCGTCGAAGACGTAGCCGGCCGAGCCGTCGTTGACGATCATCTTCCAGCCGAAGTCGCGGACCTCGGGCACGTGCGTGTGGCCGCAGCAGATGACCCGGGCGTCGGTCCGGGAGACCCGCTCGAGGACGACCGCCTGGTCGAGGTCGGGGTCGAAGCCGGCCGTCTGGGACCCGGGCGAGGCGTGGCAGGCGAGGAGGAGCGTTCCCTCGAGCCGCAGGCGCCGCTCGGAGGGCAGCCGCCGGAGCCAGTCGAGCCGCTCGTCGCCGAGCGCGTCGTGGGTCCACTCCGCCACCGCGGTGAACGAGGCGGGCGGGCCCTCGGGGAACCAGGGGAAGGCTGCCGAGTAGTCGAAGTCGGCGACGGCGACATCGGTGTTGCCCTGGACGACGATCGCCCCGTCGGCCTCCATCGCCCGGACGAGGTCGACCGTCGCGGCCGGCTCGGGCCCGTTCATCGCGAGGTCGCCGCAGACCATGACGGCATCCGGCCGGGCGGCCCTGATCGCCTTGCGGACGGCCTCGAGCGCAACGGCGTTGCCGTGGACGTCCGAGAGGACCGCGACGGTCGCGGTCACCGCAGCACCCCGGCCGGCGGGATGATGAACGAGAGGAGGCCCTCGCAGGCGACCTCGCCGTCGACGGTCGCGACGCCGCGGCCGCGGCCGAACCGCGAGCCGAGCTTCTCCATCGTCACCTCGAGGCGGAGCGTGTCGCCGGGGCTGACGACCCGCTTGAAGCGGACCTCGTCGATCCCCGCGAACAGGCCGATCCGGTCGCCGAATCCGGGCTGCTTCGCGACGTACACGCCCATCGTCTGGGCAAGCGCCTCGACCTGCAGGACGCCGGGCATCACCGGCAGGCCCGGGAAGTGGCCCTGGAAGAACCACTCGGTCGCGGTCACGGCCTTGATGCCGACGATCCGCTTCGCGTCGGGGTCGTACTCGACGATCCGGTCGACGAGCAGGAACGGCCAGCGGTGCGGCAGCAGGCCCTCGATCTCGCGCGTGGTGTGCACGGGGCCGCCGGGCACAGTGGTGTCGGCGGCGTCGGCGGTGGCGGCCGGCTGGATGTCGTCGGTCACGGATGGCTCCCTGCGGGCGTGGTGGTGACAGTCTGGGTCATCGCGCGGGCCGGGTCACGCGGCGGGCCCGCCGCGGGCGGCGGCGGCGAGGAACGCGGCCCCTCCGACGCGGTCGAGCAGGTTCGTGGTGAAGCGTCCCTCGAGGAAGATGTCGCTACGGAGGATCGCCCGGTGGATGGCGACGTTCGTCGGTGGGCCCTCGAGGACGAGCTCGTCGAGGGCGGTCCGCGCCCGCGCGATCGCCGCCGGGCGATCGGGCCCCCAGGCGATGAGCTTGCCCAGCAGCGAGTCGTAGTAGGGCGGGACCTCGTAGCCCGCGTACAGGTGGGAGTCCATCCGGACGAACGGGCCAGCCGGCGGCAGGTATCGCTCGACGAGGCCGGCGCCCGGACGGAAGTCGTGCTCGGGGTCTTCGGCGTTGATCCGGAGCTCGACCGCGTGACCCCGCGACACGACGTCGGCCTGGGCCAGGCCGAGCGGCTCGCCCGCCGCGATCCGGAGCTGGAGGGCGATCATGTCGATGCCGGTCAGCATCTCGGTCACCGGGTGCTCGACCTGGATCCGGCAGTTGATCTCGATGAAGTACGGGTTCCCGGCGCGGTCGACGAGGAACTCGAGCGTCCCGACGTTCTCGTAGCCGGTCTCGACGACCGCCCGGACGGCCCGGGCGAGGAGGTCGGCCCGGACGGCGGGCGTGAGCGCCGGCGACGGCGCCTCCTCGAGGATCTTCTGGTGGCGACGCTGGACCGAGCAGTCGCGCTCGCCGAGATGGATCCCGGCCCCGTGGCGGTCGACCGCGACCTGGACCTCGACGTGGCGGTTGTCGTCGAGCCACTTCTCGAGGTAGAGCGAGTCGTCGCCGAACGCCGCCTGCGCCTCCGACCGACAGACGCGGAGGGCGGTCTCGAGCTCGCGCGGGGTGCGGACCATCCGCATCCCCTTGCCGCCACCGCCGGCCGAGGGCTTGATGAGGACCGGGTAGCCGATCCGGTCCGCCTCGGCGAGGGCGTGGAGGTCGTCGCGGAGCATGCCCTCGGAGCCGGGGATCGTCGGCAGGCCATGGTCGGCGAAGAGCCGGCGGGTCCCCTCCTTGCTGGCGAACCGGTCGAGGACCTCGGGCGACGGCCCGATGAACGTCAGCCCGTGGGCCCGGACGGCCTCGGCGAAGTCCTCGTCCTCCGAGAGGAACCCGTAGCCGGGGTGGATCGCCTCGCAGCCGGTGATGAGCGCGGCGCTGATGACAGCCGGGGCGGACAGGTACGACCGGCGCGCGTCGGACGGGCCGATGCAGATCGCCTCGTCGGCGAGGCGGACCGGCAGCGTGTCCCGGTCGGCCTCGCTGTAGGCGACGACCGCCTCGATCCCGAGCGTCCGGCAGGCCCGCAGGACGCGCAGGGCGATCTCGCCGCGGTTCGCGATGAGCACGCGCCGGAACACGGTCACGCCTCCCAGCCGGCGGCGGCCGGAGCGGGCGCCGTCGACGCGGCGACCAGGGGTTCGACCGCCACGAGCGGCTGGCCGTACTCGACGCCATCGCCATCCTCGGCGAGGAGCTCGGCGACGACGCCGTCGACCGGGGCCACGACCTCCTGGGCCACGCCGAGCATGTCGACCGCGCCGATCCGGTCGCCCGCCCGGACCTTGGCACCGGTCCGGACATCCTTCGACGGCCGGAAGACGCCGACGGCCGGCGAGGCCGCGATGAGCGGTCCGTCGGCGACGTCGGTCGGGCCCGGCATGACGACGCTCGTCATCGCCGGGAGCGGCGGGTCGCCCGCTCGCGAGCCGAGGCCCGGCCGGGCCGGGTCACCATGGGACGGTCCCTCGGGTGGGCCGCCCGCACCCGCGGTCCCGGCCGGCCCGGAGCCCGTCGCTCGGCCATCGTCATGGGGGCGTCCGCCGCCGCGACCGACGGCGCGACCCCCGGTCGGCACGCGTCGCTCGCCGGCCGGTCGCCGGAGGCGCACCCGCCAGTCGCCCTCGCGCACCTCGAGCTCGCCGAGGCCGGTCGCGCCGAGGCGGGCGGCGAGCACCGGGAGCAGCTCGTCGGCGAGCCGGTCGATCGCGGCATGGTCGGCCCGGCGCGCGGCGGCGGTCCGGGGACCGGCCGCACGGGCGGCGTCGCGCGCGTCGGGCCGCGGTTCGCGATCGGCCACGGGCTAGCGCTCCTTCCGTTCGGTCGGCTCGTCACGGCGGCTCCCGCCACCGATCGGGGGCAGGGTGTCGATCGTCCTTCGGCCCGCCTCGATGAGTCCCTGGAGCCGCCCGGCGAGCCCGCCGCGTTCCGGCTGGATCGGCGCGACCCCGGCGACCTCGGCGTACGGCCCGAGCGCACGATACCGCGCATAGCGCCGTTCGAGGAGCTCGTCGACGGGGATCGCGTCGAGCTCGGCCAGCCGGGCGAGGATGACGGGCCGGAGCCGGCGGGCCATCTCGGCATGATCGGTGTGGGCACCGTCACCCGGTTCCGCGACGATCTCGTCGAGCACGCCGAGGGCGAGCTGGTCGGGGGCGCTCATCCGCATCGCGAGCGCGGCTGCCGGCGCCTTGTCGGCCGTCCGCCAGAGGATCGAGGCGCAGCCCTCGGGGCTGATGACCGAGTAGACGGCGTTCTCGAGGCCGATGACGACGTCGCCGACGGCGATCGCGAGCGCGCCACCCGACCCGCCCTCGCCGGTGATGATCGTGAGGATCGGCGTTCGGAGCCGGGTCATCAGGCCGATCGAGCGGGCGATCGCCTCGGCGACGCCGCGCTCCTCGGCGGCGGGACCCGGGAACGCGCCGGGGGTGTCGACGAAGGTGACGACCGGGAGACGGAACCGCTCGGCGAGCTCCATCGCCCGCATCGCCTTCCGGTAGCCCTCCGGGTGCGGCATCCCGAAGTTGCGGCGGATGTTCTCCTCGGTCTCGGCGCCCTTCTGGTGGCCGACGACCATCATCCGCCGGCCGTCGATCCGGGCCAGCCCGGCGACGACCGCGGCGTCCTCGCCGAAGAGCCGGTCGCCGTGGAGCTCGATGAACTCGTCGGCCATCCCGGCGACGAGCTCGATCGTCCTCGGCCGGCGGAGGTTCCGGGCGAGCTGGACGCGGGCCCAGACCTCGGCCTCCGGGTCGATCGGCGGCGCCGGCGCGGGCTCGGGGGCCGGCCGGTTCCGGCCGAGCAGGCGGTCAACCACGGTCGGATCCCTCGGGACGCTCGATGCCCGGGGCGGCGAGCTCCGCGACCGGCGCGCCCGCCGGCTCGGTCGCCCGCGCCGCGAGGGCCGGCACCGCGAAGGGCGCGTCGGACGACTCCGCCGCGGGAGGCGCCGCGGCGGGCGCGTCGGGCGAGGCACCCGCCGGCTCCTCGGGCAGCACCCGGTCGACGACCCGCGACAGCATCGAGAGCGGCACGGTGATCGGCCGGAAGATGAAGGCGGCCGCGTCGAAGGCCTCCATCTGGGCGGCTTCCCGATCGGACGGGACCAGGAACGCGAGCAGCGCCGCGAGCTCGGCCCGCAGCTGCGGCCGGGCGACGACCCGATCGATGAATCCATGCTCGAAGAGGAACTCGGCCCGCTGGAAGCCGGGCGGCAGCTCGGCGGCGATGGTCCCCGCCGAGACGCGGGCGCCGGCGAAGCCGATGAGGGCGTTCGGCTCGGCGAGGTTGACGTCGCCCATCGCGGCGTACGAGGCGAAGACGCCGCCGGTCGTCGGGTCGCTCATCACCGAGATGAACGGGACGCCCGCGGCCCGCAGCCGCTCGAGGGCGGCCATCGTCTTGGCCAGCTGCATGAGCGACAGGGTGCCCTCCTGCATCCGGGCACCGCCCGAGGCCGACACGACGATCAGCGGGACGCGCTCGGCGAGGGCGACCTCGGCGGCCCGGGCGACCTTCTCGCCGACGACCGCGCCCATCGAGCCGCCCATGAACCCGAAGTCCATGACGCAGACCGCGACCCGTCGACCATCGATCCGGCCGAGCCCCCAGACCGCCGCGTCGCGGAGCCCGGTGGACAGTCGGGCGGCGGCGAGCCGGTCGGGGTACGGCTTCTGGTCGACGAACCCGAGCGCGTCGACCGAGGTCAGACCGGCATCCCGCTCGGTGAACGAGCCGCCGTCGAGGAGCTGCTCGAGCCGGGCCGCTGCCGGGAGCCGGAAGTGGTGCCCGCAGGTCGGGCAGATCCGCATCGAGCGCTCGAGCTGCTTGTTGAACAGCATCTCCTCGCACGACGGGCACTTCGTCCAGAGGTCGGGCGGGAAGGCATCCCGGCGGGACCGGAACGAGGGCAGCTTGATCGGCATCAGTCGAGCCCCGTCCGAGTGACCCGGCCGACCGACCGCCACTCGTTGGCCAGCCGCACCGCCCGGGACATCGGGTCGGATGCCGGCCGGCCGAGCCGCCAGGCGACGAACGCGGCGCCGGCGATCGAGAGGGCGGCCGAGGCCACCGCGCCGCCGATGACGACCGGCCGGGGGATCCCCCGCCCGGCGACGAGCTCGGCGTCGAGGTCGTCGGCGGCGGGGTCGATCGAGGGGTCGAGGCCGGGCCATGGTTCGCCCGGGAACGGCACGACGAGGGGCCGACCGGCACCGCCGGCGGCCGCTGCCAGCCGCATCCCCGCGGCGATCTCGGCGAGCCGCCGGGCGAGGCGCTCTTCGAACCGGAACGAGGGATGGACGCGGATCAGCTCGGTCCCGAGCCGACCGCTCGCCATCGCGATCGCGGGGTCGACGTCGGCGCTCGGCCGGCCCGTGACGCTCGCGTCGTCGCGGGCGGCGAGGAGCGTCTCGAGATAGCGATCGGTCCGGAGCGCCTCGACCTCCGGGTCGTCGTGGCCGGCGAGGGTCATCAGCGATCCTCCCCGAGGTCGCGGGCGACCGAGCGCAGCGCACGGTGGATGAGGACCCGGACGGCTCCCTCGGAGCGCCCGAGGACGCCGGCGATCTCCGCGGTCGACATCTCCTCGACGAAGCGGAGGACGAGCGCCCGGCGACGCTCGGCCGGCAGGCGGGCGACGGCGGCCCACGCCGCACCGGCCTCGTCGCGCCGGACGACGCCCGACTCGACGTCGTCGGCGCCGGCAACGGTCCCGGCGAGCTCGAGCGCTGCCTGCGGGTGGCGGCGCCGGTCGCGACGGATGTTCGAGACGACGTTGCGGGCGATCCGGAAGAGCCAGACCCGGAAGGTCGAGGCCCCATCGCCGTCGGCGGGCACGGCGCGCTCCTCGAACCGGGCAAGCGCCGTCAGGGCGGCGACGAACGTCCGCTCGGTGGCGTCCTCCGCGTCGTGGTGGTCGCGGAGCTCGTAGTAGGCGTAGCTGTACACCTGGGCGACGTACTTCCGATACAGGGCGTCGAACCGCTCGGGGTCGCGGCGGGCCGCGGCGACGAGCGCGCGATCGGTGTCGAGTCGGGTCACGCTCGCCGGCGTGGCCGCTGCGGTCCCTCCCGCTCTCCTGAACACCGGACGCGCCATCGCGTTACACCCCGGCCGGGAGGCGGGCGTCGTCGGGACGGCCGTCGGCGAGCCGCAGCCGGACCACCTCGCCGGCGACGAGCGCCCGCTCGCCGCCGGGCGCGTCCTCATCCTCGACGAGCAGCGCTCCCGAGACGCCGTCCACGCCGACCGCCCGGGTCGTCGACTCCCGGCCGTCGGCCTCGCGGATGGTCACGATCCGCCCGGTCGTCGCCTGCCGGGCATGCCAGCCGGCGACGTCGAAGCGGCCGTCGCGGAGGGCGAGATGGCGGGGTTCGAGCCGCTCGAGGAACGCCTCGAGGAGCGCCTCGCGATCGACGGGCCGGCCAGCCGACGCCTCACGGAGGCTCGTCATCGAGCCGGCCAGGGCAGGCGGGAAGTCGCTCGCCGCCCAGTCGACGTTCAGGCCGATCCCGACGACGACCCGCGGATCGCCGGTCCCGAGGCCGTCGGTCTCGCCGAGGACCCCGCCGAGCTTGCGGATCGCGAGCGGCGCGGCGAGCCGGGCTCGGGCCCGCGCGGCGTCGAGCTCGCCGGCCAGCGACGCGCGCGGCCCCGCCGTCTCGACGACGAGGTCGTTCGGCCACTTCAGGCGGACCACCCCGTCCGAGAGCCCGGCCACCGCCTCGGCCGCGTCGGCCATCGCCAGGCTCACCGTCGCGGCGAGCCGCCAGGCGCGATCCGGGGCTAGGTAGGTCGGGCGGAAGCCGAGCGACAGGAGGAGGCCCGCGCCCGCCGGGGCGACCCAGCGTCGGTCGGCCCGACCGCGTCCGGCCGACTGCTCGTCGGCGATGGCGAGACAGACCTCCGGCGTCCCGTCGGCCAGCCGGCCGCGGACGACGTCGTTCGTCGATCCGACGACGGCGAACCGCTCGTCGCGGGCGATGAACGGCGTGGCCGGCTCGGGGGCGGGCACGCTCAGGCCGGGGCCGTGGCGTCGGGCGCGGCGACTGCGGCCGGACCGGCCGTGGCGTCGGCATCGGTGTCGGCCGCCGGCTCGGGCCGCTCGAGCTCGAACGCGTCGTGGAGCGCCCGCATCGCCGTCTCGACCTGGTCCTCGGCGATCATGCAGGTGATCCGGATCTCCGAGGTCGAGATCATCTCGATGTTCACCCCGGCGGTGGCGAGCGTCCGGAACATCCGCGCGGCATAGCCGGGGGCGTTGTGGATGCCCGCCCCGACGATCGAGACCTTGGCGACCGACGAGTCGGTCGTCATCTCGCGGAAGCCGAGGTCGCGGACGATCGGGTCGAGGACTCGCTTCGCCCGGGCGAGGTCGACCGCCGGGATGGTGAACGAGAGGTCGGTCGCCCCGCGGTGCCCGATGTTCTGGACGATCATGTCGACGTTGACCCCCGCCTCCGCGAGCGGCTCGAAGACCGACGCCGCGACGCCCGGCCGATCCGGGACCTCGACGAGGGTGACCTTCGCGACATTCCGGTCGTGGGCCAGGCCGCGAACCTTGTTCCGCTGCTCCACGCGCGGGTCCTCCCTGATGAGCGTGCCGGGGGCGTCCTCGAACGAGCTGAGGACCTCGATGACGACGTCGTTGACCCAGCCGAGCTCGACCGCCCGGACCTGCATGACCTGGGCGCCCTGGTGGGCGAGCTCGAGCATCTCCTCGTAGCCGATGATCGGCAGCTGGCGGGCCGCCGGGACGAGTCGCGGGTCGGCCGTGTAGATGCCCCGGACGTCGGTGAAGATCTGGCAGCGGTCGGCCCCGAGCCCGGCGGCGAGGGCGACGGCCGTCGTGTCGGAGCCGCCCCGGCCGAGCGTCGTCACCTCGGCCGCGGTGACCGGCGGCGGCGATCCGTCGCGGTCCGCGCCGACGCCCTGGAACCCGGCGACGATGACGACCTTGCCGGCGTCGATCTCGGCACGGATACGCGCCGGCTCGATCCCGGCGATCCGGGCCTTGCCGTGGCGACCGTCGGTCGTGATCCCGGCCTGGGCGCCGGTCAGGCTGATCGCGGCGACGCCGAGCGACTGGAGGGCCATCGAGACGAGCGTGGCGCTCTGGTGCTCGCCGGTCGCGAGGAGGACGTCGAGCTCGCGCGGATCGGGTTCGTCGGTGACGGCCGCGGCAAGGGCGAGCAGCTCGTCGGTCGTGTCGCCCATCGCCGAGACGACGACGACGAGGTCCGACCCGAGCTCGCGCTCGCGGGCGATGCGGCGGGCGACGCGGCGGATCCGGTCGGCGTCGCCGACGGACGAGCCGCCGAACTTCTGGACGACGAGGGGGGCAGGCATCCCGGCGGATTGTACCGGCCGACCTCCGGGAGGGTGGCCACGGCGCCGGGACGTGTGCCATCGCCGGCCGCCCGGCCATGCCGTCACGCCCCGCGAGCCGCCAGAATGACCCGACGCGGCGCCCGCGCGTCGGTCGGGCGCGCGTCGGTCAGACGCGGCGCCCACACCGGAGGAGCGGACGATGTGCTTCGACCCCGACAGCCACCCACCGGTCACGCCGATCGAGGGCGGGGCGCTCGAGGCCGGCCCGCTGATGCTCGAGGCCGGCGACGGCAACCGCTTCGCGGCGTTCCGCGCGCGGGCGGCCGAGCCGACCGGCGCCGGCATGATCGTCCTGCCCGACGTCCGCGGCCTGTTCCCCTACTACGAGGAGCTGGCCCTCCGGTTCGCCGAGTCCGGCGTGGACGCCGTCGCGATCGACTACTTCGGCCGGACGGCCGGCGCGGCGGCGCGCGACGCCTCGTTCGAGTACATGCCGCACGTCGAGCGAACGACGTGGGCCGGGCTCGCGGCCGACATCCGCGCCGCCGCCGCGTGCCTCCGGTCGCCGGACGGTGGCGCCGTTCGCTCGGTCTTCACGATCGGGTTCTGCTTCGGCGGCCGGCTCTCGTTCCTCGCCGCCACGCTCGGCATCGACCTGGCCGGCGTCGTCGGCTTCTACGGCTGGCCGGTCGGGGCGTCGCGGAACGACACCCCGGCCCCCGCCGACGTCGCCGCCGCGATGGCCTCACCGGTCCTCGGGATCTTCGGCGGGGCCGATGCGGGGATCCCGGCGAGCGCCCTCGACGCGTTCGAGTCGGCCCTGCGGGCCGCCGGGGTCGAGCATCGGCTCGTCACCTACCCAGACGCGCCGCACAGCTTCTTCGACCGCAAGGCCGTCGACTTCGCGGAGACGTCGGCGGCCGCCTGGGCGGAGACGATCGAGTTCGTCCGGAGCCGCACAGCCGCGACCTGACCCGGGGTCGACGTGGCCGGCCACGATCCCGCGGGGCGGCCGGAGCCGACCGGCCGTCAGCCGTCAGCGCCGTGCGAGCACCCAGGCGACGATCGCCAGTCCGACGAATGCGGCGATCAGGAACAGCGGGAACGGCAGCACGTCGGTCACGGCGCCGAACGCGCCCTGGACGAGGCTCCGGGCCGCATCGAAGAGCCCCCGGACGAGGCCGGTGATCGCGTCGCCGACGGTGTCGAGGAGCCCGCCCATGCGGCCAGTCTCGTCCCGTGCGGGGCCTGGCGCAAGCCCGGCGACCGTCAGCGACCGGGGACGACCCTGGCGCCCTCGTTCCGCGGCGCCACGATCGCCACCCGCCCCGGCAGGTCCGCGTCGGCCGAGGCGGCCATGAACGCGGCCTCGACGCGCGACAGCGCCGCCAGGCTGTCGGCGAAGGCGATGACCGTCGAGCCGCTGCCCGAGAGGCAGGCACCGAGCGCGCCGGCATCGCGGGCGACGCCGAGGAGCCGCGGCAGCTGCGGGAAGACCGTCGCGCGGTACGGCTCGTGGAGCCGGTCCACGGTGAGCCAGCGCAGGACGTCGCCGCGGCCGGCCGCCAGCCCCGCGACTCCGAGGGCGACGTTGCGGAGGTTCGCCACCGCGTCCGCGTGCGGGACCTCGGCCGGCAGGATCCGTCGCATCGCGGCGGTCTCGAGCCGTCGCTCGGGGATGAAGACGACGGCCCGCAGGTCGCGCGGGATGTCGAAGCGGATGGCCTCGACGCCGTCGGGCGTGGAGGCGACGACGACGAAGCCCCCGAGGAGCGCCGGGGCGGCGTTGTCGGGGTGACCCTCGATCTCCGTGGCGAGGCCGAGGAGCGTCCTCGCGTCGAGCGGCGACCCGAGCAGCGCGTTGCCGGCCACGAGCCCGCCGACCGTCGCCGCGGCCGACGACCCGAGGCCCCGGGCGAGCGGGATCCGGTTCGTCATCGCGACCCGCCAGCCGGCCCGCTCGGGCGGCTCCCCGCGGGCGGTCCGCAGCGCCGCCACGAGGCCCTGGATGAAGCGGTTCTGGGCGGTTGCCGGGAGCTCGTCCACGCCGTCGCCCTCGCCCTCGACCGTCAGCTCGACCCCGGCCCGGGTCCAGCCGAGGACCTCGACCTCGATCCGGTCGGTCAGGTCGAGGGCGACACCCAGGCAGTCGTAGCCGGCGCCGATGTTAGCGCTCGTCGCGGGGACCTCGACGGCGATCCGCCGGCCGTCGATCTCGGCGAGCCAGGAGCTCACCATGGCCGCGTCACCATCGCAGGGCCCCCATGACGCCGTCGAGGGTCGCCGGCGCCTCGAGGAGGCCGCCCACCTGGCCCTCGGCGGTCGTCGGGTCCTTGAGCCCGTTCCCGGTCAGGACGCAGACGACCGTGGCGTCCGACGGCACCTCGCCGGCCGCCGCGGCCTTCCGGACGCCGGCCAGCGAGGCGGCCGAGGACGGCTCGCAGAAGATCCCCTCGAGGCGGGCGAGGTCGCGGTACGCGGCGAGGATCTCGTCGTCGGTGACCGCGTCGATCCGGCCGCCCGACTCGTCGCGGGCCGCCGTCGCCTTCGCCCACGACGCCGGGTCGCCGATCCGGATCGCGGTCGCGACCGTCTCCGGCTCGTCGACGGGATGACCGAGGACGATCGGTGCGGCTCCCGCGGCCTGGAAGCCCCACATCCGGGGAGTCGCGTCGATGAGCCCGGCGGCACGGTAGTCGCGGAAGCCGGCCCAGTAGGCGCTGATGTTGCCGGCGTTACCGACCGGGATGGCGAGGATGTCAGGCGCCCGGCCGAGGTCGTCGCAGACCTCGAAGGCGCCGGTCTTCTGGCCCTCGAGGCGGTCGGGGTTGACCGAGTTGACGAGGGTGATCGGATGGCGGTCCTGGTCGGCGAGATCGCGGACGACCCGGAGGGCCTGGTCGAAGTTGCCGTCGACCGCGACGACGTGGGCGCCGGCGACGAGCGCCTGGACGAGCTTGCCGAGCGCGATCCTGCCCTTCGGCAGGACCACGACGACCTCGATCCCGGCGTGGGCGCCGTACGCGGCGGCCGAGGCCGAGGTGTTGCCGGTCGAGGCGCAGACGATCGCCTCGGCACCGTGCTGGACCGCCCTGCTGACCGCGACGACCATCCCGCGATCCTTGAACGAGCCGGTCGGGTTCGCCCCCTCGACCTTCGCGTAGAGGTCCGCGACGCCGATCGCCTCGCCGAGCCGGCGCAGCGGGACGAGCGGCGTGAAGCCCTCGCCCAGGCTGACGACCGGGGTCGTCTCGTCGATGGGGAGGAACGGACGGTAGCGGTCGGTCAGGCGCGCGCGGGCGGTTCGGTCGGGCATCGGGTGGTCGCGCTCAGTCGTCGCAGGGGTAGAGGGTCATGTCGACGTCCGGCGGCAGGATCGCGGCGAAGGCCGCGCGCGCCTCGTCGAGCGTCGCCGGCTCGCTCCGGATCGCCGTCCCCTCGTCGAAGCCGACGGTGGCGGCTTCGTCGAGCGCGGCCGGGAGCGCGAGGCTCTCGAGCTCGAGCGCCGGGAGGAACCCGTACCAGCGGCGCACCCCGGCGAGACCGTCGGCGGCGGCGATGTGGCCGTCCGCCGAGGCCACGGCCGGACCGAGGCCAGCCCACGTGGATCCCAGCCCGCGGGCCACGGCGAGGATGTCGGCCAGGACGGCGCTGGAGGTCTCCGGACCCCCGGCGCCGGGGCCGGCGATCCGGATCGTGCCGACCGGGTCGGCGTCGACCTCGATGCGGTTCATGACGCCGCCCGTCCAGCCGAACGGGCTGTTCGACGGGACGCACGTCGGGAGGACCGTCGCCGTCAGCCGGCCGTCGTCCTCGCGGGTCGCCGACGCGAGGAGGCGGATCGTCAGCCCGAGCGCCGCGGCGCCCTCGCTCTCGGCGTCGGTGATGCCGGTGATCCCCGGCCGACCCCAGCCGCGGACGGTCGCCGGCCGTCGCGCGACCGTTGCCGGGTCGATCCACTCACCGAACGCGAGCCGGGCGAGGATCACTAGCTTGTTGGCGGCGTCGTCGCCCTCGACGTCGCCGGTCGGATCGGCCTCGGCGTAGCCGCGCGACTGCGCCTCCTCGAGCGCGTCGGCGTACGGTCGGCCGTCGTCGAACATGAGTGTCAGGATGAAGTTCGTCGTCCCGTTGACGATGCCCCGGACCCGCCGGATCGCGTTCGCGGCGAGGTCCGTCGCGAGCGGCGAGAGGATCGGGATGCCGCCGCCGACGGCCGCCTCGAAGCGGAGCGGGGCGTCGCTCGCGCGGGCGAGCGCCTCGAGCTCCGGGCCGTGGTGCGCGACGACGTGCTTGTTCGCGGTGACGACCGGCTTGCCGGCCGCGAGGGCGGCCCGGATGAGCGTGTGGGCCGGCTCCTCGCCGCCCATCAGCTCGACGACGAGGTCGGTCCCGGGGTCGGCGACGAGGTGGGCGGGCGCGTCGGTGAGCAGGTGGGCGGGGATGCCCCGGGCGACCGCCGCGTCGATGTCGCGGACCGCCACGCCGGCGATCGCGACCGGCCGGCCGCCCCCGGCGACGAGCCGGCTGCCCTGCTCGAGGATGCCGCGGACGACCTCGCGGCCGACGGTGCCGGCGCCGAGGACGGCGGCGTTGAGGGGCGGGCGGTTCGTGAGCACCGGTCGGTCCTCGCTCGGGTACGGGTCCGCGGCGGGCGTCCGCGACGCCGGAATGGTAGCGCCCCGTCCGCTACACTCGCCGGCCATGACCCCCTCCCCTCCCGCCACCCGGGTTCGCGCCTTCAGCGGCATCCAGCCCTCGGGTGTCGTCCACCTCGGCAACGACCTCGGCGCGATCCGCAACTACGTCCGCCTCCAGGACGAGTTCGAGGCGATCTACTGCATCGTCGACTACCACGCCCTGACCAGCACCCACGACGCCGAGGCGCTCCGGGTCCGGACGCGCGAGATGGCCTGCTCGCTGCTCGCGCTCGGCCTCGACCCCGACCGCTGCGCCCTCTTCGTGCAGAGCCATCGGCCGGAGGTGACCGAGCTGATGTGGCTCTTCGCCACGGTCACCCCGGTCTCGTGGCTCCAGCGCACGCCGACGTACAAGGAGAAGCGGCAGAGCCAGCCCGACGACGTGAACCACGGCCTGCTGACCTACCCGGTGCTCCAGGCCGCCGACATCGTCCTGTACAAGGCGTCGGTCGTCCCGGTCGGACGGGACCAGGCGGCGCACCTCGAGCTCTCGCGCGAGATCGCCCGCTCGTTCAACGCCCGGTACGGCGACACGTTCCCCGAGCCTCAGGCGGCCTACACCGAGGCACCGGTCGTCCTCGGGACCGACGGCGAGCGGAAGATGAGCAAGTCGGTCGGCAACACGATCGAGATCCTCGCCGAGCCCGACGTCATCCGCCGCCAGATCACGTCGATGGTGACCGACACGCAGCGGATCAAGCGGACCGATCCCGGCCGACCCGAGGTCTGCAACGTCTGCCGGCTGCACCGCTTCTTCGGCGACGACTACGAGTCGATCTGGGAGGGCGAGCGGACCGCCCGGACCGGCTGCGTCGACACGAAGAAGCTGCTCGCCGAGCGGATCGTCGAGCGGTACGCCGAGGCCCGGGAACGCTACCGCGAGCTCATGGCCGACCCGGCCCGGGTCGACCGGATCCTCGCCGATGGCGCCGAGCGGGTCCGCCCGATCGCCGAGGCCACGATCGCCGAGGTCCGCGAGAAGACCGGCCTGCGCTAGCCGCTCCCGTCGGCGGACGGCCTCCGGGCCGTGACCCACGGGTGACCGACGGGTGAGCGGCGCGCGCTACCATGACCACAGGGGGAGAGCTGACGTCACCCCCGGGGTGGGCGCGGTCGGCGCCGGGCCGGCCCAGGCCAGTGCGCACCCGAGCCCGAGCCGCCGCTGGAGACCGACCGTCGATGAACGCCCTCGAGGTCACCCCCCGACAGCGTCGCTGGCTCGACGCGCTGATCGTCCTGGCGACGGTCATCGCCTTCTTCGTCGCGGCCGGCCTCGTCGGATCGGCGGCCTACGCCTTCGGCGACATCATCATGATCTTCTTCCTGGCGTGGCTGATCGCGTTCATGGTCGGCCCGCTGGCGAACGGCGTCGTCCGGCTGATCCCGCGCCTGCCGCGCTCGCTCGCCGTCGTCATCGTCTACACCGGCGTCTTCGTCGTCCTCCTCGGCGTCCTCTTCTTCGTCGCCGACGCGCTCGTCCGCTCGATCAACGACTTCGTGGACCGGCTGCCCGAGGTCAACGAGGACCTGGCCGCGCTGCTCGAGCCGATCCAGGAGTGGCTGACGAGCCTCGGGCTGTCCGTCGACATCGAGGCCCAGCTCTCTGAGATCCTCGCGCTCGTCCAGCAGAACGCGGTCACCCTGCTCGGCCCGCTCCAGGAGGTCGCCGCGGCGGCGATCGGCGTGACCGGCAACCTGCTGATGATCGTCGTCCTGTCGGTCTACATCGCGATCGACCGCGAGCGGATCGCCGCGTTCCTCGCCCGGCTCGTCCCGCCCCGCTACGGGGAGGAAGCGGCGCTCCTCCAGACGAGCGTATACCGCTCGTTCGGCGGGTTCATCCGTGGCCAGCTGCTCCTCGGCTTCGCCTACGGTCTCATCGCCTTCGTGACCTCGCTCGTCCTCGGGCTCGACTTCACCGCGCTGACGTCGCTGACCGTCGGTCTCCTCGTGGCGATCCCGTTCTTCGGCCCGTTCATCGCCTGGGCGCCGCCGGTCCTCGCCGCGATCGTCTCCGAGCAGGGCGCGATCATCCCGGCCCTGTTCGCCATGGGCGCCGGCTGGTTCGTCGTCATGAACGTCCTGCAGCCGCGGCTGATGGCCGGGTCCGTCGGGCTCCACCCGATCGTCGTCCTCGCCTCGGTGATCATCGGCGCGAAGATCGCCGGCATCGCCGGTGCCATCTTCGGGATCCCGATCGCCGCGATCATCAGCGCGTTCTTCATGCACTACCTCGCCCGCCAGCGGAGCGGCACGGTCACCGAGCGGGCCGCCCGTCGGGTCGAGGATCGCGAGCGTCGGCCGGTCCGCCTGCCGCGCGAGCCGGCGCCCGGGCTCGATGCCGACATCGAGCCCGACCACGCGGCCGGGGCCGCGCTCGCCTGGACGACCGAGGATCCCGAGCCCGAGCCCGACGCCCGCGACGCCGGACCGGCGACCGCCGGATGAGCGCGCCCGAGCGCCCCGCCCGGGACGCCGCCGACGACGAGCCGGGGGCGACACCGGCCGCGGATCGGGCAGCGCCGTCGGCGCCCGACATGACCCGCGAGCGGGCGCGGGCCGAGCGGCGCGACCTCGATCGCGAGCACGGCGAGCCGGTCGCCGAGGCGGGGCGCCGGATCGGGCGGCCGACCCCCGGCCCCTACGCCCGCCATCGCGTCCGCCGCCGCGAGCGCCAGCCGGGCGCCCGCCCGAGGATCCTCGTCACCAACGACGACGGCATCGAGTCGCGCGGGCTCCTCGCCCTCAAGCAGGCCCTCGACCAGATCGGCGACGTGACCGTCGTCGCCCCGGACACCAACCAGAGCGCCGTCGGCCACCAGAAGACGCTGATGCGGCCGCTCCGCGTCCGCGAACGCGTCCTTGGCGACGGCTCGCTCGGGTACTCGATCGATGGCTCGCCCACCGACGCCGTGAGCCTCGCCTTCCTCGGCTTCTTCGACGAGGGCTGGGACCTCGTCGCGTCGGGGATCAACTACGGGGCGAACCTCGGCGACGACATCACCTACTCGGGGACGGTCAGCGCGGCGATGGAGGCGGTCATCAACGGCTGCCCGGCGTTCGCCATCTCACAGGAGTACTACGAGCATCCCGACTTCACCCTCGCCGGCCGGGCCGCCGCGATCGTGGCCCGCAACATCCTCGAGCACGGGCTCGAGCCTGGCGAGCTCGTCAACGTCAACGTGCCGGCCGTCGACGCCGACGGGTGCGAGGGGTTCGAGGTGACCCGGCTCGGGAAGCGGATCTACCAGGACGAGCTCATCGAGCGGAGGGATCCGCGCGGGATCCCGTACTACTGGATCGGCGGGCCGCCGCCGTCGGGCCTCGCCCGGAGCGGCACCGACTTCCACGCCGTCGTGAACCGGCGCATCGCCGTCACCCCGATCCACCTCGACCTCACCGGGCTCCGCCTGCTCCGGCGGCTGCGGTCCTGGTCGTGGGTCCTGGACGACGGAACGGCCGGCGATGCGCCGGCCGTTCACGAGTGATCCCGGGGCCGCCTTCGGGCGGACGGGCAGCCCCGCCCGGGTGGTCGCCAGGCGGCGGTCAGACCTGCGGCTCCTTGCCGACGCCGAAGGCCGCCTTGACGGACGCGGAGTTCAGGTAGAGCACGATGATCACCGGCATGAGCGCCATGCCGAAGGCGATGCCGGACCCCGGGAACTGGAAGAACGCGAGGACGGCCTCGAAGATGGCAAAGCCGGCGACGATCATCGCGAACAGCCAGGCCCACGGCTGGAGCGACCAGAGGCCGAAGGCGGCGAGCAGCCAGATGACCCCGGTGCCGATCGCGAGCCAGCCCCAGAGGCCGACCGACTCGTACGCCGGCAGGTCGCCGAGGATCCCGAACCAGTCGAAGCCGAGCATCCGGGCCCCGATGAGGATTCAGGCGAAGCCGGCCAGGGCGACGAAGAAGCCGATGACCGAGATGAGGATGGGCGGGTTCTTCATGTGGTCCTCTCCTCCTGTGGCGCCTGACTGCCGTCAAGGGTGCGGCGTTCGGCGCCGGTGGCCCATCGTACCGCGCGTCTCGACGCGCGAACGTGACACAGGGCCCGTTCGCGACTACCGTACGGCCCGGGTCCTGGTGCGTCGTCACCCATTCCAGGCGATGCCCCGCGAGCGGCGGCGGGGCGAAACGGCTCGCGCAGGCACGCTCAGGCGCGCGGCCAGCGCTTCGCGTCGGCCAGGATCTCGCGCGCCGCATTCCGACCCGGCCAGCCGGTGACGCCGCCGCCCGGATGGGCACCCGAGGCGGCGAGGTAGAGCCCGTCGATCGGCATCCGGTAGCGGGCGTGGCCGAGGAGCGGCCGCCAGGCGTACCAGAGGTCGAGCGACGGCTCGCCGTGGAGCGGATGCCCGCCGGTCAGCCCCTGCTCGCGCTCGAGATCGAGCGGCGTCAGGACCTGGCGGGCCGTGACGAGGCCGCCGATCCCGGGCGCGACCGACTCGAGCACGCCGAGGACGGCATCGCCGAGCGCCTCGCGACGATCGTCCCAGCCGCCCTCGCGGAGGGCGTACGGCGCGTACTGGGCGACGACGCTCATGACGTGCGACCCGGTCGGGGCGCCGGCGACGAGCGACGGGTCGACGAGTGACGGGATCGTCGCCTCGACGACCGGGGCCTCCGAGAGCCGCCCGTACTTCGAGGCGTCGAAGGCCCGCTCGATCGCGTCGATGCCCGGCGCGACGAGGATCCGGCCACGGAGCAGGCGCGGATCGTCGGCGGCCGCCGGGAACGTCGGCAGGCTTGCCAGCGCAAGGTTGACCTTCGCGACGACGCCGGGCTGGCGGATGTTGCCCGCCCGCCATCGGAGCGACGGGCCGAGGGCGACCGGGTCGACGAGCCCGGTCAGGAGCCGGACGGGGTCGATCGCCCCGACGACGGCCCTGGCGCCGATCTCCTCGCCCGAGGCCAGCGCGACGCCGGCCGCCCGGTCGGCAGCCATCGTGATCGCCACCACCTCGGCGTCCGTCCGGACCTCGGCGCCGGCGGCCCGGGCCGCGGCGACGAGCGCCGTCGTGAGCGCGCCCGGCCCGCCCTTCACGTAGACGGTCTCGCCGGCCGCCCCGCCGTCGTTGCCGGCGCCGTCGGCGAGGAGGTGGGCGGTCGTGCCGGCCGACCAGGGGCCCATGGCGGCGTAGCGAACACCGCGCCAGGCGATCGCCGCCCGGAGGGCGTCGGTGTCGAACGCCTCGCCGACGAAGTCGGCGACGGCCATCGGCAGGACCCGCAGGATCGTCCGGGCGTCGTCTTTGCCGAGACCGCGATAGCGCCGGCCGAGCTGGAGCCCGGCGATCGCGTCGCCGAGGCCCGGCTTCCTCGTATCGGGCGGGGTCGCCCCCATCAGCTCGGCGAGGAACCCGCCGAGCGAGCGGACCATCCGGTCGAACTCGGCGTACGTCGCCGCATCGCGCATCGAGCGGTCGCGGAGGCCCTCTGCGGTCCGGGCCGGATCGCCGCGCAGGACGATCGAGGAGCCGTCCGGCGACGGGGCGAAGACGCGGACGTCGGGCGCGACGAGGGCGAGCCCGTGGTCGCGGAGCCGGAGGTCCTTGACGATCGACGGCCGGAGCCGACCGACGGTGTGGGCGAGGGTCGGGACGAGGGCGCCGCGCGAGATCTCGCTCGTCGCGACCGCGCCGCCGGCGACGTCGCGGCGCTCGAGAACGAGGACCCGCAGGCCGGCCTTGGCAAGGTACGCCGCGGCGACGAGGCCGTTGTGGCCGCCGCCGACGACGATCGTGTCGTAACGAGCGCCGTCGGTCGGCATCAGGCAGCCCTCCGACCGCGGCTTCGAAGCAGCTCCAGCGCGGCGAGTCGACCGTTGGCGCCCATGATCCCGCCCCCGGGGTGGGTCGAGCTGCCGCACAGCCACAGGTCGCGGATCGGGGTCCGGAACCGGGCGTAGCCGGGCACCGGGCGGTTGAAGAAGAGCTGCTCGAGGGTCAGCTCGCCCTGGAAGATGTTGCCCTCGGTCAGGCCGGTGATCCGCTCGACGTCGAGCGGCGTCAGGACCTGCCGGCCGACGATGATGTCGCGGATGTTCGGGGCGAACTCGGCGATCCGGTCGACGACCGTGTCGCCGAAGGCCTCGCGGTTGTCATCCCACGAGCCGAGCCCGGGGTCGAGCCCGTACGGGGCGTACTGGACGAAGCAGCTGATGACGTGCTTGCCCGGCGGCGCCATCGACGGATCGACGAGCGTCGGGATGATCATGTCGATGTACGGCTTCCGGCTCCAGCGGCCGTACTTCGCGTCGTCGTACGCCCGCTCCATGTCGTCGGTGCTCGGGCTGAAGCTGATGGCCCCCCGGAGGTGCTCGCCGGCGCCCGGCAGGCAGGTGAACTCCGGCAGCCGGTCGACCGCGAGGTTGACCTTGCCCGAGCTGCCCCGGAACTTGAACCGCCGGACCTCCGCCTCGAACTCCGGGTCGAGCGTGCCGGGCTCGACGAGGCCGAGGAGCGTCCGCCGGACGTCCGTCGAGGCGAGGACCGACGTCGCGGCGATCTCCTCGCCGTCCTCGAGGACGACGCCGGTGGCGCGCCCGTCGCGGACGGAGATCCGGGCCACCGGGGCGTCGAGTCGGATGTCAGCACCCAGGGCCCGGGCGGCCGAGCCGATCGCCTCGCTGATCCCGCCGGTCCCGCCGCGCGGGATGCCCCAGGCCCGGAACGCGCCGTCGATCTCGCCCATGTAGTGGTGGAGCAGGACGTACGCGGTCCCCGGCGAGCGGATGCCGAGATACGTCCCGATGATGCCCGAAGCGGACATCGTCGCCTTGAGCGGATCGGCCTCGAACCACTGGTCGAGGAAGTCCGCCGCGCTCATCGTCATCAACTGGACGAAGACCGCCTGCTGGCGCTCCGGCAGCCGCTGGAAGTCGCGCAGGAGGCTGCCGACCGGCAGGAACCCGCGCGGGTCGCGGCCGGTCGGGTCGGGCGGCACGATCCCGAGGATCGGCTTGATGAACTTGGCCATCTCGACCATGAGCTGGCCGTACTCCTCGTACGCCTCGGCGTCGGAGAGCGACCAGCGCCGCAGCTCGCGGACGGTCCGGCCGTGGTCGTTGACCCGCCACAGGTAGTCGCCGCTGCCGTCCTTCGGGCCCTCGCCGGGCCGGAGTGGGGTCAGCGTCCCGTCGAGCGGCAGGATGTCGAGCCCGTGCTTCGGCAGCTCGAGCTCGCGGATCACCTCCGGCCGGAGCAGCGAGACGACGTAGCTCATCTGGCTGAACCGGAAGCCGGGGACGGCCTCGACCGTCGAGGCGGCCCCGCCGAGGTACGGGTTCTGCTCGAGGACGAGCGTCTTGAGGCCGGCGCGGGCGAGATACGCCGCGCTGATCAGGCCGTTGTGGCCGCCGCCGACGATGACGGCGTCATAGCGCTCGGGCACGCGAGCCTCCTGACGCGCACGCCGCGGATCGGCGGGTCGAGCCGACCGCGGACGCGGGGTGCATGAGATCGAGCAAGTCTAGCCGGTCGGCCTGCCCGCGGGCGGGTCCGTGCCGACCCGGTCGCCGCCGCGCCCGCACCTCGGCTACCGTTGACGCCTCCGATCGCACGGGAGCGCCACGGCCATGTCATCGCTGGCGGAGATCGACCAGGAGCACCGCGAGCGGCTCGTCCGCCACGTCGAGCGGCTGCACGCCCTCGCCGAGATGGTCGACGCGGACACCACGTTCGCGCTGGCGGCCGGGCTCGACGAGGAGTGGCGCTTCATCGACGAGCAGCTCCTGCCCCACATGGCGGCCGTCGAGACGACGCTGTACGGCCAGCTCGAGCACCTGCTCGAAGGACGCCACTCGATGGCGCCGATGCGGAGCGAGCACGCCGAGATCCGGGGACTCGTCGAGGCTCTCGGCGGATACCGGCCGGCCGTTGCCGAGGGCCGGCTCGACCCGGGTGCCGCGATGGGCCTGCGGCGCGTCCTGTACCGCCTCCACTCGATGCTCCGGGTCCACCTGGCCGAGGAGGCGCTCTACCTGCGGCTCCTCGACGCGAACCTGTCGGAGGCGGAGAAGGAGCGGCTCGCGCAGGGCCTCGACCACGCCGCGAAACGGCCGGTCTAGCGGACCGTCGGGCGCGGTCGGGCGACCGCCTCCAGGTAGCGGGCGTCGAACTCGGCGATCAGCCGCTCGCGCTCCTTCATGACCGCCGCCCACTCGTCGAGGACGTCGTAGCCGGCGTCGGTGAGGGCGTACTCGCGGCGCCGCGGGCCGGCCGGGTCGTCCGACCAGGTCGACGTCACGAGACCGACCGCCTCCAGCTCGCGGAGCGTTCGGTAGACCTGGCCGACGTCGACCGCGCCACCGGACGTCCGCATCGTCTCGAGCTCGCTGATCACCGCGTAGCCGTGGGCTCGCCCGAGGGCGAGGAGAGCCAGGACGAAGGGCTCGATCCAGCGGTGACGGCCGTCGGCCGGCGCCCAGCCGTGATGGATCGGAACGCCGGCGGCATCGCGGTCCGACGCGGGACCGGTCGGGCGCGGGCGACGATCCGGGTCGCTGTCAGACGCATCCATATGACCCCGGAGCATAGCGGGCGCCGGGCTCGCCGACGACCCGCCCAGGGGCCTAGTGCCTCGCGCCGGGGTGCGTGTCGATGACCGCGGCGAGCACCTCGGACGCGTCCTCGGCGAGGTTGTGGTCGACGATCCGGATGTACAGCTCCTCCTCAGCGACGTGGACCTTGAGGAGGGCGTACAGCTGGAAGACCACCCGCCGCAGGGCGACCACCCGCCCGAGCGAGTGCTTCGCGTCCTTCGTCAGCGGCCGGATCCGCTCGTACTCGGCGACCAGCCGCCGGACCTCGGCGTGCTCGCGACGCATCGGCGTCATCGAGTGGCGGTTCTGGAGCATCCGCTCGAGCTCCGGGTAGAGCACCGGCTCGGTCGCATCCATGTGGGGAACGAGGGTTCCGGTGAGGAAGGTGGCGAGCTCCTCGAGCCTGGGGCGGAGCTCGGCGTCGGTGCCCGTCAGGAGCAGGTCGCCGATCGCCGGCATCGTGTCGACGTGAAGGATCAGCCGCTGGTGATGCTCGTGGGCGATGCGCGGCAGGGTGTGCGTCATCGAGGACCTCCTCTAGCCGGCCCGACCCGGCGCGTCGACGCCGACCGGCGGCGTCCTGGTGAATGCCACGAAGAACAGGGCGACCGGCCGGTACACCGCGTGCGCCAGCTTGGTGAACGGGGCGAGAAGCACGAGCTCCATCGCGACCGCGACGTGGAGCAGGAAGACCCAGTAGCCCCAGGCGGGAGCGCCCGGCAGATAGAGCGCGAGCTCCAGCACGAAGCCGGTGACACCGGTCAGCCAGAGGAGCGCGAGCAGCGTCCAGTCGGCGCTCGCCGAGCGAGCGACCGACACGTCCGACCGGCGCAGCCGGTCGACGATGAGCATCGTCGTGCCGTACACGAGCAGCAGACCGGCGACGGTGCCGAGCAGGCGGACGGGATACCAGATCGGGACCGGGGTGCCGGTCTCCTTGATGCCGACGATGGCCAGGCCGTAGTCGAGCATCGTCGCCAGCAGGAGGCCCAGGAACCCCCAGACCGTGACGGCGTGGACGAACCAGCGGCGCTGATACAGCGGCAGGCTGGCAGCCGGCTCGACCCGGCACTCGGTGCGGTAGTGCCGCTGGGCGAGCGACTCGCGGCCGACGGCGTCGACGAGCGCCCGCCCCGACCGGAGCAGGGCCGCCCGTCCACCCAGGACGTCGCGGGGTCCGACGCCCTCGCGGCGGCCGATGGCTCGGGCCATCCTCGCCACGCCGACGAGCCCGGCGGCGAAGACCGCGACCATCACGACGATGCCGAGGTCGTGGATCAGCTCGGCCGGGATCCACTCGAAGATCGCCAGCTCGGCGGCGCTCTGCGGTCCGCGACCGGCGTACATGACGACCGCGAAGAACACGGCGAGCAGGAGCGCGATCAGGGTGCCGACGACCGGCCGCAGGTACATCGTCCGGGCCAGGCGGGTCCCGTCGTAGCTCGCGATCGCGTAGCGACGGGCGGCGGCCATGAACTCGCCGGGGTCGGCCTCGGTCGGGCAGCTGTCGGAGCACTCGCCGCAGTGATAGCAGGCCCACAGCTCCTTGCTCGAGATGAGGGCGTCCTTCATCCCGACCTGGGCGTAGCGGATCATCCGGCGCGGGAAGGTCGCGTCGTCCTCGGAGAGCGGGCAGATGGCGGTGCAGGTGCCGCAGCTGAAGCAGGCCGTCATGTCGGTCGCCCCGAACCGCTGGAGCTCGCCGTACAGGCCGAGGTCGGCCGTCGCGGTCATGGTCGCTCCTCCGCCCGATAGCGGAAGTAGCCGTCGCCCTCGGAGCCCTTGACCTCTCGCAGCCAGCCGTAGCGCCGCATGCCCATCACCCACACGACGACCTCGTGCGTCGGCTGGTCGATGGCGGCGGCGATCTCGGGCACGGTGCGGGGACCGGTCGCGAGCGCGTCGAGGATGCGGCCGTGCATGACCATCTCCTCGCGAGCGATCTCGCGGACGTCGCGGGTCGTCGCGCTCATGCGACCAGCACCTCCAGCAGGTTGTCGATCTGGGCCCGGATCTGGGCGTCGGTGTAGCCGCGCAGGTCGATCGCGTCCTCGGGGCAGACCGGGACGCAGCCGCCGCAGCCCTTGCAGATGGCTTCGCTGATGACCGCGACCGCCCGCCCGTCGACCGTCGTCATCGAGATGGCGTCGTACGGGCACGCGGGGAGGCAGTCGCCGCAGGCCGTGCAGGCCGGGGCGACCTCCGCCACCAGCGGGTCGAGCTCCGCGAAGCCCTTCCGCAGGACCGCGGCGCTCTGGGTCACCGCGGCCAGGCCCGATGCGACGCTCTCGGCCGAGCTCTTCGGCCCCTGGCAGGCGCCGGCGATGAGGACCCCGTCGACGACGGTCTCGACCGGCCGCAGCTTGGGATGGATCTCGTTGTAGAAGCCGTCGCCGCCGAGCGGAAGCTTGAGCGTGCCGCCGAGCTCCTCGTTCTCGCGCGGAACCATGCCGGTGACCAGCACGACGAGGTCGACGGGCAGCGTCAGCGCCTCGCCGTCGGTGAGCAGGTCCCGTACGCCGACGGTCAGCCGCCCGTCACCAGCCGCGGCCACCGACGGCGGTTCGTCGTCGGGGAACCGGATGTAGACGGATCCGAGCTCCCGCGACTCGGTGTACAGCGTCTCGTACTTGCCATAGGTCCGGATGTCGCGATACAGGTGGAACTGGCGGACGGCCGGGTCGAGCCGGGCGGCCTGGACCGACGCGTGCACGGCCGCGGTGCAGCAGAACCGCGAGCAGTACTCGTGGGCGCCGTCACCGGCCGGCTGGCGGCTGCCCACGCAGTACACGTAGGCGATGCTCCGGACCGGCCGGCCGCGGTGGACCAGCGGCCCGGTCGATCCGTCGAGCAGCGCCTTGAACTCGGGCAGCGTCAGGACCCCCTCGATGCCGTAGCCGAGCTCGCCCTCGGCCGGTCGATAGGTCTCGAAGCCGGTCGCGACGATGATCGTGCCGACGAGCACCGAGATCGACCCGGCGCCCGGTCCGCCGACCCGCACCTCGACCCGGTAGTTGCCGAAGCTACCGGACTTGCCGACGACCTCGGCTCCCGTCAGGACCGTGATCGCAGGTCGTCGCCGGACCTCGGCGATGAGCGCCTCGACGAGCTCGTGGCCGTTCCGCCCGTGCGGATACAGCTCGCCGAGGCGGCCGACCCAGCCACCGAGCGCGAGCTCCCGCTCGACGAGGACGACCTCGAGCCCGACGTCGGCGAGCCCGATCGCGGCCCGCAGGCCGGCGATCCCGCCACCGATGACGAGCGTCCGGGGCGTCGTCTCGACGACGAGCGGCTCGAGTGGCGTCGTCAGGCCGGTCCGGGCGACGCCGGCGCGGACGAGGCCCGCCGCCTTCTCCGTCGCCGCGACGGGGTCGTCGGAGTGGACCCACGAGCACTGCTCGCGGACGTTGACCTGCGTGTACTGGTAGGGGTTCAGGCCCGCCCGGGCTGCCACGCCGCGGAAGGTGTAGGTGTGGAGCTTGGGCGAGCACGAGGCGACGACGAGCCCGTCGAGGCCGTGCTGCTCGATGTCCTCGACGATCTCCTGCTGGCCGGCCTCGGAGCAGGCGAACATCGGCGAGCGGGCGACGACGACGGCGTCGTCGCCGAGGGCCTCCGACGCCACCCGCTCGACGTCGACGTAGTCGGAGATGTTGCCGCCGCAGTGGCAGATGTAGACGCCGATCCGCCGTTTCGGAGCGGCCGGGGCGGCCGGGTCGGCCGGGGCGGTCGGGTCGGTCCGCGGCTCGTCGCTCATGCCGACACCTCCACGGGCTCGGGGCGCGACCGTTCCAGGTGGGCGGCGACCCCCGAGACCGTCGCCCCGGCGTGGACGATCGACTCGGCGATGTCCCGGGCGCCCGAGGCGGATCCGGCGACGAAGACGCCGGGGATGCTCGTGGCGCCGGGGTGGACGTCCTCGTCGGCCTCGGCGATGTAGCGGTGCTCGTCGAGGGCAAGGGCGCCCTCGGGGAAGAGGGCCGTCGCCGTGCTGTTGGGGGCGACGCCGACGGCGAGGACGACCAGGTCGTACTCGGCCTCGGCGAGCCGGCCGCCGTGCCCGATGTCCTCGTAGTGGAGGACGAGGTCGCCGTTCTCGCGCTCGGTGATCTTGGCGACCCGGCCCTTGACGTAGTTGGCGCCCATGTCGCGGGCCTGCTGGTAGAACTCCTCGTACCGCTTGCCGGCCGCCCGGATGTCCATGTAGTGGACGGTGACGTCGGCGAGCGGCAGCGAGCCCATGATCAGCTGGTTCTGCTTGATCGAGTACATGCAGCAGAACCGCGAGCAGAGCGGGTTGCCGACCTGCTCGTCGCGCGAACCGGTGCACAGGACGTAGGCGATCCGGTCGGGCACCTTGCCGTCGCCGGGCCGGAGGATCGTGTTGAACGGCCGGGTCGGCGCGAGGAGCCGGTCCATCTGCATCGCCGTGATGACGTTCTTGAACGTGCCGTAGCCGTACTCGGGCTTGAGGTCGGCCGGGAAGAGGTCGAACCCGGTCGCGAGGACGACGGCGCCGACCTCGACGTCGAGCTCCTGGTCGCGGGCGTGCAGATCGATGCAGTCGGGCACGGGACAGGCCTTCACGCACTCCTCGCACTCGGAGCAGACCGCGCAGTCCATGCAGCGGGCGGCGCCGGCGCGGGCCTCCGCCTCGGACATCGGTGGCTCGACCTCGTCGAAGCCGGTCGGGGTCGGGTCGGTCACGGCCGGGATCGGACCCGCCGGTCGGCGCGTCCACGCCCGCTGGCGGAGGAGGACCTCGGCCCGGTCGACGACCGGTAGCCGGTCGTCGAACCCCGCCAGGGCCCCACCGGTCAGCCAACGGTCGATCATGAACGCGGCTCGCCGGCCCTCGCCGACGGCGCGAGTGATGTCGGTCGGTCCGGTGACGACGTCGCCGGCCGCGAAGATCCCGTCGGCGCCGGCCTGGAGCGTTCCCCGGTCGGCGTCGATCGTGCCGCCACGGGCGACCGGCAGGACGCCCGCGAACGCCCCCGTGTCGGGGGCCATCCCGATCGCCGCGATGATCGTGTCGCAGGCGATGGTCGACTCGCTGCCGGCGATCGGCTCGGGCCGCCGCCGGCCGGACGCGTCGGGGGCGCCGAGGGTCATCCGGGTGCAGCGGAGCCCCCTGACGGCGCCCGCGCCATCGACGTCGACCGCCGTCGGCGCGACGAGGAAGGTGAAGGCGACGCCCTCGCGCTCGGCGTCGTCGATCTCGGCCCGGTGGGCCGGCATCTCGTCGCGGCCGCGACGGTAGGCGACCGTGACGCTCGCCGCGCCGAGCCGTCGCGCGGTGCGAGCGGTGTCCATCGCGACGTTGCCGCCGCCGACGACGACGACCCGCTTGCCGGCGAGGTCCGGGGCGCGGTCGAGGCGGACATCGCGCAGGAACTCGACGCCACCGATGACGGCCTCGTGCTCCTCGCCGGGGACCCCGAGCGCGGTGGATCGCGGCGTCCCCGTCGCGACGAGCACGGCGTCGTAGCCGTCGCGACGGAGCGCAGCGAGATCGTCGATCCGGGTGCCGGTCTCGATCTCGACACCGATGTCGGTCACGTTCCGGATGTCCCGGGCCACGACCTCCGCCGGCAGCCGGTAGGCCGGGATCGCCGTCCGCAGGAACCCGCCGGGCTCGGGGGCAGCCTCGAAGACCTTCACGCCATAGCCGCGGAGGGCGAGCTGCCAGGCGGCGGTGAGTCCGGCCGGCCCGGAGCCGACGATCGCGACCCGCCGGCCGTTCGACGCGGCGACCTGGACGCCAGGCCCGTCGGAGTGCTCGGCGTGCCAGTCGTCGATGAACCGCTTGATCCGGCGGATGGGCAGCGTCCCCTCGAGGTCGCCGCGGGTGCACTCGACCTCGCAGGGGGCGTAGCAGGCCCGCCCGAGGCTGCCGACGAACGGCGTGGCCTCGAGCACGAGCTGGTAGGCCGCCTCGTACTCGCCGCTGCGGGTCAGCGACACGTAGCCGTGGGCCTGGATGCCGGCCGGGCAGGCGTACGAGCACGGCGAGCTGCCGTGGCGGTCGATGACGGCCTTCTTCGGCACCGCCTGGGGGAAGGCGATGTAGGCCGCCCGGCGCGGGATCATGTCGGCGTTGAACTGATCCGGCACGGCGACCGTGCAGGCCGTCTCGCACATCTGGCAGCCGGTGCAGGTGGTCTCGTCGACATAGCGCGCCTTGCGCCGGATGTGCGCCCGGAACCGCCCGTCGCCGTCCCGCTCGATGCCCTCGACCTCGCTGTAGGTGAAGGCGGTGATGTTCGGGTGGTGGGTGGTCGCTGCCATCTTCGGGGTCGAGATGCAGCTGGCGCAGTCGAGCGTCGGGAAGACCTTGCTGAGCAGGATCATCTTCCCGCCGACGCTCGCGTCCTTCTCGACGACAAGGACCTTGTAGCCCATGTCGCCGAGCTTCAGGGCGGACTCCATCCCCCCGATGCCGCTCCCGACGACGAGCACGTCGTAGTCCACGGCGCTCACTCCGCCACCGCCGGCTCGAGGGCGGCGAGCGCCTCCGAGAACTGGGCGACGTGCTTGGCGAACGGCTCGGCGCAGACCGAGCAGATCGCCGCCATCCGGACGCGCTGGGGCGAGTGGCCGGCCGCCTTGAGCAGCGCCTGCGCCCGCGACACGTTGCGCGACCCGCGCTCGGCGCAGTCGGGCAGGTAGCCGCACTCGTCGCCGTCGGAGGCGACGAAGACGCCGTCGAAGCCCCGCTCGATCGCGTGGAGGATCCAGGCCGGCTTGATGAGGCTCGTGCACGGCAGGGCCATCACCCGCACGCCGGGGTCGTAGTGCAGGTGCGAGCTGCCGGCGAGGTCGATGCCGGGATCCGAGATCGTGTTCGTCGAGAAGACGAGGATGCGCGGCTGACGGGTCGCGATCGCGGGCGGTGGGGCGGCGGCAGCGGTCATCGACGCGGGCTCCGTGGCGTCCGCCTGCCCCACGAGGACCGTCGGCGCGGCCGCTCGCGGGCAGTCGGCATGGGGTGGCTACTTGGCGCGGCGGACGAAGACGCGGTCGTACCCGTCCGCCTCGAGGACGCCGAGGAACTCGTGGCCGACCTTGGTCGACCAGGCGGCGATGTCGGTCTTGGTGACCGGGTCGGTCGACCAGACCTCGACGATCGAGCCGACCGGGACGCCGGGCATCGCCTTCTTGGCTTCGAGGAGGGGACCGGGGCAGCCGACGCCGCGGGCGTCGGCGACCTTCGCGGCGACGAGTCCCTCGAGCTCGACGGCAGTGGCAGTCATGGGATGTGCGCTCCTTCCAGTCGCGCGCGGTCGGCGCGTCAGATGAAGAGGATCTGGCCGTCTTCGGCGGCCATGAGGAACGAGGCGATGCCGCCCGACGAGTCGACCAGCGGGTCGAGCTCCGTGGCATCGATCCCGAGCACCTCGAGCGACCCTGAGCAGGCCAGGATCGAGACCTCGCCGATCGCCTTGGCCTGCCGGAAGGTCTCGAGCCAGGGGATCGTCCCGACCCGCTCGACCGGCTCGTTGAAGCGCGGACGGGCCGCGTCGTAGGCGAGTCCGTGATCGTTCTCGATGCGGTCGGCCCGGAACGCGTCGAGCGCCCAGTACATCAGCAGGACGTTGACGGGCCGCTCCATGGCAGCCGCCCCGGCGGCGATCGTGCCGGCGGCGTGGAGCTTGTCCTCCGTCCCGGAGAACAGGACGATGTTGAGCGTGTCGCTCATGGGTGGGTCACTCCCGGGGTCGGGCCGCCGGCCGTGCGGCTGCCGGCCGTGCGGCTGCCGGCCGGCTGGTGGCGGTCGGAGGCGGCAAGGGCGCCGAGCCGGGAGAGCCGCCGCACCAGCACGTCGCGCATGAGCGCGCAGGCAGCTTCGATCCCCGGGTCGGCTAGGTCGTAGTGGACGGTCCGCCCGTCCCGCACGGCCACGACGAGGCCGGCGGCGCGCAGGGCGGCCAGGTGCTGCGACGTCGCCGCCTGGGCCAGCCCGAGCTCGCGAGCCAGGGTGGTCACGTCACGGGGTCGCCCTCCGAGCAGGCGGATGATCCGGAGTCGCTGCGGGCTGGCAAGACCGCGCAGCATCGACGCCTGGATGGCCTCGATGTCGTCGCTGGGGAACCGCATGGCGTCCATGTCCGCTGGGATGCGTCGACCTCATATACGTGTGATGCGTTTATATGTTTCAGGCATTCCTGGCGCCCGGGCCGAATGTCACGAGGGCAGCGGGATGAACGGACCGCGGCGCGGGCGCCGCGCCGGTCGGGGGACGGCCGGGGGCAGCCGGGCGGGATGGCTTCCATGCATACTTCGGGGCAGCGGCCCGCCGGACCCGGCTGCCCATGGAGGTCATCGCTTGAGCGTCGGCACCGCCTTCCACCCGAGGACCGCGCCCCTCAACCGGAAGATGCAGTGGCGTGAGTGGTCGGGCTACTTCGCGTCGTCCGTCTACGCCGACGCCCACGACATCGAGTACAACGCGATCCGGGAGGCAGCCGCCCTCATCGACGTCAGCCCGCTCTTCAAGTACCGGGTCGCCGGACCGGATGCCGAGCGGCTCGTCGACCGGATCATCACCCGCGACGTGACGAAGCTCGCCGTCGGCCGGGTCTGGTACACGCCCTGGTGCGACGAGCACGGCAAGGTCATCGACGACGGCACGATCCACCGCCTCGGCGAGCACGAGTTCCGCTGGACCGCGGCCGACCCGCAGTACCGCTGGCTCCGCCTGAACGCCGCCGGCCTCGACGTCGAGGTCGAGGACGTGTCGGGTGCGGTCGCCGCGGTGGCCCTCCAGGGCCCGCGCTCGCGGGCGGTCCTCGAGGCGGCGACCGACGAGTCGTTCGCCGACCTGCGCTACTTCGGCCGGCGGGCGTCGAGGATCGGCAAGGGCCGCACCGCGATCGCGGTCGACGTGTCACGGACGGGCTACACCGGCGATCTCGGCTACGAGCTCTGGATCCCGGCCGATCGGGCGCCCCAGGCGTGGGACGCGCTGGCCGCGGCCGGCGCGGACCACGGGATCCGGCCGGCCGGGATGCTCGCGCTCGACGTCGCGCGCCTCGAGGCGGGGCTCATCCTGCTCGAGGTCGACTACACGTCGTCGCGCCACTCGATGAACGCCGAACAGGCCTACAGCCCGTTCGAGATCGGGCTCGGCCGGCTGGTGACGTTCGACAAGGCGGACTTCGTGGGGCGGCGCGCGCTGCAGGCGGAGCAGCTCGCCGGCGGCCCGGCCCGGCGCCTCGTCGGCCTCGTCCTCGACTGGTACGGGATCGAGGCGCTGTTCGACGCCCAGGGGCTCCCGCCGGGGATCTCGCCGGTCGTCGACCGCTCGCCGGTGCCGGTCTTCGCCGAGGGCCGCGGCCAGGTCGGACGGGTCACGAGCCGCGGCTGGAGCCCGATCCTCAAGCAGATGGTCGCCCTCGCCTCCGTGCCGCCGGCCTACGAGCGGCCCGGCACGACCCTCCAGGTCGAGTGGACGGTCGAGGGCAGGCGGGGCCGGGTCAAGGCGATCGTCGTCGACCTGCCGTTCCTCGACCTGCCCCGCAAGCGCGCGTAGCGCCACGGCTCCGGCGGCGACCCCGACCCGGATGCCCGAGTCGGCGGACCGGTCCGCGCGGGTGGACCAGCCCGGATCGCCGGACTGGCCGGCGTACTACGCGGTGACCGTCGGGCGGCCGGCCTGGCGGACCGTCGCCGCCGCCGCCGAGGCGTTCGCGGCGGACGATGCCGACGGGGCCACACCCATCGCCGGGCGCCCGCCCGGGGAGCCTCGCTTCGCCGTCGACCTCGGGTGCGGCGCGGGCCGGGACACCCGCGAGCTCCTCCGCCGCGGCTGGCGCGTCCTCGCGATCGATGCCGAGCCGGCTGCGATCGAGGCGCTGCGGGGGGCGGCCGCGGCCGAGGACCTGTCCAGGCTGGAGACGGCGGTCGCCGACCTGGCCACCTTCGCGATCCCGCCCGCGGACCTCGTCAACGCCTCGATCAGCCTGCCGTTCCTGCCGGCCGACGCCTTCCACGCGACCCTCGCCCGGGCGCTCGCCGCGGTCCGGCCGGGCGGGCGGTTCGCGACGATGCTCTTCGGCGACCGCGACCAGTCGGCCGGCGAGCCCGGCATGACCTGCCCGTCCGCCGAGGCCGTGCGGGCCAAACTCAGCGGCTTCGAGATCGAGGACTGGGTCGATCGCGAGGAGGCGGGCCGGACCGCCCTCGGCGAGCCGCACCACTGGCACAGCATCGAGGTCGTCGCCCGGCGCATCGACCCTGCGCCCGCGGACCCGACCAAGGAGGGGAAACGATGACCGACTTCACCGCCTTCGACGCGCTCGTCGACGCCAGGCTCGACGTGTGGACCGACGAGCTCGTCCAGTTCTGCCGGTTCCCGTCGGAGGAGGGCGCGGACGATGCGCTTGCCGCCGGCGCCGACTGGATCGCCGAGCGGCTGCGGGCCCTCGGCGCCACGGTCGACGTCGTCGAGCTCGACGGCGTTCCGCCGCTCGTCGTCGGCGAGATCGGCGACGGGCCCCGGACGCTGAACCTCGTCCAGCACTACGACGTCCAGCCCGCCGTCCCGCACGAGCTGTGGACGACCCCGGCCTACGCGCCCGAGGTTCGCGATGGCCGGGTCTACGCCCGGGGGGCCACCGACAACAAGGGCGAGCTGCTGCCGCGGCTGTGGGCGGTCGAGGCGTGGCTCGAGACGATCGGCAGGTTGCCGTGCCGCGTCCGGTTCCTCGTCGAGGGCCAGGAGGAGTCCGGCAGCAACGATCTCGACGCTCTCCTCGACCTGCGGCCGGAGTACCGCCGCGCCGATGGCGCCCTGATCGAGGGCGGCGGCCTCGACCTCCGGGGGCGGCCGCTGATCGTCGGCGGGGGACGTGGGATCGTCGTCGTCGAGCTGGTCGCCCGGACGATCGCCTACGACGCCCACTCCAGCCTCGCGGTCCTGCTGCCGAACGCGGCGATCCGGCTCGTCCAGGCCCTCGCGACGCTGTGGACCGCCGACGGCCTGCCGGCCGTCGCCGGTCTCGACGCCGGCGTCCGGCCGCCCACCGCGGCCCAGTTGGCGGCCGTGGACGGGACCCCGGACTCGGTCGTCGACGACATCCGCCGCGAGTTCGGCGTGGACCGGTTCATCGGCGGGCGCGATGGCGCCGAGGCGAAGCGTGCCATGACGTTCGCCACGACGCTGAACGTGCAGGGCCTGTGGTCGGGCTTCATCGGCCCGGGCGACAAGACGATCACGCCGGCCGAGGCGCACGCCCGGCTCGACATCCGGATCGTGCCCGACCAGGCGCCCGAGGCGATGATCGCCGCGCTCCGCGCCCACCTCGACGCGGCCGGCTTCGCCGACATCGAGATCATCGGCGAGCAGGGCGAGCGCGCCTGGTGGACGCCGCCCGACCATCCGATCGTCCGGGCGGCCGCGGCGGCGTCCGAGGCGGTCGCCGGGCAGGCGGCGATGGTCACCGTGTCGATGCCCGGGACCGTCCCGATGTACCAGGTCTGCGCGGCCCACCGCGTCCCGGCGACGAGTCTCGGCGCCGGTCGCGACGACTGCCGCGCCCATGCGCCCGACGAGAACATCCGGCTCGTGGACCTCGCGGCTGCGACCCGGATCACGGCCCGCTTCCTCGAGGCCTTCGCCGCGGCCCCGGAGATGCCGCCCGTCGCGGAGTAGCCGGCGCGATCAGCCGGGCGCCGCCCGACGATCGAGGTACGCCTCGAGCCGCTCGACGGCCTCGGGCAGGTCCGTCCGGCCGAGGCCGAGCCGGAAGTGGTCGCCGCCGAAGCCGAACGCCGAGGCCGGCAGGAGCAGGACGCCCTCCGTCTCGACGAGCTCGGCGGCGAAGCGGTCGATCGGGCCGCCGCGGAGCAGCCGCGGGAAGCCGACCGACCCGGCCCGCGGTCGGGCCCAGGCGAGCGTGTCCGGACGCTCGGCGAAGAGCCGGTCGATCCGCTCGAGGTTCGCGGCGACGATCGCCCGGGACCGCGCCAGGACCGTCTCGCGAGCCCGCAGGCCGATGAGCGCGAGCACCTCCGAGGGCGCGGACGAGCAGATCGTCGTGTAGTCCTTGAACGCCGCGCAGCGCTCGAGGAGGGCCCGATCGCGGGTCGCCAGCCAGCCGATCCGCAGGCCGGCCATCGCGTACGACTTCGACATCACCCCGAGCGAGATGCCCCGGTCGAACAGATCCGCACCCGCCGTCAGCCGGTCGGCCGGGTCGTGCTCGAGCTCGCGGTAGACCTCGTCGGCGAGGAGCCGGACGCCCGCCTCGGCGCACAGCTCGGCGAGCGCCCGCCACTCGTCGTGGGTCGGCAGCATCCCCGTCGGGTTGTGCGGCGCGTTGACGACGACGAGCTTCGTCGCCGGCTTGAGCGACCGGCGGATCCGGTCGACATCGAGCGCCCAGCCATCCTCCTCGCGGAGCGCGTGGAGGCCGATCTGGGCGCCCGCCGCCCGGCCGACCTCGTAGAGGGACTGGTAGCCGGGCCAGGTGACGATCGCGTGGTCGCCGGGGCCCAGGAGGACGTTCGAGAGGCAGAAGATCGCCTCCTCGGCGCCGGCGAAGACGAGGATGTCGTCGGGCTCGAGCGTCTCGTAGCCGGCGGCGATCTCGGCCCGGAGGAGCGGATGCCCGGTCGACTCGGTGTAGCCCAGCCGCAGCCCGTCCCAGAGCGCCCGCGTCTCGTCGTCGGCGAGGGCGAGCAGCTCGGCCATCGGGTAGCCCTCGACGTCCGAGGCGCAGAGGAGGTGCCTGACGGCGAACTCCCAGCGGGCGAAGTAGCGCTCGAGGGCGAAGTCGGCGATCCGCATGCCGAGATGATGCGCCACCGACCGGTGCGGCGGATGGTGATCGGGTCGGGGACCAGGGAGCGTGGGCCGGTCGGGCAGGTATCGTGTCGGGTCGCCGGGTGGCGCCGGGTCGCCGGGTGGCGCCG
>CAZABC010000002.1:225359-247714 GCA_964483405.1 uncultured Anaerolineaceae bacterium
CGAGGCCGTCCGGTCGTGACCGCGGGGCCCTCCGGTCGGGACCGCGAGGCCGTCCGGTCGTGACCGACGGACCTGTCTCGGCGCCCGGTCGCGGGGCACGCTGGCGGGGATCCACGGGCGGCCAGCCCGACCGCTCGGTTCCTTGCCGTGCCGGACGACGGGCGCGGACTCGCGGGAGGACCCGCCGATGACCCATGTCATCGAGGCATCCGGCCTCACGAAGTGGTACGGCAAGCGCCGGGGCATCCTCGATGTCGACTTCACCGTCGAACCCGGCGAGGTCTTCGGCTTCCTCGGCCCCAACGGCGCCGGCAAGACGACGACGATCCGCCTCCTGCTCGGCTTCCTCGAGCCATCGGCCGGCCGAGCGACCGTCCTCGGCCGCGATGCCTGGACGGACGCGCCGGCGGCGCACGAGGGGCTCGCGTTCGTCGCCAGCGACCCGGGCTACCTCGGCGAGCTGACGGCGCGAGCCCAGCTCGACTACATGGCCCGCCTCCGGGGGCTCCCGGCCGGCTCGTGGCAGGCGGTCGCCGAGCGGCTCGAGCTCGACCCGTCGGTCCCGATCCGGAAGCTCTCACGCGGCAACCGCCAGAAGGTCGCCGTTGCCCAGGCCTTCATGGGTCGCGAGCCGCTCCTCGTCATGGACGAGCCGACGAGCGGCCTCGACCCGCTCATGCAGCGCGAGTTCCTCAAGCTCGTCGCGGAGGTCCGGGCCGAGGGCCGGACGGTGTTCCTCTCATCGCACAACCTGCCCGAGGTCGAGCGGGCATGTGACCGCGTCGCGATCATCCGCGAGGGCCGGCTCGTCTCGATCTCGTCCGTCGCCGACCTGCAGGCCTCGCACTGGCGGTCGGTCAACCTCGTGCTCGGTGCGCCGCCGCCGGGCGGGACCTTCGACCTGCCGAACGTCCGGGTCGTGAGCGCCGAGGCGCGCGACGTCCACCTCATGGTCCGCGGCGACGTGAACCCGCTCCTCGCGCGGCTGGCGACGATCGACGTCCGCGACGTCTCGATCGCCACGCTCGAGATCGAGGACGTCTTCCTCCGCTACTACGACGGCACGAACGGGATGGTCGCGGCCGGCGAGGCCGGCGAGGGCCGGGCCGGCGATGGCCAGGCAAGCGAGAGCCCGGCCGGGGAGCCCGCGGCCGTCGAGCGCGAGGCCGTCGCATCCGGGGAGGCCCAGCGATGATCGGTGCGTTCCGCCTCGACCTCCGGCGCAGCCGGATGCTGCTCCTCTGGATCGGCGTCATCTCGGCCCTGTACGCCGCGATCATCGTCGCCTTCTACCCGTCGATCCTCGAGAACGCGGCCGAGTTCGAGAAGATGATGGAGATCTACCCGAAGGAGCTGATGGCGGCCTTCGGCATCGTCGGCAGCCTCGGCGACCCGGGCACCTTCCTCAACTCGTACGTCTTCCAGTTCCTCTGGCCGCTGGCCGCGGCGATCGTCGCGATCCTCATGGCGACCCGGGTCGCGGTCGACGCCGACCGCGGCTTCCTCGAGCTGCCGCTCTCGACCCGTCTGCCGCGGGTCCGCTACCTCGCGGCGACGATCGGCGCCCAGGCCGCGGGTATCGTCGTGCTCACGGCGGTGACGATCGGGGCGATCTGGGCGACCGACCTCTTGATCGAGCCCGACTTCGACGTTCCGCGGCTCGTGCTCGCCGGCGGGCACGCCGCCGCGATGGCGGCCGCGATCGGCGGCGTCACGACGCTCCTCGCCGTCCTCCTCCTCGACCGCGGGCGGGCCGGCGGGCTCGCGGCCGCGATCCTCATCGTCATGTACCTGCTCAACGTCGTCGCCCAGCTCTCCGACGACGTCGAGTGGCTCAAGTACCTCTCGGCGTTCTACTACTTCGACCTCAAGCCGCTCATCGACGACGGCGTGTACCCCGTCGGCGCGTCGCTCCTCTACCTCGCCTTCGCGATCGGGGGCTGGCTCCTCGCCCTCGTGGTGTTCCGCCGCCGGGACCTCGCCGCCTAGCCTCGCCGGCCGACCGGGGGCGGGTATCCTCGAGCCATGACCGAGACCGCCCTCCCCCGCCGGATCGTCGTCGCCGGCTCGCCGACCGCCCTCGGCGGCCACTTCGCCGGCATGGAGCGCACGCCGGCCGAGCTGCGCGCCCGCGGGCTCGTCGCGAGGCTCCGGGCACGACCGGGGCTGGCCGGCGCCGAGATCCGCGATGTCGGCGACGCCACGGTCGAGCCCGGCTGGGCGCCCGACCCGGATCGGCGGGCGAAGAACCGGGCCCTCCTCGTCGAGAACCTGCCGCGGATCGCCGGGCACGTCGCCTCCGCGCTTGCCGCCGCTCCGGACGCGCGGCTCCTCGTCCTCGGCGGCGACTGCACCTCGAACGCCGCGGCGCTCGCGGGGCTGCGCCGGGCTCGGCCGGGTACCCGGCTGGCGATGGCCTGGTTCGACGCCCACGGGGATTTCAACACGCCCGCGACGACGCCGTCGGGCAACGTCTGGGGGATGCCGTTCGCGATGGCCTGCGGTCGGGGCGACGCGGATCTCGTCGGCGCGGTCGACGGGCCGACGGTCGCCGAGGCCGACTGCGCCCTGCTCGGGGGCCAGGTCCTCGACGAGGTGGAGTCGCGGATGCTGGCGGCGTCGCCGGTCGCCCACTTCGGCGCCGGGATGCTCGGCGGGCCTGCCGGCCTGGCCGCCGTCGACGCCTGGGCCCGCGCGGTCGCGTCCCGCGTCGACGGGCTCTACGTCGCCTTCGACACCGACGCCCTCGACGGCGACGACGGCTGGGCGGTCGCCATGCCCGAGCCGGCCGGCCTGTCGCTCGAGACCGCCCTCGCCACGCTCCGCGTCCTGGCTGCGGCGATGCCGATCCTCGGGATCGGAACGACCGCCGTCCGCTTCGACGATGCGACCCCGGCGGCCGACGCGGAGCGGACGACGGAGGCCGTGGCCGCGCTGGCGGCGGTGGCGCTGGCCTAGCCGGCCCCGGCCGTCGCCGCGCCCGACGGGAGCGACCCGGGGGCCGCTTCGAGCCCGGCCATCGCGAGGTCGACCCCGAACACCTCCGCGAGCCGCTCGGCCGCGAGGACCTCGCGCGGCGGCCCGTCGGCGACGATCGCGCCCCGGTCGACGAGGACGACCCGGGGGAAGAACCGCGCGGCGAGATGGAGGTCGTGGATGACGGTGATGACCGTCGTCCCGTCGCGCTTGTTGAGGTCGCGGAGGAGCTCCATGGCCTCGACCCGGTGGCGGAGGTCGAGGTGGACCGTCGGCTCGTCGAGGAGGAGGACGGGCGCCGCCTGGGCGACGGCCAACGCGATGAGGACGAGCTGGCGCTCGCCGAGCGAGAGCTCGCGCGCGTCGCGGCCGAGCAGGGCGCCGAGCCCGACCCGCTCGATCGCCGACGCGACGGCCGCCCGGTCGGCCGGCCGCGGCCCGCGGAACGGGTCCTCGTGGGGCAGCCGGCCAAGGGCGACGACGTCCTCGACCCGGGCCGCGAACGGCAGCGTCGTCAGCTGCGGCACGACCGCGAGGCGGCGGGCGATGTCGCGCCGGTCGAGCGAGGCGACGAGCTCGCCGCCGAGGCGGACGGTCCCGGCGCGCGGCACGAGCGTGCCGGCGACGACCCGCAGGAGCGTCGACTTCCCTGCCCCGTTCGGGCCGATGAGGGCGATCCGCTCGCCCGGCTCGATCCGGAGCGAGACGCCGTGGAGGATCTCGCGGTCACGGTAGGCGACCCGGACGCCGTCGAGCTCGACGATCGCGCTCACAGCTCGTACCCGGTCCGCGCCCGTCGGAGGAGGAGCAGGAAGAACGGCGCGCCGATGACCGCGGTGACGACCCCGACCGGGATCTCGCCCAGCATCCGGGCGACGAGGTCGGCCGCGGCCAGGAGGATCGCGCCGCCGAGAGCCGACAGCGGCAGGACGAGCCTGGCGTTCGGGCCGACGAGGAGCCGGACGACGTGGGGGACCACGAGGCCGACGAAGCCGATGAGCCCGGCGACGGCGACACCCGCCGCGGTGACGAGCGAGGCGAGCGCCAGCAGGATGGCCCGCTCGCGACCGACGTCGACCCCGAGGTGGGCGGCCGACTCCTCGCCGAGGAGGAGCCCGTTGAGCGAGCGCGCGCGCAGGAGGATCGCGAGCGTCCCGACGACGATGATCGGGGCCGCCACCGCGAGCCGCAGCCAGGACGAGCCGTCGAACCCGCCGAGCAGGAAGCTGAAGATCTGGCGGAGGCTCGAGCCCGACAGGTACATCGCCATCGCCAGGCCGGCGGCGAGCAGCGAGCCGACCGCGTAGCCGGTCAGGAGGAGGCCCGTCAGCGGCGCGAGCGGACCGGTCCGGGCGAGCGAGTAGACGGCCCACGCAGCCGCGATCGCACCGAGGAACGCAAGCCCATGGAGGAGGCCGAACTCGAGGACGAGGTAGCGGACCGGGATGAGGACGGCGATGGCCGCGCCGAGCGCGGCTCCCGAGGCCGTGCCGAGGACGTACGGATCGGCGAGCGGGTTGCGGAGCAGGCTCTGGAACGTCGCCCCGGCGACGGCGAGCCCGACCCCGACGACCATCGCCGTCAGGACCCGGGGCAGCCGCAGCTCCATCACGATCGTCTCGGTCGCAGGGGTCCAGGTCGCCGGCAGGTCGATCCCGAGAAGCCGCGCGGCGAGGATCGCCACCGTCTCGTCGAGCGGGACCTCGACGCTGCCGAGGGCGACCCCGGCGACGAGGGCCACGAGCAGGGCGAGCCCGCCCGCCAGGCCGACGGCGACCGGTCGCGAGCGGAGCCGCTCGAGCCGGCCGGCGCCGAGCGGCGCCGCGATGAGCTCGCCCCGCGTCGTCACGGCACGACGCTCGGCGCGGGGACGCCCTCGACGGGAACGTCGACGCCGGGATGGATCGCCGTCGCGAGCGCGGCGAGACCGAGCGTCAGCCGTGGACCGGGCCGCGTGACGATCACATCGTCGACCGGTCGGATCGCGCCCGTGGTCACGGCGGTCATCGTGCCCCAGCCGGGGCGGGCGACGACCTGCTCGGCCGTGACGCCGTACGCGGCATCGCCGAGCAGGATGACCTCCGGGTCGGCCTCGACGAGCCGCTCGAGGGGGATCGAGAAGACCGTCGGGTCGCCGGTCGTGATCGGCTCGCCACCGGCGAGGACGATCATCTCGGCGAGGAACGAGTCGTCGGCCGGCCCGTAGATGTCGCTCGTCGCATCGAGCTCGTAGAAGACGCGCGGCCGCTCGAGGGCGGCGGTCGCGCCGACGACGGCGGCGATGTCCTCGCGCATCGCGGCGACCATCGTCGCCGCGGCCCCGGCCGCACCGACGGCCCGTCCGATGAGCTCGACATCGTCGAGGACCGTCTCGATGTCGGGCGCGTAGACGACGAGGACCGGGATGCCGAGCGTCCGGAGGCGCGCGAGCGCCTCGGGGTCATTGAAGAAGTTGCCACCGGCGATGACGAGATCGGGGTCGAGGGCCACGATCGCCTCGACGTCGACGGCCGCGTAGGTCGCGACGTCGGGCAGATCGATCGCCTCGGGCGGGTAGTCGTCGAAGTCGGTCGTCGCGACGACCCGGTCGCCGACCCCGAGGGCGAAGAGCGTCTCGGTCACGGCCGGCGTCAGCGACACGATGCTCGCCGGCTCGGCGACGAGGGTCACCTCGTTGTCCTCGTCGTCGGTGAGGGTGATCGGGAACGTCGCCGGGGCCGGGCTCGCGGCGCCGGACGGCGCGGGCGTGCCGGTCGCCCCCGGACCGATCGTCGCGCTGGCGTCGGGACCGGGCGTCGCTGCGCCGCCGGTGCAGGCGGCGAGCACGAAGGCGAGCGCGGCGAGGAGGGCGGCAAGGGCGCGCGGGACAGGCAGGGATCGGGCTCGGAATGGGGCGTCCACGGGGGCCTCCGGATCGGGTGGTCGGCCGGCGCTGGCCGGCGCGTCGGCGGTCGGGTGGACGGCCTACGTGATCGGTCGCACGGTCTTGCCTACCCTTTCTCTCGAAGGTTCGAGCATCGACCGCAGCGTCGGCGACCGGACTTCCCTCCTCGCGGAGGGTCACCGTAGCGGGACTGTGCCGGACTCTCACCGGCTTCGCGACCCTGCGGCGCCTGATCCGAACTGGCCCGCTCAGCCTACCACTCGGCGGCCCCCGGCGAAGGGCCGAGCGAGCGGCCCGGGGGCCGATACGTGGCGGATAAGCGGCCGGCCCGATGATCGGTCGATGCCGACCCCGCCACGATCCCGCCGGGGGAGGTCCCATGTCCACCACCAGCTCAGCCCGCGTCGCCGGGCCGCCAGGTCCGACAGGGCCGCGCGCCAGGCGGTCCGTCGCGCCGCTCCTCGCGGCGTTGCTCGTGCTCGGCGGCGCCGCTCCGGCGTGGGCGGGCTACCAGGGCACGGTCCACGTCAACGACACCGCCTTCGACGCCGCCTGCCTCGGATTCGAGGATGGCTACCCCGAGAAGATGCACCCGGCGGCGGTCGCGGCGTACAAGCGGCTCGGCTACGAGACGACGAGCTTCTTCGGCAGGCCGTTCACCAAGGACACCGTCCTCAAGCGGGTCGCGAACGACTGGGGCGTCTACGTCCACACGCACGGCGACCGGTACGCCCACAGCGACGGGAACCGCTACTCGGGCTTTCGGGTCGACGCCGGCATCTGCCGCGGCGCGCCGATCGTGTACTCCAAGGAGATCGCGACGAAGCGCGCCGGCCGCCAGAGCAATCTCGTCGTCATGTCGACCTGCGCGCTCGGCGACCCGGACACGACGATGCCGGCCGCCTTCGCCATCGCCAAGGACAAGGCCCTCGCCCTCGAGTGGAACGGCCCGGAGTTCTACCTCGGCTACCTCGGCGACGCCTGGGACAGCGATCAGTGGATCTTCGAGCAGCGGTTCTGGGACGCCCTCGGCGACGGGCAGGGTGTCGGCGCGGCCTTCGACCTGGCCCTCGGCGGCGGCGGCTTCAAGCACCCGTTCGATGCCGACTGGTGGGGCAGCTACTACTGGTCCGGGCGCGCGGGCCCGGGCGGCACCTGCTCGAACTGCTCCTGACGAGGTGACACGATGGCGCTCCGATCCCGTGCCGCGAAGCCCGCGGCGATCCCCATGGACGGCGGCCGGCGGACCGGCCGGCCGGTCCGACTCACCCTCCTCGCCGCCACTGCCACCCTCGCGATGCTGACCCTCGGCCCACTGGGCGGTCAGGCCCGCGACGCGTTCGTCGCCGGCGACGACGCGACGTCGGCGCGGGCGCTCGCGCCCGCTGCCGCGGAGGCGGTCGTCCGCCGGGCGGCTCGTCTCGAGGCCGCCCTCGGCTTCCCCGCCGGCGCCCGGTCCGCGGTCCGCGTCCACGACCGGTTCTCCGCCGCGACGTACGACGAGGTCACGACCCGCGATGCCCACGGGCGGCCGCTCGCCGTCCATCGCTTCCTGGCCGATGGCCGGCTCCGCTCGGCGGTCGCCCTTGGCTGGTCGACCGCGACCGGGTCGCTGACCCCGGCTGCGGCGACGGCGCGGGCACGGGCCGCCGCACGGGCCGCGGCGGTCCCGACACCCGGCCGCCCCGAGGTCCGGAAGGACCGGACCGGCAGCGGCTGGACGATCGCCTGGTCGCGGTCCGAGGCCGGCATCCCGGTCCGCGGCGACGGGACCTGGATCCGGCTCTGGCGCGACGGCACGGTCCACTCGGTCTCGTCGGTGACCTCGGACCTCGCCCCGGACACCGTCCGGCTCGATGCCTCGACGGCTCGCGGGCTCGTCGCCGGGTGGATCGCCGAGCGGGCACCGGCGCTCCGGGACGCGGCGATCGGCACGCCGGCGCTCGCCTGGGTCGCCGCGAACGACCTGTTCGTCGCCGGTGGGCCCGACGCGCCGTCGGCCGATCGGCGGCTGGCCTGGGTCATCCCGGTGGTCCCGACCGGCACGGCCGCCGACGCGGTCCGTACCATCGAGGTGTTCGTCGGGGCGACCGATGGCGTCTTCGTCGGAGGCGACGTGCTCGAATGACCGGGGTCCCGCCACGCCGCTCGCTCCCGGATCGGCCGCCTCCGCCGCGGCCGGTCCGGCGCGGCCTCGCGATCGCGATCGTCCTCGCGGCGCTCGCGTTCGGGGCGGCCGGCTGCGGGCGCGACGCGGGCCCGACCGAGCCACCCGGTCCGGTCTTCGGCGGTCGGGTCGCGGTGGTCGCCGGCACTCGCGGCGTCGCGGCGCTCGTCGTGATCGACGCCACGGGCGCCGAGACCGAGGTGCCCCTGCCGGCGCGCTTCGCGACCGCGCTCGCTGCGGGCCCGTCGGCCGCGGGCGAGGGGGCGCCGGCCAGGGTCGTCGCCGTTCGCCTCGACGGCTCGCTCGCGAGCCTCGGGAGCGGGGCGACCGCCGACTGGGCGCCGGTCCCGCTCGACGACCCGGCGGTTCCGCCGTCGGGGCGGCCGACCGCGCTCGCGGTCTCGCCCGACGGCCGGCTGGCGATCCTCATCGTCCACCCCGAGACGACCGGCCCGGCGACGCTCCGGATCGCCGACCTCGACACCGGGGGCGTCCTCGACGTGCCGATCGGCCTTGCCGAGGGCTCACCGCCGGCCTGGCTCGACGCCGACCGGGTCGTCGTCCTGACCAGGACCGCCGCCGACCGGACCGAGCTCGTCGTCCTCGACACCCACACGGTCGAGACGAGGGCGCTCGCGATCGATTCCGAGGGCGTCGCCGCCGGGAACGGGACGATCGTCCTCGTCGCCGACGATCGACGCTCGGCGACCGAGTGGTCGGCGGGGCCCGACGGCCTGCCCCCCGGCGACGGGGCGCCGGACGCCGTGATCGCGGCGCCGAGAGCCGACCGCTACGTCGAGCGGGTCGCCCTCGATCGCTCCGGCGGCCAGCTGGCGACGAGCTGGACCGACGGGGAGGGTCGGCCGGCGCTCCTGACCGTCCACGTCCGGACCGACGCCGGCTGGGTCGCGGTGGCCACGCGGACGCTGCCGGCCGACGGGCCGGTGCCGCTGGTGACCTGGCTGCCATGATCGCGCCGCGGCGGGTCCGCGGCCGGCGGGATCAGGCGGTGACGGGGGCCTGGGGGGTGAAGATCGAGACCTGCGCCTCTTCGGGCAGCATCACCCCGAGGATCTTCTGGAGGGAGAGCAGGTGGACGCAGGAGCCCCAGCTCTCGAAGTAATGGCAGGTGCAATGCCACTGACCGGCGTCGAGGCTGACGTGATGGGTGTCGTTGTCGCCGCGGAACGTGAGCGCGAGCCGGTCGATCGTGATCCGATCGAGCTCACGGGCGTACCGATTCGCCTTCTCGACCTTGCCGATCAGGGAGCTGTGCATCGCTCGGACACCTCCGTCGCCCCGCGGGGCGCTGGCGGAGCCGCCGTCCGGTCTGCACCTTCGACCGGTCGTGGCGGTCGCGGCCCACAGCGTACACCGGGTGGGGCCGGAGGGACAGCCCCGGCGGGATCGGCGTCGGGCGGGCTGCGGTCGGCGCCGGCCACGGGTCAGGGCGCGGACGTCCCCTCGCGCCCGAAGTCGTCCTCGAGGCGGACGACGTCGGTGAGCTCGGGGGTCGAGACCTCCATCAGCTCGACGGTCTCGAGGGCGACGAAGCGGTGGATCCGGCCCGGCGCGACGTGCCGGTGCTCGCCGGGCCCGAGCGCCTCGACCTCGACCGAGCCGGCATCGTCCTCGAGATGGAGCTCGAGGTGGCCGGAGAGGACGTAGATCGACTCGTCCTTCACCAGGTGACGCTGGAGCGACAGCCGCCGCCCGGCCTCGATGTGGAGCAGCTTGCCGACGTACCGCTCGGTCTCGGCCCAGATCAGCTCGAACCCCCACGGCTTGACGACCCGCCGGTCGGTGGGGCCGCCGGGCACGCCGGTCGCGCCTTCCGGCGTGCCGCTCACGAGCCGCGGACGAGGCGCTCGCCGGCCTCGACGAGCTCGTCGCGGAGCTCGTCGGACGTCGCCTCGGTGTAGACCCGGACCAGCGGCTCGGTGCCCGACACCCGGATCAGGAGCCACGAGCCGTCGGGGGTGAAGAACTTGAACCCGTCGGCGGTCGAGAGCACCTGCGTCCGGACGATGGCATGGCCGTCGATCGAGGCCGGCGGCTCGGCCGCGAGGTCTCGCAGGAGGTGCTCCTTGACCTTGGGGTAGACCGCCCGCTCGACGTGGACGTCGATCCGCCGGTAGTACGACGGGCCGGCGATCGCATGGAAGTGGTCGAGGATGCTCGAGACCGGCCAGCGACCGGCGGCTCGCTCTCGGAGGAAGAGATCGAGCAGCAGGAGGTCGGCGTAGATGCCGTCCCGCTCGGGCAGGTGCATGTGGAAGCCGTACCCGCCGGACTCCTCGGCGCCCATCATCGCGCCGGTCTCGATCATCTTGGGGCCGATGTACTTGAAGCCGACCGGCGTCTCGTGGACGGCGATCCCGTAGACGTCGCCGAGCCGGGCCGCGGTCGAGGTGTTGTTGACGCTGATCGCGACCGGGTCGCGCATCCCGCGGTGCTCGGCGAGGTAGTACATCAGCAGGCCGGTGACCTGGAGCTGGTGGATGAAGGTGCCCCGCTCGTCGGCCGCGCCGGCCCGGTCGGCGTCGCCGTCGAGGAGCAGCCCTAGGTCGAAGCCGCCGCCCGCGATCCGGCCGAGCGCCTCGTCGACCCAGGGCCGGATCGGCTCCGGGTTGATCCCGCCGAAGTACGGATTCCGCTCCTGGTGGAGCTCGGCCACCCGGATCCTGCCATCGCGGAGGAGCCGGGGGATCCAGCCCGCACCCGATCCGTAGAGCGGCTCGACGAGGATCGAGACGTCGGCCGCCCGGATCGCGTCGAGGTCGAGCGTGCGCCGGAGGAACGCCTCGTAGCCGGGGAACGGGTCGAAGCGCTCGACGAGCCCGGCTGCCTCGGCGTCGGCGAACGGCCGGCGATCGATCGCCCGGCCGCCGTTCTCGGCGATCCGCGCCTCGATGACCGACAGCATCTCCGGACCGGCGGCCGATCCGGTCGGCGCCTTGACCTTGAAGCCGTTGTCGGTCCAGGGGTTGTGGCTCGCGGTGATCACGATCCCGGCGGCCGCACCGCGCTCGACGACCTCGTACGACGACATCTGGGTCGGGACGGCGGTCGTCGAGAACGCGACCGGGATATCGCGGGCGAGGAGGACCTCGGCCGCGGCCGTCGCGAAGTGCTCCGAGGCGAACCGCCGGTCGTAGGCGACGACGACGCCCTTCGCGGTCTCGCCGCGATCGGTAACGTAGGCTGCGACCCCGTCGGCGCAGCGGCAGACGGCCTCGAAGGTGAAGTCCTCGGCGATCCGGGCTCGCCACCCATCGGTCCCGAAGACGATGCTGGTCGGGGCGAGGGGCTCGACGGGGGTCGTCACGGTCGGATCTCCGATGGCTGGCAGCGGGCGATGAGGGCATCCACGAGCGGGCGGTCGCGCGCGGCACCCGCGAGGATCGCGGTCGGCCCGTCGGCGTCGAGGATACCCCCTGACGGGCCGGCCTCGACCACGAGCCGGCCGTCGACCCGCCGGACGACGAGATCGCCGGGGCCGGCCTCGGCCGGCTCGCCGGCGGCGACGACCCGGCCCTCGCCCGCCGCGCCGAGCGCGCCGAGGAGCGACGTCCATCCGCCGAGGTCGGACCAGCCGACGTCCATGTCGGCCATGACGACCACGCCGTCGCGGGCCGCCGGCTCCATGACCGCGAAGTCGATCGACGTCGCCCGGACCGCCGCGTAGGCCCGGCCGAGGTCGCCGCGGGCGACCCCCGCCGCGATCGTCTCGACGACGTCCGGCGCGTACCGCTCGAGGGCCGCCCGGATCGCCCGCCGCCGCCACAGGAAGATCCCGGCGTTCCAGGCGACGCCCGGGCGCTCGGCGAGGAGGGCCGCTGCTCGGGTCGCGTCGGGCTTCTCGACGAATGCGTCGATCCGGGCGGCCGACACGCCACCGGCGATCGCCCGCGTCGTCGGGTCCGGGACGAGATAGCCGTACCCGGTCGCGGGATGATCGGGCCGGATGCCGAGGGTCACGAGCGGGCTGTCCTGCGCGCCGAAGCCGCGAGCGATCCCTCCGGCCACCGCGGCGATCACCCGCCGGAACTCGACCTCGTCGCCGATCGCGTGGTCGGCCGGCAGGACGACCATGACGTCGTCGGGGTCGCGCTCGACCGCGACGACCGCGAGGGCGATCGCCGCCGCGGTGTTCCGGCCGATCGGCTCCTCGACCACGGTGACGCCGGGCGGGGCCTGGTCCGCCGCCAGCGCCCCGAACGGCCGGGCCGCGACGACGGTGATGTCGGCCGGGCCGATCCCGAGCGCCCCATCCGCCAATAGCCGGTCGACCGTCCGCCGGAAGAGCGACGGCCCGGGCAGGAGGGGCAGGAACGGCTTGGGCCGCTCCGGGGTGCTGAGGGGGTGGAGGCGGGTCCCGCCCCCGCCGGCGAGGATGACGACGTCCATCTGGAGGGGCATCGTACGCCCGGGGTCGACCGGCTCGCGTTGACGCCCGGGCGCCACGACCCCTACCATGCGCGACACCTTGGGCTGTCGGCGACGCGGAGGGGCGTTCGCGGATCGGCAAGCCGGGTCACCGCGAGGACGCGATGAGCACCGCCATCCCACCGATGGAGACGCCGAGCGTCGCCGCCCCGCCGAGCGGACCTGCGTCCGTCGCGGGGACCGGCGTGCCCGACGTCGAGCTGCTCGAGGTCACGAAGCGCTTCGGGACGGTGACCGCCGTCGACCGGATGGACCTCCGGGTCGAGCGAGGCGAGTTCTATTCGTTCCTCGGGCCGTCGGGCTGCGGCAAGACGACGACGCTCCGGATGATCGCCGGCTTCGAGAAGCCGACCGACGGTGAGATCCTTCTGGAGGGCAAGCCGATCGCCGGCGTCCCGCCGTACCGCCGGAACGTCAACACCGTCTTCCAGCACTACGCCCTCTTCCCGCACATGGACGTCGCCCAGAACGTCGGCTACGGGCTCCGGCAGAAGGGCATCAAGAAGGACGAGGAGCGCCGTCGCGTCGCCGAGGCGCTCGAGCTCGTCCGCCTGACCGGCTACGCCGGCCGCCGGACGTGGGAGATGTCGGGCGGCCAGCAGCAGCGGGTCGCCCTCGCCCGGGCGCTCGTCAACCACCCGACCGTGCTCCTCCTCGACGAGCCGCTCGGGGCGCTCGACCGGAAGCTCCGGCACGAGATGCAGGTCGAGCTCAAGGGGCTCCAGCGCGAGGTCGGGATCACCTTCATCTACGTGACCCACGACCAGGAGGAGGCGCTGACGATGAGCGACGTCATCGTCGTCATGCGCGACGGGCGGATCCAGCAGCAGGGCGCTCCCGAGATCCTCTACGAGCGGCCGGTGAACCGCTTCGTCGCGGGCTTCATCGGGAGCACGAACACGGCCGACGCGACGGTCGTCGGTCACGACGTCGCCGCGGGGACGGCGGTCGTCGAGACGGCGGCCGGGCTCCGCACGACGGGGATCGTCACGGACCGCGAGGCGCGCCTCGCGGCCGGGGATTCCGTGACGCTGGCCATCCGGCCGGAGCGGCTGCGGGTCCTCGACCCGGGGGCCGAGTCGGGGGACGGCGGGATCGCGGTGAGCGGTCGGGTCCAGCAGGGGACGTACCTCGGCGACCAGACCGAGTACCGCATCGCGACCGAGGCGATCGGCGAGGTCATCGCCCGACGCCAGAACGAGATCGGCGGGGTCGGTCAACGGGTCTTCGGGCCCGGCGAGGCCGTCACCGTGGCCTGGCAGCAGGAGGCGAACCTGGTCCTGGCGTCCTGAGGCGCCCCGACCGACGCGAGCACGCCGGTGGAAGGGACCCCCGGCGAGGAGGAGACCGAACGTGGACGACCTCACCCGGATGCTGACGGCGAAGCCGTTGAACCGCCGCTCATTCCTCGCGGCCTCGGGCCTCGGCCTGAGCGCGGCTGCGCTGGCCGCCTGCTCGACCGGCTCGAGCTCACCGGCGCCGTCGGGCGACGCATCCGCGCCGCCGGCCGGTGACGTCGAGGACGAGCTCTACATCTACAACTGGTCGGACTACATCAACCCCGACAACATGACCAAGTTCACCGAGGAGTTCGGGGCGGCGATCACCTACGACGTGTTCGCCAACAACGACGAGCTCCTCGCGAAGCTCCAGGGGGGCGCGTCGGCCTACGACATCGCCTGCCCGACGGCCGAGTACGTCCCGGCGATGCGCGACGGCGGCTTCCTCCAGAAGCTCGACCTGTCGCGGATCCCGAACCAGCAGTACATCAACGCCGCGTTCAAGGGCCTCGCCTGGGACCCGACCGACGAGTGGCAGCTGCCGAAGGATTACGGCACGACCGGCCTCCTGTACCGGAGCAAGCTCGTCACCGATCCGCTCACGAGCTGGAAGGAGTTCTTCGAGCTCGCGAAGGGCAAGCACAGCGGCAAGGTCGTCGTCGTCGACTCGATGGGCGACGTCTTCACCTTCCCGCTGAAGATGCTCGGGTACTCGCTGAACAGCCAGGACAAGGACGAGCTCGAGGAGGCGCGCCAGATCCTGCTCGAGCTGGCGCCGCACGTCCTCGCCCTCGACTCGGACCTGTACGGCGACAAGCTCGCCTCCGAGGAGGCGGCGATCGCCCTCGCCTGGACGGGCCCGATCGTCGAGCTGCGGGCGAACCCCGACACGGCTGACACCATGTGGGTCAACCCGTCCGAGGGCACGCTCTTCTGGCTCGACACCTGGGTGATGCTCGCCGACGCGCCGCACCCGAACGCGAGCTACGCCTGGCTCGACTTCATCCACCGGCCCGAGATCCAGGGTGACGAGACCAACTACAACGGCTACGCCACGCCCAGCGACGCGGCCAAGGAGTTCGTCGATCCGGAGCTGCTGGCCGACCCGGCGATCTTCCCGTCCGACGACGTCATCGCGAAGCTGGAGGGGGCAGAGGACACCTCGGGCAACACCCAGCGGATCGAGATCTGGGAGGAGTTCAAGTCGGCGGTCGGTGGCTGAGGCCGACGGTCACGATCCCGGCCTGACCGAACGATGACGACGATCGCCGAGTCGGCACCGGAGCGGAGGCACCCGGATGATCCGGGGCGCTGGAGGAGCCGCCTGCTCACCATCGCCCTGCTCGTACCGGCGAGCTTCTGGTATCTCGTCCTGCTCCTCGTGCCGCTCGCGATCGTCGTCATCTTCAGCTTCGGCACCCGGGCGAAGGACGGTGGCTACGCCCCGGGCTTCACGCTCGACAACTACCTCGGCGCGTTCACCAGCCCGGACCCGTTCATCTCGAGCTTCCGGCTCGCCGTGCTCGGGACCGGACTCTGCCTCCTCGTCGGCCTGCCATTCGCCTACTTCCTCGCGACCCGGGCCGGCAAGCGCAAGGGCTTCCTCATCCTGCTCATCGTCATCCCGTTCTGGACGAGCTTCCTCATCCGGACCTACGCCTGGCTGACGATCCTCGGGCCGCGCTTCCTCGCCGACTTGATCGGCGCGGTCATCGGCAGCGACGACTTCCGGATCCTCGGGACGGAGGTCGCGGTCCTCATCGGGATCGTCTACGGCTACCTGCCGCTGATGATCTTCCCGCTCTTCGTCTCGCTCGAGCGGATGGACCGCAGCCTCGTCGAGGCTTCGAAGGACCTCGGCGCCGGGCGCTGGGCGACGTTCCGCCAGATCACCTTCCCGATCGCCCTGCCGGGGATCATCACCGGCAGCATCCTCGTCTTCATCCCGTTGATGGGCGAGTACGTCGTGCCGGCGATCCTCGGCTATGGACGCATCTACCTCGTCGGCAACGCGCTGGTGACGAGCTTCCTCGACGCCCGGAACTGGCCCGCCGGCGCGGCCCAGGCGGTCGGCCTCATCATCGTGATGCTGGTCACGATCACCTTCTACATGTGGTCGCTCAATCGCGGCCGCAAGACCCGCCAGGTGAGCGTCCTGTGAGCGCCCCGGCGATCCCCGCGGAAGCTCCGGCCGCCCGGGTCCGGACCGGACGGGCCGGCGAGCGGCGAGCCAGGTTCGACGTGGACCGGCTCGTCGACCTCGGCTTCCGCGGGCACGCGGTGTTCGTCTACCTGTTCCTGTACCTGCCGATCCTCGTCGTCGTCATCTTCAGCTTCAACGCGAACTCGCTGGCGACGATCTGGACCGGCTTCGACACGAAGTGGTACGGCGTCGCCCTGGCCGACCCTGTCGTCCACAAGGCGCTCCAGAACAGCTTCATCGTGGCGATCTTCACGGCGACGATCGCGACGACGATCGGGACGATGGCGGCCCTCGGGCTGCAACGCGTCCCACGCGGCGTCCGCTCGTTCTACGACGCGATGACCTACGTCTCGATCATCGTCCCCGAGATCGTCATCGCCCTGGCGACGCTCGTCTTCTTCGCTCAGGCCTTCGACGTCGTCAACCCGATCCTCGACCCGCTCGGGATCAAGCTGAACTTCGGCCACCCGACGATCATCGCCGCCCACGTCCTGTTCAACCTGAGCCTCGTCCTGCTGCTCGTCCGGGCCCGCCTGTCGGGCATGGACCGGACCCACGTCGAGGCGAGCTACGACCTGTACGCCCCGCCGTGGCGGACGTTCCGCCAGATCACGTTCCCGGCGCTCCTGCCGGCGATCGTGGCCGGGTTCCTCCTCGCCTTCACCTTCAGCTTCGACGACTACGTCATCACGTCGTTCGTCTCGGGCCCCGGCTCGTCCACCCTGCCGATCTTCATCTTCGGCCAGATCAAGCGGGGGGTCTCGCCCGAGACCAACGCGGTGGCGACGATGATCCTCGTCTTCACGATCGCCCTGCTGCTCGTCGGCCAGCTGCTGTTGTCGTGGACCGCCCGCCGGAGGGGCGGCAGCGGCGACTCGATGGCCTCGATCATCGCCGAGCAGCGCTAGGGCAGCAGCTCGGTCGTCACCAGCCCGTCGACCGTCACCGGGTTCGGGACGAGGTCGCCCTCGAGCCCGGCCATGAACTCGATCGAGGCAGCCCACGCGTCGACGTCGATGGCCCCGAGCCCCTCGGTCGCCGTCAGGTCGCTCTGCCAGGTGTCGATCGTCGCCTCGAGCACGGCCAGCTCGAACTCGCGGTCCGCGGCGAGCTCCGGCACCGTCGCGAACGTCGCCTCCAGCCCGGCTTCCGGGTCGGCGATGATGTCCTCCATCGCCCGCAGCGTCGCGGAGACGAACCCTCGCAGGGCGTCCGGCATCGTCGCAAGGGCGTCCTCGCCGACGATCAGCCCGTTGCCCGGCAAGGGCACGACGTCATCGACGCGAAGCACGGTCGTGGGCGTGCCGCTCCGCTCGAGGCGGACCGGTTCGTTGTTGACGAACCCGGTCGCCGCGTCGACCACGCCCTGCTCGACGCCGGCGAGCTGCCCGAAGTCGGGGTACGGCTCGATGTCGACGTCGTCGGTCGTGAGGCCGGCGGACCGGAGGAGCGCCTGGAGCATGATCCAGCCCGACCCGAACTGCCCCGGCGTACCGATCCGGCGCCCTTCGAGGTCGGCGGCCGTCGCGATGCCCGAGGCCGTCGCGGCGAACACGATGCTGGGGAACTTCGCGTAGATCGTCGCCACGTAGCGGACCGGGATGCCCTGGCTGGCCGCCGGGATGACGCTCGTGCCGTCGGCGAGCGCGACGTCGACCGAGCCCTCGCCGACGAGCCGGACCAGATCGGGGTCGATCTTGTTCTCGAACGTCACGTCGAGCCCCGCATCGCGGTAGTAGCCCCGCTGGTCGGCGAGGTAGAACTGGGCGAACTGGACGCTCGGGATGTAGCCGAGGCCGACCTTCAGCTCGGTCATCGTCGGGGTCTCGCCGATGCCGCAGGCCGCGAGCAGGGTCGACACGGCGACGGCGGCGGCCGCCAGCGCGGCGGAGCGGGTGGATCGGATGCGGGGCACGGTGGACCTCCGGTTGGCTGGTCGAATCAGGCGCGGGTCCCGACGAGCCGGCGCTCGACGAGCACCGTCACGCCGTACAGCCCGACGCCGAGCAGGGCGATCGTCAGGAGCGTGGCGAAGAGGAGCGGCGTATCGAAGCTCGAGCCGCGGGCGAGGTTGAGGAGCCAGCCGAGCCCGGCGTCGGCACCGGCCCACTCGCCGATGATCGCGCCGACGACGGCCAGGGTGATGCCGACCCGCATCCCGCCGAGGACGCCCGGCAGGGCCGCCGGCAGCTCGATGGTGGCGAACCGTTGGCGGGGGGTCGCCCGGAGGCTCCGACCGAGCTCGATGAGGCGCGCGTCCACGCCGCGGAAGGCGACCATCGTCGCGACGGCGACCGGGAAGAAGACGATGAGCGCGCAGATGACGACCTTCCCGGTCAGGCCGGTGCCGAACCAGAGGGCGAGGAGCGGGGCCAGGGCGAGGATCGGCGTCGACTGCGCGGCGACGAGGTACGGCGACAGGACGAGGTCGGCCCGCCGGGAGCGGGCCAGGAGCGATCCGACGACGACGCCGAGACCGGCGCCGACGACGAAGCCGAGGAGGATCTCGACGAGGGTGACGAGCGTGTGCTCGACGAAGGTGCCTTCCAGCCATGCCGTCGCGAACCGCTCGAGGACCCGCGACGGCCCGGGCAGGATGAAGTCCGGGTAGTCGCCGACCCAGACGATGAGCTGCCAGGCGAGCAGGAAGAGAAGACCGCCGAAGAGCACGGCGCCGAGCGCGCGCAGCCGGTGGAGCGAGACGCCGGTCGCCGGACGCTCGACCGTCGGCCGGTCCGCCGTCGGCCGGTCCGCCGCCGGCCGCTCCGTCGCGCTCACCGCCGGGTCTCCGCGGCGCCGAGGGCCGCGTCGGTCGTCAGCTCGGAGGGCCGCTCGCCCTCCTCGCCGGAGAACCCGAGGTGGCGCCGGATCTCGATCGCCGCCTCGGCGATCGCGGGGCTGTCGAGGTGGGCGGCCGTGCGCGGCCGGGCGAGCGGGCTCCGGACGTCGGCGATGACCCGCCCCGGCCGTGGCGACAGGACGACGACCCGGTCGGCCAGGAAGACTGCCTCGCGGATGCTGTGGGTGACGACGAGGATCGTCGCCGCGGTCCGCTCCCAGAGCTTGAGGAGCTCGATGTTGAAGCGCTCGCGGGTCAGCGCGTCGAGGGCGCTGAAGGGCTCGTCGAGGAGCAGGATGGACGGCCCGAGGGCCAGCGCGCGGGCGATCGCGGCCCGCTGCCGCATGCCGCCCGACAGGCGGCCGGGGCGGTAGCCGGAGAACCGGGCGAGCCCGACGATGCGGAGGAGCTCGGCGGCTCGCTCCCGCCGTTCGGCGCGGGGGACCCCGGCGAGCTCGAGCGGGTAGGCGACGTTGTCGAGCGTGTCCCGCCAGGGCAGGAGGCGTGGCTCCTGGAAGACGAAGCCGACGGCCCGGTCCGGCCCGTCGACGGGCCGACCCTCGAGGGCGATGGTCCCGGCAGCGGCCGGGATGAGTCCGCCCACCGCCCGCAGGAGGGTGCTCTTGCCGCAACCGTTCGGTCCGATGATCGCCACGACCTCGCGCGGCGCCACCTCGAGCGAGACACCGTCGAGCGCGAGCAGCGGGCCGCTGCCGGGCTGCTCGAACTCGATTCGCAGGTCCGCCAGGCGCACGGCCACCGGCGCCGCGGCTCCGCCGGCCGGGCTGTCGGGATGGGCCACCTGTCCGAGCGCCACGCACCGAGCTCCTGTCGTCGGCCCCGGGGCGGCACGCGGAGGCGCCGATCGCACGCCGCGATCGCACGCCGCCTTCTTCCATCCGGACTGTCACCGTCGGCCCCGGTTCGGCGGCCATCGCCGCCGTCGGGTCTGCTGGCACCCCGCCGCTCGCGCGACCGGGCCGCTCGTGGGCTCGCCCCGGCTCGCTCGCGCGACACCGAGGCCATACCACCGGTCGGGGATCGCACCCTGCCCCGAAGGCGGCGCCATCGTAGCACCGGCACGGTCGGCGAGCCGGTCCTCAGGCGAGCGGCGGCTCGGGAGGCTGGGGTGCCGGCAGCCCGGCGTCGGCGGCGAGGAGCGCCGCCTTGTCGGTCCGCTCCCACGGCACGTCCAGGTCCTCCCGGCCGAAGTGGCCATAGGCGGCCGTGTCGCGGTAGATCGGCCGGCGGAGGTCGAGGGCCTCGATGATGCTCGCCGGCCGCAGGTCGAAGTGGCGATCGAGGAGCTCGAGGATCTGCTCGTCGGGGATGCGGCCCGTCCCGAACGTCTCCACCGACAGCGACAGCGGCCGGGCGATCCCGATGCCGTAGGCGACCTCGAGCTCGAACCGGTCGGCGATCCCGGCGGCGACGACGTTCTTGGCCACCCAGCGCGCGGCGTACGCCGCCGACCGGTCGACCTTCGTCGGGTCCTTCCCGGAGAACGCTCCGCCACCGTGACGGGCCATCCCGCCGTAGGAGTCGACGATGATCTTGCGGCCGGTCAGACCGGCATCGCCCATCGGCCCGCCGATGACGAACCGGCCGGTCGGGTTGACGTGCATGACCGGCTCGGTCTCGCGGAGCTCGGGCGGGATCACCGGGCGGATGACGGCCTCGACGATGTCCCGCCGGATCCGCTCGGCCCGGACGTCGGGGTCGTGCTGTGCGGCGACGAGGACGGTCGTGACGCGCTTCGGCACGCCCCGCTCGTACTCGACGGTCACCTGGGTCTTCCCGTCGGGCCGCAGGTACGGCAGCTCGCCCGCCTTGCGGACCTCGGCGAGCCGTCGGGCCAGCCGGTGGGCGAGGGCGATCGGGAGCGGCATCAGCTCGGGCGTCTCGCGACAGGCGAACCCGAACATCATCCCCTGGTCGCCGGCGCCGAGCTCGTGGCGCGGCGTGGCATCCGCCCGGACCTCGAGCGCCTCGTCGACGCCGACGGCGATGTCGGGCGACTGCTCCTTGATCGAGACGAGCGTGCCGCAGGTCAGGTAGTCGAAGCCGTACTCGGCCTTCGTGTAGCCGATGTCCCGGACGGTGTCGCGGACGACCGCCTGGAAGTCCACGTACGTCGACGTCGTGATCTCGCCGAGGACGAGGACGAGGCCGGTCGTCGTGGCGGCCTCGCAGGCGACCCGGGCATCGGGATCGTCGCGGATGATCGCGTCGAGGATGGCGTCCGAGATCTGGTCGCACATCTTGTCGGGGTGACCCTCGGTCACCGACTCGGACGTGAACAGGTACTGGGCGTCGTCGAGGAAGCTGGGCATCGCGACTCCGGCGGGTGCGGGGTGCGCCGAGCGTACCACCAGCGTGCGGAGTGGGCCGGTGCGCCCGATGCTCCTATGCCCACCGGTACTACCGGCCCGGTGCTCGCACGCCCCGTCATCGGTGACCATCTCGCCGATCCCGTCCCTATGCCTGCATCCGACCCGGAGCCGACCTGCGCATGTCACCGACCCGAGCCGCCGCCTCGACCGGACGATCCTTCCGGGCGGCGCTTGTCGCGCTCGTCGTGGGCACGCTCATCGCCGGGTTCGGGGTCGCCGGAGCCGGGTTCGCCGCGGCGGCGCTGACGATCGAGCCGATCACCTGGGACGTCGTCGGCCTGGACTCGAACAAGCCCGCCTCCGAGGGGCCCGACACGTTCCCCGTCGGGGCCCGGATCTGCAACACCGGCACGACGGCCGCGTCGAACGTCGTCGCCACGTTCACCTGGGACAACGCGAACGCCAACATCGCCCTCGTCCCGGGCAGCCTCTCGACGGTGACGATCCCGAGCCTCGCGGCCGGTGCCTGCACCGACGCCTACTTCAACATCCGGGTCAGCCGGGTGAAGGCAGCGATCGACACGGCCCGCAGGTACCACATCACGGCGACGGCCGACGGAGGTGTCGGGCCGGTCTCGACGCCGGCCGGCCGCCAGATCCACGTCGAAGGGCTCGTCTCGCAGAACCGCAACACGGTGGTGTCGATCACCGGCCCCGGCGGCTCGCCGCCCGCCACGACGGTCACCGTCGGCCAGCAGTACACCTACGTCCTGACCTCCGAGACCGCTCCCGGCGGGTACGAGCAGTTCGAGACGTTCCTCGACTTCCCGAACCTGATCTTCCGCATCGTCTCGGTCGCGGCGACGTACACGACCCCGACCGGGTTCACGACCGACATGCTCTACACCGACGCCTGCGGCTGGCAGCCTGACCCGGCGCTCCCCGACTACCTGACCTGCGTCGGCCCCGACCAGGTCCCGGGCGGCAAGGCCGGCGACACCGTCGTGACGACGTACGTGGTCGAGATCCTGACGACCGGCACGGCAACGGTGAATGCGCTGATCTACGACAAGTCCGGCGCGAGCTTCCATTACAACACCGACTTCGGCACGAAGTTCGTCGCGATCGAGGCGGTCCCGCCGTCGCCGTCGCCGAGTCCGAGCCCGTCGCCGAGCCCGAGCCCGTCGCCGTCGCCTGATCCGTCGCCGAGCCCGAGCCCGAGCC
>CAZABC010000003.1:0-13156 GCA_964483405.1 uncultured Anaerolineaceae bacterium
CGGAGCCAGGGGTGCGCCTCGAACTCGAAGGCGTGGGTCGTCTCGTGGAGGGCGATCCAGGTCCGGAAGGCGTCGACCGGCACGTCGAGCGTGCGCGCCGTCTGGCGGATGTTCTCCTCGACGAACAGGAGCCGTCCGGGCGCCGCCTCGGCCGACAGGAGGGCGAGGTCGTACTGGCCGAGGACCCGCTGGCCCATGAAGCCGAGGAGGAAGCCCATCTGGCGGGTCGTCATCCAGCGGTTGGCGAGCAACATCGCCGCCCTGCCGAGGCCCGCGTCGGGAGGCACGAGCTGGTCGAGGACGTTCGCCTCGAGGCGCGACACGATCGCCGCGAATCCGGTCAAGTTCGCCCGGACCCAGGCCGCCCGGTCGACGACGGCCGATCGCTCGACGACGCCCGGCAGCTCGGTCTCGAGCGCTCGAGACAGGGCCGGCACGATCCGCTCCATCGCCGCGGCGTAGGCGGGCTCGACGGCCCGGAGCTCGTGCGGCCCGAGCGCGCCGGGAGCCCGGCGGAGGCGGCCCACCGCGATCCGCTCGACCGTCGCCCAGTCGACGAGCCCGCGCCGGGCGGACCGCTCCGCGCGCCGTCCGGCGATCGTGACCGCGGCGCCGATCGCGGCGCCGACCAGGAAGCCGGCCTGAAGGACGCGGGCCTCGTCGCGCCCGCGACGGGCGGTCATCGCCGCCTCACGCCGTCGCCAGCTCGACCGGCTCGGCCCGGCCGAGGTCGTCGCCGAAGAGCCGGCGGGCGACCGTCTCGAACGCGGCGACGTCGCCGGTCGTCATCAGCCGATGGGTCGCCCGACCGGCCGACGGCGGGGGCGGCTCGTGCCCCTCGAGACCCGCGTCGGCAGCCGTGCCGCGGGAGGTCCCCGGCGCCTCGAGGCCGTTGACGGCCAGGAGCTCGGCCAGCGCGCCGGCCGTCGCGGTCGCCGAGTCGACGATCGCGACCCGCTCGCCGGCGACCCGGGCGATGACCGGCCGCAGGAGCGGGTAGTGGGTGCAGCCGAGGAGGAGCGTGTCGACCCGGGCCGACGGCGGGAGCGGGAAGATGAACTCACCGTCCGCGTCGCGCTCGCCGAGCAGCGGCGCCAGCGACGAGCGGACCGTCGCCTCGACCGTCGGGCCGTCGAGGTCGCCCGCCTCGACCATCGGGACGAAGGCCGGCGTCGCGTGCTCGTAGACCTCGACGGCGGGGTTCTCGTCCTTGATCGCGTTGAAGTAGGCCCGGCTCCGGACCGTGGCCGGGGTCGCGACGACGCCGACCCGCCGGTTGCGGGTCGCGAGCGAGGCCGCGACCGCGCCCGGCCGGACGACGCCGAGGATCGGCAGGTCGTAGCGACGCCGCAGATCGACGAGGGCGACCGCGGTCGAGGTGTTGCAGGCGACGACGATCGCCTTGACGTCCTCCGCGGCGAGCCGGTCGAGCGCCTGCGCCGAGAAGGCCCGGACCTCCTCGTCCGGCCGCACGCCGTACGGCGCCCGGGCGTTGTCGCCGAGATAGATCGTCGACTCGTCGGGGCTGCGCCGGCGGATCTCGTGGAGGACGGTCAGCCCGCCGACGCCGGAGTCGAAGACCCCGATCGGACGCGCGTCCGCCACGGTCAGCGGCCCGCGGCGACGGCCGGTCGCTGCGCGCCGAGGAGGGCTCGGGCGACGCGGATCACGTCCTGGCTGACCGGCGCCTCGGGCGCGGCCAGCACGAACGGGACGCCCTCGTTGTTGCTCCGGACGACGAGCGCCCCGTCGGAGATGACGGTGTGCTCGGGGATCCGCCCGAGGGCGCCGGCGAGCGTCTCGGCCGTCAGGCCGCCGGACGAGTCGGCCCGGTTGACGAGGTACTGGACCTTCGTCGGCGGGTAGCCGATCGCCTTGAACGCGGCGGCCATGCCGAGCGTGTTGTGGATCGTCGTCGCGTCGAAGGTCACCAGCTCGAGGATGACGTCGGCCGCGTCGAGGAGCGACAGGGTGACGTCGGTCAGGTAGGAGGCCGTGTCGATCAGGACGACCTCGTAGACCCGGCGGAGCATCGAGACGACCTTCTCGACGTCGCGGGTCGAGACCATCTCGGCCATCTCGACCCGGGTCGGGGCGAGCAGGATGTCGACACCGGACGGGTCGCGCCACAGGACGTCGGCGAGATCCGCCTCGGTGATCCGGTCGGTCGGCAGGTCGAGGATCGACGGGGCGTCGAGCGGGACCCGGAGGAGCGCCCGGAGATCGCCGAACTGGAGGCTGCCGTCGACGAGGACGGTCTTGGCCCCCGCCTGGGCCATCGCGACGGCCACGTTGAAGGCGATCGTCGTCGTGCCCACCCCGCCCTTCGGGGCGAAGACGGTCACGACCCGGGCGGCCCCGGTGTTCGTCCGCTCCTGGAACCGCCGGTGGACCTCCTGGATCTTGTTGACGAGGTCGTAGCCGCTGAACGGCATGAGCAGGACGCCGTCGATCCCGCCGTCGGGGTCCGGCGAGACGGGCTGCTGGGGCACCGACAGGACGATGCACGGGACGCGGGGGGTCGCCGCCGCGAGCTGCTCGACGAGCGCCTGCCCCTTGACCCGCCCCTGGAGGAGGGCGTCGACGATGACGACGTCCGGTCGCAGCTGGCCGACCTGGTGGACCGCCTTCGACCCGTCGGTCACGACCTCGAGCAGCTTGATCTGCTGCTGGGCGTTGAGCAGCCCCCGGACGTACTGGGCGACCTGCGGCACGTCCTCGACGAGGAGAAGGCGGATCTGCGAGCTCGACGGACCGGCGGACATCGGGGCCGACGATACCACGCGCCCCCGAACGGCCGGCCCCCCGGAGGTCCGGGCCGGCGATGGCCCTCGGGTCAGGGGCGCCGGGCGACGAGGACTGCCCGGTCGCCCCCCGCCCCGAGCGGCGCCAGGTCGTGATCGCCGGCGACCAGTTCGACCTCGAGGCCGGCGGCCTCGGCGAGGAGGCGCAGCTCGCCCGGGGCGACGAGCCGCATCGCGTCGCGGCGGACCCAGCGGACGGCCGGCTCGCCCGGGTGCCACTCGTCGTAGATCGTCGTCAGCGTCACCGTCCCCGTCGCTGCGTCATGGGTCGCCGCCCACGACTTGGCGACCAGCCGGCCGCTCGCGGGGTCCTCGCGGACGCCGTCGAGGAGGAGTCGGCCGTCGTATGCCGCGAGGTCCGCCGGCGTCGGGATCCAGACGTCGACGACGGCGACGCCGCCGGGCGCGAGGTGCGACGCCATCGCGCGGAGCGCCGCGGCCTGCGCCCCGGGAGCGGCGAGCAGGAAGAGCGAGTTGAGGGCGAGGATCGCGAGGCGGTAGGTCCCGGCGTCGGGGAGCGCGAGGCCGACGATGTCCGCCTCGACGAGGGCGATCCGGCCGGCGACGCCGGCGGCCTCCGCCGCGGCCCGCGCCCGGGCGAGCATCGCCGGGTCGAGGTCGACACCCGTGACGCGATGGCCGGCCAGGGCCAGCGGCACGGCGATCCGCCCGGTCCCCGCGGCGAGCTCGAGGACCGGCCCGCCGGTCCGGCCCGCGAGGGCGAGGTACAGGTCGAGGTCGTCGGGGTCGTCGGCGGCGAGGTCCAGGTCGTAGAAGCGAGCGAAGGCCGCCGCCGCGCCGCCGGGCTCAGGCGCCACGGTCGAACCGGACACGACCGCCGGCGCGGCGCTTCTCGGCCAGCGCGCTGATCGCCTCCAGGACGCAGCGGTTGGCCGCCATCGCCGTCACCTCGGCCGTGTCGTACGGCGGGCTGACCTCGACGACGTCCATCCCGGCGAGCTCGACCGACCCGACGATCCGACGGATGGCCCGGAGCAGCTCCCGCGGCAGGAGGCCGCCCGGCTCGGGCGTCCCGGTGCCCGGCGCGATGCCCGGGTCGAGGACGTCGATGTCGATCGACAGGTAGACCGAGTCGGGGCCGTCGAGCGCCTCGGCGATCGCGTCGTCGATCACCGCCTCGTCGCCGCGCTCCTCGATCTCCCGCATCAGGTGCCAGCGCATCCCCTGCGCCTGCATCCACTCGAAGACGTCGACCGGTGGCCAGTAGCCGCGCAGGCCGACCTGGACGAAGTTCCGGCCGAGGACGGCGCCGGACTCGATGAGCCGTCGCATCGGCGTGCCGTGGCCGGCCAGGACGCCCCAGTCTTCGTTCGCCGTGTCGGCGTGGGCGTCGAAGTGGACGATCCCGATGCTGCCGGGGGCGCGGACCTCGGCGATCGCCGTCGCCGACGGCCAGGTGATCGAGTGATCGCCGCCGAGCACGATCGGGATGGCGCCGGTCGCCGCGACGTCGCGCACCTTGCGGTAGACGAAGGCGTGGCCGCGCTCGGCCCAGGCCGGCACGACGTTCGCGTCGCCGGCGTCGACGACGGTGAGGAGCTCGAACGGCTCGACGCCGAGCTGGAGCGAGTGGATCGAGCCCGACGTGTACTGGGCGCCGCGGATCGCCCGCGGGCCGAAGCGGGCACCGGGCCGGTGGCTGACGGCGTCGTCGAGCGGCGCGCCGACGATCGCGACGTCGACCTCGCGGGCCGCCAGCTCGACCGGGTCGGTCACCCAGGGCAGCTTCATGAAGCTGAGCGGGCCGACGTAGGTCGGCAGGTCGAAGTCGTCGTACGCCTCGTAGGCGCGATCCCAGCCGTTGCGCGCTGCGAAGTCGCGGGGGCGCTCGGTCAACGGTGCTGACCTCCGGACGGAGGCGGACGAGCGCCGCCGGTTCGCGTCCGGGCGTCCAGCGGGGCGCAGCCCGCGGATGGTAGCACTACGCCTCCCCGCGGAACTCCCGCCAGGCGGCCGCGACGAGCGCCGGATCGCCGAGGAGGTCGACCGCCGTCTGGGCGACGAGCGTCGCCGCGAGGAGCGTCGTCTCGTCGGCCCGCGGCGCCGCGGCCGCGTCACGGAAGAGGATCGAGTGGCCGGGCGTCCCGGCGTCACAGATGGCGAGGCACGGGTGGATCGTCGGCAGGACCCAGCTCACGTTGCCCATGTCGGAGCTGCCGAGGTTCGGGTCGGGCGGGCTGTCGGCGATGCCGTAGGCGGCCATGTTCGCGACGAACCGGTCGCCGAGGACGCGGTTGTGGTGCATCGTCGACGAGCCACCCGAGTAGACGACCTCGCCATGGGTGTCGGTCGCCAGCGCCGCGGCCTCGACCATGGCCCGGAACCGGACGAGCATCCCCTCGTAGTAGGCCTGGTCGAACGAGCGGAGCATGAACCAGGCGGCCGCCCGGTCCGGGATGATGTTGGCGGCGGTGCCACCCTCGCGGATGATGCCGTGGACCCGCGCATCGGGCTTGAGCTGCTGGCGCCACAGCCCGACCGAGGTGAAGAGCATCACGAGGGCGTCGAGGGCGTTCCGACCCGCCCACGGGTCGCCGGCGGCATGGGCCTGGAGGCCGGTGAACGTGACCTCGGCGTCGCACGACGCGAGGAGGCGGACCTCGACGTTCGTCTTGTCCGAGGGATGGAAGAGGAGCGCCCCGTCGCAGCCCTCGAACAGCCCGTCGTCGAGCATCTGCTGCTTGCCGCTGCCCCGCTCCTCGGCCGGCGTGCCGAGGAACACGATCTCGCCGGCCCAGGCGTCGCGGACCGCGGCGAGCGCGATCGCCGCGCCGACGCCCGAGGCCGCCATCGTGTTGTGGCCGCAGCCGTGGCCGAGCCCGGGCAGCGCGTCGTACTCGGCGAGGACGGCGATCCGTGGGCCGTCGGGCCCGAGACCGCCGGTGAGCCGGGCCCGCACCGCCGTCGACAGCGACCCGGCCGGGTGCTCGACGGCGTAGCCGTGGCGGGCGACCGTGGCGGCGACCCGCTTGGCGGCGCGGAACTCCTCGTAGGCGGGCTCCGGGTCGGCGTGGATCGCGTGCGAGAGCTCGAGGATCTCGGCGGCCGCGGCGTCGACCGCGGCGGCGACGCGCCGCTTGAGCTCGACGAACGGCTCGGCCGGGGTGACGGTGGCGAGGGCGGGCGGCACGGGTACCTCCTCGGGCCGCCGGACGCCGGCGGCTGGCTGATCAGCGCTCGGCGGACAGCGTCAGCTCGGCGACGAGCACCATGACGATGATGAACAGGGCGATCGGGAGTTGCAGGGCGCCCTGGACGCGGAGGATGACGAACGAGGCGACGACGACCGCGACCCAGCCGCCGCGCCGGACCGCCCGGAGCCAGTCGCCGCGGTAGGCGATCCGGCGGCGGGAGAACGCGGCGAGCCAGAAGAGCGGTGTCATCGTGAGGCCGATGGCGATGCCGATGAGGATCCCGCCGACCACGCCGGTGCCCGGATCCTCGATCGGGTCGCGGGTCGTCACCACGAGCCCGACGAGCACCCAGGCCGCGGCGGCTGCGCCGAACAGGGCGAGATTGGCCAGGCGGTCGCGGCTCTCCATCGAGGCCGAGTCTAGCGGCGACCGACCCCCGCCAGCGCCGCCTCGAGGTCGGCGAGCGTCGTCAGCTCGAGGTCCGGGGTCACGTCGTCGTCGCGCTGGCTCGCCGGGAGCGGCGAGTCGTCCGGCCGGGTCACGAGGTACGCCGCGCGCCAGCCGGCTCGCACCGCGCCGACCACGTCGGCCGCCCAGTCGTCGCCGACGTGGAGGATCCGGCCGCGCTCGGCGGCACCGAGCCCGAGGGCCGTCTCGGCCGACCGGAAGATGGCGACATCGGGCTTGATCGTCCCGACCCGCTGGCTCACGACGACCGCCGCGAGCGACGGCGCCCAGCCCGCGGCCTCGACGTAGCGGTCGATCGTCGCGGCGAGCGGCCAGTTGGACAGGATCGCGATGGGGCGGTCGGCGGCCAGCCGCGCCAGCATCGTCCCGACGCCGGGGGACGGCGGCATCGCTGCGACGAACGCCCGGCTGTACGCGTCGACGATGGCCGCCCGCTCGGCGGGGCTCGACCGCTCGGCGGCGGCCAGGTCGTCCCACGGCTCCGCGGGCGGCGGCGGGGCGAGGCCCCGGAGCCGGGCGAGGACGCGGACGACCCGCTGCCCGAGGTCGACCTCGTGGAACCGCGGCACTTCCTCGCGGAACTGCCGCTCGCGCTCCTCGGCCCAAGCGTGGAGGAACGCCGCGATCGTGAACGGACCGGCGAGCTCGGCCGCCGCGGCCGCCGTCCGGTCGACCACCCGGGCGAGACCGGCACGATCGACCGGCACGAGCGTGTTGCCGAAGTCGAGGGTGATCGCCGCCAGCTCGCGGCCGAGCGCCCGGTCGCTCACCGGACGGCGCTCGACGGGCAGATGTCGCGGAATGCGCAGTACGTGCAGGCCAGGTAGTCCGGGCGTGGCTCGAACGCCCGGGCGCGGATGCCGGCCGCCGCCGTGGCGATCTTCGCCCGGGCCTTTGCCAGCCGCTTCGGCTCGAGCTCGGCCCGGCCGACGAGCCCCGACTCGAGGAAGTGGAGCTGGACCGCGTCGGGCAGCCGCCCGGTCATCGCCTCGTAGGCCATGGCGTAGATCTGGAGCTGGAGCGAGTCGCGCGCGCGCTGCTTCGCCTTGGCCGGGTCGCGGACGTCGCTCGACTTGTAGTCGGTGATGATCACCCGCTCGGCGGGTCCGAGCGGCAGCGTCGGGTTGACGACGTCGACGCTCGGGGTCGGCGGCCCTTCGTGGTCGGCCGCGGCAGCGCTGCCGGCCGCGTCGGCGGGGGCGGCGCCGCCTGGCCGGCCATCGATCGGCACGATGTCGACCCGGTCCCAGCGGCCCCGGACGCGGTCGCCGTCGAGGACGAACGAGAACTCGCGCTCGACGTACGCCGGGACGACGGCGTCCGGGGCGAGCTGGGCCTCGCGGAACAGGGCCAGCGCGCGGCGCCCCGCGGCGAGCCGCGCCTCCTCGTGCTCGCGGGACAGGAAACCCTCGTTCGTCCAGGCTCGCTCGAATGCCGCCGCCAGCTCCGCCTCCGACAGGATCCGGCCCTTCGCCTGCCAGCGGTGGAACTCCTGGACCGCCGCGTGGAGCGCGGCCCCGTAGATGATCGCGTGGTGCGGTGCGAGGGGGACCCGCAGGACGTGGGCGTAGCGGTACTTGAGCGGGCAGGTCAGGTAGTCGTCGATCGCGTAGAACGAGAGCATCAGCGGCGCATCCGGGTCGGCCGGGCCACCCAGCGTCGCGGCGCTCTGCTCGTGGCCGGCGATCCGCTCGAGCGGCGCCGTCGCCCGGGCGCCGGCGGCCGTCGCGGTCGCGTCGGCGGGCAGGTCAAGGGCCTCGAGGACGAACGGCGAGACACGCCGCGCCCGCGCGCCGCCGTAGTCCGCGGCCCACGTGAGGATCAGCTCGTCGCGGGCCCGGGTCATCGCCACGTAGCACAGCCGCCGCTCCTCCTGGAGCGCGAAGTCGCCCTCCGGCAGGGTCTCGCGGACGAGGGCCACCGGCAGCGGCAGCGCCTCGCCACGCTCGGTCGCCGGGAAGCGCCCCGTCGCCAGCCCCGCCAGGACGACGACCGGGTACTCGAGCCCCTTCGCCTTGTGGACGGTGAGGATGGCGACCGCGTCGGCATCGGGATCGACGTCGGCGGTCGCCGGGTCGTCGCCCGCCTCGATGAGCGTCTGGAGATGCGGCGCGACGAAGGTCACCCGGTCGTCGGCGAGGAGCGCCGACTGCGCCTTGACGATGTCGAAGAAGCGGGCGACGTTCTGGACCGCCTCCTCGGCCGCGGCGGTCTCCGCGGCGGCGAAGCGAGCGAGGAGACCGCTGCCCTTGAGGAAGGCGTAGAGGACCTCGCCGGCCGGGCGGGCGTGGGCGAGGTCGACATACGACCGCAGGTCGGCGACGAGCTTCGTCACCGCCGCCCGCGTGCCCGGCCCCACGCGGAGGATGCCGGGCTGCCGGTCGAGCTCGGCGAGGAGGTCCCACAGCGACCGGTTCCGTCGCCGGGCCGTGTTGACGATGAGGGTCAGGTCCTCGCCGCCGAGTCCGTAGGGCTCCGAGGTCGCGAGGGCGTAGACATCGGTCGACGACGACAGGTCGGCGACCGCGCGGAGGAAGGCGAGGAGGAGCCGGACCTCGGGCCGGGCGTAGAGCCCGGAGGTGCCGCTGAACCGCCACGGGATCCCCGCCACGTTGAGGGCCCGGATGACCGGGTCGGCGGCAGCGTTCGTCCTGACGAGGACGGCGACGTCGCGAGGCCGGCGCCCGCCGGCGATCCGGCCGGCGATCTCGGCGGCGATCCAGTCGGCCTCCTCGCCGCCGGTCCCGAAGCCGTGGACCCGGACCGGGGTCGGTCGGTCGGTCGACCGCTGGGCGACCAGCCGCTTGACGATCCCCTCGCGGACCTCGAGGCGGTCGGGGTCGTTGTGCCGGATGAGCCGGTAGGCGGCGTCGAGGATGGGGGCGTGCGAGCGGTAGTTCCGCCGCAGGACGACCGTCCGGGCGCGTCGGTAGCGGGCCCGGAACTCGAGGATGTTGCTGATCGCCGCGCCACGGAACTTGTAGATGGACTGGTCGTCGTCGCCGACGACGGTGACGTTCCGGTGCCGCTCGGCGATGAGCGCGACGAGCTCGGCCTGGGCTCGGTTGGTGTCCTGGAACTCGTCGACGAGGATGTAGCGGAACCGCTCCTGGAGGGTCCGGCGGGCCGCCGGCGACTCGCGGAGCAGCCGAAGGGCCAGGCTGACCTGGTCGCCGAAGTCGAGGAAGCCGCTCGTCCCCAGCAGCGCCTGGTAACGCCCGAACGCCCGGGCGAGCTCGCCCTGCCGGGCGGCCTCCTCGGCGAGTGCGTCCGCGGCATCCCGATCGCCGTCCGTCGCCGTGTCACCGGCCGCCGCGAGGGCGGCGGCGGCCGCGTCGGCCTCGGCGGCGAGCCGCTCCGCGTAGGCCAGGTAGGCCGCCGGCGAGACGTCCTCGTCCTTGGCCCGGCTGAACAGCGTCGCGAGCGCGCCGAGGAAGCGGGTCGGGTCGCCGAGCGGGCGGTACCGGTCCAGGTCGAGCTCGAACAGGTGCTCGCGCAGGAAGATGACGGTCTCGGGCCGCGAGAGGACCCGGACGTCGGTCGGCAGGCCGAGCTCGAGGGCGTGCTCACGGATGACCCGGTCGCCGAAGGCGTGGAACGTCGCGATCGTCGTGTCGGTCCAGCCGTACGGGACGAGCTGGTCGACCCGGAGCTGCATCTCCTCGGCCGCCTTGTCGGTGAAGGTCAGAGCGAGGATCTCCGACGGCTTCGCCCGGCGGGTCGCGATCAGCCAGGCGATCCGGCGGGTGATGACCTGGGTCTTGCCGGTCCCGGCCCCGGCGACGACGAGCAGCGGCCCGTCGCCGTGGGTGACCGCCCGTCGCTGGTCGGCGTTGAGGCCGTCAAGGAGGGCGGCGCCGGCCGCACCCGCGTCCGGCTCGGCGGCATGGGGCAGGGCGTCCCAGACGGGCAGCTGCTCGAGCGGCCGCGGCTCGCGGCGTGGACCCGGCTCACGGCGAGAGCGCGACGCGCGGAGGGGCCGCTCGTGGGTCATCGGCCGGTCGCTCGCGCGACGGTCGGTCGGGGGGCTGGAGGCGGGCACATCGCGAGTGTCACGGGCCGGCGTGACACCTCAGCCGTCACGCGGTCGTCCGGCGCCCGCCCATCGCGAGGCGGAGCGCCTCGGTCTCCTCGTCGGACAGTGCCGCGTCCGAGCGCCCGGTCACGATCGCCTTCGCATAGATGCGGGTGTTCTGACGGGCGTGGAGGCTGCTGACGACGATCCCGTCCTGGTTGGCGTCGAGGAGCGCCAGGGCGAAGCTCTGGTTGCCGCCGGTGTCGTCGAAGGGGTTGAACCGGACGAACCCGACCCGCTGGACCGCGAACCGGCCCTCGCGCTCGATGACCGCGGTGCGAGCCTCCAGCTCGCGCAGGTCGGTCGCGACGCCCTCGACCTGCCGGAGGTGGTCGCGGAGGACACCCTCGAGGTCGGCCCCGGTGGCTCCGCGGGTCAGCGCGTCGATGCGCCGCCGCAGCCCGACGACGGCCCACGCCGCCCAGCCGGCGACGATGAGCAGGACCACGACGAGCGCGCCGAGGGCGAGGACGAGCGGATCGCTCGCAGAGCCGTCGATGACCGGACCTCCATGGGGACCGGGCGAGTCTAGCAGGGGTCGCTCGACCCGGGCTGGCCGGCGCCGGGCGGCTGCCGGCTCGCGGCGGACGGGCCGGTGCTATCCTCTCCCGGGCCCGCGACCGTCCAGCAGCGATCGAGGGCAAGGACCGCGAACCAGGAGGCCCCGCGACAGCATGGCGAAGCGCACCCGCGGCACCGGACGCCCCGGCCAGCGCCGGCCGATCACGCGCGCGACGCGCCCGGTCGCCCGGACGACGGAGCCGGCGAACGGCCCGGCGACCGCCCCTGCCGTCGGGCTGACCGCGGCCGAGGAGGCCCGCGCCGCCGAGTACGAGGCCCGGATCGCCGCCGCGGAGCAGGCGGCCCCGGCGCGGGCCGAGCGCCGTCCGGTCGCGGGTCGGCCGAACGAGCTCGCGTCGCAGGCGACGCGCCGCCGGTCGTCGGGCGGGCTTGCCGTCCAGTACGCACACGAGTACGACTATGTCGCCCGCGACCTCCGCCGGATCCTCGTCACGGCGTCGCTCCTGACCGCGATCCTCTTCGGCATCTGGTTCCTGTTCGAGGTCGTCGGGCTCAGCCCGCTCTGACCTCGACGGGCATCGCGCCCGTAGACTGGTCCCGATGCCCCCGCGCCGACCGGCCGGCCGTCCGGACCGCCAGCCCTCGATCTTCGCTCCGCCGCCCGAGCAGCAGCCGCTGGCGGCGCGGATGCGGCCGCGCGACCTCTCGGAGTTCGTCGGCCAGGAGCACCTCGTCGGCGAGCACGGGCCGCTCCGGCGCTCGACCGCCCGCGGCCATCTCGCCTCGCTCCTCCTGTGGGGCCCGCCCGGCACCGGCAAGACGAGCCTCGCCCGCCTGCTCGCGGCCGAGATCGGCGCTGGCTTCGAGACGCTCTCGGCGGTCATGAGCGGGGTGGCCGACGTCCGGGCCGCGATCGCCGCGGCACGCGAGCGGGTCGCGATCGACGGCCGCCGTACGGTCCTCTTCATCGACGAGATCCACCGCTTCAACAAGGCCCAGCAGGACGCGCTCCTGCCGCACGTCGAGGACGGGACCGTCACCCTCATCGGCGCGACGACCGAGAACCCCTACTTCGAGGTGAACTCCGCGCTCCTGTCCCGGCTGCGGGTCTGGCGGCTCGAGCCGCTGACGGACGCGCAGGTGGCCGCGGTCGTCCGTCGGGCGCTGGCCGACGGGACCCGCGGGTTGGCGGGTGCGCTGGGTCCGACCGGCGGGGTCGCGCTTGCCGACGACGCCTTCGAGCACCTCGTGTCGATCGCCGGCGGCGACGCCCGCCAGGCGCTCAACGTCCTCGAGGGCGCGGTGGCGCTCGCCGACGCCGACGACGCGCGCGACGCCCAGGGACGGGTGGCACCGACGCTGGCCCACATCGAGGCGGCCGCGCAGCAGCGGGTGCTCGGGTACGACCGGGCCGGCGACGGCCACTACGACACGGTCTCGGCCTTCATCAAGAGCCTCCGCGGCAACGACCCCGACGCCGCGGTCTACTGGCTGGCGGCGATGGTCGCCGCCGGCGAGGACCCGCGGTTCATCGCCCGGCGGCTGATCATCAGCGCCAGCGAGGACGTCGGCAACGCCGACCCTCGAGCGCTCCAGGTCGCCGTCGCGGCCGCCGCCGCCCTCGACCACGTCGGGCTGCCCGAGGCGCAGTACGCCCTCGCCCAGGCGGCGACGTACATCGCCACGGCGCCCAAGTCGAACCGCTCGGGTCTCGCCTACTGGGCTGCCGCCGCGGACGTCGCGGCGCTCGGGTCGCTGCCGGTGCCGCTCCACCTCCGCAACGCCGCCGACCGGCGGATGAAGCACCACGGGATCGGCGTCGGCTACCGCTACCCGCACGACTACGAGGGGTCGGACGTCGACCAGGCCTACCTGCCCGATGCCATCGCCGACCGGCGCTACTACCGTCCGACCGAGCAGGGCTACGAGGCGACGATCGGCAGTCGGATGGACGCCCGGCGCGAGGCGCGAGCCGCTGACCGGGCGTCGGGCGGCCCGAGGCGGCGAACGGATCGAGGCCCCGAGGTCGACCCGATGCGCGCCGCCGGCGGGGTCATGCGGACTCGCGAGGCGAGTCGCCGCGCGCTCGCCGAGACCGAGCGGCGGGACGCGGGTGACGCGGGTGACGCGGG